>NZ_JBBHZN010000002.1:0-563494 GCF_049843595.1 Hydrogenophaga sp. R2
AGGGTGACTGCAAACACCTTGAGTGGCAGCAAGTTATCGAGCTGCACCTCAATCACCTTCGGGAGAAAGCCCAGGGAGACAGGATTCATCGTCGGCCCCCTTGATAAGCTGGTGAGATCCGCTCTGCGAGGTACTTGGGCAGCGTTTCCAATCCCTCTGCTCGCAGCAGGGTCACAAAATTCTCGTCGGCGAGCAAGGTGCGCATGGCGCTGACCACCACCATTAATCGCTCCTGGGCTTGGGCGCCTCGGCGCACGACCAATCGCTGACGCTCGACCTCTTGGCGGTAGGCACGCACGAGTCCGCTGGGAGTTATGGGTGACCTTTTGTGAGATCCAGCCCCTCCGCAAGCCTTCCCATACTGCGCCCGTTGCTGGAGTACCTTACGAACCTCCAGAAGCTGTTGGCCGCGGAGCTCCCCAGAGACGTAGGCCTCATGCAGCGTGAGCTGCAGCGCCTTGTCATCTACTCCAGCCTCGATGATTTCAATGGCTGCTTTGATGGGCAGGTGTCCAGCCTCTACGGCAGCTAGGATCCGCTCCTCCCCCTTCTCGATCAACAGAACAAGATTGGCTACGTATTCCCTGGACAATCCTGTCTTACGACCAATCTCGGATGGCGAGTACCCCTTTGAGTTCAGCAACCTGATGCCGGTTATCAGCTCTAGAGGTCTGTACCGGCGTCTGGCCAGGTTCTCCGCGAGACCCATGATGAACGCATCTTCCTCGGATGCTTGAACCACGATCGCAGGAATCTGGGTTTGGCCGAGTTGCGTGAATGCTCTGAGCCTGCCCTCGCCACAGACGAGCTTGAAGCTCTCGACCCCATCCTCACCGATGCTCGAAGTGACTGTGATCGGCTTCTTGAGACCCACGCTTTTGATGCTCTCCACGATCTCAGCGAAGATTTCAACGTTTCGCTCTCTCGGGTTAAGCACCGCGATCCTACCGATCGGAATGATCCGAACCTCTTTTCCATCCACTGGTTTGCTCATGCCAACTTGCGCAGGTGAATCTGCGCGCCCATCTGGTAGAGGTACTCGAGGCTCTCGAACCGGAACGCCTCCAGCTCAAAACTGTTGTTCTCCCTCAGTCGTAGACGATTGGCGGCGGATTCCAAGCGAGGCAGCAGGTAGTAATCTAATGGGACCTGGTTCTCAGGATCCAGGCGGATGGCAACCGTGACATCAGGATCGAGTCCGGCGTCCATGCGAACCTTCCAGTGCCTGCGTCCTGCCTCTGTGCTCTCGCATCTGGCAAGGACCATGGATACAGTGAACTCGGAGTTGATGGTCAGCAGATCAGATTGCTCGTCCAGGTGAACATGCCCATGGAGCTCATGGATAGACGCAATGGTCGTCTTGACGATTTCGGGGTACAGGCGGCGAAGCACCCTGTTGATGTGAAGGTACCGGTAATCTCGCAGTGGTTGAAAGCCCACCAGGCCGTAGGCCCGAATCAAGCTGCCAAACCTGCTCGCGTATGCTGATGCGGGCGGCATCCCATCGGATTCGTTGATCACGAACCCGGATAGGAATCCTTTCTGGTCCAGCAAGGACTTGAGCTTGACCAGCAACTCCTCGTCAGAAAAGCGCCGATATCGGCTGCGGATGATCCCTTGTGCTGTGTAGAAAGTCGCCTTGTCGACCAGTGGCTCGAATGCGCCTTCCTTGCGGATCCACATCTCCGGGGCGTTGACTACGTGGAGCTTCTTGAGCTTGAACGAGGTTCGGTTGAAGAGGTTATTCCCGATGTACTTCTCATTGGTAAGAACGCCATGGACTAAGCCCCGAGTCCAAGGACCTCCACGTTCTGCAGGAATACCGGCTGCGTTTAAACGCTCTGCAATGCTTTTCTCACCCAAGCCCGCTTCGATAAACCAGGTGTAGATGTTCTGAACGATCTGTGTCTCGCCTGTGGGTCCGGGACGAAGAATCACCCGGTCGGTCTGAAGACTCTTATGTTCACCGCGCTTGAGCGCGCCCTTCTCCTGACCCGTCTGATCGAGTAGCACCCGACGAAGCCCATACCCGGCAGTCCCACCTTGGCGGTAGCCCATCTCGATGAGACGACACTGACCGGCGAAAACCTTGGATGAAAGCTCTCTGCTGTACTCACCCGCCATCGCCCGCTTCACACCCTTGACGATGGTCGAGACTGGAGAGCCGTCGTTCTCAAACTGCTCGGCACAGTAAATCACTTGGATCCCGGCTCGCCTGCAAACGTACTCGTAGTAGGCGCTCTCGTCCGCATCCTGAAATCTGCCCCAGCGGCTGACGTCATAGACCAGGATGACGCTGAAGTCTGCAGCACCGGACTCCACCGTTCTGATCAGGCCTTTGAGGGCGTCACGGCCATCGATCCTCAGCCCACTCTTGCCCTCGTCTGCGAATGTGCGCACGACCTCCATCCCCCGTTGATGGGCATAGGCCAGGATCCTGTCGCGCTGGTTGTCCGTGGAGTATTGCTGATGCTCTGTGGACATGCGCACATAGGCTGCAGCGGGGGTGAGTCCGGTTGAGTCTGGAGTACCAGGATGCGGCATACGCCCTCTCCGACCGCCGTCTGTGCAACCCAGGTGGAATCACCTCGCATTGCCATACAGCACGACTGAAAAGTTATCAGCGCAGGATCGGCACTGCTATCAAGTCGTCTCTTGCGGCGCTTTTGGTGAAGACTTGTGCCGCTTGAAATCAAGCTCGACGCGCATGGTCACACTGACAGGCGGCTCACCGGCCTGTGCGATGGTGATTTCACAATGGAGCGGTATCGGAGATTCGCCTGGATGGTTGGATTCAGTGCCTTTGAGCTGTGATGACGCGTACTCAAACAACCTCAACAGACTGACGATGAGTCTCGTGAACAGTTGACTCGCTGATTCGCCTGCCTGATCTTGAGCCTGCTTTCTTGCACTCCTTGCGCGCTGCCAGTGCTCAGGATTGCGCTGGGTCCACGCGGCTGCAGCCTTCTTCTGGTTCTCGGCGTAGTCATGATCACTTTTACGCTTGGTCTTTTGCCATAGGAGCTTTCTTGCCACCTGACAGCTCTTGGTCGAACAATAAGCCTGCCTTGGACTCTGAGGGCGGGGTGAGAACATTTGCCCGCAGCCGCTACACCAACGTTCGCTCATGTGCTTCTCCCTGGCGGTGAAGTAGGCGAGATAGGTCAGCTGTGACCTCTAGTACATCGGGACTGGCATGACGACAGCCTGGTTGGAGGGAGTTATGCCCTCTGTTGGCACTCGATCTGAGTGGTCGTCTTGAACACTTGCATCGGTGGCGCTGCATCACTTGATGCCTGTTCTTTACATCTGCACCTTGAGGTACGGGTTATCGATGCTTGGAGGATCGAGCCCGTCCATTGACTATGGCGCTCCTTCAACTTCCCTGTCCTACAGGGCTTCGACCTCAGGGCACCCCAACACTCCATGAACGCGCATACAGATTGGTTCGCCGACATCACCGGCTTCACAGAGGAAAGCTACGAGAGGACTCAACAGAGTTTGCTGGTTCGAGATAACCAGATCATCTCCAAACGGGATGGTCATGGCCACTCCTTTGGTCACTTTTCCTTGATTTCGCTGGAAGAGCTTCGGCAGGTTGCGAGCGGAGCAGATATGGGTCCCAACAGCGTGCGCGTCGTTCTGGGCGATGCACGCGCCTTGCACAGCGATCCTGAAAATGCAGGTGCGACGTTTCAGGTTGCATCGCAGTTCAACTCGCTGGAGATGGTGGGGCCGGATGTTTCTCCTGAGAAGGGCGTAACGCGCTACGTCCATGACCGCACCCAGGGGCCCGCCTGCGCCATCGCAGCAGGCGCCGGAACCATCTGGCGTAACTACCTGGTTCCGATTGATGGGCAGTTGGGCCAGTCGGCGACGCGGCAGCTCAATGCCCTGGACGCACTAGAGGAAGAGCTGGCGAGCACCCTGGGGCTGCCAGCCTCCTCCTTCTGGACCATGCGCAACGGCTACACCATGGCCAAACCCGAAGGTTTAAAGGCTGTCGCCTCGTACCTTCGCGGGACCGGTGAATCTCAGCGGGATCGCCTTCGCCGTCTGATCAAGGTGGGATGGCATCGCGACGTAGACGTCACCGACATGCCGCCGGAAAAACGGCATCAGGTCAGTCAGGTCTATTGCTCCGCGGTGCCGGTGGCTTACAACCGGATCGAACCCGAGCACTGGGAGCCTCTGGCTCGCCTGGTGCTCGAAGCGGCCTATGAGGCGACTCTACTCGCCGCTTTGGCTGACGCGTCCAAAGGGAAGTCCAGAAGGGTCCTGTTGACTGGGCTAGGTGGTGGAGCCTTTGGCAACAACCAGGCCTGGATCACCGATGCCATCGACTTTGCACTGGCACGAGCGCCTCGCGCAGGGTTGGAGTTGCTGATGGTCGGCTACAGAGAGGTGCCGGGGCATTTCCGGAAATACGCCCGGACGAAGTAAGCATTGGCTCGTGTCGCGCTGAAACAGACCGCAGCAGCATATGTCCCGAAAATTTTGAGCGTGGGCGTACGTCTACCGGCAGGGCATTCCCAGACCCGCTTGCTGGACTCAGCCCCAGATTTCCTTTTTTGCGCGCGCGGGCACACGCGCGCGCATTTTTTTGAATAGCTGGTCGCTGAGCTCGTTCCAGCGCTGGTACAAGAATTTTGAGACATCCGCCATCGTCCACGGAGACCACAGTCGGCCAAACTTGCACGCTTTCTTTTATGTATGTACGGCGAACGCGATTTACTGCTCGCTCGACAGAATTGATACACGTTCGTGGCGGTCTACCTCCACCGCCAGCGACACCCAAGCCCCTGCAGGCCACTGCAGGGGCTTTTTTGCTGTTGCACCGCCGGATCCGAATGGGCAAGGAGTGTGCTGTTTCAGGCAAGCCCGACCGGGCCTCGCGGCTCATCATCCACCTGATTTTTTTCAGGCGAGGCCGCATGCACACCCCATCTTTCAGGATCCGGACGTACCCCACACGCGCCAAGCTCAGAGCCTGCATGGGCGCAGCCCTGCTGCTGTCCTGCACGGCCCTGCTGGCCCGGACCGACCCGCCGACGACGGAGACCCGGGTCGCCCGAGGCGAGGAGGTGCTGCGCAGCCTGAACAACGGGCAACCACAACCCATCTTCGAAGCCATGCGCCAGGACTTCCCCTTTCTGGCCGAGGCCACGGCCGGTTATGCGCTGGGCGAGGTGTGGGGCCGTAGCCAGCTCGACGTGCGCACCCGACAGCTGGCGGCCATGGCGGCGTTTGCCTCTCTGGGGATGCGCCAGCAGTTCAAGGTGCACGCGGCGTATGCGCTCAATGCCGGGGTGGACCCCGCTGAGCTCAAGGAAATCGTGTACCTGGTCACGGTGCCTGCCGGCTTTCCCCGCGCCATCGAGGCCTCGCAGGCACTCCAGGAGCTGTTTCGAGAGCGGGGTCTTGCCAACGCGCGCTGAACCCACCACCCTGGAGCCCGTCGCTGCAACACGAGGACCCCCATGGATCGATTCGATGCGATGCAGGCATTTGCGCGTGTGGTCGAGACGGGCAGCTTCACCCGCGCCGCAGAGACGCTGCGCGTGAACAAGGCCAGCGTGACGCAGCAGATCCAGCAGCTGGAGGCGCACCTGCGCGTGAAGCTGCTCAACCGGACGACGCGCAAGGTGGCGGTGACGGCCGACGGCGCGGCCTACTACGAGCGTGTGCTGCGCATCCTGGCCGAGCTGGATGACGCCGAGACCAGCCTGTCCACGGCCCGGGCTTCGCCGCGTGGACGCCTGCGCGTGGACGTGCCCAGCCCGCTCGCGCGCTTCGTGCTGGTGCCGGCACTGCCGGGCTTTCATGCCCGACACCCCGACATCCAGCTGGACATGGGGGTGAGCGACCGGATGGTGGATCTGATCGGCGACAGCGTGGACTGCGTCATCCGCGCCGGGGAGATCACGGACCCTTCGCTGATCGCACGCCGTGTCGGCGAGCTGCAGTTCCATGCCTACGCAGCGCCCGGCTACCTGGAACGGCACGGGATGCCCGAGCATCCCGGGGATCTGGAGAACCCGGAGCACCGCGTCGTCGGATTCCTGAGCAACCGTTCGGGCCGCGTGGAGCCCTTCGTGATGCACGACGGGAGCGGTGAAGGCGTGACCGTGCAAGGCCGCCATCGGGTGTCACTGGATGACGGCAACGCCTGCCTGGCCGCGGGTCTGGCCGGACTCGGCGTGTTGCGGCTGCCCACCTACATGGCGCACGAACACGTCGCACGGGGAGAACTGGTGCGCGTGCTGGAAGCATGGCACGGCACCCCCCAGCCGCTGTACCTGGCCTACCCACCCAACCGGTATGTCAGCGCCAAGCTGCGCGCCTTTGTCGACTGGGTGGTGGAGGTGGTGGGCGAGCGCCTGCCGGCGAGCACGCCGATCCATGTCAGATCCCGGGAGCCGTGAGGAATCCCGGCAGCGCCTTGATCCGGTCGATCCAGGCACGGATGGCCGGGTACGGTTCGAGCCCGATGCGGCCTTCCGGCGCCCATGCGATGTACGGGAACAAGGCACAGTCGGCCACGGTGGGACGGTCGAGCTCCAGCCAGTCGCGGCTGGCCAGGTGGTCATCGATCAATGGCAGGACGACCGCACTGCGCCGCACGGCCTCTGCGTGGTCCAGCTGGTAGCCGAACTTCTCGACCAGACGGGCCGAGGCCGGGCCATGCTGGATCTCGCCGGCCGAGGTGGACAGCCATTGCACGATCCGGGCCTGGGAAGCGGCATCGGCGGGCCACCAGCCTGCGGGGGCGTGACGCGCAGCCAGATACACCAGGATGGCGTGCGAGTCCCGCAGGACGAGACCGTCATCGACCAGCAGAGGCACCTGGCGCCAGGGGTTCATGGCTCGAAACGGTTCGCTCAGCTGCTCGCCGGCCGCCAGGTCGACGGGGCACAGCGCCAGCGGGATGCCGGCGAGTGCCGCCAGCAGCCGCACCTTGTAACAGTTGCCGGAGAGTTCGACGTCGTACAGATGGATCATGGTGTCCTCACAGAAGTTGGTTGAATTCAAGGACGTTGCCGTCCGGGTCCCGGAAGAACAGGCCCACGCGGCGCGGACCGATCGGCCCGGGTCCTTCGGTGATGGCGATCCCGGCAGCCTGGAGCCAGGTCACCAGGGCATCGAGGTCGTCCACGACGAAGGCCACGTGCGTGATGCCCGGCAGCTTCACCGGCCCGTCCTGCAGCACGTTGGTGGCGTCGGTGCGGGTGGCCGCATTGAAGACCAGGTTGATGCGCACGCCCGCCGGCGTTGCCATCTCGTTGGCGTAGTCATCGAAGCGCAGTTCCTCGCGAAAGCCCAGGCGCTCGTAGAAGCGTCGGGCCCGGTCGGGATCCGACACGCGTATGCCGACGTGTTCGTAGGCCGTGGCGTGGACGGGGCAGATCAAGGGGGCGGTGGGGGTGGTGTTCATGGCCCCTATGATCTTTATGGCGGTCCGTGAGATAAATAGACCGGATCGCACATGAAAACTCCACCGATCGCACCAATCACCTGCTGATGGACAAGCTCAAGGCCATTGCAACGTTCGTCCGGATCGTCGATACCGGCAGCCTGACGGCCGCAGCAGACGCGGCCGGCACCTCGCTCACGTCGGTGGTGCGATCGCTGGCTGCGCTGGAGCAATCGCTGGGAACCCGACTGCTCAACCGCACCACCCGGCGTCTGTCACTGACCCCGGAAGGCCGTGACTATGCGGAGCGCTGTCGCCACATCCTGGCCGCCGTCAACGAAGCGGACGCCGCCCTGGGCGAGCAGAAAGGCGCCCTGAGCGGACGCCTGGCGCTGACGGCGCCGGTCACCTTCGGCCGCCTGCACGTGGCTCCCCTGGTGACTTCGTTCCTCAAGCAGCATCCCGATGTTTCCGTGGAGCTGCTGCTGCTGGACCGGGTGGTGGACCTGCTGGAGGAAGGTCTCGACCTGGCGGTGCGGATCGGGGTGTTGCCGGACTCTCCGCTCGTGGCAGTGCCCGCCGGATCGGTCCGCCGGATTTGCTGCGCCAGCCCGGCCTACCTGCGCCGGCACGGAACGCCGCGGCGGCCGCAGGACCTGCTCGACCACCGATGCATCGGCTTCAAGGGCAGCGGTCCCGACCCGGACTGGCGTTTCAGCCTGGAGGGGCGCATCGTCAGAGTGCCGGTGAGGCCGGTGTTCGTGACCAACCAGATCGAGACGTCCGTCGATGCCTGCATCGCCGGGGTCGGGGTGGCCTCGCTGCTGGAGTACCAGGCGCGTGCAGGCCTGGCATCGGGCGCGCTGAAGACCGTGCTGTCCGACCACGAGACCGGACCGCTGCCGGTGAACATCCTGTACCGGCCGGACCGTCTGATGCCCACACGCGTGCGCGCCTTGCTCGACTGGCTGGTGCCCCGTCTGCGCAAGAGCCTGGGCACCACCCCTTCGAAGGGCTGACCTTCACCCGCGGGGCGAAGCCGTCGGCGGCTGAAGGCCGGCCTGGATGAGCCGGTGGCCTTTCCACTCACGGGGCGACTCGCCGGTCTGGGCCTTGAAGGCCCGGGAGAGTGCCGCCTCGCTGCCGTATCCGACCTCGGCAGCAATCAGCTTGAGAGGGCGTCCACGCCGCAGCGCCGTGCGGGCCATCTGGATCCGCCAGCCTTGAAGGTACTGTCCTGCCGTGGTGCCGACGGTGGCGCGAAAGGTCGAGGCAAACACGCTGCGGGACATGCCGGCCACCGCAGCCAGCTCCAGCAGAGACCATTCCCTGGCCGGCTGCTCGTGCATGGCCACGAGCGCGTGCCTCAGCCGGGGATGGGCCAGACCCGAGATGAGGCCACCCCTGATCGCGCCACTCTCCATCAGCTGGCGAAGCAGCTGGATCATCACCACTTCGAACAGCCGCTCCACCAGCGCGGTGCGCCCGCAGCGCTGATCAAAGGCTTCTTCGAACAGCAGGGCCAGCACGGGCGCCGACCCGCCGACATCCTTCAGCGGCAGGCACACGACATCGGGCAAGGCCGAGGCGATCGGGTTGTCCTCGCCGCCATCAAAACGCAGGTTCGCGCAGACCACGTCCGCGCCGTGCACGGCATCGGAGATGAACTGGTGGGTCAGCGGCCGCGGAAAAAGGAGCACGGCGGGCTGGTCGATCTCCAGGACCGACCGGCCATGTCTCACGGTCATCGTGCCACTGCGCACCAGGTGCAGCTGGCCATGGGTGCCGTCGCTCTCCAGCGTGTTGATCCCGCACAGGGGCCCGGCATTGAAGACCTGCGCCGACACCGGGAAGTGCGTCATCAGGGCCGCCAGTCGATCGCTCATTCAGTACTCCAGGTCAACTATCAAGGACTTTACATCACCAATCGTACGGCCAGCCGGGGCACATTTGTCTTCACCGGGCGGCAGTCGCCCGGCACCACCCCACCCCGATCAGGAGCCATTGCCATGTCCATTGAAAAGATCCTCTACACGGCCACCGCCACCGCCACAGGCGGGCGCGAGGGACGTGCCACCTCGTCCGACAGCGTCCTGGACGTCCAGCTGTCCACTCCGCGCGAACTGGGCGGCGCTGGCGGCGCCGGCACCAATCCCGAACAGCTTTTCGCTGCGGGCTACTCCGCGTGCTTCCTGGGCGCATTGAAGTTCGTGGCCGGCAAGGAGAAGGTGGCGCTGCCGCCCGACACGGCCATCACGGCCAAGGTCGGCATCGGACAGATCGCCACCGGTTTCGGCATCGAAGCAGAGCTGTCCATCTTCGCCCCCGGCATGGACCGCAACGTACTGCAGCCGCTGGTGGAGAGGGCCCACATCGTGTGTCCCTACTCCAACGCCACCAACAACAACATCGACGTGACGCTCGTCATCGCCGAGTGACCCCGCCCCTTCCACCCGACCACACAGGACAACACCACCATGAACTTCAACCGCCGAATCCTCGCCGCCTCGATGCTCGCCATGGTCATGCACACGGCACTGCCCGCGCATGCTGCCCAGCCCTCGACCGCCGCATCCACTGCGGCTGCGGCTTCCATTGACGGGAACTACATCGTGACCCGTGACAACGTCCGTCTGTACTACAAGGACTGGGGGCCGAAGGATGGCCCTGTGGTCACGTTCAGCCACGGCTGGCCCCTTAGTTCGGACAGCTGGGAGTCGCAGATGATCCACCTGGCCGACAAGGGCTACCGCGTGGTCGCACACGACCGCCGTGGTCATGGCCGGTCCAGCCAGCCGTGGACCGGCAACGACATGGACCACTATGCCGACGACCTGGCCGCCGTCATCCTGGCGCTGGACCTGAAGGACGTCACCGCGGTCGGCTTCTCCACCGGCGGCGGCGAGGTGGCGCGCTTCATCGGTCGGCATGGCACCGCCCGCATCAAGAAGGCCGTGCTGGTCAGCGCCGTGCCGCCCATGATGCTGCGGACCCGCGACAACCCGGGTGGTCTGCCGCTGGCGGTGTTCGACGGCATCCGCAAGGCGTCGCTCGAGAACCGGTCGCAGCTGTACCGGGACCTGGCGTCCGGCCCGTTCTACGGCTTCAACCGCCCGGGAGCCCAGGTCTCCCAAGGCCTGATCGACAGCTGGTGGGCCCAGGGCATGCAGGCGGGCCACAAGAACACCTACGACTCCATCGCCGCCTTCTCCGCCAGCGATTTCCGCAAGGACCTGGAGAAGTTCGATGTCCCGACGCTGGTGATTCATGGCAGCGACGATCAGATCGTGCCGCTGGACATCTCGGGCAAGGCCTCTGCGGCACGGATCCAGGGCGCCCGGCTGATCGTGTACCCCGGCGCGCCGCATGGCCTGACCGACACGCACAAGGACCGCTTCAACCGGGATCTGCTGGACTTCCTCCAGAACTGAAGCCCGGGCCGGCGTGCGCTGAACCCCGTCACACCGGCGGGAAATCGGTGGACGCCGACAGCAGGATGTTCTTCGCCACGTCGCTCTGGCGACGGGCGAAGGTATCCAGAAAGAAGGTCACGGCGTCCGAGCCGGCCAGGAAGTGAAGGGGAGGTTCATCCAGCTCGGCCAGTTTCACCAGCGCTTGTCCCAGCCTGGCAGGATCGCCAGGCTGCCGGTGGTTCCAGGCCTCGTAGCCGACACGCGCCGCTCCCTGCGGGTCGTCGTAGTCAGCGATCGGTGCACCCCCGTAGCGAACGGACGAGGCATCCAGAAAGTCCGTGCGGAAGAAGCCCGGCTCGACGATCGTGACCTTGATCCCGAAACGGGCGACCTCCAGTGCCAACGACTCCGAGAACCCTTCGACAGCGAACTTCGCGGCGCAGTAGATGGACGACGATTCAAAGCCGCGAAAGCCACCGATGGACGCGATGTTGACGATGTGGCCACTGCGCTGACGACGCATCTGTGGCAGCGCGGCCCGCGTGACCTGCATCAGGCCGAACACATTGGTCTGGAACTGGTCGACGATGGCCGGGCCGGGGATCTCCTCGAACAGGCCCAGCTGGCCGTAACCGGCGTTGTTGACCAGCACGTCGATACGTCCGAACCAGTCGGTGGCCTGGACGATCGCCGCCGCGCACTGTGCCTCGCAGGTCACGTCCAGCGGAAGACACAGGACCCTTTCGCCATACGGGGCAAAGGTGTTCTCCAGGTGTTCCGTGTGGCGGCCGGTGGCGACCACCTGGTGTCCCGCCTCGAGTGCGCTGCGCGCGATCGCGGCACCGATGCCCCGACCGGCTCCCGTGATGAACCAGACCTTGCACATGCTTCCTTCCCGACATGGTTGAACATGGGCCCAGTCTAGGAAGGGCGCGGCCCGTGGCGGTAGCCGGAAACACCGGAAAACTTGCCCGAATGTGCGCGCCGCACGGCGCAGCCGCAGGGCCTAGCGGGCCGTGTCGTCCGGTCCGGTCTGCTGCAGCTGCCGGATGTCGCGGGCTGGAGAGCGGCCGAACTGCCGCTTGTATTCCCGGCTGAACTGCGACGGGCTTTGATAACCCACGCGATGGGATGCCGTGGCGGCGTCGATGCCGGCAGCCAGCATGAGGCGTCTGGCCTCCTGGAGCCGGAGTTGCTTCTGGTACTGCAGCGGGCTCATGGTGGTGAGCGCCCGGAACCGCTGGCGGAACGAGGAAGGGCTCATGTGCAGCCGCCTGGCCAGCTGGTCGACGTGCAACGGCGCCTGGAGATCCGACTTCATTTCTCCGATGGCCCGGGCCATCCGGCCGGCGTGCGACTCGCCGGTGGCCACCGCAACGAGCCTGTGTCCTTCAGGACCCTGCAGCACCCGGAACAGGATCTCGCGGATGGCCAGTGGCGCCAGAAGGGCCGCGTCGTCGGGCTGGTCTGCCAGCCGCATCAGACGCAGCACGGCGTCGAGCAGCGCTGCCGAGGTGGGCGCGAGGTACAGGCCGCACGGGTCCCGCTGTGTGCCCGACAGCTTCATGCGGCTCTGAACCACGATGTCGGCCACCAGGACGGGATCGATGTCCAGCCGGAAGCACAGGTAGGGCTGGTCAGCGGACGCACGCGTGACCTGCGCACTGATCGGCATGTCCACCGTGAACACCAGCATCCGGCTGGGGTCGTAGTCGTAGACACGGGTCTGCAACATGACCCGTTTGGCGCCCTGCGCGATCAGGCAGATCGCCGGCTGGTGCAAGGCATGCGCCAGCTCGTCACCCGGCCGCGACACGCGGATGGCTTGCACGCCGGGCAGCGGCGTCGGGTTCACGCCTTCCCTGGGCGACCATTGCAGCAGGAGCGCGACCAGCTCCTGGAGCGGCTGCGTGAGGTCGGCGTTGTCCGGGGGCATGGGGGCACCTGTGGCCGAGGTGACGGCAGGACCGGCGGCCGTTGTCATGGCCAGGCCGCGAGCAGGCGCCACCCGGCCATGCCCAGGTGCGTTGCTGCGTGCGCCACCATCGCTGCCTCAAGGTGGTAGCGCCAGAACAGCCCGCCGTAGACCAGTCCTGCCACCGCGTTGAGCAGCAGGGTTCGCAGGACGATGGCCGTGGAAAGCTCGACCTGAGCGGCCAGGGCCGGCAGATGGCCGGCCGCAAACAGCAGCGCGGCAGCGGTGATCGCCACGGGCAGACAGACTGCGCGCGCGCCCGACGGGAAGACCCGTGTCAGCGCCCAGGCCACGGCGCTCATGACGCACCAGCGCAGCATCACCTCCTCGGCCACGCCGCCGTACAGCACACCCATGAGGGTGGTGGCCGTGCCGTCGGCAGAAACCTCGGCCCATGCCTGCCAGGCAGGCCCCAGCAGGGGCGCCACGGCACGGTCGACTGCCGCCAGGAGCAGCCCCAGACCCACGCCCAGGCTGGCGGCCCGAGCTGCCGTGCGGGCGAATCCGGCCGGCAATGCGGTCCCCGCCAGCACGCTGTGCAGGCCCACCCGATGCGCCAGCGCTGCGCCCACCAGCGCCGACACGAGCACCAGCAAGGCGGGATTGATGAGCAGCAGGCCCTTCTGCGCCAGCGGCGGCCAGGCGGCCAGATCCGGGGCCTGCGCCAGCAGCACATCCGGCACCGGAGCCATCAGCAAGGACACCACGCCTGCCAGGCCCAGCAGCGCGATGGGCCCTGCACGGCGCGCCAACGAAGTTTCGGGAAGGTGCATGCGATTCGTATACGATACGTATATGGGTATTGTAAACATCGACGAAGATCTCCACGACCAGCTGCGCCGGGCCACCACGGTGTCCTGCCGATCGATCAACGCTCAGGCAGCCTTCTGGATCAGGATAGGCATGTTGTGCGAAATGAATCCGACAGTCAGCTTCAATGACCTGGTGACGCGCGAGCTGAAGACCGCGGGTGTGTCGCCCAGGGCGCCTGCGCCGAGAAGCCCATGATCAAAGGCCCCTCCGAGCTGGCGCTCATGGCGGAGTCGGGCCGGTTGCTCGCGCTGGTTTTCCAGCACCTGGATCGCATGAACCTGATCGGCATGTCGACCCTGGAGGTGAACGACCGGGTCGACGACTTCATCGTCGGCCAACTGGGTGCACGCCCCGCCAGCAAAGGGCAGTACGGTTATCCGTTTGCCTTGAATGCATCGCGCAACCACGTGGTCTGTCACGGGATGCCCTCCGGTACCGAACGGATCCAGGACGGCGACATCGTGAACTTCGACATCACCCTGGAGAAGGGCGGATTCATCGCCGACTCCAGCAAGACCTACCTGGTGGGCGCGGTTTCCGATGCGGCCCGAAAGCTGGTGGAGACGACATACGAGGCGATGTGGAGGGGCATCCGGGCCGTCCGCCCGGGGGCCACCCTGGGTGATGTGGGTCACGCGATTCAGCGACATGCCCGGCGCAACGGTTGCTCGGTGGTCAGGGAGTACTGTGGTCACGGCATCGGCCGGGAAATGCACGAGGAACCGCAGGTGCTTCACCACGGCAAGCCCCGCACCGGCTTGCGGCTGCGACAGGGCATGGTGTTCACCATCGAGCCGATGCTCAATCAAGGGGAGGCAACGGTCCGCACCGAAGCCGATGGCTGGACCGTGGTGACCGCAGATGGCCTGTTGTCGGCGCAGTTCGAACATACGGTGGCCGTCACCCGCGATGGCTTCCAGGTGCTGACCTTGCGCCCCGGCGAAGTCCCGCCGCCGGCGCACGGATGATCAGTCCCGCAGCCGGGCAATCACCTTGATCTCGAACTGAAAGCCGTACAGCCAGGTGACGCCGACACCCGTGAGCGTCGGGAACGGCGCCTCGCCCCAGTGCGCCTGCACCACCGGCCAGGCCACCTCGAAGTTCTGCTCGGGATTCACCATGAACACGGTGACATCGATCACATCGGAGAAGCTGCAGCCGGCTGCCGCCAGGATCTCGTCGAGATGGCGGAAGGCCAGATGAACCTGCTGGGTGAGATCGGGCTCGGGTGAGCCATCGTCCCGGCTGCCCACCTGACCTGACACGAACAGAAAGCCGTTGGAGCGTATCGCCGGCGAGTAGCGATTGCGTTCGTACAAGGCGGAGCGGGAGGTGGGCGTGACGACGTCGCGTGGGCTGTTCATGTCGAGGGCTGTGTGGGTGTGAGCGGGAGCTGCACTGTATGAGCCCCATGCACCCGCATCAACACGCCCGGACAGGAATCACTGTTTGCAGATCCCGAACAATCCAGGGTCGGCGGGTGCGACCCGCTGCGTGATGAAAAAAAGGCGACCCGAACGGGTCGCCTGCAAGACCAACCTTGGGAGAACCGGACAAGGTCAGCGGAGGGACAACTGGGTCTGGCCCTTGACCGCCTTCAGCCCGGCCTGGCGGATCTGTTCGGCCTGGGCAGCGGTGGCCTGGCGGGGGTAGTTCTCGACCTGGGTGTCCATCAGACCCAGGCGGCGTGCTTCCAGCATTTCAGCGGTGACCTGGGCGCGGGTCTTGGGTTCGGGTGCGGGAGCCGACTGGGCCATGGCAGCGCCGGCCATGCCGACGAGGACGAGGGAAGCGAATGCGCGGGCAGCGATCTTCATGACAGTTCCTTGTGAGAGTGGAGGGGGGACACATGCCGTTGTCGCGGCATGGGAGGAACTGTAGGAACCGCCCTTGTCAGTTGGCGCACAGCAGGATTACATGTTTGTAATCCTGCCCCGCACCGATCCTCGGGAGAATCCGGCCTGTCGTTGGTCTCCTGAAACCCCTGTCATGCGCATCCTGGTCGTGGAAGATGAGTCGAAGCTGGCGGACTATGTGTCGCGCGGCTTGTCCGAGGCCGGGTACACGGTGGACATCGCCCGTGACGGCATCGAAGGCCGCTACCTGGGCACGGCGGGCGACTACCAGCTGGTCATCCTGGACATCATGCTGCCGGGCGTGGACGGCTTCGGCGTGCTGGCCGCCCTGCGCGAGAAGCGCCAGACACCGGTGCTGATGCTCACTGCCCGCGACCGGGTGGAAGACCGTGTGCAAGGGCTGGAGGCCGGCGCGGACGACTACCTGGTCAAGCCGTTTGCGTTCTCCGAACTGCTGGCCCGTGTCGGTGCCCTGCTGCGGCGCGGACCGCAGCATGCCGAGACGGCAGCCACCCGGCTGGCCCTGGCCGACCTCGAGATCGACCTGATCAGCCGCAAGGCATGGCGCGCAGGACAACGGCTGGATCTCACCGCCAAGGAGTTCGCCCTGCTGGCACTGCTGGTGCGCCGCAAGGGCCAGATCCTGTCGCGCACCACCCTGGCCGAGCAGGTCTGGGACATGAACTTCGACTCCGACACCAACGTGGTGGAGGTGGCCGTGCGGCGGCTTCGCTCCAAGATGGACGACCCGTTCCGGCCGAAGCTGCTGCACAACGTGCGCGGCATGGGGTATGTGCTGGAGGAGCGCTCATGAACACCCGTGCCGCGAAGACCCCCGACGCCTATTCCATCGGACGGCGCCTGTCGCTGCAGCTCGCGCTGCAGACCATCGTCGGACTGGGCGTGCTGCTGGCGAGCATCTACGCCGTCAACGTGATGCTGTTCAAGACCAAGCACGAGGAGCAGCTGCAGAACTACGCCAAGGTGCTGGTGGACATCGCCCGGGCCGGCGAAGAGAGGGGCGGCGTGCCCGAAGCCCTGGCCAAGCTGGCCTGGTCGGCCGAACGCCGGCCGGGGACCTTCGTGGAGGTGCGGGACGCGGCAGGCACCAGGCTCTACCAGGACCCGCCGCCCTCCTTCGACGTGTCCGCCCGGTCCAGCAAGTCACTGGCCTTCACGATGGTCCTGGCCCAGGGAGAAGCCTGGCAGGCCCGGGTCTGGCTCGACTGTTCACAGGACGCCCGCACCGGCCAGCGCATGGCGCTGCTGCTGGTGGCATTCGTGATCGCCGGCGGTGCACTCGCCGGCTGGGGCACGTTCTGGCGGGTCAGGTGCAGCTTGCGGCCCCTCATCGATGTGGCCGACCAGACACGGGCCATCGATGTGCGCCGGCTCGACCAGCGCCTGTCCCTGGCCGAGCCGGTGGAGGAACTGCAGCCGGTGATCGACCAGTTCAACGGGCTCATGGGCCGGGTGGAGCGGGCCTACCTGCAGCTCGAAGGCTTCAATGCCGATGTGGCCCACGAGCTGCGGACGCCCCTGGCCAACCTGATCGGTCAGACCGAGCTGGCGCTCAGCCGCGAACGGTCGGCGGCCGAACTGGCCGACACCCTGGCGTCCAATCTGGAAGAGCTCAACCGCATGGCCGGCATGGTCAACGACATGCTGTTCCTGGCGCAGGCCGACCGGGGCGTGAAGGCACGGCGCGGTGAGCCCGTGGCACTGTCGGAGCTGGTCCGCCAGGTGCTGGAGTTTCACGAAGCCCCGCTCGGCGAGGCGGAGCTCTCGGTGCAGGTGGTCGGAGAACAGCAGGCGGCCGTGGATGCCCCCCTCATCAAACGGGCGCTGTCCAACCTGCTGGGCAATGCCATCCGGCATGCCAGCCGCGGCACGCGGATCACCGTGCACCTCGATCAGGACCCGGATGACGGCGTGCGCCTGTGGGTGGAGAACCAGGGCGAACCGGTGCCGCAGGATCTGCTGCCCCGGCTGTTCGACCGATTCTTCCGGGTGGACACCTCACGCTGCGAGCTGGACAAGCCCCACCACGGTCTGGGCTTGTCCATCGTGGCAGCCATCGCCCGCATGCACGACGGCCGGCCGCTGGCCGAGTCCACGCCGGCCCTCACGCGCATCGGCTTCTCGCTGATGCGCCAGATCCCCCAGGAGATGCTCTGATGCGCGCATGCCTGCGATCGGGCGCGTGGTCGGCCCTGCTGCTGTCGTGGCTGCTGACCGGGTGCACGACACCCAACACCGCCTACGACCCCACCCGTGCCCATCACCGGCCGGTTGGCTTCGTCAACGCCCATGCATCGCCCCATGGCGATGCGCAGGGGAGTTTCTGGCGCTGGCAATGGGAACGCTGGCAGGCAGATCTGCCACCCGACCGACCCGAACGGGTGCTGCGCCAGGCCCCCGACCTGCAACGACTGCAGCAGCCCGGTCGGGACATCACGGTCACCTGGCTGGGGCATTCCACGGCCTTGTGGCAGGTGTCCGGACTGAACATCCTGCTGGACCCCCACCTCGGGCAGCGTGCGTCACCGGTCTCTTTTGCCGGCCCGAAACGGCTCACCCCCGCGCCGCTGTCGCTGGCCCGACTGCCCCGCATCGACGTGGTGCTCATCAGCCACAACCATTACGACCATCTCGACGAAGGTACCGTGCGGGCACTCGCCCGCCAGGCCGGCGGGTCACCGTTGTTCGTGGTCCCACTGGGCGTAGAGACCTGGATGGCGCAGGCCGGCATCGACCGGGTGCAGCGCATGGACTGGTGGGACCGCCAGGTGCTCCGCGCGCCCGGCGGTGACGTCACTGTGCACTTCGTGCCGTCCCATCACTGGTCCAGCCGCACGCCCTGGGACCGGCGCGCCACGCTGTGGGGCGGCTTTGTCGTCGAGGCCACCGTGGGCGGAGAACCGGCCAGCCTGTACTACGCGGGCGACACCGGCTATGCCCCCGACTTTGTCGAGATCGGCCAGCGCTTCGGCGGTTTCGACCTGGCCATGATCCCGGTCGGCTGCTACCTGCCGCGCTGGTTCATGCAGCAGCAGCACGTGAACGAGGAAGAGGCCGTGCGCATCCACCTCGACGTGAAAAGCCGCCGCTCCATCGGCGTGCACTGGGGCACCTTCCGGCTTTGCGACGATCCCGTCGACTCGCCGGTGGACGGACTGCCTGCTGCGCGTGACCGCCTGGGTGTGCCACCTGACGCCTTCGTGCTGCCGGTCCTGGGGCAGACCCTGGTCATTCGCCAGAGCCGGCCATGAAGCGCCGCGCCCTGCTCGCTGCCGCGGCCCTCGCCGTCATGGCCCGCCCCGCTGCTGCGGCGTTGCCCACGAGGGAGCGTGAGCGCATCGAGGGCCTGCTGGAGGCCATGGAACGACAGACCGACCTGCAGTTCGAACGCAACGGCCGGCGGGCCAGCTCACGCGACGCTGTCCGCTTTCTGCGGGCCAAATGGGAGCGCTACGGCGCAGAGGTCGACACCGCTGAAGCCTTCATCGACCGCATCGCCAGCCGATCGTCCACCAGCGGGCAGCCGTACCGGGTGTGCCCGAAGAGCCTGTCGTGTGCGGAGGCAGGGCCCTGGCTGCGAGGACTGCTGCAGCAGCTGGACGAGCGCCGCACCTAGAGGATGCGGCGGGCAGGACACCAGGACGGGGCCTCAAGGCCGAGACCCGGCCGTCGCCCGATCAGTGCACCGCTGCATGGCGGACCCTGACGGGCCCGGACCGGGCCTCGATCCTGCCCTTCAGTTCCTTCAGCAGTCCAAAGCCGAAAAGCGCCTCGGCGACCACAAACAGCGGTCCGATGATCAGCCCCATGACATCGTCGACAAAAGCGGGCTTGCGACCCTCCCAGAAGTGACCGACGAACTGGAACACCCAACCCACGACGAATCCGCCCACCCCCAGCGACAGCCAGGCGGGCGTTGACAGTGCTGCAGCCCACGCCCCCAACCACAGGCACAGACCCAGCAGCAGTGCCATGACGACCCCCAGTCCGCGGCTGAGCCGCAGGTAGTAGGCAGAGGCAGCGCACACCGCGATGAGCGCCGGCGAGATCGCCAGCCCCATGAATGGCAACGAAGGGCGGGACAGCAGCACGGTGATCGCCATCACGATGAGCGGGATGCCGATGAAATGGGTCGCGATGTTCCTCGGGTCACGGTGATACGCCGCATAGCTGGACAACTGATCCTCGAGAGTTTTCATGGGGGCTCCTGGATGGCGGTGGTCGGGACAAGTTGAACCATACATCGCTTGCGGGGTGCCGGGACGGCGTGTCAGCTGCCCGGCCTCGGCTTCGGCGACACCGCCAGGGAAAGCAGCTCGTGCGCCTCGACGATCGCCATGGCCACTTCCTCGGTGGTGGTGCGCTTGGTCATCGCCTGATCCCGGATCAGGTCATACGCCTCTGTCTCTGACACCTGGTGCGTCTTCATGAGGATGGCCTTGGCATCTGCAATGTGTCTGACACCCAGCAGCTTGGCCTCCACCTTCTTCAGGCGACGGGCCAGCGTCCTGGCCACCTTGTGGCTTTCGCGGGCCAGGACCAGCGTGGACAGAAGCCCGAAGGAACGAACCGGCGACGGCAAGACCGCCTTGGCCTGCAGACCCAGCACCACCTCCACGATGGTGGGGTTCTCGTAGTTCACCACCGCGATCACGGTGGGCGCATCTTCAGAATGGGCCCAGTCCATGTTGAGGTTGAGGATGTCGGGTCGCACCGCGACGAACACGACATCGACCTCCTTGCCGACCGACTGGGCAGGCGGCCAGAAGGCCTGCACCTTGCAACCGATGCGCTGGAGCTGCTGGGTCAGCTGTTTGCCGTCGGCATCGTCCGGGTGGATGACCGCCACCGTCAGCGTGCGAAGCTCCTTGAGCTGCTGCGGGGTCGCCCGCAGCGGTGCTCGGTGCTCCGGACGGTCTGCCATCAGTACTCCAGAGCATCCAGCCGGGCTGCCCAGTCGCCCAGCGAATGGGTGACCAGGTAGGGGTCGGGATACACCGATCGCCGGGCTTGCCGCACGATGGTGAACTGCCCCTCCGGATTCACCCTGCCGATCCGGGGATACAGACAGGTGTGGTGATTCGTCGGATCGATCTTCACCCGGCCTTGCGGAGCGTCGAACTCGCTGCCCAGCACATGCGGCATCAGCTCGGTGATGTCATCGCTGCCCGACTGGCGCATGGCGTTGGCAAAGATGTGCATCTGGAAATACGACGCCTCCCAGCAGAGGTTGGGCACGCAGCATTCCCCGAACCGACGGCGCAGGTTGTTCAAGCAACGCTGGTTCGCCGCCGAATCGATGGACTGGAAATACGGTGCCGATGTGTAGTGTCCTGTCGCCAGGCCCCGCTCCATCTGGGAGACCTCGGCCTCGGACGTGGTGAGGCTGCCGATGGGCATCACCTTGGGATCGAATCCAGCGTCGGCGTACGCGCGGTAGAGCGCTGCCGTCGAGTCGCCCACCACCGTGGAGAAGATGAAGTCAGGCCGCTTCTGACGGATGTCGACCATGATCTCGGCAAAGTCCTTCTCGGTCGCATCCAGTGCCACATAGCGCTCGGCCAGCTTCTCGCTGCCCTGGCGCTGCAGCACCAGCTCGCCCATGATCCGGTTGGATTCGTAGGGGTAGATGTAGTCCGACCCGATCAGGTACACCCGTGCCCCGAAGTTGGCGGTCATGAACTCGGCCAGCTGCACGCTGTTCTGGTTGGGAGCCGCCCCGGTGTAGATCACGTTGGCCGAGTACTCGAATCCCTCGTACAGGGTGGGATAGAACAGCAGCTTGTTCCACTTCTCGATGATGGGAATGACCGCCTTGCGGCTGCTGGACATGTAGCAGCCGAAGATCACATTGACCTTGTCGTGCAGGATGAGCTGCTCGGCCAGCTGTGCATACCGAAGGGGATTGGACTGGGGGTCGTACTGGACCGGCACCAGTTCGCGGCCGTGGATGCCGCCCGCCTCGTTGATCTCGTCGATCGCCAGCAAGGCGCCGTGCAGCTGGGACAGACCGATGGTGGAGGTGACTCCCGTCTCGGAGAACAGCACGCCCACACGTACGGGATCTCGCTCGATCATGCGGACCTCGGACGCAAAGGCAGCTGGAGGCAGCTGAAGACAGCCGGCTGAAGGGGCATGGATCGATTCAATGGCATGCGCTGGGTCAATCGTCAGGTGGTTGATGGAGGGCAGTCGTCACCCGGCGGCCAGCCTGACGTAGGCTCGCTGCAACTGTACTGGAAGCTGGTGCGGGTCATCGGCGATGCCGTAGTCGCGCCAGCCGAAGATCCGCCGGACGTAACGATCGGCCTTGGGATCGACCGCCAGGCAGAAGGTTCGAATGCCCAGGCGTTGCGCTTGCTGGACCGCCATGCGGGCGTCCTCGACCAGGTAATCCGGCTCGAAGACATCGACATCGGCAGGCTCCCCGTCGGTGACGACGAGGATGCCCCGGTATCGGCCCGACTCGACCTGCAGGTGAGACGTGGCCTGCCGGAGCGCGGCGCCCAGGCGCGTGGAGTGACGCGCACTCACCGACATCACCCGGCTGCAGGCCAGCTCGTCGACCGGCTGATCCCAGTCCAGCAGCCGGTAATAGCTCACCTCCGCGCGGGTGTTGGACAGGAATCCATGGATCGCGATGCGGTCCGCCGAGTGGCCGGTGGCCTGAGCGAGCATCCACGCCGCCTGTTTCTCCAGGTCCAGCAGGGATCGCCCGGTCACCGTCGAGAGGTCATTGGTGGATTCCGAGAGGTCCAGCAGGATCAGGATGCTCGAGGTGGTGCTCTCGCGACCCGGCCGCAGGAAAAGCCGAGGCTCGGGCTGAAGCCGCGCCCTTCGGTCGACCATCACATCGATGGCGGCATTGAGGTCGATGTCGTCCCCTTCCCACTGGCGTCTGAGTCGATGCCGGCGGCTCAGGCGCCTGAGCCGCTGGATCGACAGAGGCGCTTCACGCGACCACCAGGCCCGCTGACTGGACACCGTGCCGGCCAGCGACGTCGCGGGCAGCTTCTCCACCACGGTGCACCAGTCCCGGCGCCACAGGGCCAGTCGGTGGTGCCACTCCGGATGGACGTAGCGCCCGAGCTCGACCTCTTCCTGGACGGATGACGGACCGTCCGCGCCGGGTGGCACGGGGTCCGACCTGGGCAAGGCCCTGGCCGCCTGCGAGACCGACAGCGTCTGCTCCTGATCTTCCTCTTGCCGATCGAATGTCCAGAGAACGCTGTTGTCGTCACGGTATGCAGACGGCACCACGTAGTGCTGGGGGTCAAACCGCACGCGCATCTGCCCCAGGTCGTTGGCCAGGATCGATGCCGAGGCTCGGAACGCTGCCGCATCTTCCAGCCCATGCCGATCGCGGGCCTCAAGAAACAGCCGCCGGGCCTTGTTGACCCAGTGGTTGTCGTCTTCATGGTCGGGCTCGGCCAGCACCCAGTCGAGTCGGGTGATCAGCGCCTCAAAACTGAAAATGCCTGGCTCGGGCAGTGGCGCACGGTGGATGGCAAACCAGCGCCGCACACCGGGAAAGCGCCGTGCCAGCAGTTGCTCGACCCGTGCGTCCTCCAGGGCAGACACCACCGCCTGACCCATCGGCTTGAGCAATCTGGCTGGCTGAGCCAGCGGCGAGAACAACAGATGAGCGACCGCATGGGCGACCGCGGCTGCGCAGGCCGATCCACGTGCCTCTCCGGCCTCCGGCAACGACCGGCTCAGCAGCAGGTGCTGCGTTGTGATGATGGAGCGCGGGCCGAGCGAGCTGGCGTCTGCGGCAGCAACCGCCAGCGGGCGCCCCAGCAAGCCCGTGGCCAGACCACAGAGGCTGCGTTGGAGCCCGTCAAGGCCATCACCGGACGATCGGTCGTCCGGCTTCATCCGAACTGCGCCTGAACAAAGTCCCGGATCGCCTGGGCCATGTCAGGGTCATCGGTCAGGGCCTGCACCAGCGTCATCTCGCACGCCTGCGTGGGCGACAGGCCATCCCGGACCAGGGTGCCTGCGTAGATCAGCATCCGGGTCGATGCGCCCTCGTCCAGACCGCGCTGCTTGAGCGCACGGGTGCAGTGGGCGATCTTCACCAGCTGCAGCGCCAGATCGCCGGCAACGCCCGCCTCGCGGGCCACGATGAGCGCCTCCGTCTCCATCGGCGGGTAGTCGAACTCCAGTGCCGAGAAGCGTTGCCGGGTCGAGGCCTTCATGTCCTTGGCACTGCTCTGGTAGCCCGGGTTGTACGACACCACCAGCTGGAAGTCGGGGTGGGCCTGGATGACCTCCCCCTTCTTGTCCAGCGGCAGGATGCGTCGGGCATCGGTCAAGGGATGGATCACCACCGTGGTGTCCTGTCGGGCCTCCACCACCTCATCGAGGTAGCAGATGCCTCCATGACGGACCGCCAGGGTGAGCGGTCCGTCATGCCAGGCCGTCCCGTCGGCGTCCAGCAGGAACCGACCGACCAGATCCGATGCCGTCATGTCTTCGTTGCAGGCCAGCGTCACCAGGGGCTTGCCCAGCTTCCAGGCCATGTACTCGACGAACCGGGTCTTGCCACAGCCCGTCGGTCCCTTGAGCATCAGGGGCATCCTGTGGCGGTAGGCCCGCTCGTAGCACTCCACCTCGTTGCCGGCAGATTGGTAGAACGGCTCTTGCCGGATGAGGTGATCGTCCAGTGGATGACTCATGAAAGCCTCGGGTACGGTCGGTCGGATCGGGTGTGGTCGTTCCTCAGCGGTGCTGGGTCGTTTCGTTGGGGATGCCCTCCATCGGGCACTCGGCGGTGCCCACGGTCGAGCGGGTGAACGACTCCACCATCTCGCGGGTGCCCTCGGGATCGTTGACCCAGTTGGCGTAGAAGTTGTATGGGCAGGCTGCCACGCCCTTGTCGCCGTCGCCGGAATTGATCAGGCCGGTGTAGCCACGGTGGACCAGCTTGAAGAGGTGGTTCTGGGACTGACCGTTCTTGCGGGCATCACGGATGAGGCTCTTGGAGAGTTCGGCGTACTGGATGCCCATCTCTTCCTCACCGCACTCACCCAGCGTACGGCCATCGAAACCGATGAGCGCCGAGTGGCCGAAGTAGGAGTAGACGCCATCAAACCCGGTGGCATTGGCCACAGCCACGTACGAGTTGTTCATGAATGCCATGGTCTTGGCCACCATGATCTGCTGCTCCTTGGCCGGGTACATGTAGCCCTGGCAACGCACGATCAGCTCGGCACCGCGCATGGCGCAGTCACGCCAGATCTCGGGGTAGTTGCCGTCATCGCAGATGATCAGGCTGATCTTCATGCCCTTGGGGCCTTCGCTCACGTAGGTGCAGTCGCCCGGGTACCAGCCCTCGATGGGCACCCACGGCATGATCTTGCGGTACTTCTGCACGATCTCGCCCTGGTTGTTCATCAGGATGAGGGTGTTGTAAGGCGCCTTGTTGGGGTGTTCCTCGTGACGCTCGCCGGTGAGCGAGAACACGCCCCAGACATTCGCCCGCCGGCAGGCATCGGCAAAGATCGCCGTCTCCTCGCCAGGCACGGTCGAGGCGGTCTCGTACATCTCCTTGGAGTCGTACATGATCCCGTGGGTCGAGTACTCGGGGAAGATCACCAGGTCCATGCCGGGCAGACCCTTCTTCATGCCCACCAGCATGTCGCCGATCTTGCGGGCGTTCTCCAGGACCTCGGCCTTGGTGTGCAGGCGGGGCATCTTGTAGTTGACGACGGCCACGCCGACGCAATCGTTGCTGCTGGAAATGTCACCATGTCGCATGAGGTACTCCTTGGGTTGGGTGGTCAGACAGTGAGGAAAGACTTGACCTTGTCCTGGTCAAGATGGGCACGCAGTTCTTCGTGCACGATGCGCCCGCGGTCGATGACCATGAACCGGTCAGCGAGGTCGAGGGCGAAGCTCAGTACCTGCTCCGAGACGATCACGGAGAACCCGCGTTCGTGGCGCAGCACGTTCAAGGTGTGGGCGATCTCCTTGATGATCGAAGGCTGGATGCCTTCGGTGGGCTCATCCAGGATCAGCAATCGGGGCTCCGAGATGAGCGCCCGGGCGATGGCCAGCATCTGCTGCTGGCCGCCGGAGAGGTTGCCGGCCTTGCGATGCTTCATCTCCTTGAGCACCGGGAAGAACTGGTACAGATAGTCCGGCACCGTGCGGTGCCCGGAGTGTTCGGCGCCCGACAGGATGTTCTGTTCCACCGTCAGGAAGGGAAACACCATGCGCCCCTGGGGAACGAAGGCCAGTCCGTGCTGGACGCGGCGGTAGCTGGGCAGGCCGGCGATGGACGCACCCTCCATCCGTATGTCCCCCGAGCGGACCGGCAGCAGCCCGATGAGCGACTTCAGCAAGGTGGTCTTTCCCATGCCGTTGCGCCCCATGATCGCCACGGACTCGCGTGGCTTCACAGTCAGCGACACGTCGTGAATCACCCGTGATTCACCGTACGACACATTGAGTGAGGAGACTTGCAGCATGATCCGGCTCCTCAATGGCCCAGGTACACGTCGATGACGCGGGGATCGGCCTGCACCTCGGCGGCCGAGCCCTCGCTCAGCAGCTTGCCCTGGTGCAGCACCGTGACCTTGTGCGCAATGCGTTTCACAAAGTCCATGTCGTGCTCGATCACGACCACCGAGCGGCCGGCGGCCAGCCGGCTCAGCAGATCGCCGGTCTGCTCGCGCTCGCGGGGGCTCATGCCGGCAACGGGCTCGTCCAGCAGCAGCAGCTTGGGCTCCTGCATGAGCAGCATGCCGATCTCCAGCCATTGCTTCTGGCCGTGGCTGAGCTGTCCGGCCCGATGACCCAGCCGATCGGCCAGGAAGATCTGCTCTGCCATCTCCTGGATCCGCTGGACGATGTCCGGCGTGCGCTTGAAGGTGAGCGACTGGAACAGCCCATGCATCCGGGGAAAGGAGATTTCCAGGTTCTCGAAGACAGTCAGGTCTTCGTAGACCGAAGGGGTCTGGAACTTGCGGCCCACACCGGTGCGGACGATGCGGTACTCGTTCATCCGTGTCAGGTCCTGACCTTCGAACAGCACCCTGCCGGAGGTGGGGCGGGTCTTGCCGCAGATCATGTCCAGCAAGGTGGTCTTGCCGGCGCCGTTGGGTCCGATGATGACCCGCAACTCGTTGCGTTCGACCTGCAGGCTCAGGTTGTCGACCGCCTTGAAACCATCGAAGGAGACCGTCAGGTTCTCGACCTGAAGGACCTGATTGGAGCGCTGGGACGAGAGCATGGTGGGCATGGGATGGTTCATGGAGGACACGGCGAGACTCGCGGTCATGGCGCGCTCTCCACCGCCTTGCGGGCCTGCCACTGGGCCTTCAGGCCGGCCAGCCCGTTGGGCATCACCCAGACGACCAGGATGAAGATGGCACCGAGGAAGTACAGCCAGATCTCCGGAAAGGTCTCGGACAGATAGGACTTCAGGAAACCGATGAGCAGCGCGCCGACCACCGCGCCGGGGATGGAGAGCCGCCCGCCCACTGCCGCATAGATCACCATCTCGACCGAGGCGACCACCCCGATCACGCTGGGAGAGATCAGCCCGGTCTGCAGGGTGAAGAAGGCGCCACCCACCGACGCCAGTACGGCACCGCAGGCAAACACGAAGGCCTTCATGTGGGCGGTGTCATACCCGGAGAAGCGCACACGGTCCTCCCGGTCACGGATCGCGATCAGGATCTTTCCGAAGCGGCTTCGCACCACCAGCAGCGCCAGCGCCATGGCCACTGCCAGGAACACCACCTGGATGAAGTACAGCCAGCGCAGCGAGCTGTCGGACAGGATGTCCATGCCCATGATCGTGCGGAAATCAGTGATGCCGTTGGCGCCGCCGGTATCGCCCTGCTGGCCGACCACGACCACCGTGAGGGTCAGGGCCAGGGACAGGGTCACGATGGCGAAGTACACCCCGCTGACGCGCCGTCGGAAGATGGCGTAGGAGAACAGGTAGGCCAGCGCTGCCGGAATCACCAGGATCGCCAGCACGGTGATCCCGAACGACTTGAAGGGCAGCCACCACAGTGGCAGTGACTCGACGCTGCTCCACACCATGAAATCGGGCAGCTCGGGCGCCGATGCCTCCAGCTTGAGGAACATGGCCATCATGTAGCCGCCAAGACCGAAGAAGACGCCCTGCCCCAGGCTGAGGATGCCGCCGTAACCCCAGGTCAGGACAATGCCGATGGCCACGAATGCCAGCGCCAGGTACTTGCCGATCAGATTGAGGCGGAACGGATCCAGCAGCAGCGGCAGTGCCACGGCCAGCAGGGCCAGGATGGCGGCGTAGCGGACCAGGTCGGAACGGTGGTGGGTGGACATGCTCAGCTCCTGGAGCGCACGGCGAAGAGGCCGTTGGGACGGAAGTACAGGACCACGATGACCAGCATCAGGATGGTGGCCTTGGCCATGGAGCCGCTCATCAGGAACTCCAGCCAGGTCTGGCCCTGCGCAATCGAGAGCGCAGACAGGGCGGTGCCCAGCAGGCTCTGCACACCCCCGAAGACGACCACGATGAAGGAGTCGACGATGTAGAGCTGGCCGGTTCCAGGGTTGGTGGATCCGATCATGGTGAACACGCAGCCGGCAATGCCGGCCAGGCCGGACCCCAGGGCGAAGGTCAGTGCGTCCACGCGGTGCGTATTGATGCCCACCGCACCGGCAATCGAGCGGTTCTGCATGACGGCCCTCACCTTCAGACCCCAGCGCGTGCGGTACAGCAGGAGGTACACAGCCATGGCCACGGCCACCGTGAGCCCGACGATGAAGATGCGGTTGATCGGCAGCTGGATGCCCTCGGTGGGCTCCCAGGCTCCGGCCAGCCACGTGGGCAACGGCACGCTGACCTCCTGGGCACCGAAGACGGTCCGGTAGGTCTGCTGCAGGATGAGGCTCAAACCCCAGGTGGCCAGCAGCGTGTCCAGCGGCCGGTTGTAGAAGAACCGGATGAACCCGCGCTCCAGCACATAGCCGAACGCAGATGTGACCAGGAAGGCGAACGGGATCGCCACGAACAGGTAGACGCCCATCCATTGAGGCGCCCAGCGCTCGAACCCCAGCGCGGCCAGGTAGGTCATGTAGGCGCCCAGCGCCATCAGCTCGCCGTGCGCCATGTTGATGACGCCCATCAGGCCAAAGACGATGGCCAGACCGATGGCCATCAGCAACAGGATGCTGAACAGGCTCACCCCGTTGAACACCTGCATCACCGCAATGTCGAAACCCATCACCAGACTCCCGAGTCGTTGATTCGGCCGACTGCCCCAAGGGCAGCCGGTATGACCACAGTGATCGTCAGATCTTGGGGAACGGGTTGGGCTCGATCAGGGAAGGTGCTTCCCAGACGATGTCGAACTGACCATCGGGGCGCGCACGCCCGATGCGGACCTTCTTCCACACGTGATGGTTGGTTGCGTGCATGCGCACCGTGCCTTCCGGCGCCTGCAGCTCCAGGCCACCGGATGCGGCAATCACCTTGTCGACATCGAAGGACTTGGCCTTCTCCACGGCCATCTTCCAGAGGTAGACGCTGTTGTAGGCCACCTGCATCGGGTCGCCGATGACACGGTCCTGGCCGTACTTCGCCTTGAACGCCTTGACGAACTTCTCGTTGACCGGGGACTTGATGCTCTGGAAGTAGCCCATGCAGGCGTAGTACCCGGCTGCGTTGTCCTTCCCGATGCCCTCGACCTCGTTCTCGGAAACGACGGTCGACAGCAGAACCTGCTTGGAGCCATCCAGGCCGGCTGCGCGCAACTGCTTGTAGAAAGCCACGTTGGAGCCGCCCACCACCGTGCTGTAGATGCAGTCCGGCTTGGCTGCCTTGATCTTGTTGATGATGGAGGAAAACTCGGTGTGACCCAGCGGGGCGTACTCTTCGCCGAGCACCTTGCCACCGGCCTTCACGATGGTCGGTTTGGCGATCTTGTTGCAGGTGCGTGGATAGATGTAATCGGAACCCACCAGGAAGAAGGTCTTGCCCTTCTCCTTGGCCAGCCATTCCACCGCGGCGATGACCGACTGGGTAGCCTCCTGGGAGGGATAGAACACCTGCTTGTCCTGCTCCTGGCCCTCGTAGTAGGTCGGGTAGTACAGCAGACCCTTGGCACGTCCGAGTGCCGGCAGCACGGCCTTGCGCGAGGCCGAGGTGTAGCAGCCAACGATGGCGGCCACCTTGTCGCGCTCCAGCAGCTTGCGGGCCTTCTCGGCGAACACGGCGTTGTCGCTGGCACCGTCCTCGATCACGGCTTCGATCTTTCGGCCCATCACGCCGCCGGCGGCGTTGATCTCGTCAATGGCCATCTTTTCTGCGTCGACCAGCGACGCCTCGGCGATCGCGATGGTTCCGGAGAGCGAGTGCAGCAGGCCCAGCTTCACGGTCTCCTGGGCACTGGCGAGGCCGTGCACGCCTGAGGTGGCACCCAGGATCAGCATGGATCCTGTGGATTTGATGACGTCGCGCCGATTCATCTCTGTCATGGTCAAGCTCCTAGCGGTGGTTTACGGATGGACTACCGGCGATCTCCATGGGGAGATCGACCAACAAGCAGCCGACCACATCACCTCCCGAAGCTGATTCGGACATGGCTCCGCCAGCAGGCGGGCACAGCAGCTCGCCTGAGCGTCGTTATGGAGCCGGAAAACAAAAAAGCCCGAACCGGTCATGGACCGATTCGGGCTTTCTTGCCCGACATCTGACTGGCAGCACTGGCAGTCGATGTCGAATGATGGGTGACAACTTCTTGTCGACGCCGATATTCGATCGCGCCGAACCGCCGTGCCATAGGTGATGCACTAGCTAGACAATCGCGGGCTGGCGGTGATATTCGCGGGCGCGACGCAAAGGTCCGTATCCCAGGCCGTGCGGTAACCGCCGATCTGCTGCACATGCGCCAGCAGCTCCTGGAAGAACGGGTGCGAACCCAGGGTGGACGAATCGCCCACCATCAGCAGCTTGCGGCGGGCGCGCGTCATGCCCACGTTCATGCGGCGGATGTCGGAGAGGAATCCGATCTCGCCTTGCCGATTGCTGCGGGTGAGCGAGATGGCGATGATGTCGCGCTCCTGGCCCTGGAACGCGTCGACCGTGCCCACGCTGAGCAGGCGCTGCTGCACCAGGGCGCCCAGCACCGGGTCCTGTTCGATGGCGTCCTTCAGGCAGTTGATCTGCGCGCGGTACGGCGCGATCACGCCCAGTGTGAGCGGATGATCCTCGTGGTCGGCGGGGTCATGGGTTGCCAGCAGCTGGTTCAGCCGCCTGAGCAGCATGGCGGCCTCTTCCGGGTTGGCAGTGGAACGGCTCTCGGGAACGGTCACCTCCAGAAAGCCGAAACCTGCCGTGTCGAGAAACTCCACCGGCCGGTCTGACGCGAACACCGGGTCGTAGGCAGCGAGATCGGCATGACGCACCCGGGGATGCGCCTGCAGCTGTCCGCCATAGAACCGCCTGGAGCTGAACGCCATGATCTGCTCGTGCATGCGGTACTGCACGGTGAGCATGCGGGCAGTGGCCGGCTGGCGCTGGATGCACTTCTCGAACAGCGTTTCGCGCAGGCCTTCGCGGGCCGCCTGCTCGCTCTTGACGGTGGGAGGCAGCTGGTGGTGGTCGCCGGCCAGCACCACGCGCTGGGCCCGGGCGATCGCGATCCAGCAGCCGGGCTCCAGCGCCTGGGCGGCTTCGTCGATGAAGACGGTTTCGAAGTCCAGGTCGCGGATGCTGCGGTGGCCGGCTCCCACCAGGGTGCAGGTGATCACCTGTACCGAGTCCAGCACATCGTGGGTGATGAAGCGCTCCAGATCGTCGGCCTGCAGGAACAGCTGCCGGGCCTCCTCCTTGAGCATCTGGCGCTGCTGGCGTTCCTCGGGGCCAAAGTGGCGCACATGCTGCTGGGCAGTCTGGCGGAGCTGGTCGGCCGTCTGGCGCAGGGCGCGCATCCGGCTGTGGCTGGCATGGGCCATCACCCGGGCATCGAGCGTGTGTGCCAGCAACAGGTCCGACACCCGGCTGGGGTTGCCCAGCCGGATCACCTTGACGCCGTGCGCGGCCAGCTTCTCGGTCAGCAGGTCCACCGCGGTGTTGGATGGCGCACTCACCAGCACGCGCCGCTCACGCCGGATGGTTTCGCGGATGGCCTGCACCAGCGTGGTGGTTTTTCCGGTGCCTGGCGGGCCATGGATGATGGCCACGTCGCGGGCCGACAGGACATGGCGCACGGCATCCCGCTGGGGGTCGTTGAGCGGGCCGGGATAGAACAGGTCGTCGGTCTGCAGCGGATCGAAGCGGGCCTGGCGGGCTCCCAGCAGCACGTCCCGCAGCTCGGCCAGCCGGTTGCCGCGGGCGCGCACCACCTCGCTCATGACCTGGTTCATTTCGCGGTAGCTCACCTCGTCGAAACTGAGGTCGATACCCAGCTGGCCGCCCTCCGACACCCAGTCGGGCAGGTCTTCGCGGGTGGTGGTGAGCTGCAGCTGGTTGCGACCCACGTGGGTGATGACGCCACCCAGCGTGGGCTGGTCGGCCGCCGCAAGCCCGGGCACCTGGCCGAACAGGGCCGCATTCCTGCCCACCTGGAACAGGTGCAGGCCCTCCTGGCTGGCGGGGCGTTGCAGTTCCAGCACCACCTTGCCGCCAAAGCCGATGTCCTCGCGGGTGATGGCCACCGGATGCCAGGTGATGCCGCGCCGCTTGCGTTCCGCAATGCCGGCCTTGGCGCTCTTGAGCTTGAACTGCGCCTGGTCCTCCCTCTGCTCGAGCTGCAGCAGGGCCTGCACGCGACGCAACCCGTGTTCGATGACAGCGGGGTCGAGGGGGATGAAGTCAGGGTCCGCCAAAGGGATACGGATGAACCGTCCGTTGGGTGAAGAAGCCAGCAAAGTGGCGATGAAACGGCCGAGTTTGCCTCAGCCGTTCGAGGTCGCCCGCCGCCGCGCACCCGTTGGAACCGAGGGGCTTCAGTCGCGGCGGTTCGTGCCGATAGTCACAAAGCCCTCAGTCACCACGGAACACCCTGATGAACACCCCCATCCAACCCTCCTCTCGTGGAATCCTGTCCACCCTGGGTCGGCGAATGGCTGCTGCCTTCACGACCGTTCTGCTGATCTTCTCCGGCGTACTGGCCATCACGGTATGGAAAGTCGAGGCCGTGCAGGGGCTGTCTGCGCAGACCACCCTCGAAGCCCGCAAGCTGGAACTGGCGGACAAATGGCTGGCCGACGTGCGCCAGAACTCGGCCCGCTCGCTGGCGGTGGCCATGGCCCCGGGCAGCGACATGCTGGCTTTCTTCAAGGAAGCGATGGCCGCCACCTCCCGGGGCACCACCGAAACCCAGAAGACCTTTCTGGAAATCGCCGCCGGCAACCCGGAATCCATGAAGCGCGCTGCGCTGGTGGGCGAGGTGCGCAAGGAATGGCTGGCCGCGCGCGACGAGATCAACACGGTGAAGGCGTCAGGCGATGACGCCCGCGCCCGTGAGCTCGTGGCCAGCAAGTTCGTGCCGGTCACCAACCGCTATGTGGAGGTGACGCAGGCGCTGGTGGACGGTCAGCTGGCCGCCATGAACGACCTGCAGACGCGGATCCAGGCAGAGTTCCGCTCCCTGTACCTGTGGCTGGGGCTGCTGTCGGCGGCCGCGCTGGCCGTCTGCATCGGCCTGTCGTGGCGCATGACCCGGTCCGTCACCGAGCCGATCCGGGAGGCCGTGACCGTGGCCAACGCGGTGGCCGCAGGGGACCTGACCCGCAACGTGAGCAGCCATCGAACCGATGAGCTCGGCGATCTGCTGCGCGCCCTGGGCACCATGAAGTCCTCGCTCATCCAGACCGTGACCCAGGTCCGCCAGGCCAGCGACAGCATCGGCACGGCGTCGGTGGAGATTGCCACCGGCAACCAGGACCTCTCCAGCCGCACCGAGCAGACCGCGAGCAACCTGGAAGAAACCGCGGCCTCGATGGAGGAGCTCACCAGCACCGTGCGCCAGAGCGCCGATGCGGCCCGCCAGGCCAACCAGCTCGCCGCCAGCGCGGCCGAGATCGCCGCCCGCGGTGGCGAGGTGGTGGCCCAGGTGGTCACGACCATGGACGAGATCAACCACAGCAGCAAGAAGATCAACGACATCATCGGTGTCATCGACGGCATCGCCTTCCAGACCAACATCCTGGCGCTCAACGCGGCGGTGGAAGCCGCCCGCGCCGGTGAGCAGGGCCGTGGCTTTGCGGTGGTGGCCGGCGAGGTGCGCAACCTGGCGCAGCGCAGCGCGCAGGCGGCCAAGGAGATCAAGGGCCTGATCGGCGCGAGCGTGGACCGTGTGGAGGCGGGCAGCAAGCTGGTGGCCGATGCGGGCAACACCATGAGCGAGATCGTGGGCTCGGTGCAGCGGGTGAGCGACATCATCGGCGAGATCACGGCAGCCGCAGGCGAGCAGAGCGACGGCATCGGCCAGGTGAACACGGCGGTGGCCCAGCTCGACCAGATGACGCAGCAGAACGCGGCGCTGGTGGAAGAGAGCGCGGCCGCGGCCGAGAGCCTGAAGGACCAGGCGCGCCGCCTGACGGAAGTCATCGGCTTCTTCCGCACTGCGCCGGTCAGGGGCTGAGTCCGGCCTCCGGCGGATCTGCCATCCATTGCACCAGCCGGTCGGCCACGCCGGCGTCGCTGAGCAGGTCCATGTGACCGGTGCGGAAGGCCAGGTACTGGTGCGCCGGCGGAAACGCCAGGCAGCGCGCAGGATCGTCGTGCATGCCCAGGGCACTGTGCAGCGGTACCAGACCATCGCCCAACAGGCGATCGGCCACGCGGCTGCGCCGGGCGGCCAGCGTGGCCGCCACCGTGAAACATGCCACCCCGGAAGGCAAGGGCAGCACGGCACGCCGATCCGGCCGGCGGCGGAAACGGTCGTGCCCCTGCCAGTCTTCATCGAGCACATGGCCGTAGCGCAGATCGGTGATGCCCGCGCTGCGCAGCCGGGCCAGCCGGCTGAAGGGCCGGCTGAAGGACGAACTGCCCAGCAGCCCATCGACCCAGTGGCCGGCGCGCTCCAGTGGTGCGCCGTGGTGCGGCGTGCCCAGGAACACGATGCGCTGCAGCTGCCAGGGCCATGAGTGGCCCGCGTTGTTGCCGCTGTGGCAGGCGGCGCGCACCACCAGCCCCCCCATGCTGTGCGCCAGCACGCTGAAGGCCTCCAGCGGCACCGGCCAGGCAGCCACCAGGCGTTCGATCAGGTTGGCCAGCTGGCGGCCATTCACCGATGTGTGAAGGCCCGTGTTGTAGCGCACGTGCACCGGGGTGTAGCCCAGGGATCGGGCCAGGTGCAGGCCATGATCGTGACCGGCCCGAAGCCACTGCCGGTCGTTCATGCAAAGCCCGTGCACCAGCAGGAGCAACTTGCCGGTGGCAGCGGACGAGGCGCGCAGCGCGTCAAGGTCCAGCGACTGGCCGTCCTGACGCAGTTCCATGTCGAGGGCCAGGGGGTTGGCGTCTGCGGCCAGCCGATCGCCCATCACACCGTTGAGCGCCGACAGCACGGCATCGCGCTCGGCCGACGGACCATCGGCGTCCTGCCCGGGCATCACGCGGTCCAGCCAGGGCTCCACCGCAGCAGGGTGGCCTGAAGCCCCTGGTCGACCAGATGGGTCACCCCATGAATGCCGCGGTAGACCATGCCGGTCAACCCGCGCGACTGTCCCGGTCCGGCCCCTCCGGGCAGGCCCAGGCGGGTCAGCACCGACTGGTGCACACCCTCAACGATGCGGGTCACGCCGGCCGTGGCCTGGACAGCCAGACGGGCCGTCCCACGCAGGTCGCTGGGGCGCAGCTGGGCCAGGGCCGCCGCAGCGCGGCGATCGGCTGGCGTACCGGCACGCTTCATGCGCAACCCTCGACGAGCCGGATGCTGGCATCGCCGGCATAGATGGCGACCACCCGACCCCCGATCAGTTCGAACTTGATGCCGCGCTGGCCGGATCGGTCCCAGAGGTAGAAGTACTGCCCGGTGTCGTCGTACTTGTGACGCTCGATCGTCAACGCCTCGCCGAACAGGCGCCGCACCGACTCGGCGGTATCGCCCACACGCGCACCGGATCGGGTGGCCGTGTCGGCGGTGTCGGCCGCGATGCGGGTGACCCGGCCGTTCTGGACCATGAGGCTGATGCCCGGATGACCGCTCGCGGGGTAGACGTGATCGCAGTCAGGGTCCAGGGGCTGGTTCTCGAATGTGCGCAGCGCAGTCCCCATCAGGCGCTGTGCCTGGGAAACGGAGAGGCCCGGTGTCACTGCCCCGTAGCCGCCGGTGGTCAATACCCAGGGGGGCGCGGCCTGTACCGAACCCATGAAGCAGACAGCCACGGCCCACATGCGGATGTTCATGCGACTGACTGTGCCATGAATGCGCGGCCGGGCAGCGGCATGCCCGTGCCGGTTACAGTTTGCAGCCCATCCCGACAACAAGAGACGAGACATGACCCTTCGACCCACCCACGCTGCCCTGCTGCTGTCCGCCGCCCTGCTGGCCGGCTGCGCCACCCAGAAGCCTGCTGCTACTGCGGCAGCGCCCGCTGCCGAACCCAGCTACGACCAGACCGAACCCCTGGGGGCCGGCATGGAGGGCTGGGTCTATCCCCACCCGGTGCAACACCTGCAGTTCGAGCTGGAAGGCAAGCTGGTGCGCATGGCCTACATGGACGTGAAGCCCACCGCGCCGGCCAACGGCCAGACCGTGGTGCTGTTCCATGGCAAGAACTTCGGATCGGACTACTGGGCCAACACCCTGCAGGCCTTGCCGGCGCGCGGCTACCGGGTGGTGGCGGTGGACCAGATCGGCTTCGGCAAGTCGTCCAAGCCGGAGATCCGCTACACCTTTGCCATGCTGGCCGACAACACGGTCAAGGTGCTGGACCACCTCAAGGTGGGCCGCGTGTCCATCGTGGCCAACAGCATGGGCGGCATGCTGGGCGTTCACTTTGCCCGCCGCCACCCGGACCGCGTGGCCGCGCTGGTGCTGGAGAACCCGCTGGGCCTGGAAGACTATGTGCCGGCCATCCCGCCGCAGCAGACCGCCAACCTGACCCGCCTGGAGATGGCGCAGACCACCACCAGCTACCGCGCCTTCATCAAGAGCTACTTCAAGGACAACTACCGGCCCGAGTTCGAGCGCTTCGTGGAGCAGTTCTCGCGCGTGCAGCGCAGCCCCGAGTACCCGCGCTACGCGCACGTGTCGGCGCTGACCTACCAGATGATCTACGAGGGCCCCACCTACAACGAGCTGCCGCAGCTCAAGGTGCCGGTGCTGCTGGCCATCGGCCAGCTCGACCGCACCGTGTTCGGCCGCCGCTTCGCACCGCCCGAGGCGGTGAAGAACCTGGGCAACTACCCGCAGCTGGGCAAGGACGCCCAGAAGCGCATCCCCGGCGCGAAGCTGGTGGAGTTCGACAAGGTGGGCCATGTGCCGCACCTGGAGGCACCGGAGCGCTTCCACGCCGCCGTGCTCGAGTTCCTGGCCGACAAGCGTTGACGCGCCCAGGCTGACCGATCAGCGCCGCCGCGCAGACGGCGGGGCCATCCAGCCGGGATGCCGGGCGATCAGCGCCCGGCTCACCGCCCTCACCTCCTCCATGGCCGCCTGCACCAGCGGGGCCGGATGGCCTTGGCGGCGAGTGACGATGCCCACCGAGCGCAGCGGCCCGTCCACGATCTCCGACAGCTGCACGCCCGACATGGGCAGCAGCGGCATCACGCCCAGCCAGGGCAGCACCGCCACACCCACTTCGCTGCGGATCAGCCCGGCCACGGTGGTCACCTGATCGACCTGCATGTGCGGCCGGTATTCGATGCCGCGCTGCAGGAAGGCCGCGCTCATGTAGCGCATGGCGGTGCTGGCATCGGTCAGCGTGATGAGCGGCAGCTCCAGCAGGTCGTCCATGTGCATCTGCGGGCGCACCCGCTTGCGCCACTTGCCGCAGGAGAGCAGCACGAAGCGGTCGCGCAGCAGTTCCTCGTAGCGCAGTTCGGGGTGGGTGGGCGCCACCGAGGCCAGCGCAAAGTCGGCCTGGTGGTTGAGCAGGCGCTGCAGGCAGGTGCTGTTGGCCGCGTCGATCAGCGTGATCCGGGCACCGGGCCGCTGTCGTTCCAGCGTGGCGCACACCGACGGCAGCACCACGTGGGCCAGCGACGGCCAGGCCGCGATGGCCAGCTGCGCGGCCTCGCGTTCGGCCGACGACTGAAAACGCTGCAGCCCGGCCTCGTACTCGCCCAGCACCGAGCGGGCCACCACCGCCATGCGCGCGCCGCCGGGGGTCAGGCGCACGCTGCGGGTGGTGCGCTCGAACAGGGTCAGCCCCAGTTCCTCCTCCAGATCCTGGATGGCCTTGGTGAGTGCGGGCTGCGAGATGAACAGCTGTTCGGCGGCCTTGCTGAAGTTCAGCGTGTCCGACAGCGTCAGGAACATGCGCAGCTGCCTGGGGGCAATATTCATAGATATCGATGATAAATCGATCTGAAAAATGAATTTCTCATATAGATGGCATCGCCACAGAATCGGCCCCCACATCCACTCTCCAGGCATTGATCCCGTGGCCCGCATCCCCTACGCCGACTGCACCCGCGACGAAGTTCGCCCCCTGGCCGAGCGCATCGTCGCCGAGCGCGGCAACCTGCTGCACCTCTACCAGATGCTCATGCACAGCGGCCCCATCGCCGAGGGCTGGCTGGGCTACCTCACCGCCATCCGCCAGAAGAACTCGCTGCCGGGCGGCCTGCGCGAACTCATCATCATGCGGGTGGCGCTGCTCAACCACGCGCCCTACGAGGCCGATCAGCACGCCCCCATCGCCCTGCGCGAAGGCATTTCGCAGGCGCAGCTCGATGCGCTGGACCAGTGGGACCATAGCCCGCTGTTCGACGAGCGCCAGCAGGCCGTGCTGGCCTACACCGACGCCATGACGCGCCACGTCCAGGTGCCCGATGCGGTGTTCGCGCGCGTGGCCGCGCTGCATTCCCCGCAGGAGGTGGTGGAGATCACCGCCACCGTGGCCGCCTACAACATGGTCTCGCGCTTCCTGGAGGCGCTGCAGATCCACTCGCACGACGCCCGCTGACCCACGACGCCCGCTGACCCCTTTTCCCCCACAACACACCCGGAGACAACGCCATGAAACTCAAAGCCAGCCTGATCGCCGCCCTGCTCCTGCCCCTGGCCGCCCTGGCCCAGGACGCCTGGCCCAGCCGCCCCATCACCTTCGTGGTGCCGTTCCCGCCGGGTGGCCCCACCGACCTGATGGCCCGCCTGATCGGGCCGGCCCTGTCCAAACGGCTGAACGTGCCGGTGGTGGTGGAGAACCGGGCCGGCGCCAGCGGCAACATCGGTACCGGCCAGGTGGTGCGCGCCAAGCCCGACGGCTACACCATCCTGCTGGCCGCCAGCGGCAACCTCTCGGCCAACCAGTACCTCTACCCCAAGCTGGGCTTCGACCCGGTCAAGGACCTGACCCCCATCATCCAGATCTCCAAGTTCCCGCTGGTGCTGGAGGTGTCGGAGACCAACAGCAAGATCCGCAGCTTCAAGGACTATGTGGAGGCCGCACGCAACCCGGCCAACCGCGTGACCTTCGGCTCGGCCAGCAACGGCACGCCACAGCACCTGGGCGGTGAACTGTTCAAGTCCAAGGCCAAGGTGGAGATCGACCACATCCCCTACAAGGGTGCCGGCCCGGCCATCGTCGACCTCATGGGCGGCCAGATCACCAGCATGTTCGACATCCTGGGCAGCTCGCTGCCGCACATCAAGTCGGGCAAGCTGCGCCCGCTGGCCGTGACCACCAGGACCCGTTCGCCGCAGCTGCCCGATGTGCCCTCCATCAGCGAGCTGGGCTACCCCGACTTCGAGTACTACGCCTGGCACGGCATCTCCACCACCGCCGGCACGCCCAAGCCCATCGTCACCCGCCTGAACACCGAGATCCAGGCCATCTTTGCCGAGCCGGCCTTCAAGGAAAAGTGGCTGGAGATCGGCTCCGAGGTGGTGGCGGGCACGCCGGAACAGTTCGAGGCCCTGATCAAGACCGAGGCCGGCAAGATGCAGACGCTCATCAAGGGGCTGAACATCCAGCTGGATTGACAGGGTCAGCCCGCTGAGCTCAGAGCCGCCGACTGAGCCACGCGTAGAAGGCGCCCGCCAGCACCCCGCCCGCCGCCATGGCCAGCAAGCCCGGCCCGTGGCGGGTGGCGTCGATGAAGACCGGCATGGGGGCCACGGCATCCACCGCACGGATGGCCGCCACCATGCCCGCGCCGGCCGCCACCGACAGCAGCAGGGTGCGCCACTGAGGCCAGCGCCGCGCCAGCCCGTGCGCCACCAGCAGCGCCGGCAGCCAGCCCGCCGCCACGATGCCGGCCAGCACCGGGCCAAAGCCCAGCAGGTCCTGCGCCGTGGTCTGCAGGCGCAGCGCCAGGGGAATGTCCAGCCCCAACCCGACCAGGCCCTGCAGGTTCCACTGGGTCTGCACCACCGAACCCCAGGCCGAAGCAAACAGCCAGGCCAGCGCCAGCACGGCGAGCGACCGGGCACGGAACCGGCGGACAAGGGGCCGGGTCACACCGGGACTTTGTGTTTCTTTCATGATGCGGGTCGATGTCATCTGTTCTGCGATTGCTTCTGAAGGGTCTGTGCGGCTCGCTGGTTCTGGCTCTGGCCACTGCGGTGGCTGCCGGGCCCACGCCGTACCGGATCGAGACCGTGGCCAGCGGCCTGGACCATCCCTGGTCCCTGGCCTTCCTGCCCGATGGCCGACTGCTGGTGACCGAGCGGGCCGGCCGGCTGCGGCTCATCGAGCCTGGCACGGACGGCCGCCTGCAGCTCCGACCCGAACCGGTGGCCGGCGTTCCCCCGGTGCTCGCACGCGGGCAGTCGGGCCTGTTCGAGGTATTGCCCGACCCCGACTTTGCCCGCAACCGGCGCATCCTGCTGTCGTATGCCCATGGGCAGCCCCAGGCCAACCACCTGCGGGTGGCCAGCGCCCGGCTGGAAGGCGCCCGCCTGGAAGACGTGAAGCCCATCTTCACCTCGCAACCGGCCAAGACCGAGACCCAGCACTTCGGCGGCCGCATGGCGTGGCTGCCCGACGGCACGCTGGTGCTGGGCATGGGCGACGGCAACCTGGAACGCACCGACGCCCAGCGCCTGCACACCCACCTGGGCAAGTTCATGCGCATCCGGGCCGATGGCTCGGTGCCTGCCGACAACCCGTTTGCCGGCCGGCCGGGCGCGCTGCCCGAGATCTGGACGGTGGGCCACCGCAACCCGCAGGGCGTGGTGGTGGTCGACGGCGTGGTCTATGCGCATGAACACGGCGCGCGCGGCGGCGACGAGCTCAACCGCCTGCGCCCGGGCAACAACCATGGCTGGCCGGCGGTCACCGGCGGCATCGACTACACCTACGCCCGGGTGACGCCGTTCCAGAGCCTGCCCGGCATGGAGCCGCCACTGCTGCAGTGGACGCCCTCCATCGCACCGGCCGGAATGGCCTGGTACGACGGCACCCTGTTCCCGGCCTGGCGGGGCAGCCTGATGGTGGCGGCGCTGAAGGAACGCAGCGTGCGCCGCGTGCCGCTGGCCGATGCGGCGCGCGGTCCGTCGGGCGAACAGGAGCTGCTGTTCCAGGAGCTGGGCGAACGCATCCGCGATGTGCGGGCCGGCCCGGACGGCGCACTCTGGCTGCTGACCGACAGCCCACAGGGCCGGGTGCTGCGGGTGGTGCCGGCACGATGACCCCCGTCTGCCCCCTGTGCGGCCGCCCCATCCCGGCGGGGCAGCGCGATGCGCACCATCTGGTGCCCAAGAGCAAGGGCGGGCGCGACACGGTGGACCTGCACCGCATCTGCCACCGCCAGATCCACGCGGTGCTCACCGGGACCGAGCTGGCGCGCCAGTACCGCAGCGTGGAGCAGCTTCTGGCCCACCCCGCCCTGCGCGCGTTCGTGGAGTGGGTCCGCACCAAGCCCGACGACTTCTTCGTGCGCACCCGCAAGAGCGGGCGGGTGCGGCGGCGCTGAGCGCATGAACGATCAGATGGCCGGAGCCAGCCGCTCCAGCCCGCCCATGTAGGGGCGCAGCACCTCGGGCACGGTGACGCTGCCGTCGGCGTTCTGGTAGTTCTCCAGCACGGCCACCAGGGCGCGGCCCACGGCCAGGCCCGAGCCGTTCAGGGTGTGCACCAGTTCGTTCTTGCCCTGGGCATTCTTGAAGCGGGCCTGCAGGCGGCGGGCCTGGAAGGCCTCGCAGTTGGAGACCGAGCTGATCTCGCGGTAGGTGCCCTGCGCCGGCACCCACACCTCCAGGTCGTGGGTGCGCGTGGCGCCAAAGCCCATGTCGCCGGTGCACAGGGCCAGCACGCGGTAGGGCAACCCCAGCTGCTGCAGCACGGCCTCGGCATGGCCGGTCATTTCTTCCAGTGCCGCGTAGCTCTGGTCGGGGTGCACGATCTGCACCATCTCGACCTTGTCGAACTGGTGCTGGCGGATCATGCCGCGCGTGTCGCGGCCGGCGCTGCCGGCTTCGGAACGGAAGCACGGCGTGTGCGCGGTCAGCTTGATGGGCAGCTCGGCCTCGGCCAGCACGGTGTCGCGCACCACGTTGGTCAGGGTGACCTCGCTGGTGGGGATGAGGTAGAGCGCCTGCTCGTCGTCGCCACCTTCCTGACCGCCCTTCTTCGCGGCGAACAGGTCGCCCTCGAACTTGGGCAGCTGGCCGGTGCCACGCAGGGTGTCGGCGTTGACGATGTAGGGCGTGTAGCACTCGGTGTAGCCGTGCTGCTGGGTCTGCACGTCCAGCATGAACTGGGCGAGCGCGCGGTGCAGGCGGGCGATGGGGCCGCGCATGAAGGTGAAGCGCGAACCGGCCAGCTTGGCGCCGGTCTCGAAGTCCAGGCCCAGCTTCTCGCCGATGTCCACATGGTCACGGACGGGGAAGTCGAAGGCACGCGGGCTGCCCCAACGGCGTAGCTCCACGTTGCCCGATTCGTCGCTGCCCACCGGCACGCTGTCGTGCGGCAGGTTGGGTACGGCCAGCAACAGGGTCTGCAGTTCGGTCTGGATCACGTCGAGGCGGGCTGCACCGGCGTCCAGTTCGGCCTTGATGGCGCCCACCTGCGCCATGGCGGCATCGGCCTCGGCGTGCTGGCCCTTGCCCTTGAGCATGCCGATCTGCCTGGACAGGCTGTTGCGCTGGCTCTGCAGTTCCTCGGTGCGGGTCTGCAGGGTCTTGCGCTCGGATTCCAGCGCCTGGTAGGCGTCCACATCCAGGTAGGGCTGCGGGTTCTTGCGGCGCTCCAGCCGTTCGATGACGGCGGGCAGGTCTTTGCGGAGTTGGACGATGTCGAGCATGAAAGCGATCGGATGAGGGAATGGATTCAGGCGTCCGGAGCGCCGTCGAGACGCAGGCCCTTGGGCAGCGGGAACTTGGTGGTCTCCACCAGACCGTCCATGGAGCGCACCGAGATGGCGCCCAGCGCCTTGATGCGTTCGATGACCTGCTGCACCAGGATCTCCGGGGCCGATGCGCCGGCGGTCAGGCCCACACGCACCGCGCCGTCGAACCATTCGGCGCGCAGTTCGTCGGCGCTGTCGACCATGTGGCTGCGGGTGCCGAGCTTCAGGGCCACCTCGCGCAGGCGGTTGCTGTTGGAGCTGGTGGGGCTGCCCACCACGATGACCACGTCCACCTGCGGGCTCAGCAGCTTGACCGCGTCCTGCCGGTTCTGGGTGGCGTAGCAGATGTCCTGCTGCTTGGGTTCGCGCACGTTCGGGAAGCGGGCCTTCACCGCGGCGGCGATCTCGGCCGCGTCGTCCACCGACAGCGTGGTCTGCGTGACCACCGCCAGCTTCTCGGTCTGGGCGGGCTGCACCCGGGCCACGTCGGCCACGTCTTCCACCAGGTGGATGCCGCTCTCCAGCTGGCCCATGGTGCCCTCGACCTCGGGGTGGCCCTTGTGGCCGATCATGATGAACTCGAAACCCTCGCGGTGCAGCTTGGCCACCTCCACATGCACCTTGGTGACCAGCGGGCAGGTGGCGTCGAACACATGAAAGCCGCGGCGCTGCGCCTCCTGCTGGATGGCCTTGCTCACGCCGTGGGCCGAGAACACCAGCGTGGCACCGGGCGGCACCTCGGACAGTTCCTCGATGAAGATCGCCCCCTTGGCCTTGAGGTCGTTCACCACGTAGGTGTTGTGCACGATCTCGTGGCGCACATAGATGGGGGCGCCGAACTTGGCCAGGGCGCGCTCCACGATCTCGATGGCACGGTCCACCCCGGCGCAGAAGCCGCGCGGTTCGGCCAGCACAATGTCCTGCAGCGGCATCACAGCACCCCGATGAGTTGCACCTCGAACCGGACCGGTTGGCCGGCCAGCGGGTGGTTGAAGTCGAACAGCACGGCGCCATCCTCGCGCACCTCGCGCACCGCGCCGGCATAGGTGCCCTGCCCGTCGGGCGTGGGGAACTGCACCACGTCGCCGGGTGCATAGCGCTCGTGCGGGTCGCCCAGCTCGTTCAGCAGCTTGCGGGCCACCCACTGCAGCATCTCGGGCTGGCGCTCGCCGAAGGCTTCGCCGGCGGCCAGCTCGATCACGGTGCGGGTGCCTTCTTCCAGGCCGATCAGCCGCTGCTCGATGGCGGGCGAGAGCTGACCGGACCCCAGGCTGAGCGTGGCCGGCGCCCCCGAGAAGGTGTCGATGTAGGCCCGGCCCTGCAGATCGGACATGCGGTAGTGCAGGGTGAGGAAGGAACCGTCTTGGACCTGGGACATGGCGGGAGGGCTGAAGGAGGACACGTCGGGGTGTACCGACAAAACCCGTATTGTAAAAAGACCGCCCCCTTCTTCCCGGAGCCGCCATGCAGGAGATCGCCATTCCCGGCCTCAAGGGCCTTCCCGCCCAGGCCCGCCCCCGCGAAAAGCTGCTGAGCCATGGCCCCCAGTCCCTGGCCGACGCCGAGCTGCTGGCCCTCCTGCTGCGCACGGGGCTGCCCGGGCGGCATGTGCTGCACATGGCCCAGGACCTGCTGGACCGCTTCGGCGGCATCCGTGGCCTGCTCCAGGCGACACCGGGCGAACTGGCCACCGTGCGCGGGCTGGGCCCGGCCAAGCGGGCCGAGCTGCTGGCGGTGCTGGAGCTGGTGCGGCGATCGCTGCACGAGGAGATGCGGCAGGCGCCCGTGATGGACAACGCCATGGCGGTGCGCGACTACCTGCAGCTGCGCATGGGCTCGTTGCCGCACGAGGTGTTTTCGGTGGTCTTCCTCGACAGCAGCCTGCGCCTGCTGGCCTGCGAGGAGATGTTCCGGGGGACGCTGAACCAGACCAGCGTGTACCCGCGCGAGGTGGTGGTGCGCGCCCTGCACCACCAGGCGGCCTCGGTGGTGCTGGCCCACAACCACCCCAGCGGCCAGTGCATGCCGTCGCGGGCCGACGAATCGCTCACCGCCATGCTGCGCAATGCGCTGGCGCTGGTGGACGTGCGGGTGCTGGACCATTTCATCGTGACGCGCCACCGGGTGGCCTCCATGGCCGAGATGGGTCTGGTCTGAGGGACATGCCCGGTCCTGCCACCCGATCCGGCGGGGCGGCACGACAATCGACGGCATGAAGATCCAGTCGCTGGCCGAGCTCAAGCAGATCCGCCGCGCCATGGCCGAGCACACCGCCCGGCTGGCGGCCGAGGAGGCTGCACGCCGCGAGGCCGAGCGCCGGCGCGAGCGCGAGCAGCGGCTGTTCGAGATGGCGGTGGGACCGGTGGTGCGGCTGCCGGCCCATGGACGGGTCGAACACCGCCCGCTGGCGCCGTCCACCCTGCCGGTGCAGCGCCAGCTCGATGAGGCACGGGTCATGCACGAAGCCCTGTCGGACGAGTTCGACGTGGAGACCCTGCTGCACACCGACGACCTGCTGAGCTACCGCCGCCCCGGTCTGGGGCCGGACGTGGTGCGCAAGCTGCGCGAAGGCCGATGGAGCATCCAGCGCCACATCGACCTGCACGGGCTGCGCATCGACGAAGCCCGCGAGGCCCTGGGACAGTTCATCCGCGAATGCCACCGCCACGGCCTGCGCTGCGTGCGCGTGGTGCACGGCAAGGGTCTGGGCTCACCCGGCCGCACCCCGGTGCTCAAGACCCGGGTGCTGCGCTGGCTGGTGCAGAAGCGCGAGGTGCTGGCCTTCGTGCAGGCCCGCCCGGCCGAGGGCGGCGCCGGTGCGCTGGTGGTGCTGCTGCAGCCGGCCGACCGCGAGCGGCGGATCGATCCGGCCAACCGGCAGAACTAGCCCCGCACCTCGAACACCGTGCCCATGCCGCCCGCATGGTGCTCCAGCACATGGCAGTGGATGAGCCACTTGCCGGGGTTGTCGGCCACGAAGGCCACTTCCAGCCGGTCGCCCGGGGCGGCCAGCACGGTGTCGCGCCAGGGCTGGTCGGGCAACGGCTGGCCATTGCGTGAGAGCACCTGAAAGTGGTGGCCGTGCAGGTGCATGGGGTGCCACCAGGCGGTGCGGTTGTCGAAGCTCAGGCGCACGGTGCGGCCACGGTCCACCGCGAACAGGGGCGCGTGGTGGTGATGGTGGTCGGTGTGGGCCACGCCATTGAGGGTCCAGGCGGGGTCGGCCTCGCGCGATCCGGCCTCGCGGCGCTGGCGGCGGGCAGCCCGCTCGGCCTCGGTCTGCTGCGGCCAGCCGTCGCGGCTGCGGGCTCCACCACCGATGACGATGGTCTGCTCGAACGCCCCGGCCAGCACCGGCGGGGGCAGACCTTCGATGGGGGGCGGCACCGGGGCGGGCCGTGGTGTGGTCACGGGCTGCCCCTGCACCGCCAGCCGGGCCAGCACCACCGCGCCGCGCGACTGCTCGTCCTTGAGCTCGAACAGGCCGGGGCGCCGGGCGTCGATCACCATGTCGGCACGCATGCCGGGGCCCAGCAGCATCGGGCCTTCCCAGGCGATGGCGGAGGCAGCCGGCACGCCGTCGCGGGCGATCAGCCAGCCCGGCAGGCCGTCCAGCGCGAGCTGGTAGATGCGCGCGTTCGATGCATTGATCAGGCGCAGGCGGATGCGTTGCCCGGTCTGCAGCATGTGGGTGGGCTGCTCGGTACCGTTGACCGTGATCTTCTGGCCCAGTCGGCCGGCATGGGCCACGTCGTGGAAGCGGTAGAAGTCGTCGGCGATGCGGCCCTGCTCGTCCAGCCGCCAGTCGTCCAGCAGCCAGACGATGTCCTGGTCCACCGGGTAGGGGCGGTCTTCGTCGACGATCAGGGCTGCGGCCAGACCGCGCTCCACCTGCTCGGCCGTGCCCAGGTGGGGGTGGTACCAGAAGGTGCCGGCGTCCGGCAGCTGGAATCGGTAGCGGAAGCGCTCGCCCGGCTCGATGGGCGACTGGGTGAGGTGGGGCACGCCGTCCATGGCGTTGGGCAGGCGGATGCCGTGCCAATGGATGGTGGTGGCATCGGGCAGGCGGTTGTGCAGCTCGATGTCGAGCCAGTCGCCGCGGCGGTAGCGCAGCACCGGGCCGGGCACGGCGCCGTCATAGGCCCACACGTCCAGCCCGCCCTGCCCGGCCACCGGCAGACGGGCCGGTGCAGCGTTCAGCCGGCGGGGAGCGGCCGTGTCGTGAAGGGGGAGCGCACCGCAGGCACTGAGCAACGGCACGGCGGCGGCGGCTTGCAGCCACTGGCGTCGGGTCGGGTTCATCGGAGACAGAGGTTTCAGGGGGTGTTGCGCATCCAGTCGGCGGTCTGGAAGAAGCTCTGGTTCAGGCGCTGGCGCAGCGCGGGGTCGACACCGGTCTCGCCCATGGCCTGGTCCATGCACGCCAGCCATTGGTCGCGCTCCTGGATGCCGATGGCAAACGGCATGTGCCGCATGCGCAGGCGCGGATGGCCGAAGCGCCCGGTGTAGTGCTGCGGGCCGCCCAGCCAGCCGCACAGGAACCAGAACAGCTTGTCGCGGGCGCCGTCCAGCGTGTTGCCGTGGGCATGCCGCAGCTCGGCATAGCCGGGCTCGATGTCCATGAGGTCGTAGAAGCGGTCGACGAGCAGGCGCACGCGCTCTTCGCCGCCGATCCATTCGAACGGCGTGTCGAAGGGCGGTTTTTCCTGGGGGATGTGCAGATCGGTCATGTCAGGTTGCGGCCTTGCGCAGGGTTTCCACCACCGGGGTGCGCAGCACGCTGCGCAGGCCCCACCAGCCGGCCAGCAGGGCCAGCACCGCGCCGGCCAGGGCACCGGCCAGCGGCACCCAGGGCGAGGCGGTCCAGCTGAACTGGAAAGCGTATTTCGCCAGCGCCCAGCCCACCGCCACCGCCACCACCGAGGCCAGGAAGCCGGCCAGCAGGCCCACACCCAGCAGCTCGACCCGCTGCACCTGGCGCAGCAGCGCCGAGCCGGCGCCCACCGCACGCAGGATGGCGAACTCGCGTTCGCGCTCGCCCCGGGTGGCGGTCACCGCTGCCAGCAGCACCACCAGACCGGCCGCCAGGGTGAAGGCAAACAGGAATTCCACCGCCGCAATCACCTGCCCCAACACCCGCTGCACCTGGGCAATGGTCTGGCTCATGTCCACGTTGGTGATGTTCGGAAACTGCCGCACCAGGGTGTTGTCGAAACCGCGCGTGGCGGGTGCCCGGAAGGCGCTGATGTAGGTCACCGGCACATCGGGCACGGTGGCCACGGGGAAGATGACGAAGAAGTTCACCCGCAGCGAACCCCAGTCCACCTTGCGCAGGCTGGTGATCCGGGCCTCGGTCACGATGCCGGCCATGTCGAAGCCCACGGTGTCCCCCAGCTTCAGGCCCAGCTCCTCGGCCAGACCTTCTTCCACGCTGATGGCACCCGCCTCGTTTTCGGTCCAGCGGCCGGCCACCACCGGATTGTGGTCGGGCTGCACCGGCGTGTTGGAGAGGTTGAACTCGCGCTCCACCAGGCGCTGCGCCCGGTCGGTGGCAAAGTCGGACGGCACCACGCTGCGGCCATTGATGGTGACCAGCCGGCCCCGGATCATGGGGTACCAGTCGAAGTCCTTCACACCGGCACTGCGCAGCGCCTGCTGGAACGGCTCGGCCTGTTCGGGCTGCACATTGATGACGAAGCGGTCGGGCGCATCGGGCGGTGTGGCGTTGCGCCAGCTGGCAATCAGGTCGGTGCGCAGCAGCACCAGCAGCACCAGGGCCAGCAGGCCCACCGACAAGGCGCTGACCTGCACCACCGCAAACACCGGGCGGGCCGAGAGCTGGCGCGTGGCCATGACCAGCGCGCGTGGCGCGGTGGCCTCGTTGACGCTGGCCCGCAGCAGCCGAACCGCCAGCCAGCTCACCACCGCAAACACGGCAATCGCTGCCGCAAAGCCCCCCACCGCAATGGCACCCAGCAGCAGATCGCGACTGGCCGCCAGCAGCAGAGCCGCAAAACCGGCCACGCCCAGACCCAGCACGCCCAGCGTGGCCGGCTTGAGCTGACCCACGTCACGGCGGATCACCCGCAGCGGCGGCACCTGGGCCAGCTGCAGCACCGGCGGTAGGCCGAAGGCCAGCATCAGCGTCAGACCCATGCCCAGGCCCAGCAGCACCGGCGTGATGCCGGGGGCCGGCAGGCTGGCTTCCACCAGCCCGGCCAGCAGCAGCACGAAGACGTGGTGCACCACGAAGCCCAGCAGCACGCCCAGTGCACTGGCGAACAGGCCGACCAGCGCAAACTCGAGCGTGTAGGCCCGGGCCATGGTGCCCTGCGACAGGCCCAGCACGCGCAGCATGGCGCAGTCGTCCAGGTGGCGCTGGGCAAAGCCGCGTGCGGCAATGGCCACGGCCACGGCGCACAGCAGTGCGGCCAGCAGGGCGACCAGGTTCAGGAATTTCTCGGCGCGCTCCAGGGTGCGCTCCATCTCGGGCCGGCCACCCTCCAGCGACTCCAGCCGGGTGCCGCGCACGCCGGTGGCGTCGATGCGCTCCTGCGCCCAGCGGCTGAAAGTGGCCACAGCGGCATCCGGCCCGGCCACGGCCAGGCGGTAGGTCAGGCGGCTGGCGGGCTGCACCAGGCCGGTGGCCGGCAGGTCGGCCTCGTTGAGCATGACGCGCGGCGCGAAGCTCATGAAGCCGGCGCCGCGATCGGGTTCGACCACCAGCACGCGGTCGATGGTGAAGCGGGAGTCGCCCAGCAGCAGGCTCTGGCCCATGCGCAGGTCCAGGGCCACCAGCAAGGCGGCGTCGACCCACACGGTGCTGGGGCGGGGAATGGCCTGCACGGCTTCGTCCGGTGCGTCCGGGCCGCTGGCCACACGCAGCGTGCCCCGCAGGGGGTAGCCCTCGGACACGGCCTTCAGCGCCACCAGACGCGCTGCACCACCGTCCTCGTCGCTGGCCCGCCCCATGGTGGGAAAGCCCAGGGTGCGGGCGGTGCTCAGGCCCAGCTCGCGGGCACGGGCCTCGAACTCGGGGGGCGGGGCGTTGTCGCTGGCCAGCACGGCATCGCCGCCGATGAGGGCACGGGCATCACGCGCCAGGCCGCCCTGCAGCCGGTCGGCGAAGAAGGACACCGCCGTGAGCGCGGCCACGGCCAGCGTGACCGCCAGCACCAGCAGGCGCAGCTCGCCGGCGCGCCAGTCACGGATCAGGGAAGACCAGCCCAGGGTCCAGAAACGGATGGGCAGCGATGCGGAGGTGGGAGGCATGGGCCGACCTTATCGCATCGGGAAAACCCCGTCATTTCGTGCCGAAGATCCGGTCGCCGGCGTCACCCAGACCGGGGACGATGTAGCCGTGCTCGTTCAGACCGCGGTCCACGGCCGGGGTGTAGACGGGCACGTCGGGGTGGTGGTCGTGGAAGGTGCGGATGCCTTCCGGGCAGGTCACCAGGCACACGAAGCGGATGGAACGCGGGTTCGTCTGCTTGAGGCGGTCCACCGCGGCCACCGCCGAGTTGCCGGTGGCCAGCATGGGGTCGAGCACGATGACGTCGCGCTCGTGCATGTCCTGCGGCATCTTGAAGTAGTACTCCACCGCCTTGAGCGTGGCCGGATCGCGGTACAGGCCGATGTGGCCCACGCGGGCGCCCGGCAGCACCTGCAGCATGCCGTCCAGGAAACCGTTGCCGGCCCGCAGGATGGAGGCCAGCACGATCTTCTTGCCGTCGATCACGCGCGAGGTCATCTTCTCCAGCGGGGTCTCGATCTCGATCTCCTGCATGGGCATGTCGCGCGTGAGCTCGTAGGCCAGCAGGGCGGAGAGCTCGTGCACCAGCTCGCGGAAGCTCTTGGTGCTGGTGTCCTTGCGGCGCATCAGCGTGAGCTTGTGCTGCACCAGGGGGTGGTCAATGATGTGAACGTCGCGGCTCATGTCGTCTTTTCGAAAGTCGGAGGGGCAGAAGGTACCGCATCGAGCAGCAGGCGCTGCGGGTTGGCGTAACAGAAGAAGTGCCGGTTGGTGGCGCGGCCCACCGCGCACAGGCCCACCCGCTGCGCCACCTCCAGGCCCATCTGGGTGATGCCGCTGCGCGAGACGACGGCGGCCACACCCATCTGCGCGCTCTTGATGACCATCTCGCTGGTGAGGCGCCCGGTGGTGTAGAAGACCTTGTCCAGGCCCGGCGGCTGCAGGGCGGTGGTCGCCGCTGCGGCCGACGCGCCGACCGAGGGATCCTGCAGCGCCAGCCAGCCGGCGATGGTGTCGACCGCGTTGTGGCGGCCCACGTCCTCCACGAACAGCTGCAGCTCGTCACCCCGGAACAGGGCACAGGCGTGCACCGATCCGGCGGACTTGTAGGTGCTTTCCTTCAGGCGGATGGCATTGACGATGGCATAGAGCTGCGACTGGCGCAGAACGCCTTCAGGCAGGCGTATGCGGTCGACCTCGTCCATGAGGCCGCCGAACACGCTGCCCTGCCCGCAGCCGGTGGTGACCACCTTCTTCGCGGTGCGCTCCTCGATGCGGGCAATGCCCTGACGGGTGGTGACCACCGCTGCCGACACGTCCCAGTCGACCTGGATGGCGGCGATCTCGTCCACCGACTGCACCAGCCGCTGGTTGAGCAGGTAACCCAGCACCAGCCATTCGGGGTGAGCGCCCAGGGTCATGAGGGTGACCAGCTCACGCTTGTCCACATAGACCGTGAGATCGCGCTCGGCCGGTATGGACACCTCGCTGCGCACGCCGAACTCGTTGACCACCTCCACCGTGCGGGTGAGCGGTGCCTGGGCGTTCGAGAGTTGCGGCAGCGCCGCCGGGGCCGTGGTGGTGGTCATGGGGTGGAGAGTATCGCGGAGCGGACAGCAAAAAAGGCCCCGGAGGGCCTCTTCTGCAGGGAGCCAAGGGGATCAGCTCTTCTTGGCGGGCGCTGCGGCGGGGGCAGCCGGAGCCGCCGGTGCGGCAGCAGCAGCGGGCGCGGCCGGAGCCGGGGTGTACACGAACGGGCCGGGGTCCACGCAGGCCGGTGCGCCGGGGGTGGGCGACTTGCCCTGGCCGGCGGTGGTCTTGAAGTGGTTGGCGGCGGCCTTGTCCATGGACTTGCACAGCTGGTAGGCGGCGACCTTGTTGCCGTGGGCCGTCTTGGCGGCGGCTTCGGCCGCCTTGGCCTTGGCCTCGTCGGTCAGCACCGGGGCCGGCAGCTTGGCGAATGCCGCGCCGGACACCAGCAGGGAGAGCAGAAGGATGCTGCGTTTCATGTGTGTGTCTCCGGGGATCAGGCTTTGGCCGGCTCGGCATCGGCAGCCGCCTTGGCGGTGCGCTGCGCGGGGATCTTGCCGGCCTTGATGTCGTTGTACCAGAGCTCGTGGTGCTCCTTGGCCCAGGTCTCGTCCACGTAGCCGGTCTTCATGGCCTTGTAGGCACCCGACATGCCGACCGTGCCCATGTAGATGTGGCCCATGAACATGGCCATCATCAGCACGGTGGCCACACCGTGGAACATGTGGGCGATCTGCATGTTGGCGCGGGTGTACTCGACGCCCGGGACGATCTTGTCCAGGAACACGCCGGAGGCCACCACGATGATGCCCAGGAAGAACACGCCGCCCCAGAACACCAGCTTCTCGCCGGCGTTGAACCGGTGCGAAGGCACTTCCTCGCTGCCGAACAGGCCGCCGGCCTTGATCAGCCACTGGAAGTCTTCCTTGCTCGGCCAGTTGTCCTTGAGGAAGGTGAAGAACACCACGATCAGCGACACGGCGAACAGCGGACCCACGAAGTTGTGCACGTTCTTCAGCGCGTAGGTCAGCCAGCCGAACAGGGTCGAGCCGATGACGGGCAGCAGGAAGAACTTGCCGAAGGCCATGACGATGCCGGAGATGGCCAGCACCACGAAGGCGATGGCATTCACCCAGTGGGCAGCGCGCTCGACATAGGTGAAGCGCTCGATCACCCGGCCGGTTTCCTGGCCGTGCAGCTGGATGGTGCCCTTGCCGAAGTAGAACAGGGCCAGCGCCACACCTGCAATCACCAGCAGCGAGCCGCCGTAGGGGATGATCCAGTTGTTGCGCACCTGGCGCCAGGCTTCACCGGCGGTGGTGAAGTTGGAGCCGGGGTACTTCACGAAGCCCTGCACCAGGTTGCCGTACTCCAGGTAGGGCAGGCTGGTGGTGCCGGTCACGCCGCCCTGGCCCACGTCACGCCACATGGGCGCGTTGTTGCCGGGCTGGACCTGCTTGCGTTCGGCATTGGTCTGGTTGGCGTAGTTGGGGTCCTTGTCGGCATCGGGCGCGATCTCGAAGATGTTCGCGCCCTTGATGCCGCCTTGGCTGGAGGGGGCCGGTGCCGCTGCCGGGGCAGCGTCGGCCGGGTCCACCTTCAGCGTCTGGGCCGAGGCACCCGCGCCGATCAACAGCGCAGAGGCCACCAGCACGGACCGCCAGAGGGAGGTCAGGGAAATGGTCATGGAACCACCTTACTTGGGCTGGGCGCCGACACGCGCGTAGTCGTTCTGGCCGTACTGGGCGCGGGCCTTGAGCTGCTGTTCCCAGCTGGTCTTGTCGCCGGTGGTCCAGCCGCCCTGGGCGTACTGGCTCTTGCCGACGCCGGTGTAGGGTGCGCCGTCCTGCTTGACGCCGGAACCGGAGATTTCCTGCGGCTTGTCGCCGCAGGCAGCCAGGGCCAGCAGCGCGGCCAGCGCTGCAGAGGTGAGGGTCAGGCGCTTGATCACGATTTCTGTCCTTGTGCGGTGCCGTAGGCGGTGCCCCAGCCCCAGACCTCGGCACCCTTGCCGCGGGTCAGGACACGGGTGCGGAAGATGTCGGCGACCACGTCGCCGTCACCGGCGAGCAGGGCCTTGGTCGAGCACATCTCGGCGCAGGCGGGCAGCTTGCCCTCGGCCAGGCGGTTGCGACCGTACTTCTCGAACTCGGTCTGGCTGCCGTGGGCCTCGGGGCCGCCGGCGCAGAAGGTGCACTTGTCCATCTTGCCGCGCACACCGAAGGTGCCTTGCGACGGGAACTGGGGTGCGCCGAACGGGCAGGCATACGAGCAGTAGCCGCAGCCGATGCACACATCCTTGTCGTGCAGCACCACACCTTCGTCGGTGCGGTAGAAGCAGTTCACCGGGCAGACGGCCATGCAGGGTGCGTCGCTGCAGTGCATGCAGGCCACCGAGATGGACTTCTCGCCAGGCACACCGTCGTTGAGGGTGATCACCCGGCGGCGGTTCACGCCCCAGGGCACTTCGTGCTCGTTCTTGCAGGCGGTGACGCAGCCGTTGCACTCGATGCAGCGCTCGGCGTCACAGATGAATTTCATACGTGCCATGTTGTTCTCCTGTTGCAGTGGGCCGGCCGCTTACGCGCGCTCCACATTGCAGATCGTGGTCTTGGTTTCCTGCATCATCGTCACGATGTCGTAGCCATAGGTGGTGGCCGTGTTGACGGCTTCACCACGCACCACCGGGAAGGCGCCATCCGGGTAGTACGGCTTCATGTCCTGACCCTGCCAGCGGCCCGAGAAGTGGAACGGCAGGAACACGGTGTCGGCACCCACACGCTCGGTCACCAGGGCCTGCACATTGATGCGGGCGCCGGTCGGCGTGGTCACCCACACGCGCTCGCCGTTGCGGATGCCGCGGGCGGTGGCGGTGGCCGGGTTGATCTCGACGAACATCTCCTGCTGCAGCTCGGCCAGCCACGGGTTGGAGCGGGTTTCCTCGCCACCACCCTCGTACTCGACCAGACGGCCCGAGGTCATGATGAGCGGGAATTTCTCGTGCATCTTCTCCTCGACGTTCTTCGCCTGCAGCGACTTGTAGAGGATGGGCAGACGCCAGCGGGTCTTCTGGTCGTCGTGGCTGGGGTACTTGGCGATCAGGTCCGGGCGGGTGCCATAGACCGGCTCGCGGTGCTGCGGGATGGCGTCCGGGAAGTTCCACACCACGGCGCGGGCCTTGGCGTTGCCGAACGGGTGGCAGCCGTGCTTCATGGCCACACGGATGATCGCGCCGGTCGGGTCGGTCTTCCAGTTCTTGCCTTCGGCGGCCTTCTGCTCGGCTTCCGACAGGTCGCCCCACCAGCCCAGCTTCTTGAGCAGCACATGGTCGAACTCGGGGTAGCCGGTGGTGATCTCGGCACCCACCGAGTGGGAACCGTCTTCAGCCAGCAGGGTGGCGCCGTTGCGCTCCACACCGAAGTTGGCGCGGAAGTTGCCACCGCCTTCCATGACGTGCTTGGAGGTGTCGTACAGGTTCGGCGAACCGGGGTGCTTGAGCTCCGGGGTGCCGTAGCAGGGCCAGGGCAGACCGAAGTAGTCGCCGGTCATGTCGTAGCCGGTCTCCTTGTCCACCACCTTGCCCTTGGCCTTGAGCGTCTTCACGTCGAAGGCGCCCATGTTGCGCATGTGGGCCTTCAGGCGCTCCGGGCTCTGGCCGGTGTAGCCGATGGTCCAGACCGACTTGTTGATCTCGCGCAGGATGTCTTCCACCTGCGGCTCGTCCATGCCGCCCTTGCCCTTGACCAGCTTCACGTTCTTGACCAGTTCCTGGTCGAAGCCGAGCTTCTGGGCCAGCTGGTACATGATCATGTGGTCGGTGCGGCTCTCCCACAGGGGCTCGATCACCTGCTCGCGCCACTGGATGGAGCGGTTGGAGGCGGTGCACGAACCGCTGGTCTCGAACTGGGTGGCTGCGGGCAGCAGGTACACCTCGCGGTTCGGGTTCAGGTCTTCCGGCTTGCCGGGCATGGCGGCCATGGACGCGGTGGCCGACGGGTACGGATCGATCACGACCAGCAGGTCGAGCTTGTCCATCGCGCGCTTCATCTCCAGACCACGGGTCTGGGAGTTGGGTGCGTGGCCCCAGAAGAACACGCCGCGCAGGTTCGGGCCCTGGTCGATGAGTTCGTTGTTCTCCAGCACGCCGTCGATCCAGCGGGAGACGGTGATGCCGGGCTTCTCCATCGTGCCTTCGGCGTACTGCTTCTTGATCCACTCGTAGTCCACGCCCCAGGTGGCAGCGAAGTGCTTCCACGAGCCGGCGGCCAGGCCGTAGTAGCCCGGCAGCGAATCGGGGTTCGGGCCGACGTCGGTGGCGCCCTGCACGTTGTCGTGGCCACGGAAGATGTTGGTGCCGCCGCCGCTCACGCCGATGTTGCCCAGCGCCAGCTGCAGGATGCACGAGGCACGCACCATGGCGTTGCCGATGGTGTGCTGGGTCTGGCCCATGCACCACACGATGGTGGCCGGCTTGGCTTCCGCCAGCATCTTGGCCACCTTGAACATCTGCTCTTCCTTCACGCCGCAGGCTTCTTCCACGGCGGCCGGGGTCCACTTGGCCAGGACTTCCTTCTTGATGTCATCCATGCCGTAGACACGGTCATTGATGTACTTCTTGTCTTCCCAGCCGTTCTTGAACACGTGGTACAGCAGACCGAACAGGAACGGGATATCGGTGCCGGAGCGGATGCGCACGTACTCGTCGGCCTTGGCGGCGGTGCGGGTGAAGCGCGGATCGACCACGATCATCTTGCAGCCGTTTTCCTTGGCGTGCAGCATGTGCAGCATGGACACCGGATGGGCTTCGGCGGCGTTGGAGCCGATGTACAACGCGCACTTGCTGTTCTGCATGTCGTTGTACGAGTTGGTCATGGCGCCATAACCCCAGGTGTTGGCAACACCGGCCACCGTGGTGGAGTGGCAGATGCGGGCCTGGTGGTCGCAGTTGTTGGTGCCCCAGAAGCTGACGAACTTGCGCAGCAGGTAGGCCTGCTCGTTGTTGTGCTTGGACGAACCGATGAAGTAGACCGAGTCCGGACCGCTGGCTTCGCGCAGGGCCTTCATCTTGGCCACGATGCCGTTGTAGGCCTCGTCCCAGCTGATGCGCTGGTACTTGCCGTTGACCAGCTTCATCGGGTAGCGCAGGCGGTACTCGCCGTGACCGTGCTCACGCAGGGCAGCGCCCTTGGCGCAGTGGGCGCCCAGGTTGATCGGGGAATCGAACACCGCTTCCTGACGGACCCACACGCCGTTCTCGACGATGGCGTCGGTGGCGCAGCCCACCGAGCAGTGGGTGCAGACGGTACGGCGCACTTCGATCTTGCCGGTGCCGTCGATCGACTTGCCGCTGGCCGCGTGCGACTTCTTCACCAGCGAGAGCTGGGTTGCCGCCAGGCCGACACCCACGCCCAGGCCCGAGCGGCGCAGGAAGGCGCGGCGGTCCATGGTGGGCAGCGCGGCCGACAGGCCACGCTTGAGGTTGTGCACGAAGGTGGAGTGCCCGTGGGCAACATGACCACCCGCAGAGGAATTCTTTTTGGTCAGCAGCATTTGCATGCCTCCTGATGAGCCTGTGCGACCCCTGCGCGGGCAGAAGTCACGGCGGCGGAACGGTTCGTGGGGGACGGAAAAAACGGGAGCCGGCTTACAGACGGGTGGTCTGGTAGTACTGCTTGACGTGGGCCGAGAGGCTGTAGCCGCCGCCCTTGGTGGGCGCGGGCTTGGCCTCGGCAGCGGCGGGCGCCTCAGCGCTCACGCGGGGCAGCACGGTGGCTGCAGCAGCCAGTGCACCGACGGTGGAGGCACCGGCAAACAGGGTACGACGGCTCAGGCGGGACTGGCCTTCACCTTCAGCGCGGGGGGACTTGGTCATGCATGTCTCCAGGTTGAACTCGGGCACCCGCGAACCACATGCGGGTACTTTGCATAGGGCGCGACTCTACCGCCCGCCTGAACACCGTGCAACCGCGTGAAACCCCCTCCGGCACCTGTCGCCATGGGGACCACAGCCCCGGACCGCCCCCTGTGCTGAAGACTGCATATTCCAACCCACAGCAAAGCGAGATCCGTGCCAGAACACGATCGTGTGACGACTGGTCACAAAAGCTTCAGGACTGCTTTGCAAACCGTGCTTTGGCCGATCACGTTCCCTCTAAATCCCTCAGCGAAGGGACAAGTTGTCATGCACGGTGCGACAACTTGTCGCGCGACAACTTGTCGCGAAGGGCCTGTGGCACCGTCGGATTTGCGCCAATTCCCGAGCGATTTTCTGGGTCTCGTTCGTAGAATCGCGCCCCGTGAACGACACCCTGCTGCCCCCTCCGAACGACCGTCAGCTCGACGGCTGGCCCGACTGGTCCATTCTGGTGGTCGACGACGAACCGGGCATGCTCAGCTTCCTGGTCAAGACGCTCGCCCCGCGCTGCCACTTCGTGATGAACGCCAGCACCGCCGAGGACGGCGCCCAGTGGCTCAAGGGACACCATGTCGACCTGATCATTCTGGACATCTCCCTGCCGGGCAAGAACGGCGTGACCTGGCTCAAGGAGCTGCGCGAACAGGGCTACACCGGCGAGGTGATCCTCATCACCGCCTTCGCCGACCTGGACACCGCCATCGAGGCGCTGCGGGCCGGCGCGTCCGACTTCATCCTCAAGCCCTTCCGGGTGCCGCAGATACTGAATGCGGTCAAGCAGTGCTACGAACGGGCCCGACTCAAGCGCGAGAACTTCGTGCTGCGCCGGGCCGTGGCCCACGCACCGGGCCAGGTGCCGGGCCTCATCGGCCCGTCGGCGGCCATGCAGCACCTGCGCAGCTGGATCGACCGGGTGGCCACGGTGGACAGCACCGTGCTGCTGCAGGGCGAATCCGGCACCGGCAAGGAGCTGGTGGCGCGCGAGCTGCATGCCCGCAGCACCCGGGCCACCGGCCCCTTCGTGCCGGTGAACTGCGCCAGCGTGTCGCCCGACCTGATCGAGAGCGAGCTCTTCGGCCATGCCAAGGGCGCCTTCACCGGTGCGGCCCGCGCGCGCGACGGCCTCTTCCATTACGCCCAGGGCGGCACGCTGTTCCTCGACGAGGTGGCCGAGCTGCCGCTGTCCATCCAGGCCACGCTGCTGCGCGCCATCGAAGACCTCAAGATCCGCCCGGTGGGCAGCGAGCAGCTGGTGCCGCTGAACCTGCGGGTGGTGGCCGCCACCAACCGGCGCCTTCAGGACGAGGTGGCGGCCGGCCGCTTCCGCAAGGACCTGTACTTCCGCCTGCAGGTGGTCGATCTGGCCCTGCCGCCGCTGCGCGAACACAAGGACGACATCCCCGCCCTGGTGGCCCACTTCAATGCGCTGCTGGCGCCCACGCTGGGCGTGGAGCCGCTGCAGGTGAGCGCCGAGGAAATGGCCTTCCTGCAGCAGTACGACTGGCCGGGCAATGTGCGCGAGCTGCGCAACCTGATCGAGCGTTCGCTGATCCTGGGCTCGCTCAATGTGTCGGCGCTCTACCCGGGCAAGGCCCCAGCCACGCCGCAGGTGACCGACCTGCACACGCTGGAGAAGCTGCACATCCAGGCGGTGCTCGATTCGGTGCAGGGCGACAAGACCCGCGCCGCCGAGCTGCTGGGCGTGTCGCGCCGCACGCTGGAGCGCCGCGTGGCCGAATGGGGATCGGCATGAAGCGCCACCGCGCGGCAGCCGCATGAACCCGCTGCGGACGCCCGGCTGGCTGGCCGGCTCGGTGCGCAACAAGCTGCTGGCCATGGCCCTGCTGCCCCTGCTGGTGGCGTTTCCGCTGCTGGTGCTGGTGCTGCTGGCCTGGAGCAGCACCGCCTACGACCGGCTGCTCATCACCAAGGTGCGCAGCGACCTGGCAGTGGCCAACGGCTACTTTGCCCAGGTGCTGGCCGAAGTGGGTTCGGGCACCCGGGGCGTGGCCCGCTCCCGGGCCCTGGCCGACGTGCTGCGCAGCCCCGGCAGCACGGCGCGCGACACGCTGGAGCAGCAGCTGGCAGTGGACCGCGAGCTGCTGCAGCTCGACTTCCTGGCCCTGTACGACCCCGACGGCCGGCCCCTGGCCCGCGCCCTGCCGGCCGGCCTGAGCAGCGGCGACGCCGGCCATGCCCAGGCGCCCATGCCCGCACCGGTGCTCGCGGCGGTGGACCGCACCGGCATCCACCGGCAGGCCCAGCTCATGCTGCTGGAAGCGCTGGAGCTGCAGGCCCTGGCTCCGCACCTGATGCGGCAGATCAACATCCCGCTGGTGCCCACCCGCAATGCCTCGCCCACCGAGCGCGACACCGAGACCCGCGCCATGGTGGTGCTCTCGGCCCTGCCGGTGCGCGACGCCCAGGGCCGCACCGTGGCGCTGCTGGCCGGTGGCCTGCTGCTCAACCAGAACCTGGGCTTCATCGACCACATCAACCGCATCGTCTACCCGGACGACGCCCTGCCCTTCGGCAGCCGGGGCACGGCCACGCTGTTCCTGGACGATGTGCGCATCACCACCAATGTGCGCCTGTTCCAGGACCAGCGGGCCATCGGCACACGGGTCTCGCAGACAGTGCGCGACACCGTGCTGACCGAAGGCACCACCTGGCTGGACCGGGCCTTCGTGGTGAACGACTGGTACGTGTCGGCCTACGACCCGCTCACCGATGCCCAGGGGCGGCGCATCGGCATGCTGTATGTGGGCTTCACCGAAGCGCCCTTCATCCTGCTGCGTTACCTCATGCTGGGCGTGATCGGGCTGATCTTCCTGGGCGTGATGGCCCTGTCGGCCTGGGCCTCGCTGCGCTGGGCGCGCAGCATCTTCCAGCCGGTGGAGCAGATGAACCGCACCATGCAGCGCATCGAGGACGGCCATGCCGGCGCCCGGGTGGGACCGCTGGGCGCGCGCGACGAACTGGGCGCCCTGGCCGGCCACCTGGACGAGCTGCTGGACGCCATCGAAGACAAGACCGAAGCCCTGCAGCGCTGGGCCGACGAACTCGACCGCAAGGTGGCCGAACGCACCCAGGAGCTGCAGGCCAGCAACGCGTCGCTGCAGATGGCCCAGGCCCAGCTGGTCAAGAGCGAGAAGCTGGCCGCCATCGGCCAGCTCACCGCCAGCATCGCCCACGAGATCAACAACCCGATCGCGGTGATGCAGGGCAACCTGGACCTGATGCGCGAGACCCTGGGGCCGCAGGCCGGCCACGTCAAGGACGAGCTGCTCCTGCTGGACCAGCAGGTCGAACGCATGCGCATCATCGTGACCCAGCTGCTGCAGTACGCGCGGCCCACCGAGTTCGGCGGCTATGTGACGGCGCTGGACCTCAACCGCACCGTGGCCGACTCGCTGGTGCTGGTGGCGCACCTGCTGTCACAGACGCGCATCGTGGTGGAGCGCGACCTGCAGGCCACACGGCCGGTGGGCATGAACCGGCAGGAGCTGCAGCAGGTGGTCATCAACCTGCTGATCAATGCCATCCAGGCCATGCCCGAGGGCGGCACGCTCACGCTGGTGACACGCGACCACGAGGACGGTTCGGGCGCCAGCCTGTGGGTCAAGGACCAGGGCGCCGGGCTGAGCGCCGCCACACGCGAGCGCCTGTTCCGCCCGTTCTTCACCACCAAGAACGACGGCAACGGCCTGGGCCTGTGGATCAGCCAGGGACTGGTGGAACGCTACGGTGGCCACATCGAGGCCGGCAACCGCGACGACGGGCCGGGCGCCTGGTTCTGCGTGCACCTGCTCACCGAGCCGGTGGCCACGGCACCGGCCGACACCGGCAACGGCCGGCCGGGTCTGCTGGGGAACTGAAGGCCTCAGGCCATCATGTCGAAGCCCTGGGCCTCCACGCCGATGAAGGCCTGGGTGAAGGCCGCCACGGCCGCGTAGAAGCGGGCCGCCGGGTGGGCGGTGATGGCCTCGCACATGGCCGGCAGCCAGGGCTGCACATGGCCGGCAAAGAACTTCTGCTGCTGCGTCAGGTTGGCCACCTCGACGTCGTCACCGGCGATCAGGTAACGCATGACCTCGAAGATGTAGGACACATGGTCCTCGGTCTCGGGCATGGTCTCGTCGCGCGCCAGGCCCAGGGTGGCCAGGTCGGAGCGCAGCTGGGCCAGCGGCTTCTCGTTCAGGAAGCCGGCGATGTGGTGCGAGGCGAACAGGAAGATCTCGGGCTTGCCCACACCGCCGAAGAGGCGGTCGAACTCGTCGGCCACCTGGGCGTCGCTCAGGTCGCGGGCTGCGGCCACCACGCCGCGCCACGGCTCTTCCAGAAAACCGCCGGCGGCCGGGGCCTCGGTCACGGCCACGCGCAGCTGGGCCAGCAGCTCGGGTGTGGGCGGGGCGTAGTACAAGGCGGCCAGCAGGCCATAGACCTCGGCGCGGGCGGTTTCCTCGTCCAGCGAGGAGGACACGGGGATGCGTTCCATCATGGCGTCAGTCTCAGAGATCGGTGATGCGGGTCTCGCCCGGGTTGGTGTAGAGGTCGACCACGCGGCAGTCGCTGCACATCTTCAGGCGCTCGGCGGCCTCACCCTGGAACATGGCATGGCCGGAGAGTTTCTCCAGCATGTTCTCGATGCCCTTGAGCGTGCCGAAGGGCTTGCTGCAGCGGATGCAGCGGAACGGTTCGGCCTCGTTGACCACACGCAGCTGCTTGCGCTGCTCGGTGAGCAGCAGGCGCGGCTGCAGCGTGATGGCGTCTTCCGGGCAGGTGGTGGCGCACAGGCCGCACTGCACGCAGTTCTTCTCGATGAAGCGCAGCTGCGGGCGTTCGGCGTTGTCCTGCAAGGCGCTGGCCGGGCAGGCGCTCACGCAGCTCAGGCACAGGGTGCAGCGGTCGCGGTCCACCGCCACCGCACCGAACAGCGAGGGTGCCGGCAGGGCAATGGCCTCGGCCCGCTGGCCGTGGGTGGCGCTGTCCTGCAGCAGGTGGTCCAGCGCCAGTTCGATGGTGGCTCGTTTTTCGGCCTGCACCGCGTAGCTGGCGCGGCGCTTGACGCCCTGGGCCTTGGGCACGGCGAGCTGGCTGTCCAGCTCGGCCGCGGTGCGGGCCTCGATCAGGCGGAAGTGGGTGCCGGTGTAACCCAGTCCGTTGACGATGGCCTGGGCCAGCGCCATCTGTTCCTGCAGGGCCTGGCGGTACTGCGGCGCTTCCTCGTCGGTCATCAGCACCCAGACCTGCGGCGCGCCGTAGGCAAAGGCGGTCAGCCACAGGTCCAGACCGGCCGATGCGGTGTGCCACAGCGGCAGCGGGATCACGCGCGCCGGCACGCCACGCACCTGTTTCGGGTTGAGCTGGGCGGCACGGCCGAGTTCGTCGATGAGGGCAGCCCCGCCTTCGCGGCTGTGCAGCAACAGGGCAGCGTCGGTGCCGCCGGCCTTGGCATAGGTGGCCAGCACGGTGCGCAGGCGCACGCCCACCTCGCTGGCGCGGGGGTAGGCATAGGTGAGCGCCCCGGTGGGGCACACGGTGGTGCAGGCGCCGCAGCCCACACACAGGTTGGGGTTGACCACGATCTGCTGGCGGTCCACCTGGCTGCTGATGGCCAGGGCCGAGCACACCTGCACGCAGGCGTCGCAGCCCACGGTCTCGTTGCGGCCGTGGGCGCAGATCTTCTGCTTGTAGGTGAAGAACTTGGGCTTTTCGAACTCGCCCACCAGGTCGCGCAGGCGGGCGATGGTCTGCAGCCCCTGTTCGCCGCTCAGGCCGCCGGGGCGGTGGAAGTAGCCCTGCGGGTGGGCGTGCTGGCTGAAGGCCGGCGCGTCGCGCAGGTCCAGCACGATGTCGAAGGTGTCCTTGTGGGCCACCGGCTCGCGCTGGAAGTCGATGGCGCCCACGGCCTCGCAGGCCTTCACGCAGGCGCGGTGCGAGCTGCAGCGGGAGAGGTCGATCTGGTAGTCCAGGCCGATGGCGCCTTCGGGGCAGGCGGCCACGCAGGCATTGCAGCGGGTGCACAGGTCGAGGTCGATGGGGTTGCCGGTGGTCCATTCCACCTGGAAGGCCCCCAGCCAGCCCTGGATGGCCGAGAGCTCGCCGCCCAGCACCGGGAAGCGGCGCTCCTGCTGGCCACGGCCACCGGTGGCCAGGATGGTCACGTCCAGCACGTCGCCCACCACGGCGCCGATGCGTTCGGCCTCGTCCAGCGGGCCGACGATCAGCAGCCGGCCGCTGCTGCGGTAGGTGACGGTGGGCACCGGCTCGGGGTCGGGCAGGCGGGCGGCCGCCAGCAACGCGGCCATCTTGGGCGTGGCGTCCTTCGCCTCGCGGCCCCAGCCGCCGGTCTCGCGGATGTTCACGAAGCGGATCGGCCGCACATCCAGCGGCACCGCGCCCTCGGTCTGCTCGGACAGCTCGGTGAACAGCCGGCTTTCCTGGGTGCAGGCCACCACCAGCTCGTCGTTGCTGCGGCAGGCACGCTGGAAGGCCGGCGCGTCGCGCCGGCACAGCGTGGTGTGGACGGTCAGGTCTTCATCCAGCGCCTGGCCCAGAACGCTCGGGTTCAGGGGCATGGTCTGGTTGCAGTTGCAGATCAGCGTGGTCATCGTGGGGTGGGGGCAGTTCGGCGGCGGGCGGCTCGCCGGTGGGCGCAGCGGTGGTTCCGCTGTCGGGGGGGTTGTTCGTTTCCGCAGCCGCGTGCTCGGCAGCCGCTTTCTTTTCGGCCGGGTCCTCCACCAGCTTGAGGAACTGGGCGCCCACCATGCGGGCCATGTCGGCCTTGGACAGCGGGCTGGGCTGGGAGTAGTCGTCGATGTAGATGTCCAGGCCGTCCATCACGTTGAAGTGCGGGTCGGCGAACAGCTTCTTGACCGCGGCATTGCGCACGTCGGGCGAGACGTCGCGGGCCACGAAGCGGCTGAAGTCGGATTCGGGCGTCAGGCCGGCCACGTCGTCCAGCGTGGGCGGCGGCGGGCGGTCCTCGGCCGGGGCAGGTGCCGGGTGGGTGGCCGGCGCAGCCGTGGCGGCAGCGGCGGCGGGCACGGCGGCCGGCGCCGGCCGGGCCACCGCAGGCGGCTCCACCCCGGGTGCGGGTGGCGGCGGGTCGGCCGGCAGCGGCTGGCCGGTGCGCACCTGCTGCTTGCGCCGCGACCAGCGCGAGAAGAAGCTGTCGTCGTCGGCCATGTCAGGCTCCGGGGTGGCCGCCGCCGCGGATCTTCTCGGTGCTCACCCGCACCGGCTGGCCGAAACGGTCGGTCAGCGGACGGAAGCTGTCCGGGCGCTTGCGTTTCTTGGGCTCGGGCTGGTAGGTGGCATCCACGAAGCTGCGCAACCAGTCCACCACCTCCTCCGGCGCCGGCACCTGGTCGACCCGCTCCTGGGCGTCGAGCCAGCGACCGGCCTCGTGGTAGCTCAGGGTGACGATCTGCGGCACCGCCATGGGCTCGCCATCGAGCAGCCGCTCTTCGTCGGCACGCCAGAACACCCAGAAGCAGGGGTTGGGCGAATGCAGGTTGAGGTAGTAACCCTCGGCGTCATCGCGGTAGAGCGTGACCCGGTGGCGCGGAAACAGCCAGTGGCTGGCGCCTTCGACGGCCTGCGCCGGGTCGATGGGCTCCACCGCCTCGGGTTCGTGCTGCTCCTGGGCTTCCAGCAGGGCAGTTTCCGAGGGGCTGCTGTGCAGCATCACGTCGGCCAGCACCCAGCGCCAGGGCTGCCAGCGGGCCATGGGGCCTTGCACCGGCTCGCGGCGCATGACCACGTCCACCTCGATGGCGGGACGCGGTGGCGTGCGGGTGGGGGTATGGGTGTCGGACATACGAGGGCGACACTGTACGGCATCTGCCCCCCGGCCCGCACCCGGGCCCGGGCTTGACCCTGCACGGGTCAGTAGGTTTCCAGGTGCAGGCGGCCTTCGCGCTTGAGCGCGGCGCCCACCGTCTCCCAGTCCAGACCGGCACCGGTGGCGATGTCGCGCAGGGCCAGCACCACGCCCTCTTCCATGCTCTTGAGGCCACACACATAGAAGTGGCTGTCCGGGTCCTTGAGCAGGGCGGCCAGGTCGGCGGCGCGCTCGCGCATGGCGTCCTGCACGTACTTGCGGGGCTGGCCCGGGGTGCGGCTGAAGGCGAAGCTGGTGTCGATGAAGTCCTTGGGCAGGCTCTGCAGCGGACCGAAGTACGGCAGCTCTTCCTGGGTGCGGGCACCGAAGAACAGCATGAGCTTGCCGCCCTCGAACTTGCCGGTCTGGCGCAGCCGGCGGCGCCATTCGGTCATGGCCCGCATGGGCGCACTGCCGGTGCCGGTGCAGATCATGACGATGTGGCTCTTCGGGTGGTTGGGCATCAGGAAGCTGGCACCGAACGGCCCGATCACCTCCACCGTGTCGCCCACCTGCAGGTCGCACATGTAGTTGCTGCCCACGCCTCGCACCGGGTGGCCCTGGTGGTCCTGCAGCACCCGCTTGATGGTGAGCGACAGGTTGTTGTGGCCCGGGCGCTCGCCGTTGCGCGGGCTGGCAATGCTGTACTGGCGCGCATGGTGCGGCCGGCCTGCGGCATCGGTGCCCGGCGGGATGATGCCGATGCTCTGGCCTTCCAGCACCGGAAACGGCATGGCGCCGAAGTCCAGCACGATGTGGTGGGTGTCGTAGTCGCTGCCGGCGGTCTTGCCGACCTCGGTGACGCGCAGGTTGCCCACCACCGTGGCCTTGACCGACTTCTGCGCCGCCTTCGGGCCGTACAGGTTGGTGTAGGCGTGCGCAGCCGACCACGGCGGCACCGTGGCGCCGTAGCTGGCGGCCTTGAAGGTGTCGGTGGCGGCGGGTGCCTGGACCACCGGCGCAGGCTCGGCAGCCGCAGCGGCATCACCCGCGTCGGCGGCCGCACTGGCCAGTTCTTCCGGCGGCAGCTCGGCCGGGAGTTCGTCCCAGGTCAGCTGTTCTTCGACGCTGTAGGCCCGCACCCGCGGCATCTGCCGCCAGTTGTCGATGGAGCCGGTGGGGCACGGCGGCACGCAGGCCATGCAGAGGTTGCACTTGTCGGCGTCCACCACATAGTTGCGCGAGTCGTGCGTGATGGCACCCACCGGACAGGTGGCCTCGCAGGTGTTGCACCGGATGCAGATCTCGGGATCGATCAGGTGCTGCTGGATGACAGCGAGTTCGGCGGGTGCGTTCATGGTCTTCAGTTGAAGCGGACGTACTCGAAATTGACCGGCTGGCGGTTGATGCCCATGACCGGCGGGGCGATCCAGTTGGCGAACTGGCCCGGCTCGACCACGCGGCCCATCAGGCTGGCCACATAGGCGCGGTCTTCGGGGGTGGGCAGCCACTCGCCGACCTTGGCCTGCCATTCGGCCTCGCTCACCACGCGGCCGTCCGGCGAGACCTTCACGCCCGCGAGCGAGCCGATGTTGCGGTGGAAGGCCTTGTGCGGCACCGACAGGCGATGCGGCAGACCGGCCTTCTCGATCAGCTTGTTCCAGCGCTCCACGCCGCCCACGCTGTCCTTGATGTAGTCGTCGCGCAGCACCTCGTTCAGGGCGTTGAGCATGGGCACTTCGCGCTCGACCAGCTGGCCGCCCTGCACTTCCAGGATCTTGTAGGTGTGGCCCTTGAGCACGTGGTCGTCCTGGCGCTTGCCTTCTTCATAGCGGCCCTTGAGGCCGGTGCTGTAGAAGGTGGCGGCGTTGCTCGACTGGTCGGCACCGAACAGGTCGATGGTCACGCTGAAGTGGAAGTTCAGGTAGCGCTGGATGGTCGGCAGGTCGATCACGCCGGCAGCGCGCAGCTTGGCCGGGTCGTCGGTCTTGAGCTCGTTCATCACCTGGCAGGTGCGGTTGATGACGCGGCCCACGCCGGACTCGCCCACGAACATGTGGTGCGCTTCCTCGGTCAGCATGAACTTGGTGGTGCGGGCCAGCGGGTCGAAGGCGCTCTCGGCCAGCGCGCACAGCTGGAACTTGCCGTCGCGGTCGGTGAAGTAGGTGAACATGAAGAAGGACAGCCAGTCGGGCGTCTCTTCGTTGAAGGCTTCCAGGATGCGCGGGTTGTCCTGGCTGCCGCTGTTGCGCTGCAGCAGGGCGTCGGCTTCCTCGCGGCCGTCACGGCCGAAGTGCTTGTGCAGCAGGTAGACCATGGCCCACAGGTGGCGGCCTTCTTCCACGTTGATCTGGAACAGGTTGCGCAGGTCGTACTGGCTCGGGGCGGTCAGGCCCAGGTGGCGCTGCTGCTCGACCGAGGCCGGCTCGGTGTCGCCCTGGGTCACGATGATGCGGCGCAGGTTGGCGCGGTGTTCGCCAGGCACGTCCTGCCACACGTCCTCGCCCATGTGGTCACCGAAATGGATCTTGCGGTCCTTCTCGGCCGGGTTCATGAAGATGCCCCAGCGGTAGTCGGGCATCTTCACATGGCCGAACTGGGCCCAGCCCTGCGGGTCCACGCTGACCGCGGTGCGCAGGTACACATCGAAACCGTGCGAGCCCTCGGGGCCCATGTCCTTCCACCACTCCAGGTAGTTGGGCTGCCAGTGCTCCAGCGCGCGCTGCAGCGTGCGGTCTTCGGACAGATTGACGTTGTTGGGGATCTTGTCGCTGTAATCGATGGCGGACATCACGGTCTCCTGCGGAACGATCTCTCGGTGGACTGTCTTGAGGTTGCGGCTGGCTCCACCGGGAAACCCACCGCACAACGTGCTGAAACTGAAACGACCTTACACGCGGTTGAAATCAAAAGCGGCCTTGTCGCCTTTGCCGTAGACCTTGAGCGCGCCCTTCTCGCCCACGGCGTTCGGGCGGATGAAGATCCAGTTCTGCCACGCGGTCAGGCGGCCGAAGATGCGGGTGAGCATGTTCTCCTTCTGGGCAAAGCGCAGGTTGGCCTCCAGACCGGTCAGGGCGTCGGGCGACATGGCGGCGCGCTCTTCGATGGCGATGCGCACCTCGTCGGCCCAGTCGATGTCGTCCGGGGCCGAGGTGACCAGGCCCAGGGCCAGGGCAGCGTCGGCGTCCAGCGGCTGGCCCACGGCGCGGCGCACGGCTTCCATCGGCTCGGTCTCTTCGTAGAAACGGCGTTGCAGGCGCGACTGGCCGTTGACCATGGGCAGGTGACCGAAGCTCATCTCGCCCAGGGTGATGCGGGGGGCCGCTTCCGGGCTGTCGGGCAGGGCCAGCATGTAGGCGCGGTCGGCGCAGAAGGCCAGTTCGGCCAGGCTGCCGGCGAAGCAGGAGCCTTCTTCCACCAGCGCGAACAGGCTGCGCGAGGACACGTCCAGGCGGGCGAAGGTGCGGCGCATCAGGCCCAGCACCTCGCGGGCCAGCCAGTGGTCCTGGTGGGCCAGCAGCAGGGCGTCGGCGGCCAGTACGGCGGCGGCATCGCCTTCGGTCTTGAGCAGCCAGGTGCCGATGTCGAGCTCGTTGGTGCGCAGGTTCAGGATGGCATCGTCCAGCTCACGGGTCATCTGCAGCGGCCACCAGGCGGCGCCTTGGGCCTCGATGCCAGCCACGTCGGTCGGCTGGGCACCGTTGGGGGCCTTGATGGTGAGCGTGGCGGTGCGCTTGCTGCGGTCGATGGCCACGTTGACCCACTGGTAGGCGATGCCGTCGGCAGACAGGGTGCGCTCCACGCGGGGCAGGCTCACGCCCTTGGCGCCGGCCGGGCGGTTGCTCTGGGCGGCCAGGGCTTCGGCGCGTTCACGCACATGGGCCGCGAACTGCTGCGGCTTGGCAATCGAATCCACCAGGCGCCAGTCCACGGCCTTCTTGCCGCGCACGCCTTCGCTGGTGGTGCAGAAGATGTCGGCCAGGTCGTGGCGCACATGGCGCTTGTCGGTCACGCGTGTCAGGCCGCCGGTGCCGGGCAGCACGCCCAGCAGCGGCACCTCGGGCAGGCTGACGGCGCTGCTGCGGTCGTCCACCAGGATGATCTCGTCGCAGGCGAGGGCCAGCTCGTAACCGCCGCCGGCGCAGGCGCCGTTCAGGGCCGCCACGAACTTCAGGCCGTTGTGCTTCGACGAATCCTCGATGCCGTTGCGCGTCTCGTTGGTGAACTTGCAGAAGTTCACCTTCCAGGCGTGGCTGGACAGGCCCAGCATGAAGATGTTGGCGCCCGAGCAGAACACGCGGTCCTTCAGGCTGGTGACCACCACGGTGCGCACCTCGGGGTGCTCGAAGCGGATGCGGTTGAGCGCGTCGTGCAGCTCGATGTCCACGCCCAGGTCGTAGCTGTTGAGCTTGAGCTTGTAGCCGGGGCGGATGCCGCCGTCTTCGGCAAAGTCGGCCGCCAGCGTGGCGATCGCACCGTCGAAGCTGAGCTTCCAGTGGCGGTACTGGGACGGGTCGGTGCGGTAGTCCACCGGTGCGATGCTGTCGGGTGCGTTCATGGAGGTCTCCTCGGGCGGATGAAGCCGCCCGATGGACCGGTTCAGGTCACGGGGCAGCGCATGACCTGAATAATAGTGCAGCTATTTTTGAACGTCAATGCACTTTTGTGCATATCTGGAAATAGAACGCCGGTCAGCGCCCGATCAGCGCCTTCACCTGCGCGGCCAGGGCTTCATGGGCCTGCGGCAGGCTGTAGTCGCTGGTGTTGAAGTGCAGCTCCGCCTTGGAATAGAAGGCCGAACGGCCGGCCAGGATGCGCTTGAGGTCTTCCATGGCTTCCCGGCTGGCCGCCATGGGCCGCATGTCGCCCTGCGCGGCCACCCGCCCCATGTGGTCGGACGGATCGGCCTGCAGCCACACGGTGGTGCAGTGCGACAGCAGCAGGTTGAAGTTGGCCGCGTCCGACACCAGGCCGCCAGGCGTGGCGATCACCACCTCGGGGTAGATCTGGATGGCTTCTTCCAGCGCACGCCGCTCGTAGCGGCGGTAGGCCGGCGTGCCGTACAGCGCGTGGATTTCCTCGATGCTGCAGCCGGCGAACTTCTCGATCTCGCGGCTGAGTTCGATGAAGGCAAAACCCAGGTCGTCGGCCAGCCGCTGGCCCAGCGTGGACTTGCCGGCGCCGCGCAGACCGATGAGCGCAATGCGGGTGCGGCGGCCGGCCTCGGTGCTGTCGGCGCCGCCCAGGGCACCGGCGATGGCCACCCGGGCACGGCGCAGGGCGGCCTCGTCCTGGCCGGACAGCATTTCGCGGATCAGCAGCCATTCCGGCGAGCTGGTGCTCACATCACCCAGCAATTCGGCCAGCGGGCATTGCAGGGCATCGGCCACCTGCAGCAGCACCAGGATGGAGGCATTGCCGGTGCCGTACTCCAGGTTGGCCAGGTGGCGTTCGGAGACATCGGCCGCCACGGCCACTGCCTTGCGGGTCATGCCGCGCCGGGAACGCAGGGTGCGCACCCGCTCGCCCAGGGCCACCAGGAACGGGTGGCGGGGCTCCTCGGCGCCGGCCGCAGCGGGGGAGGGATTGACGACGGGTGCGGTGTCCATGGATGGGGACGGGTGCCTCGGGAAAACCCTGTGGGTGGGAGTGCTCGACAAGACATGCACTTTAATGCACATTAGCCGAGCTGCAAGATAGTGCAGTTATAGCGCCATTCCTGTCCTCGCGGCCACCCCGCCGTTCCACACCGCTGCTTTTTCGAGCCGATCCATGACCTCCACGACCACCCCCGCACCCCTGCTGCCCAACTTCGTGGAGGGCCGCTGGCAGACCGGCACCGGCCCAGGCCTGCCGCTGTTCGACCCGGTGCTGGGCACCGAGCTGGCCCGGGTGAGCAGCGCCGGCCTGAACCTGCCGGCCGCCTTTGCCTTTGCCCGCGAACAGGGCGGCCGCGCCCTGCGGGCCCTGAGCTACCGCGAACGCGCCGCCCTGCTGAGCGCCATGGTGAACGTGCTGCAGGCTAACAAGGACGCTTACTACGCCATTGCCACCGCCAACTCGGGCACCGTGACCCGCGACTCGGCGGTCGACATCGACGGCGGCATCTTCACGCTGTCCACCTACGCCCGCATGGGCGAGCGCCTGGGGGAGGCGCGCTGCCTGCTCGATGGCGAGCGCATCCGCCTGGGCAAGGACCCGCTGTTCCAGAGCCAGCACATCCTCACGCCCACGCCGGGCGTGGCGCTGTTCATCAACGCCTTCAACTTCCCCTCGTGGGGCCTGTGGGAGAAGGCCGCGCCCGCCCTGCTCTCGGGCGTGCCGGTGATCATCAAGCCCGCCACCGCCACCGCCTGGCTGACCCAGCGCATGGTGCAGGACGTGGTGGACGCCGGCGTTCTGCCACCCGGCGCGCTGTCGGTGGTGTGTGGCTCGTCCGCCGGCCTCATGGACTGCCTGCAGCCCTTCGACGTGGTGTCCTTCACCGGTTCGGCCGACACCGCCCGCATCATCCGCAGCCACCCGGCCGTGGCCGAACACTCGGTGCGCTGCAACATCGAGGCCGACAGCCTCAACAGCGCCCTGCTCGACCCCGCGGCCGCTGAGGGCAGCGAAGCCTTCAACCTGCTGGTGAGCGAAGTGGTGCGCGAAATGACGGTCAAGAGCGGCCAGAAGTGCACCGCCATCCGCCGCATCTTTGTGCCGCGTGCGTTGTTCGACGCCACCGCCCAGGCCATCGCCGCCAAACTGGCCAAGGTGACGGTGGGCAACCCGCGGAATGAAGCCGTGCGCATGGGCTCGCTGGTCAGCCGCGAGCAGGCCGACAACGTGCGCGCCGGCCTGGCCCAGCTCAAGGCCGAGGCCACCGTGCTGTTCGACGGCAGCGCCATTCCGCTGGTGGACGCCGACCCGAAAGTTGCCGCCTGCGTGGCGCCCACCCTGCTGGGCTGCACCGAGCCGGCCCGGGCCGACGTGCTGCACCGGGTGGAGGTGTTCGGCCCGGTGGCCACGCTCATGGCCTGTGACGACGAAGCCCAGGCCCTGGAACTCATCGCCCGTGGCGAAGGTTCGCTGGTGTGCTCGGTCTACAGCGCCGACCCGGCCTTCATCGCTCGCGCTTCGCTGGCACTCGCCCCGATGCACGGTCGGGTGCACGCCATCAGCCCCGATGTGGCCAGCCTGCACACCGGCCACGGCAACGTCATGCCGCAATCCCTGCACGGCGGTCCGGGCCGCGCGGGGGGTGGTGAAGAACTCGGCGGCCTGCGGGCGCTGGGCTTCTACCACCGCCGCAGCGCGGTGCAGGCCAGCACCGCCGCGCTTGACGACCTGGCCGCCAGCGGCCACGCTTTCCAGCCCTGAGGAGACACCCACCATGAGCGCCACCCCCGTCACCGCGCCGCCCGCCCGCTTCAACTTCGCCCGGCACCTGATCGAACTCAATGCCGGCCGCGCCGGCAAGACCGCGCTGATCGACGACCAGGGCCGCACCACCTACGGCGAACTGGCCGACCAGGTGCGGCGCTTCGCCGGCGGCCTGGCCGACCTGGGCCTGCGGCGCGAGGAACGTGTGCTGCTGCTGGCCCACGACAGCAGCGACTGGGTGGTGGCCTTCCTGGGCTGCCTGCACGCCGGCGTGGTGCCGGTCGCCGTGAACACGCTGCTCACCGCCAAGGACTACGCCTACATGCTGGCCGACAGCCGCGCGCAGGCCGCCATCGTCTCGGGTGCGCTGCTGCCCACGCTGCAGACCGCCCTGGCCGAGGGGCACCCGCTGGCCCACCTCATCGTCTCGCGCGGCACCGAGCTGCCCGCCGGCGCGCACGACTTTGCCGCCCTGGTGGCCCGCAGCACGCCGGCCGAAGCCGCCGACACCCACGGCGAGGAACCGGCTTTCTGGCTCTACTCCAGCGGCTCCACCGGTGCACCCAAGGGCACGGTGCACACCCAGGCCAACCTGTACTGGACCGCCGAGCTGTATGGCCGCGCGGTGCTGGGCATGAACGAGTCCGACGTGGTGTTCTCGGCCGCCAAGCTGTTCTTTGCCTATGGCCTGGGCAACGCCCTGACCTTCCCGTTGAGCGTGGGCGCCAGCGTGGTGCTGATGGCCGAGCGGGCCACGCCGCAGGCGGTCTTCAAGCGCTTCACCGAGCTCAAACCCACCATCTTCTGCGGTGCCCCCACCGGCTATGGCGGCATGCTGGCCAGCCCCGACCTGCCGCCGCGCTCGGCGGTGGCACTGCGGCTGTGCTCGTCGGCCGGCGAGGCCCTGCCGCAGGACATCGGCGAACGCTGGACCCGCCACTTCGGCGTGGAAATCATCGACGGCATCGGCTCCACCGAGATGCTGCACATCTTCCTCTCCAACATCCCGGGCCAGGTGCGCTACGGCACCACCGGCTTTCCGGTGCCCGGCTACGAACTGGAGCTGCGCGGCGAAGACGGCCAGCCGGTCGGTCAGAACGCCGACGGTTCCAGCGAGATCGGCGACCTCTACATCCACGGACCCAGCGCGGCGCTGATGTACTGGAACAACCGCGCCAAGTCGCGCGACACCTTCCAGGGCGGCTGGACCAAGAGCGGCGACAAGTACGTGCGCAACGCCGACGGCAGCTACACCTACGCCGGCCGCAACGACGACATGCTCAAGGTCAGCGGCATCTATGTGAGCCCGTTCGAGGTGGAGGGCACGCTGGTGCAGCACCCGGCCGTGCTGGAGGCCGCCGTGATCGGCAAGGTGGACGCCGACGGCCTGACCAAGACCAAGGCGTTCGTCGTGCTCAAGCCCGGCCAGCAGGCCAGCGAGGCCGAGCTGCAGGCCTTCGTGAAGGAGAAGCTGGCGCCCTACAAGTACCCGCGCTTCATCGAGTTCCTGCCGGACCTGCCCAAGACGGCCACCGGCAAGATCCAGCGCTTCCGCCTGCGGGAACGCGAGCAGGCGGCCTGAGCGGAACCGCGGGGCCGAAGGCCCCGCACCGCATCAGGTGTCCTTGGAGATCTTGATGCTGGGGAACTTGGACGAGAAGTCCTTGGCCTTGGCCGCGATCTTGATGGCCACCTGACGCGCCACACCCTTGTACAGGCCGGCGATCTCGCCCTCGGGGTCGGCCACCACGGTGGGCATGCCGCTGTCGGCCTGCACCCGGATGCTCATGTTCAGCGGCAGGGCGCCCAGGTAGTCCATGCCGTACTCGGCCGCCATGTTCTTGCCGCCATCAGCCCCGAAGATGTGCTCCACATGGCCGCACTTCTCGCACACGTGCACCGCCATGTTCTCCACGATGCCCAGGATGGGCACGCCCACCTTCTCGAACATCTTGATGCCCTTGCGGGCATCCAGCAGGGCGATGTCCTGCGGGGTGGTCACGATCACCGCGCCGGTCAGCGGCACGCGCTGCGACAGGGTGAGCTGGATGTCGCCGGTGCCCGGGGGCATGTCGACGATCAGGTAGTCGAGGTCTTTCCAGTTGGTCTGGCGCAGCAGCTGCTCCAGCGCCTGGGTGGCCATGGGGCCGCGCCAGATCATGGCTTCGTCGCGGTCGATCAGGAAACCGATGGAAATCACCTGGATGCCGTAGTTCTCCAGCGGCTCCATGGTCTTGCCGTCGCTGCTCTCGGGCCGGCCTTCCACGCCCAGCATCATGGGCTGGCTGGGGCCGTAGATGTCGGCGTCCAGGATGCCGACCTTGGCACCCTCGGCGGCCAGGGCCAGGGCCAGGTTGACCGCGGTGGTGCTCTTGCCCACGCCGCCCTTGCCGGACGCCACGGCCACGATGTTCTTCACGTTGGGCATGAGCTGCACGCCGCGCTGCACCGCGTGCGCGATCACCTTGGTGGTGAGGTTGACCGACACGTTCTCCACGCCGGCCACGCCCTTGGCGGCGGCGATCAGGGCCTTGCGCAGGGCCGGCATCTGGCTCTTGGCCGGGTAGCCCAGCTCGATGTCGAAGGACACGTCGCCGTCCTGCAGCTGCAGGTTCTTCAGCGCCTTGGTCGAGACGAAATCGCGCCCGGTGTTCGGGTCCTGGACAGCTTGCAATGCGGACAGCAGCGCCTGTTGATCGACGGCCATGGGGGAGAGTCTCCGGGGGAATGAGGATGGGTGCCCGGGAAGGGGGCAGGGTATCGAATGCGGCCGAGAGTCTACCGCCCCGGCCCGGGCGGCGGGATTCACACAGTCCTCGTGCGGACATCCCCCGGCCTAAAATCACGGGTTCCCCTTTTGGATCGCACCCGCCATGAGCCAGCGCCGACTGTTCGTCACCACCGCCCTGCCCTACGCCAACGGCCACTTCCACATCGGCCACATCATGGAATACATCCAGGCCGACATCTGGGTGCGTTTCCAGCGCATGCAGGGCCACGAGGTGAACTTCGTGTGCGCCGACGATGCGCACGGCGCGCCGATCATGATCGCGGCCGAAAAGGCCGGCAAGACGCCGCAGCAGTTCGTGGCCGACATCGCCGCCGGCCGGCCCCAGTACCTGAACGGCTTCCACATCGGCTTCGACAACTGGCACAGCACCGACGGCCCCGAGAACCACGAACTGGCCCAGGCGGTGTACCGCGACCTCAAGGCCGCCGGCCTGATCGAGACCCGCACCATCGAGCAGTTCTTCGATCCGGAAAAGGCCATGTTCCTGCCCGACCGCTTCATCAAGGGCGAATGCCCCAAGTGCGGCGCCAAGGACCAGTACGGCGACAACTGCGAGGTGTGCGGTGCGGTGTACGCCCCCACCGAACTCAGGAACCCGTACTCGGCGCTCTCGGGCGCCACGCCGGTGCTGAAAACCTCGGACCACTTCTTCTTCAAGCTGTCCGACCCGCGCTGCCTCGAATTCCTGGCCGGCTGGACGAACAACGGCGCGGTGCAGCCCGAGGTGCTCAACAAGATCACCGAGTGGATCGCGCCGGGTGAAGACGGCAAGCCCAGGATGGGCGACTGGGACATCAGCCGCGACGCGCCCTACTTCGGCATCGAGATCCCGGACGCGCCGGGCAAGTACTTCTATGTGTGGCTGGACGCGCCCATCGGGTATCTCGCCTCGCTGAAGAACCTGTTCGGCAAGACCGGCCGCGACTTCGACGCCTTCATGGCCGACCCGTTCACCGAGCAGTACCACTTCATCGGCAAGGACATCATCACCTTCCACACCCTGTTCTGGCCGGCCATGCTGCATTTCAGCGGCCGCAAGGTGCCCAATGCGGTGTTCGTGCACGGCTTCCTCACCATCAACAACGGCGAGAAGATGAGCAAGAGCCGGGGCACCGGCCTGGACCCGCTCAAGTACCTGCAGCTCGGCATGAACCCCGAGTGGCTGCGCTACTACCTGGCGGCCAAGCTCTCGGCCCGCAACGAGGACGTGGACTTCAACCGCGAAGACTTCATGCTGCGGGTCAACAGCGACCTGATCGGCAAGTTCGTCAACATCGTCTCGCGCTCGGCCGGCTTCCTGACCAAGCGATTCGGCGGCCAGCTCACCCAGACTTTCGACGACCAGGGCACGGCCCTGCTGGCCGACATCCGCACCGCGAGCGCCGGCATCGCCGCGCACTACGACGGGCGCGAATACGGCCGCGCCATGCGCGAGATCATGGCGCTGGCCGACCGGGTCAATGCCTATGTGGACCAGCACAAGCCCTGGGACCTGGCCAAGGACCCGGCCAACGACCCGCGCCTGCAGCAGGTGTGTTCGGTGCTGGTGAACGCCTTCACCACGCTGGCCCGCTACCTGGCGCCGGTGCTGCCCGACATCGCCAGCCGCGTGCAGGCCCTGACCGGCGCCGACCTGGGCAACTGGCACAACGCCTCGCTGGTGGCCAGCATCCAGCCCTACCAGCACCTGATGCAGCGGGTCGACCCGAAGCAGCTCGACGCCCTCTTCGAGCCACCCGCAGCGCCGGTGGAAGCCGCCCCGCTGCCCGGCGGCGAAGCCGTGGCCGACACCATCACCATCGACGACTTCACCAAGGTCGACCTGCGCATCGCGCAGATCGTCAACTGCGAAGCGGTGGAAGGCTCGACCAAGCTGCTGCGCCTCACGCTGGATGTGGGCGAAGGCCGCCACCGCAACGTGTTCAGCGGCATCGCCAGCATGTACCAGCCGGAAGACCTGATCGGCCAGATGACCGTCATGGTGGCCAACCTGGCGCCGCGCAAGATGAAGTTCGGCGTGAGCGAAGGCATGGTGCTGGCCGCCAGCCATGCCGACGAGAAGGCCCAGCCCGGCATCTTCGTGCTCAAGCCCTGGCCGGGCGCCCAGCCCGGCATGCGGGTGAACTGACTCAGCGCCGGTTCTGGATGTCCGGGTCCGGCGTGCGCAGGGTGTTCACCACCCGCATGTCGGTGTTGAACACCGCGCTGAAGATCCACATCTCGGTCGAGCTCTGCGGCTGGTAACGCCAGTCGTAGTGGGTTTCCTGCTTGAGCGCATAGGTGGTCACCTTGCGCGGCTTGCCCAGCATGCGGCGCACCTGCTCCATGGGCATGCCGGGCTGCACCCGGTCGAAGTTGGCTTCGGTCAGCACCTGCTCGATGCGGGCGAGCTTGCCGTCCGGGCCGATGGTGATCATGTAGTTCACCACGCCCTCGGGCTGGCGGTTGTATTCGTAGATCTGGGCACCGTCCTCGCCGTCCCACACCGCTTCGGGCGGGCCGAACCGCTCCTTGACGTCGGCCTCGGTGGACACGCCGGGCTCCAGCTCGGCGATGTTCTTGAGGTCGCAGGCGCCCACCAGTCCCACCGCCCCCAGCACCGCCAGTGCATTGCGGGCCAGCCGTGCCACGGCGCCCGGCCAGCCGGTCTGTTGGTTCATCGCGAAATCCCCCTTTGGAAAGTTGTTCCAGTGTACGGTGGGGTGTACCCGGCGCTGTGACCGGACGTACAGACCCCCCGGCTTAAAATCGCTTCCTTTACGCCTTGCCCCAGCCCACCATGCCGTTCTTCCGCCGCCCCGACTACCAGTCCGATGCCACCCAGTTCATCGACCAGCTCAAGGCCGCCAAGCCCACGCTGGAACAGGAGCAGCGCCAGGGCCGTGCCCTGCTCTGGGACCGCCCGGTGGACGCCGAATTCCAGGCTCAGGCGCAGGCCGCCCGCGTGGCGCAGAAACCCTACGTCTACCAGACCGAATCCGGTCTGAAGTGATCACCCGCCCATGAGCAGCCCCGAGGTCCCCTCGCTGGACGAGGCGCCACCCGGCATCGACCAGGTGATGCCCTCGGTGGTGGACCACGTGGCGCTGGCCCGCCTGTACGGCGAGCCGCTGTTCAAGCTGCCGCAGGACCTCTACATACCGCCCGATGCGCTGCAGGTGTTCCTGGAAGCCTTCGAAGGCCCGCTGGACCTGCTGCTCTACCTGATCCGCAAGCAGAACTTCAACATCCTCGACATCCCCATGGCGGCGGTCACCCGCCAGTACCTGGCCTACGTCGACGAGATCCGCGCCGGCAACCTGGAGCTGGCCGCCGAGTACCTGCTGATGGCGGCCATGCTGATCGAGATCAAGAGCCGCATGCTGCTGCCGCCCAAGAAGGTGGCCGAGGGCGAGGAAGCCGAAGACCCCCGGGCCGAGCTGGTGCGCCGCCTGCTGGAGTACGAACAGATGAAGCTGGCCGCCCACCGGCTGGCCGAGGTGCCGCAGTACGGTCGCGACTTCCTGCGCGCCGCCGTGTACGTGGAGCAGGCCCTGGTGCCGCGTTTCCCGGACGTGCACGTGGTGGACCTGCAGTCGGCCTGGCGCGACATCCTGCGCCGCGCGAAGCTGGTGCAGCACCACCGCATCAGCCGCGAGGAGCTGTCGGTGCGTGAACACATGAGCATCGTGCTGCGCCAGCTGCAGGGCCGGCGCTTCGTCGAGTTCGGCGAACTGTTCGACGTGAGCCGGGGCACGCCGGTGCTGGTGGTGACCTTCATCGCCATGCTGGAGCTGGCCAAGGAAACCCTGATCGAGCTCACCCAGGCCGAGGCCTTCGCCCCCATTTACGTGCGGCTGGCGTACTCGCCCAGCTAGCCACCCCCACATCCATGACCGACATCCACCGCTTCGACGTCCTCATCATCGGCAGCGGGCTGGCAGGCCTCACCGCCGCGCTGAACCTGGCCCCCACCCACCGCGTGGCGGTGATCACCAAGCGCGCCCTGCTGGACGGCTCCAGCAACTGGGCCCAGGGCGGCATTGCCGCCGTGCTGGCCGAGGGCGACAGCTATGCCTCGCACGTGGACGACACCCTGGTGGCCGGCGCCGGCCTGTGCGACCTGGAAGCCACCCAGTTCACGGTGGAGAACGCCCCGGCCGCCATCAGCTGGCTGCAGGAACTGGGCGTGCCCTTCACCACCGAGCACGGCGAGCTGCACCTCACCCGCGAGGGCGGCCACAGCCACCGGCGCATCGTGCACGCGGCCGATGCCACCGGCGCAGCCGTGCAGGCCACCCTGGTGGAGCGGGTGCGCCGCACACCCAACGTGACCGTGTTCGAGCACCACATGCTGGTGGACCTGATCACCGACCGGCAGCTGCCGGGTTCGTCCGGTGCCCCGGGCGAGCGCCGCTGCTTCGGCGCCTATGTGCTGGACACCGAAAAAGACGAGGTCATGACCTTCGAAGCCGGCCACACCGTGCTGGCCACCGGCGGCGCCGGCAAGGTCTACCTCTACACCACCAACCCCGACACCGCCACCGGCGACGGCATTGCCGCGGCCTGGCGCGCGGGGTGCCAGGTCGGCAACATGGAGTTCATCCAGTTCCACCCGACCTGCCTGTACCACCCGCACGCCAAGAGCTTCCTGATCACCGAGGCGGTGCGCGGCGAGGGCGGCCTGCTCAAGCTGCCGCCGCACCTGGGCGGCCACCGCTTCATGCCCGACCACGACCCGCGCGCCGAACTGGCCCCGCGCGACGTGGTGGCCCGGGCCATCGATTACGAGATGAAGAAGCACGGCCTGGACTGCGTGCACCTGGACATCTCGCACCAGAGCCCCGAGTTCCTGCGCGAACACTTCCCCAACATCCTGGCACGCTGCGCCGAGCTGGGCATCGACATCACCCGCGAACCCATCCCGGTGGTGCCGGCGGCCCACTACACCTGCGGTGGCGTGGTCACCGACCTCAACGGCCGTACCGAGGTGGCCGGCCTGTACGCCGTGGGCGAGACCACCTGCACCGGCCTGCACGGCGCCAACCGGCTGGCCAGCAACTCGCTGGTGGAGTGCATGGTGTTCGCCCAGGCCGCCGTGTCGGCCATCCGCCAGGCGCCCGCGCCGCAGCCCCCGGCCCTGCCGCTGTGGGACGACAGCCGCGTGACCGATGCCGACGAGATGGTCGTCATCTCGCACAACTGGGACGAGCTGCGCCGCTTCATGTGGGACTACGTGGGCATCGTGCGCACCAACAAGCGGCTGGAGCGCGCCGCCCACCGCATCACCCTGCTGCAGCGCGAAATCCACGAGTTCTACGCCAGCTTCCACGTCACCCGCGACCTGCTGGAGCTGCGCAACCTGGTGCAGGTGGCCGACCTGATCGTCATGTCGGCCCTGCTGCGCCGCGAGAGCCGCGGCCTGCACTACAGCCTGGACTACCCGGACCTGCTGCCCGAGGCCAGACCCACCATCCTGGTGCCCCCCGGCCGCTGAAGCCGCGCCAGCATCCAGCCGCGCAGGCTGTTGAAGCAGGCCACCGCGCTGGCGCGGTCCAGGTCGTCCAGCGTCAGCACGGCTTCACGCACCCGGCCTTCGGCCAGGGCCACAGCCCTGCCCACGCCGTCCAGCAGGCCGCTACCCAGAGGCGGCGTGAGCCACTGCCCGTCGATGCACAGGGCGATGTTGGCCCGGGTGCATTCGGTGAGTTCACCGGCCTCGTTCCAGAGCAGCACATCGAAGGCATCGGGGTGGCGCGCGGCGGCCGCGTCGTAGTGGTCGCGCCGCGTGGTCTTGTAGCGAACAAACTCGCGGTGCGCCTCGGCCAGGGGCCGGTCGTCCAGCACCAGCAGCACCTCAGCCGGCGTGTCGGGCATGGCCACCGCGGTGGCCTGCGGCCGGCCCTGGCGGTCCAGCGTGAGCCGCACCCGCCACAGGCCCTGAGGGTGAGTGGCGGCCAGCGCGTCCAGGCAGGCCTGCACATCGGCAGGTTGCGCGGCAAAGCCGAAATGCGCCGCCGTGCGCTGAAGGCGGGCCATGTGGCGTTCGCGGTGGCGCAGCACACCGTCCTGCAAGGCCAGGGTTTCGAGCAGCTCGAACGGTGCGCTGGCGCGCTCGATGAAAGTGCGCTTGTGCTGCCATTCGCGCCACTCGCTGGCGGGCTGCGCATCCCAGGTGATGCCGCTGCCCACGCCGGCTTGCAGGGCCACACCGGTCGGTGTGGTGCGGGCCAGAACGGTGCGGATGGCCACATTGAAGGTGGCACCGCCACCTGGACGCAACACACCCACCGCACCGCAGTACACGCCACGCGGGCCCGGCTCGCGCTGGCGGATGTGGTGCATGGCCCGCGCCTTGGGTGCACCGGTGATGGAACCACAGGGAAACAGCGCCTGCATCACCTGCCACAGACCGATGCCGGGCCGCGTGATGGCCTGCACGTCGGAGGTCATCTGCCAGACCGTGGGCAGCGGCTCCAGGTGGAACAGCCGGGGCACGCTCACCGAATGCGGCTCGGCCAGGCGCGAGACATCGTGGCGCACCAGGTCGACGATCATCACGTTCTCGGCGCGCTCTTTGGCCGACGCGCGCAGGGCGGCGGCACACGCCGCATCACTCGCCGGATCCGGGCCGCGCGGTGCGGTGCCCTTCATGGGGCGCATCAGCAGCTGCCGGCGGTTCCAGTCGAAGAACAGCTCGGGCGAGGCGCTGAGCACCTGCCAGTCGCCACCATCGATCCAGGCACCGAAGCCGCCCGGTTGTTCGCGGCGCAGCGCAGCCCACAAATCCCAGGGTCGGCCGGTCTGCAGCCGACCCTTCAGCAGCGTGGTGTGGTTGACCTGGTAGACCTCGCCATCGGCGATGGCGCGGTGCAAGGCCGCGAGATCGGTGTCGAAACCGTCGCGGGACACGCCTGCAGTCCAGGTGGCACCGACCGCGTCGGGTTCGCCTGCAGCCCCGTCCTCGGCCACCGTCGAAGGCAAGTACACCGCAAACCAGGCCAGGGGAAGCCCAGATTGCGGTGGGTGGGTGGGCAGCGCTGCATCGAAGGCAGCGGCTGCTTCGTAGGCCACGAACCCCACGCACCAGCAGCCCGCCAGCGACGCGGCTTCGGCCGCCTCGATCACGCCACGCACCTGGTCCAGGGTGACGGCCTGCAGCACCTGCATCGGTGCACCGAACGCCAGCCGCAGACCGGGCTGGTTCGGCAGTCCGGTGGCAACGAAGTCGACGCAGGCGGACGGTACGGCTGGGATCACGCCGCGCCGATGTCGGGCACCAGGGCGCCCGCGTCGCGGCCGGCCTTGTGGGCCGCCGTGAAGGCCAGCATGCGGTCGATGGGCTGGCGGGCGCGCGGGATGAGCGCCGGATCGACCTCGATGGCGTTGGCGCCGGTCTCCAGCACGCGGGCCACGCCGGCCAGGCCGTTCATGGCCATCCAGGGGCAATGCGCGCAGCTCTTGCAGGTGGCGCTGTTGCCCGCCGTGGGTGCCTCGATGAACAACTTGTCCGGGTTCTGCTGGCGCAGCATGTGCAGCATGCCCTTGTCGGTGGCCACGATGTAGCTGGGGGCGTCCAGATCGCGCGCGGCCTTGAGGATGGCCGAGGTGGACCCCACCGCATCGGCCAGGGCCACCACATCGGCCGGGCTTTCGGGGTGCACCAGCACCCTGGCCTCGGGGTGCTCCTTCTTGAGCAGCTCCAGCTCGATGGCCTTGAACTCGTCGTGCACGATGCACGAGCCGTTCCACATCAGCATGTCGGCGCCGGTCTCGCGCTGGATGTAGCCGCCCAGGTGCTTGTCGGGTGCCCACAGGATCTTGTGGCCCTTGTCCTTGAGGGCCCGCACGATGTCCAGGGCGCAGCTGCTGGTCACCAGCCAGTCGGAACGGGCCTTCACCGCCGCGCTGGTGTTGGCGTACACCACCACGGTGCGGTCGGGATGCTGGTCGCAGAAGGCGCTGAACTGGTCGATGGGGCAGCCCAGGTCGAGCGAGCAGTTGGCGTCCAGATCGGGCATGAGCACCGTCTTTTCCGGCGACAGGATCTTGGCCGTCTCGCCCATGAAGCGCACGCCCGAGACCACCAGCGTGGTGGCGGCATGGTCGCGGCCGAAACGGGCCATCTCCAGCGAATCGCTGACGATGCCGCCGGTCTCGATGGCCAGGTCCTGCAGGTCGGGGTGCACGTAGTAGTGCGACACCATGACCGCATTGCGCTCGCGCAGCAGGCGGCGGATGCGGTCCTTGAGTTCGGCGCGCTGGGCCGGGCCGGGCTCCACCGGCACGCGGGCCCAGGCGTGCTGCGTGGGGCAGGCCGGCTGTTCGTATTCGACGTCGATGATGGATGCGGTGGTCATGGGTGTGCCCTCGCTCATTGCATTCGCATGGAAAAGTCGATGGCCCGCACATCCTTGGTGAGGGCCCCGATGGAGATGCGGTCCACGCCGGTTTCGGCCAGGGCCCGCACGGTGGCGAAGTTCACGCCGCCCGAGATCTCGAGGATGGCGCGGCCCGCGTTGCGGCGCACCGCATCAATCAGGGTGGGCAGGTCCATGTTGTCCAGCAGCACCATGGTGGCGCCGCAGGCCAGGGCTTCGTCCAGCTGCGCCAGCGTCTCGACCTCGATTTCCACGAAGCGGGCGGCCGGTGCGGTCTCGCGCACCCGCTGCAGCACCGGGGCCACGCCGCCGGCGGCCGCAATGTGGTTTTCCTTGATCAGCACCGCGTCGAACAGGCCGATGCGGTGGTTCACGCCGCCGCCGCAGGTCACGGCGTACTTCTGCGCCAGCCTCAGGCCGGGCACGGTCTTGCGGGTGTCGACGATGGCCGCTCGGGTGCCGGCCACGGCGTCCACATAGCGGGCGGTCTCGGTGGCCACGCCGCTGAGCAGCTGCAGGAAATTGAGTGCGGTGCGCTCGGCGCTCAGCAGGGCGCGGGCCTGGCCTTCGATGGTCAGCACCACCTGGTCGGGCTGGCAGCGCTGGCCCTCGCCCACCTGCCACTGCCAGGTGGCGGTGGGGTCGAGCGCGCGCAGGGCCGCCTCGACCCAGGGTGCGCCGCAGATGACGGCCGATTCGCGGGCCAGGATGCGGGCGCTGGCGCGGCGGGCCGGATCGACCAGGGCGGCGGTCAGGTCGCCGCTGCCCACGTCTTCGGCGAGGGCGCGCGCCACGTCCTGGCGGGCCAGGGCGTCGAGGTCCTCGCGGGTGTATTCGGAGAGGTGTTTCATGAAGGCCGCGAACGGGGAAGAAAACAGGGGGGAATTCAGAGTGAAAAGCCGGGCAGAAAGCTGCGGGGCGGATGGACTATAGTCCCGCATTCTCGGACACCCCCACCCCCCAGAGGGTCGACCCCATGAGCAACCCCACAGCCTCCGCTCCCACGGCCACGCCGTACGGCACGCTGCCTGCGGCCTCTCCGCTGCCGCAGCGCAAGCCGGTCAGCCTGCCGCGCCTGAACGAAATGCGCGAGCGCGGCGAGAAGATCACCATGCTCACCGCCTACGACGCCACCTTCGCGGCCGTGGCCGACGCAGCCGGCGTGGAATGCATCCTCATCGGCGATTCGCTGGGCATGGTGTGCCAGGGTCTGTCCAGCACCGCCGGCGTCACGCTGGAGACCATGCGTTACCACACCGAGAGCGTGGTGCGCGGCCTGCGCCGGGTGCAGGGCACCGCCTGGGTCATCGGCGACCTGCCCTTCGGCAGCTACCACGAATCGAAGGAACAGGCCCTGCGCAGCGCGGCCGAACTGGTGCGCGCCGGTGCCCACATGATCAAGCTCGAAGGCGGCGGCTGGACCGCCGACACGGTGCGCTTCCTGGTCGAACGCGGCATTCCGGTCTGCGCCCACCTGGGCCTCACGCCCCAGACGGTGCATGCCCTGGGCGGCTACCGGGTGCAGGGCCGTGACGATGCGGCCGCCCTGCAGCTCAAGCGCCATGCCCTGGAACTGCAGGACGCCGGTGCCACCATGCTGGTGCTGGAGATGGTGCCCGCCGCGCTGTCCGCCGAGATCACGCAGCAGCTGCGCACCTGCCACACCATCGGCATCGGGGCCGGCAAGGCCACCGCCGGCCAGGTGCTGGTGATGCACGACATGCTGGGCATCAACCTGGGCAAGAACCCCAAGTTCGTGCGCAACTTCATGGAAGGCGCGGCCTCGGTGCGCGATGCCATGGCCGCCTATGTGAAGGCGGTCAAGGACGGCAGCTTCCCCGACGACGCCCTGCACGCCTGGTGACATGAAAGTCGTCCACACCATCGCCGACCTGCGGGCGGCGCTGCGTCCCTTCGACGCTCCGGCCCTGGTGCCCACCATGGGCAATCTGCACGACGGCCACATCGACCTGGTGCGCACCGCCCGGCCCCTGGGCGACGTGACCGTGGCCAGCATCTTCGTGAACCGGCTGCAGTTCGCGCCGCACGAAGACTTCGACACCTACCCCCGCACCCTGGAAGCCGACTGCACACGTCTGGCCGAGGCCGGCTGCGACGTGGTGTTTGCCCCGTCCGAAAAAGACCTCTACCCCGAGCCGCAAGGCTTCAAGGTGGTGCCGCCACCCGAGCTGGCCGACATCCTCGAAGGTCACTTCCGCCCCGGTTTCTTCACCGGCGTGTGCACCGTGGTCATGAAGCTGTTCCAGTGCGCCTTTGCCGAGGCCAAGGGCCGGCGCACGGCCGTGTTCGGTCAGAAGGACTACCAGCAACAGATGGTCATCCGCCGCATGGTGCAGCAGCTCGCGCTGCCCATCGACATCGTGGTGGCGCCCACCCGGCGCGCGGCCGACGGACTGGCACTGAGTTCGCGCAACGGCTACCTGAGCGAGGCCGAGCGGCTGGAGGCGGTGCAGCTGTCGCTGGCGCTGCGCGCCCTGGGCCGCGATGCGCTGGCGGCCGCCGACGGCCTGGTGCGACACCTGCCCGCGCTGGAAGCCCGCGCCATGGAAGGCCTGGCCGCACGCGGCTGGCAGCCCGATTACCTGACGGTGCGCCGGCGGGTCGACCTGCAGCCGCCCCAACCCGGCGATGCGCTCGTGGTGCTGGGCGCCGCCCGGCTGGGCCGCACGCGGCTGATCGACAACCTGGAGATCTGACCCGGCCCGGGTCAGGCCGATTCCGGCTTCGGGTCGCGGCCCATCAGCTCGGCAACGGCCTGAGCGGGCTGCAGGCGGCCTTCCAGCAGGGCCACCACCGCCGCGCTGATGGGCATGTCCACATCCAGCGCAGCAGCCCGCTGCACCACGGTGCGGGCACTGTAGACACCCTCGGCCACATGGCCCAGCGACTCCACCGCCTGGTCCAGCGTGCGACCTTCGGCCAGCAGCCGACCCACCTGGCGGTTGCGGGAAAGATCGCCGGTGGCGGTGAGCACCAGATCGCCCAGGCCGGAGAGGCCCATGAAGGTGTCGGTGCGGGCACCCAGCGCCATGCCCAGGCGGGTCATCTCGGCCAGACCGCGGGTGATGAGGGCGGCCCGCGCGTTCAGGCCCAGACCCAGGCCGTCGCACAGACCGGTGGCAATGGCCAGCACGTTCTTGACCGCACCGCCCACCTCGACACCGGCCACATCGTCGTTGGCATACACCCGCAGGGTGCTGCCATGAAAAGCCGCCACCAGGGCGTCGCGCACGGCAGCGTGTTCGCTGGCCGCCACCACGGCCGTGGGCTGGCCGCGCGCCACTTCCTGGGCAAAGCTGGGGCCGCTGAGCACGCCGCAGGCCAGGCCAGGGGCCACCTCGGCAGCGATCTCGTGACCCAGCAGGCCATGCGCAGCGCTGCCGGAGCGGGGCTGCTCGAAACCCTTGCACAGCCAGGCCACCGGGGCCTGCTGGTCGGCCAGCCGGGTCAGCCAGCCGCGCAGGCCGGCCATGGGCGAAGCCACCACGTACAGGTCGGCTGGCGGCAGATCACCGCTGGCCACGCGCAGGCCGGGCGGCAACTCGATGCCGGGCAGGTAGCGGCGGTTCTGGCGGTCGGCGCTCAGCGCCTGGGCCTGGGCCGCGTCGCGCGCCCAGAGCGTGACCGCCCTGCCATGGCGCGCTGCGCTGATGGCCAGTGCGGTGCCCCAGGCACCGGCGCCCACGACGGCGATGTCCATCGCCGTTCGCTCAGTTGGTGATGATGCGCGAGCCTTCCTGCTGGGCCTGCTGCGCCTGCTGCTGCTCGTACATGGCCTGGAAGTTGATCTCGGCCAGGTGCACCGGCGGGAAGCCGGCGCGCTGCACGATGTCGGCCACGTTGCTGCGCAGGTAGGGGTAGACGATCTGCGGGCAGGCAATGCCCATGATGGGGCCCATCTGTTCCTCGGGCAGGTTGCGCACCTCGAAGATGCCGGCCTGCTTGGCTTCCACCAGGAACACGGTCTTGTCCTTGATCTTGGTCTGCACGGTGGCGGTCACGGCCACTTCGTACACGCCTTCGGCCAGCGGGGTGGCTTCCACGCCCAGCTGGATGTCGACCGAGGGCTGCTCCTGTTCCAGCAGGATGGCCGGGGAATTGGGCTGTTCCAGAGACGCTTCCTTGAGGTAGACGCGCTGGATCTGGAAAACGGGGTCGAGGTTCTCGGCCATGGTGGTGTCTCGCTGGTTCAGAAAAAGGAAAGGCCCGCCGGGGAGGTGTTCCCGCAGCGGGCACGGCGTGGATTATGTCAGCCGGCAGCCGGGCGTCCGGCCACGGGTGTCAGCCCTGCAGCAGGGGCACCAGGCCCCCTTTGCCGTCCAGGGCATGGAGGTCGTCGCAGCCGCCCACATGGGTCTGGCCGATGAAGATCTGCGGCACGCTGGTGCGGCCGGTGATCTCGGTCATGCGGGCGCGCACGTCGGGCTTGCCGTCGACCACGATTTCCTCGTAGTCGGTGACGCCTCGGGCCTGCAGCAGCGCCTTGGCGCGGGCGCAGTAGGGACAGAAATCGCTGGAGTAGATGGTGACTTTGGCCATGGCGGAATGATCAGGCCTTTTCCACCGGCAGGCCGGCGCCGCGCCAGGCACCCATGCCGCCCGAGAGGGAATGCGCCTTCTCGTAGCCCAGCTTGCGGGCCTCGGCCACGGCGCGGTTGGCGCGGGCGCCGGTGGGGCAGACGAAGATCACCGGCAGGTTCTTGTTCTTGACGGTGCCGGCCAGCTTGGCGGCCACCTCGTCCACCGGCACATGGCGCGAGCCGATGATGTGGCCGGCGGCGAATTCGGCCTCGGTCGACACGTCCACCACCACCGCCTTCTCGCGGTTCATCAGCATCACGGCGTCGTTGGGGGCCAGGGTGCCGGCGCGCTGGCCGGAACGCACCGCCGGCCACACCAGAAATGCGCCGGACACGAATGCGGCTGCGATCAGTACCCAGTTCTCGATGAAGAAGCTCACGTGGTCACCTTTGTAGTCAAGCGCGGGATTTTAGAATGGCGGGCTGTGCCCCTGCGGCACCCCGGCCTGCTTTCCCTTCCTCCGCCCCAACCTGCCCTGCCTGCCATGTACAAGCTCGTCCTGATCCGCCACGGCGAATCCACCTGGAACCTCGAAAACCGCTTCACCGGCTGGACCGACGTGGACCTCACCCCCACCGGCGTGTCCCAGGCCATGTCGGCCGGCCAGCTGCTCAAGGCCGAGGGCTTCGATTTCGACATCGCCTACACCAGCGTGCTCAAGCGGGCCATCCACACCCTGTGGTACACGCTGGACGCCATGGACCGCACCTGGCTGCCGGTGGTGAAGAGCTGGCGCCTGAACGAGCGCCACTACGGCGCGCTGCAGGGCCTGAACAAGGCCGACATGGCTGCGAAGTACGGCGACGAGCAGGTGCTGATCTGGCGCCGCAGCTACGACACCCCGCCGCCGGCGCTCGAGGCCACCGACCCCCGCTGCGAACGCAGCGACCGCCGCTACGCCCTGCTCAAGGCCGACGAAGTGCCGCTGACCGAATGCCTCAAGGACACCGTGGCCCGGGTCATCCCGTTCTGGAACGAGTCGCTGGCGCCAGCCATCCAGTCCGGCCGCCGGGTGGTGGTGGCGGCGCACGGCAACAGCATCCGTGCCCTGGTGAAGTACCTGGACGGCATTTCGGACAGCGACATCGTCAACCTCAACATCCCCAACGGCATCCCGCTGGTGTACGAGCTCGACGCCAACCTGCGCCCCCTGCGCCACTACTACCTGGGTGACGCCGAAGCCGCCGCCCGTGCTGCGGCCGCCGTGGCGGCCCAGGGCAAGGCCTGAACCGGCCACCCGGCACGCCCTGCGACAAACCCGCCGGAAACACCCGGGAACCGGGCGGTCCCACGGGGGTCGTAGGTGTATATTGGCCCGACCAGCGGGCCATGCGGCCGCGCTGAAGCGTCACAGAGGACACGAGACATGTCGAAACAGGTGGGCCAGAAGCTCAAGATTGCAGGTTGGGTGGCCGTCGGTGCGGTGGCCGGCGCCCTGACCACGGTTCAACTCCAGGCCACGGCGCGCAGCAGCCTGGCGCCGCTGCCGCTGGAAGAGCTGCAGCAGCTCGCCGCCGTGTTCGGCATGGTCAAGAGCGACTACGTGGAGCCGGTGGACGAGAAGAAGCTGATCTCCGAGGCCATCTCGGGCATGGTCAGCAGCCTCGATCCGCACTCGCAGTACTTCGACAAGAAGTCCTTCAAGGAATTCCGCGAAGGCACCAGCGGCCGCTTCGTGGGCGTGGGCATCGAGATCGGCATGGAGGACGGCCTGGTCAAGGTGGTGTCCCCCATCGAGGATTCGCCCGCTTTCCGCGCCGGCCTGAAAAGCGGCGACCTGATCACCAAGATCGACGACACCCCGGTCAAGGGCCTGACCATCAACGACGCGGTCAAGATGATGCGTGGCGAGCCCCGCACCAAGGTGCTGCTGACCATCTTCCGCAAGGACGAGGACCGCACCTTCCCGGTGACCATCGTCCGCGAGGAGATCAAGACCCAGAGCGTGAAGGCGCGCAACGTGGAGCCGGGCTTCGGCTGGATCCGCGTATCGCAGTTCCAGGAGCGCACCACCGAGGACGTGGCCCGCAAGCTCGAGGAGCTGTACAAGGCCGACCCCAACATGAAGGGCCTGGTGCTCGATCTGCGCAACGACCCGGGCGGCCTGCTGCCGGCGGCGGTGGCCATCTCGGCCATCTTCCTGCCCGAAGACGTCACCGTGGTGTCCACCAACGGCCAGACCGCCGACAGCAAGATGGTCTACAAGGCCGTGCCGCAGCACTACCTCACCCGGGGCGGCCCGGACCACGTGGCCCGTCTGGCCCAGGCCACCCGCAACTTCTACAAGAAGGTGCCGCTGGTGGTGCTGGTCAACGAAGGCTCGGCCTCGGCCAGCGAGATCGTGGCCGGCGCCCTTCAGGACCACAAGCGCGCCACCATCATGGGCAGCCAGACCTTCGGCAAGGGCTCGGTGCAGACGGTGCGCCCGCTCGGCCCCGACACCGGCCTGAAGCTCACCACCGCCCGCTACTACACGCCGTCGGGCAGCACCATCCAGGCCAAGGGCATCGTGCCCGACGTGATGGTGGACGAAACGCCCGAAGGCAATGTGTTCGCCGCCCTGCGCACCCGCGAGGCCGACCTGCAGAAGCACCTCATGAACGGCACCGAGGCCAAGCCGGCGCCCATGACCGATGCCCAGCGTGCCGCCGAACAGCAGCGCGATCAGGAACGCGAAGCCGCCCGCAAGCGCCTGGAAGAAGAAGCCAGGAAGAACCCGAGCCAGCGCCTGGTGCCGGAGTTCGGCAGCGACAAGGACTTCCAGCTGCAGCAGGCGCTCAACCAGCTCAAGGGCAAGCCGGTGCTGGTGAGCAAGACGCTGCAGGTGCGCAGCACCGACGACAAGAAGGCCAACTGACGCACAGGCCCGGGGTTGGACGACGCTCAGCTGCTGCGGTATTCGCGGCACATCCTGCTCAATGAACTCGGGGTCGAGGGCCAGGAACGGCTGCTGGCCTCGCATGCCCTGATCGTGGGTGCGGGGGGCCTGGGCTCTCCGGCCGCGCTGTACCTGGGCAGCGCCGGCGTGGGCCGCATCACCGTGGTCGACCACGACGAGGTGGACGAGACCAACCTGCAGCGGCAGATCGCCCACAACCTGGCCCGCGTGGGCCAGCCCAAGGCCGAATCGGTGCGCGAGGCGATTGCCGCCATCAACCCCGACCCGGTGGTCACCCCCGTCACCGAGCGGGCCGATGCCGCCCTGCTCGACACCCTGGTGGCCCAGGCCGATGTGGTGCTGGACTGCACCGACAACTTCGCCACCCGCCACGCCATCAACCGCGCCTGCGTGCAGCACGGCAAGCCGCTGGTGTCGGGTGCGGCCATCCGCATGGACGGCCAGCTCAGCGTGTACGACACGCGCGAGGCGGCCAATCCCTGCTACGCCTGCGTGTTCCCGGAAGACAGCGGCGTGGAGGAAACGCGCTGCGCCACCATGGGCGTGTTCGCGCCGCTGGTGGGCATCGTGGGCACGCTGCAGGCGGCCGAGGCGCTCAAGCTGCTGGCCGGCCTGGGCTCGCGCATGGCGGGCCAGCTGCTCATGATCGACGGCCGCGATCTGGCCTTCACCCGCATCGGCATCCCGGCCAACCCGGCCTGCCCGGTGTGCGGCCACCGGCACTGAAACAGCGCTCGGCTCAGCGGGCCGGCAGAGGACATGGCCCGTGCCGCCGCCGGAAATCGCGCGGTGGCTCCGGGCGCGCTTCGGCAAACACCCCGCGGCGCTCGCGCCGGGCCTGCTGTTGCTGGTCTTTGTACCCGTGGCGGCCGCCGCCCGAGGCCCAGGCCAGCCCGCTGCGCACCAGCCAGGCGTTGAGGTCTTCGCCGTCCTGCTCGATGCGCGCCAGGCCACGGCCGTAGGTGTCGCTGCCCCGCTCTTCCACACGCACCCGCTGCTGCAGCACGCGCTCGGCCAGGGCAGCGCGGGCGGCCTGTCCACCCGACTGGCAGATCTCGGGCGCGTCGATGCCCACCAGCCGCAGCTTGCGGTACGGACCGCCGCTCACCGGCTGCACCCACACGGTGTCGCCATCGGACACCCGGGTCACGCGGGCGGTGTAGCGCTCCACGCCAGCGGCAGCCGCCTGCATCGACGGCACCGCCAGCACGGCACCCAGCAGCCACGCCCAGACCCTCATGGCGCCGCCTCCAGGTCGCGCAGCATGCGCTCCAGCCGGGCCGAGAGCTGCTCGGTGCTCAGGCGTTCGCGCAGGCGCTCCACCATCAGCGGCAGGCTCATGGGGCTGGGCTGGGTGAGGTCCACCAGCTCCAGCCGCTGGCCGGCCATGCGCTGCAGGCACTGCTGCAGCCGGCCGATCTCCAGTTCCTGCGACAGCACCTCGCTCTCGGCCTGGCGCAGCAGCAGGTTGCCCGGGTCGTACTTGCGGAACACCTCGAAGAACAGGCCGCTGCTGGCCTGCAGCTGGCGCAGGCTGCGCGGCGCACCGGGCTGGCCGCTGAACACCAGCCCGGAGACGCGGGCGATCTCGCGGAAGCGCCGCTGCGCCAGTTCACCCGCGTTGAGCGAAGCCAGCACATGGTCCAGCAGATCGTCGGTGGACAGCACCGAGCCATCGAGCAGCCGGGTCAGATCAGGCTCGTCGGCCGCCAGCAGCTCGAAGCCGTAGTCGTTGACCGACAGGCTGAAGGTGTTGGGCTGCTCCCGGGCCAGCCGCCAGGCCAGCAGGCTGGCCAGACCCAGGTGCACATGCCGGCCGGCAAACGGGAACAGGCACAGGTGGTGGCCCTCCTTCGAGCGGAAGCGTTCGGCCAGCAGCACACCGGGCCGGGGCAGGCGCGAGCGTTGTGCCTGCGTCTGCAGCATGGGCCGCGCGGCCTGCAGCTCGGGCGAATCGAAGCGGCCGGCCTCGGCCAGGGCCATCTGCTCCAGCACCGCATCGGCCAGTTCGGTGGACAAGGGCATCTTGCCGCCCTGCCAGGTGGGCACCGCGCCCTTGTTCCGGGTGGCCTTCTTCACCCAGGCGGTCATGTCGTGCACCCGCACGAACTCCAGCAGACGCCCGGCAAACACGAAGCAGTCGCCCTTGTTCAGCCGCGAGATGAAGCCTTCCTCGATGCTGCCGATGGACCCGCCGTTGAGGTACTTCACCCTCAGCGAGGCGTCGCTCACGATGGTGCCCACGCCCCAGCGGTGGCGGCGTGCGGTGGCGCGGCCCTGCGGCGTGTCGGGCACGCGCCAGAGGCCCTGCTCGTCACGGGCCAGGCGGTGGTAATCGGGGTAGGCGGTGAGGCTGTCGCCGCCGCGTTCGCAGAAGGCCAGCGCCCAGTCGAAGGCCTCGCGCGAGAGATCGCGGTAGGCCCAGGCAGTGCGGACCTCGTCGAACAGCGCATCGGCCTGGAAACCGCCCCCCAGTGCCACCGTGACCAGGTGCTGCACCAGCACGTCCAGCGGCTGGTGCGGGCTGTGGCGCGGCTCGATGCGACCGGCCTGCGCCGCCTCCCGCACGGCGGCGGCTTCGATGAGTTCGAGCGTGTTGGTGGGCACCAGGGTGATGCGGCTGGGTCGCCCGGGCGCATGCCCGCTGCGCCCGGCGCGCTGCAGCAAGCGGGCCACGCCCTTGGCCGATCCGATCTGCAGCACCCGCTCCACCGGCAGGAAGTCCACGCCCAGGTCCAGCGACGAGGTGGCCACCACCGCCTTGAGCTGCCCGTCCTTCAGGCCGGCCTCCACCCACTCGCGCACCGCCTTGTCCAGGCTGCCGTGGTGCAGAGCCACCTGGCCGGCCCAGTCGGGGCGGTGCTGCAGCAGCAGCTGGTACCAGATCTCGGCCTGGCTGCGGGTGTTGGTGAACACCAGCGCCGTGCCGGCGCCATCCAGCTCGCGCACCACCGGCTCCTGCATGCGCGAACCCAGGTGGCCCGACCACGAATACCGGCCTGGATCGGGCGGGATCAGGGTGTCGATGCGCAGCGTCTTGTCGACCCGGCCCTGCACCAGCACCGAGGGCTGTGCGTCGGGAAGACCGTCGGGGCCGCACAGCACCTGTCGTGCCTCGTCGAGGTTGCCCAGCGTGGCGCTCATGCCCCAGGTGATGAGGCCGGGTTGCCAGCGGCGCAGCCGGGCCAGCGCCAGCTGCACCTGCACGCCCCGCTTGCTGCCGATCAGCTCGTGCCATTCGTCCACCACCACGGCGCGCACGCCGGCCAGCTCCTGCGGCGCCTTGTCGCGCGCCAGCAGCAGCGACAGCGACTCCGGTGTGGTCACCAGCACGGTGGGCATGCGCCGGTCCTGCCGGGCGCGTTCGGCCGAGGGCGTGTCGCCGGTGCGCAGGCCCAGCGTCCAGGCCGGCGCCAGATCGGCCAGCGGGGCCCGCAAGGCGGTGGTGCTGTCGGCCGCCAGCGCCCGCATGGGGGTGATCCACAGCACGGTGAGCGGCGGAGTGCGTGCGGCGCCCGCGGGGTCCGGGTCGTTCAGCAGACGGTCGAGCAGGCCGAGCCAGACCGCATAGGTCTTGCCGGCACCCGTGGTGGCGTGCAGCAGGCCGCTGCAGCCCCGGGCCTGGGCCGACCAGACCGATTGCTGGAACTCGAACGGCTGCCAGCCACGGGCCTGCATCCAGGCGGTGGCACGGCTGGCCAGGGCGTGCGGCATGGGAATCGACCGATGCGCCGGCGCGTCAGCCCTTGCGGCCACCCATGGGCAGCTGCACGTTCAGGTCGATGGCGCCCGCCGAGATGGGCGCGATGCCGATGACTTTGGCCAGATTCACGAAGATCTCCCGGATACGAAACCGCCGATGATGCAACAGCCCGGCGGGGCGCGCGATGTCGAAGGGTTCAGCCGCCCAGGGCCGTAGTCACGCGCTGGCGCAAGGTGGGCAGCACCTCGGCCGCGAACCACGGATGCTGCGCCAGCCAGCGGTTGTTGCGTGGGCTGGGGTGCGGCAAGGCCAGCAGCGGCGGCCCGCCGGCGAGCAGTCGCTGGTGGCTGGCCCGCACCGCGTCGGCCAGCGAGCCGGGCGCATCGGGCCAGTGCCAGGCCAGGGCATGCTGGCCCAGCAGCAGGGTGAGCCGGATGTCGCCGAGCTGGTCGAGCAGGGGCTGGCGCCAGCTGCTGGCGCACAGCGGACGCGGCGGCAGGTCGCCATGCGGTCCGGTGCCGGGGTAGCAGAAGCCCATGGGCAGCAGGGCCACGCGGGTGGCGTCGTAGAAGGTCTCGCGGCCCATCCCCAGCCAGTCGCGCAGGCGTTCGCCGCTGGGATCGTCGAAGGGGATGCCGCTGGCATGCACCCGGCGCCCCGGGGCCTGACCCGCGATCAGGATGCGGGCACGCGCATCGACCTGCAGCACCGGCCGCGGCCCTTCGGGCAGGTCGGTGCACCGGGTGCAGGCACGCACCTGGCGCAGCAGGTCATCGAGCGGGTTCTCGCTCATCGGTAGCGGGCCGCGGTGATGAACTCGTTGAAGGTCTCGCACCACACCACCACCGTGTTGTAGGCAGTCACGTCGGTGCCGGCCGGCAGCGGCACGGCGAAGTTCTCGAAGGTCTTGATGTCGCCCACGCGCCGCATGCCGGACTTCAGGCGCTTGAAGTCCGCCTCGGTCTCGACGAAGGTGGGCGAGAGGTAGAGCTTGTAGTCCGGTCCGGGCGCCAGCCGCCCCTGCAGCACCACCTGCGCCGGACCGACCAGCACGCGGCCTTCACCCCAGTGCAGGGCATCGCTGTCGGTCAGGTCGCGGCGGAACTCGCCCTGGAACACCGCCGTGCGTTCGGCCTGCTGCAACACGTCGGCCGACGGAGCGTCCGGCGCGGTGAGGATGGGCAGCCAGTACACGCCCAGCGCAAAGCCGGCGATCAGGGTGAACAGGTGGGTGCAGAGCAGCAGCAGTCGGCGTTTCATGGCGGGCACATCGGTGGGGAGGTGTCCGTGGGTCGCGCCGCGAGGCCGCTTCTTACAGCGCGGCCAGCCGCGCGTCCACCGCCCGCAGCCCGGCCACGGTCAGCAGGCAGGCCTGCGCGGCTTCCTGGCCCTTGAGCGCAAAGTGCTGCTGCAGGAAACGCCGGTGCTCCACATGCTCGTGGAAGTGGTGCGGCGCCTGCACGGCCGAGATCACCGGCACGCCGGTGCGCAGCTGCACGTCCATCAGGGCCTGCACCACGCTGGCGGCCACGAAGTCGTGGCGGTAGACGCCGCCATCGACCACCAGCGCACTGCCCACCACGGCGGCATAACGGCCGGAGGCGGCCAGGCGCTGCACATGCAGCGGGATCTCGAAGGCGCCGGGCACATCGAACACATCGATGCGCTCGGCCGCCACGCCGCCCCTCGCCATCTCGGCGAAGAAGGCATCGCGCGAGCGCTGCACGATGTCGGCATGCCAGCTGGCCTCGACGAAGGCAAAACGGAGATCGCCGGGCAGGTCGGGCAGGGATACGGGTGGGGTTGCAGCAGTCATGCGGTCATTCTAGGCAGCGGCGGTCACGATCCAGCCTTCCAGCGGGTCGCAGTCGGGCAGGCCCCAGCGCGCGTCGCCGGCCTGCCGGCGCTGCCAGGCCCAGGCCGCCTGCAGCAGGCAGAGCACAGCGTCCAGCGTGTCGCCGGTGGCGTCGTCGGCCAGCGCATCGCGCTGCGCGTGGCTGAGCTTGAGGCGCAGGCCGGCCTGCTGCAGCAGGGGTGGCGTGCCGTTTTCCAGGGCATCCACCAGGGTGCGGCGGGCGATCAGGCGCTCGGGCGTCTGACGGGCGCGGTCGTCGGCCTTGTAGGAGGTGGTGCCCAGCACGCTGCGGGCCAGCAGGCCCGGGTAGGCCTCCAGCGCCAGGCGGGCCGGGTCGCCGGGGGCGTCCACCCCGAGCAGCGTCACGCCGGCCTGGCGCAGGCGCGGCACGCCGGCGTGCAGCATGAAGGCCACCGGCGGGTTGATCCACTTCATGCTGGGGCTGGATCCGGCCGGTCCGTCGGTGGCGCGGTGGGCGAACTTGCCGCCCACCGGGCGGGCGTTGCAGAAGCCGGCGAAGGCATCGCGGATGGCCTCGCGCGAGAGCGCGGCGTAGTGGTCCATGCAGGCGCCCCAGGTGGTGGGCCAGCCCAGGGTCTGCACCAGCTCGCGCGGCAGGCCGAAGGGCAGATCGAAACCGCCCACCCAGGGGCCGGGCTGTTGCAGGCGTTCGGCCCAGGCATCCAGGGTTTCAAAGCGTTCCAGCCCGTCCAGCCGCAGGCGGCCCCGGTCGAGCCGGCCGGTGGCCAGGGTGACGGGTTTGCGGCGCGAGGGCGCGCTGGTGAAATCGCAGCCCAGCAGCTGCGGCGAATCCATCGGGGTCATGCCCCGATCATCCCAGCCCGAGTGCGGTCACGCCGGCGGCAATGCAGATGGCCCCGCACAGCCGTGCGATGCGGTCGCCCTCGCCCAGCAGGTGGCCACCGATGAGGGCGGCAAACAGCATGGACACCTCGCGCGCCGGCGCCACGTGCGAGATGGGCGCGTCCCGCATGGCATAGAGCACCAGCACATAGGCCACCGGGCTGATGGCGGCCACGGCCAGCGCGGCCTTCCATTGCGTGGTCCACAAACGCCAGGCCGCTGCGCGGTCGCGCAGCACCACCGGCGCCAGCAGCGCCACCCGGAAGAAGTTGCCCATGTAGTCCACCAGGATGGGCGACATCAGCAGCACCTTGACCGCGTAGCCGTCCACCAGTGTGTAGGACGCAATGAACACGCCGGTGAGCGCGCCGTAGTACAGGCCCTTGTGGATGCGGGCACGCGCCGCCGGGTCGTGCGCCGCACGGATCAGGCCAGGGCCGCCCGCGATCAGGAACACGCCGCCCACCACACCGGCGATGCCCAAGGCACCCAGCGCCGAGATCTGCTCGCCCAGCAGCACGATGGCCGCGAGCGACGACAGCAGCGGGCCGCTGCCCCGCGCCACCGGGTAGACCACGGTGAGGTCGGCACGCCGGTAGCCGCGCAGCAGGGTGACGTAATAGACCACGTGCAGCACGCCGCTGATGGCCACGAAGACCCATTCGGTGGGGCCCCAGCGCGGCAGTTCCTCGCGGCCCAGCCACCAGCCCAGGGGCGCCCAGATCACCATCATGATGACGGCGGTGAAGAAGGCGAAGCGTGAGTCGCCGCCCGCTTTCTTGGCGACTATGTTCCAGCCGGCGTGGATCAGGCCGGCCAGGATGATCAGCAGGAAGGCGGTGGTGCTCACGCGCGGCCGATGATGCTGGCGGTGGCCATCAGCTCTTCGAGCAGGGCCAGCGAGACACGGCCCGAGACCGCATAAGGATCGAACTCCGGCTTCTCGGAGTACTTCAGCACGATGGAGGTGTTGAGCTTGCTCAGGTTCACCGTGCCCATGGTCCAGCCACCGAAGCGGCGCTCGGTGATTTCCTCGTAGTGCAGCAGCACCACGTCGGTGTGGCGCTTGTCGGCCACGATGTGGCTATACAGCTCGTTGACGGCCGCACGGCCGCCTTCGATGGCCTGCAGGAACACGCCGCCGCCGTAGCACAGCACGCCGGTGATGCCGTTGCCCAGGTTGTGCTGGCGGGACGATTCAAGGATGGATTCGATGGCCTTGGTGCTGTCCTTCTCGACAGCGCGGCTCACATACAGCAGGCGGACCAGCATGGGTGTCTTCCGGAAGAGAGGCGCCTTCAGCGCGGAATGAGCGAGAGGAATTCGCGGCGCAGGTTGGGGTCCTTGAGGAACACGCCGCGCATGACCGAGTTGATCATCTTGCTGTCCATGTCCTTCACACCGCGCCAGGCCATGCAGTAGTGGCTGGCCTCCATGACGATGGCCAGGCCGTCGGGCTGGGTCTTTTCCTGGATCAGGTCGGCCAGCTGCACCACGGCCTCTTCCTGGATCTGGGGCCGGCCCATGATCCACTCGGCCAGGCGGGCGTACTTGGACAGGCCGATCACGTTGGTGTGCTCGTTGGGCATGACGCCGATCCAGATGCGGCCGATCACCGGGCAGAAGTGGTGGCTGCAGGCGCTGCGCACCGTGATCGGGCCGACGATCATCAGCTCGTTGAGGTGCTCGGCATTCGGAAACTCGGTGACGGTGGGACCCTTGACGTAGCGGCCGTTGAACACCTCCTTGAGGTACATCTTGGCCACGCGGCGGGCGGTGTCGCCGGTGTTGTGGTCGTTCTCGGTGTCGATGACCATCGACTCCAGCACGCCCTGCATCTTGACGGTGACTTCGTCGAGCAGCTTCTCGAGCTCGCCGGGTTCGATGAAGTCGGCGATGTTGTCGTTGGAGTGGAAACGGTGGCGGGCGGCCTTCAGGCGCTCGCGGATGCGGACCGACACGGGCACGCCCTGGTCGTCCTCGGGGGGAGCTGGGTTCATGGCTTCACCGGTTTTCATGAGCATGGCCCATGCTAACACCGCCCCCTGTACCGGACCTTGACAGCGTCCGCATGCCCTCAGCGCAACAGGGATTCGAGTTCGGGCAGCGTGCCGGCCTCGTGCAGCGGCTTGTCGGTGCGCAGGCGCAGCATGCGCGGAAAGCGCAGCGCCACACCGCTCTTGTGGCGGCTGCTGCGCGCAATGCCCTCGAAGGCCAGCTCGAACACCAGCGTGGGCCGCACGCTGCGCACCGGCCCGAACTTCTCCAGCGTGGTCTTGCGGATCACCGCATCGACCGCCTTGAAGACCTCGTCGGTCAGGCCCGAATACGCCTTGGTGAAGGCCACCAGCTGCAGGCCCTGCGGGTCGGGCGGCTGGCGCGCCGCGATGGCCTCCACCACCGCCTGCGCTTCGGCCGCATCGCGGGGCGGGCGGTTCCATACCGCGAAGGTGTAGTCGGTGTAGACCGAGGCGCGCCGCCCGTGGCCGGCCTGCGCGTAGATGAGCACGCCGTCCACCGTGAGGGGATCGATCTTCCATTTCCACCAGCCCAGCGCCTGGTCGCCATCGACCTGCTTGTGGCGGCCCACGCCGTAGGTGCTGTCGCGGTGCTTGAGCATCAGCCCTTCCACGCCCAGGTCGCGCGATTGTTCGCGGCGCCGTGCCAGGGTGGTCCAGTCGGCTGCGTCCTGCAGCGGCGACAGCCACAGCCGGGGCGATGCCGTGGCCGCCAAGGCCTCCAGGGCCGCGCGGCGCTGCGCCAGGGCCTGGTCACGCAGGTCCACACCGCCCTGCTCCAGCAGGTCGTAGGCGACGAAGCCCACCGGGGCCTTGGCCAGCACCGCTGCGGTGAGCTTCTGCCGGCCGATGCGTTGCTGCAGCGGGGCGAAGCCGGCGGGCCGACCCGGCCGGTCGATGCCGGGCAGCGGCGGCAGGGTCTCGTCCCACACCACGATCTCGCCGTCCACCACCGTGCCCTCGGGCCAGCCGGCCGCCAGGGCCTGCAGTTCGGGGAAACGGTCGGTCATCAGTTCTTCGCCGCGCGACCACACCCACACCTGGCCGGCGCGCCGCACGATCTGGCCACGGATGCCGTCGAACTTCCATTCGGCCTGCCAGTCGGCCGCGGTGCCGAGCACGGTGGCCGGGTCGTCCTGCAGCGGCTGCGCCAGAAAGAACGGATAGGGCTGGCTGGGCGCGGCGTCGGCCTGTCCGGCGGGGCCTTCGGCGTCGGCGGGTGCAGTGATGCGCTGCCAGTCCTCGGCCTGGGGCAGGCGGCGCCCGTCGGTGTAGCCCATCATGCGGGCCGCCACCCGCTTGGGGTCCAGCCCGGCGTGTTCGGCCACGGCCCGCTGCACCAGCAGCTTGCTCACGCCGACCCGGAAACCACCACCCACCAGCTTGATGAGCAGAAAGCGCGACAACGGCCCCAGCTCGCGCCACCAGGCGCGCAATTGCGTGGCCACCACGGCCTCGTCCTGCCCTCGCAAGGGCAGCAGGCGCTGTGCCATCCAGTCGGCCAGACCCAGGGTTTCACCTTCGGTGCTCGCGGAGGGCGGCAGCACCAGCGCAATGGTCTCGGCCAGATCGCCCACCGCCTGGTAGGACGCCTCGAACAGCCATTCCGGCAGGCCGGCGGCATCGGTGGCCAGGGCCTTGAGCTGCGCGGTGCGGATCAGCTGGCGCGGCTTGCCCCCCGACAGGAAGTAGGCTGCCCAGGCCGCATCGGCCGGCGCCACGCGGCCGAAGTGCCGCACCAGCGCGGCCACCTTGGCCTGGGTGGAGGTGGTGCCATCGAGCTCGGCATACAGATCGGCGAAGTCCTTCACGGCGCCCCCTCGGCCGTGGTCCCGGCGCCGGTTTCTGCCCGGGTCTCGGCACGCGTCTCGTGCTCGTCGCCGTACTCGGTCTCGAAGGCCTCGGCCTGCAGGCCCTGCTCCTGCAGGTAACGCACCAGCACCGGCACCTGGCCGTGGGTGACGATGACGCGCTCGGCCCCGGTGCCACCGATGGCCTGCAACAGCCCGGGCCAGTCGGCATGGTCGCTGAGCACGAAGCCGCGGTCGTGGCCACCGCGGCGGCGCTGGCCGCGCACCTGCATCCAGCCGCTGGCAAAGGCATCGCTGAAATCGCCGAAGCGGCGGATCCAGGGCGAGCCCAGTGCGCTGCCCGGGCACAGCACCAGCGCGCGGCGCAGAATCGCCTTGTCGGGCACCTCGCTCACCATCAGGGTGTCGGGCAATGCGATGCCGGCGGCACGGTAGCCCCGGTTGATGGGCTCCACCGCGCCGTGGCAGACGATGGGGCCGGTGGTGGCATCCAGGTTCGCCAGCAGGCGCTGGGCCTTGCCCAGGCTGTAGCAGACCAGCACGCTGGCCCGGCCGGCATCGGCATTGGCGGCCCACCACTGGTTGATGCCGGCAAAGATCTCGGCGTCCGGCCGCCAGCGGTAGATGGGCAGGCCGAAGGTGGACTCGGTGATGAACACGTCGCAGCGCACCGGCTCGAAGGGCGTGCAGGTGCGGTCGGGCGTGGCGCCGGCCGGCGTGGTGCGGTAGTCGCCGCTGGCCACCCACACCTGGCCACCGTGCTCCACGCGCACCTGGGCCGAGCCCAGCACATGGCCGGCCGGGTGCAGCGAGATGCGCACCCCGTTGTGCTCCACCACCTCGCCGTAGCCCAGCCCCTGCAGCGTGATGCCCTGCCCCAGCCGCGCCCGCAGCAGGCCTTCGGACACCGCCATGGCCAGGTAATGCGCATGGCCGGGCCGGGCGTGGTCGGCATGGGCATGGGTGATGACGGCGCGCTCCACCCGCCGCCAGGGGTCGATGTAGAAATCGCCGGGCGGGCAGTACAGGCCCTCGGGCCGCTGCACGATCAGGTCGCCCTCCATCAGTAGCGGTGCCCGGTGATGAAGAGCACGGCGCGCATGATGCCGAAGGCCATGCGGTCCAGCACCCGCTGGGTCCAGGGGCGGTGGGCCAGGCTGGCCGCATCGATGGCCTGACCCGAGGTGGTGAGGATGGTGTGCAGGCAGTCGCGCAGGCGGGCCGAAAACACCCGGTCGGTGGTCATGACGTTGGCCTCGCGCGCCAGCAGCAGCGACAGCGGATCGAGGTTGGTCGACCCCACCGTGGCCCAGCGGCTGTCCACCACCGCCACCTTGGCATGCAACGCGCTCGGTGCGTATTCGTGGATCTCGATGCCGGCCGCCACCAGCCGCGCGTACACCGGCCGCGCGGCCCGGTACTGCAGGAAGTGTTCGTACTTGCCCTGCAGCAGCAGGCGCACCCGCACGCCCCGTTGCGCGGCCATCAGCAGTGCCTTGCGCACACGCCGCCCCGGGATGAAATAGGCATTGGCCAGGATGATCTCGTGGCGCGCCTCGCCGATGGCCTTGAGGTAGGCGCGTTCGATGTCGTGCCGGTGGCTCACGTTGTCGCGCAGCAGCAGCGCGGCGCGGGCGCCGTGCGCAGCCACCGGCGGGGTCTGGGTGTCGTCGAACAGCTGCTCGCCCGGGTCGGCGTGGCGTTCGATCTTCTGCAGCAGTCGTGTGAAGTCGCCCACCGGGCGCGATTCGCGCAGCGCCTCCCAGGCGGCCTTGAACTCGCGCTGGCGTGCGCTGCGGGCGGCCTGCAGGCGCCACCAGAGCGTCTCCATGGTGTCCACCATGTCGGCCACCAGCGGGCCGGCCACCCGCAGGCTGAAGTCCAGACGCGGCGCCTGCAGGCGGCCCAGGGCCACGTCGTCGCGGTCGTCGATCAGGTTGATGCCGCCACAGAACCCCACCGTGCCGTCCACCACGCACAGCTTGCGGTGCAGCCGCCGCCAGCGGCTGGGAATGAGCAGCCCCAGCCGGCCCAGCGGGGCATAGATGCGCAGCACCACGCCGGCCTGGGCCAGGCGTTGCTGCCATTCCGCAGGCACCTGCGGCGTGCCCACGCCGTCGATCACCAGCCGCACCGCCACGCCCCGGCGGGCGGCGCGCTCCAGCGCCTCGGCCACCCGCAGCGCCTCGCCGGCGAACTCGAAGATGTAGGTTTCCAGGTGCACCACCTGCCGGGCCGCATCCATGGCCTCGACCAGCGCCGGGAAGAATTCGGCCCCGTTCTGCAGCAGCAGCAACTGGTGACCGGATCGCAGCGGAACGGGCGGTCGGCTCACAGCGCCAGCTCGGCGATCAGCGGCAGGTGATCGGACATGCGGGCCCAGGCCTTGCCGTGCGGCACATGGGCCGACAGGGGACGCAGCCCCCGCGCGTAGATGCGGTCCAGGTGCAGCAGCGGCAGCCGGGCCGGGAAGGTGGGCAGGCGTATGCCCTCGAAGGTCTTGAGGCCCAGCGCATCCATGGGCCGCAGCAGCCGGGCGCCCCAGTCATTGAAGTCACCGGCCACCACCAGCGGCACGTCGGCCGGCACCTCACGTTCGATGAAGGCCCCCAGCCGGGCCACCTGGCGTTCGCGGCTGGCATGGATCAGCCCCAGGTGCACCACCACCACATGCACCTCGGTACGTTCCACCAGCACGCTCACGTGCAGCAGGCCGCGCTGCTCGAAGCGGTGGTCGGACACGTCGGCATGGCCGCTGGACACCACCGGCCAGCGCGAGAGCAGCGCATTGCCATGCTCGCCGTGGCGCGTGACGGCGTTGGTGCAGTAGACCGACTCGTAACCTTCGGGAGAGAGGTAGCCCGCCTGGTCGAGATCGGGCCAGCGGGTGAACTGTTTCTCCAGCTTGCGGTGGTGGCTGCGCACCTCCTGCAGGCAGACGATGTCGGCATCGAACTGCTCCACCGCGTGCGCCAGGTTGTGGATCTCCAGCCGGCGTGCCGGCCCCAGGCCCTGGACGCCCTTGTGGATGTTGTAGGTGGCCACACGCAGCACGGTCATGCGCGGATGATGCCACCCAAACGTCACAGAAACCTCATGACATGCGCCGGCTCGCCGGTGCACTCAATGGCACCACAGCTTCAGGAGCACGCCATGCCCCTCGATCCCGTCCTGCATCCGGTCGATCCGGACCGCCGCCGCCCGCTGGTCTTTGCCCCGGCGGCGGAGCGGCACCGCCCGCAAGCCGACACCGGGCTCTGCCACGAGAGCCGGCAGGCGCCACGGGCAGGCCATGCCCGCTCCCGCGGCCATGGGCTGGCGCCACCGCCCCGCCCGGCCGAGCCGGACCCGGACAGCCCGTCGCCCAGTTCCAGCCTCATGCTCGACGACATCGAAGCCCGGCTGGCCGACGCCCCGCGCGACGACATCTCCGGCCTGCGGTGGATGGTCAACCTCTACCAGCGCCTGCTGGACATGGTGCTCAACCAGCCCGATGCGCCCGAATCCACCCGCCGCCGTCAGTGGCAACGGCTGCGCAACCTGCAGCGCCGGCTGCGCTCAGCCACCAGCCGCCCGGCGTCGCGCCAGCTGTAGCACCGCCTCGGCATTGGAGGGCGAGAAGCACCGGTCGGCCGCCTCGGTCCAGGGCAGCCAGACCTGGTCGCGGTGCTCGCGCGGGCTGAGCACCACCGGACTGGCCTGCGGCACGCACAGGCCGAACAGCCGTTCGGTGTTGTGGGTCACGCCCGGCGCGTAGCGGTGGCGCCAGCGCGGGTAGATCTCGTAGATGTTCTCCAGGGCCCAGTCGGTCAAGACATGACCGGGGGCCGCCACGTCGATGCCGGTTTCTTCCAGCACCTCGCGGGCGGCGGTGTCGGCCCAGGACTCGTCGGGGTGGTCCTTGGCGCCGGTGACCGACTGCCAGAAACCCGGCACGTCGGCCCGCTCGATCAGCAGCACCTCGAGTGCCGGGGTGTGGATCACCACCAGCACGGACTGCGGCACCTTGAACGGGCGGTCAGGCTCGTTCATGGCACCGCCGCCGCATCAGGCCGGGCGCACCGCGTCCGGGTTGCGCAGCTTGATGTGCAGCTCGCGCAGCTGCTTCTCGTCCACCGGGCTGGGGGCCTGGGTCAGCAGGCACTGGGCGCGCTGGGTCTTGGGGAAGGCGATCACGTCGCGGATCGACTCGGCACCGGTCATGAGGGTGACGATGCGGTCCAGGCCGAAGGCCAGGCCACCGTGCGGCGGGGCGCCGTACTGCAGCGCGTCCAGCAGGAAGCCGAACTTGAGCTGGGCTTCTTCCGGGGTGATCTTGAGCGCGTCGAACACCTTCTGCTGCACGGCTGCGGTGTGGATGCGGACCGAGCCGCCACCGATCTCCCAGCCGTTGAGCACCATGTCGTAGCCCTTGGCAATGCACTTCTCGGGCGCGGTCACCATCCAGTCCTCGTGGCCGTCTTTCGGCGCGGTGAAGGGGTGGTGCACCGCCGTCCAGCGGTCGGCTTCCTCGTCGTGTTCGAACATCGGGAAATCGACCACCCACATCGGGGCCCAGCGGTCCTCGAACAGGCCGTTCTTCTTGCCCAGCTCGCTGTGGCCGATCTTCAGGCGCAGGGCACCGATGGCGTCGTTGACGATCTTGGCCTTGTCGGCACCGAAGAAGATGATGTCGCCGTCCTGCGCGCCGGTGCGCGACAGGATCTGGGCCACGGCCTGGTCGTGCAGGTTCTTCACGATCGGGCTCTGCAGGCCGTCGCGGCCCTTGGCCACCTCGTTGACCTTGATCCAGGCCAGGCCCTTGGCGCCGTAGATCTTGACGAACTCGGTGTAGGCGTCGATCTCGCTGCGGCTCATCTCGCCACCGCCCGGCACGCGCAGGGCCACCACGCGGCCGTTCTTCATCTGGGCCGGGGCGCTGAACACCTTGAAGTCCACGTCGGCCATCACGTCGGTGAGCTCGGTGAACTCGAGCTTGACGCGCAGGTCGGGCTTGTCGGAGCCGAAGCGGTGCATGGCTTCGCTGTAGGCCATGACCGGGAACTCGCCCAGGTCCACACCCAGGGTGTTCTGGAACACCGTCTTGATCATGCCCTGGAACATGTCGCGGATGTCCTGCTCGGTCAGGAAGGACGTCTCGATATCGATCTGGGTGAACTCGGGCTGGCGGTCGGCGCGCAGGTCCTCGTCGCGGAAGCACTTGGTGATCTGGTAATAGCGGTCGAAGCCGGCCACCATGAGCAGCTGCTTGAACAGCTGGGGCGACTGCGGCAGCGCGAAGAACTGGCCGTCGTGCACGCGGCTGGGCACCAGGTAGTCGCGCGCACCTTCGGGCGTGCTCTTGGTGAGCATGGGCGTCTCGATGTCGACGAAGCCGTTGGCATCCAGGAACTTGCGCACCTCCATGGCCACCTTGTAGCGCAGCATCAGGTTGCGCTGCATGTAGGGGCGGCGCAGGTCGAGCACGCGGTGGGTCAGGCGGGTGGTCTCGGACAGGTTGTCGTCGTCGAGCTGGAACGGGGGCGTGACCGACGGGTTGAGCACCTTGAGCTCGTGGCACAGCACCTCGATCCTGCCGCTCTTGATGTTGTCGTTGGTGGTGCCCTCGGGGCGGGCGCGCACCAGGCCGATCACCTGCACGCAGAACTCGTTGCGCACGTCCTCGGCGGTCTTGAACATCTCGGCGCGGTCGGGGTCGCACACCACCTGCACCGTGCCTTCACGGTCGCGCAGGTCGATGAAGATCACACCGCCGTGGTCGCGGCGGCGGTTCACCCAGCCCGCCAGCGTGACGGTCTGGCCGAGTTGGGCTTCGGTCACCAGACCGCAGTAGATGGAGCGCATGGCCATGAGGAGCTTCTTTCGCAGAGAGATCGGGCGACGGTCGCCCGGTGTTTTCAGGGTTTCGGGATGGCGGGCAGCACGGGGGGCGCCGCGCCGTCGCGGCCGCTGCCCGGGACGATGACGCCCATGGAGACGATGTAGGTCAGGGCTTCATCCACCGTCATGGCCAGCTCGACGCAGTCGCGCTGGCGCACCATGACGAAGTAGCCGCCGGTGGGGTTGGGTGTGGTGGGCACGAAGACGCTGATGAAGGCCTCGTCGTCGGCCCGCGCGCCGGGCTGCTCGCGCAGCGTGGCCAGCACCTGGCCCGCCGGCGTGCCGGTGAGGAAGGCAATGGTCCACATGCCTTCGTGCGGCCAGCGCACCAGCACCGCCTTGCGGAAGGCATTGCCCTTTTCGGAAAACAGCGTGTCCGATACCTGCTTGACGCCGGAATAGATGGAGCGGACCACCGGAATGCGGTGCAGCAGGGCGTGCCACCAGTTCACCAGCCGGTTGCCGATGATGTTGGACGCCAGCGCGCCGATGGTCAGCACCACGGCCAGGGCGAACACCACGCCCAGGCCGGGAATGTGCACGCCCAGCACCTGGTCGGGGTGCCAGTGGGTGGGCAGGATGCGCAGTGTCTGGTCGAGCGTGCCGACCACCCAGTCCAGCACCCACAGGGTGATGATCAGGGGCACCAGGACCAGCAGTCCCGAGAACAGCCACTTGCGCAGGGAGGGCATGCCGCTCGCTCAGGTGGACGGGGTGGGGGCCGGAGCCGGGCTGGCGGCCGCGGGTGCCGCCGCCGGCGCAGGCGAGGCGGCGGGAGCAGCCGCGCCATCGGAGGCCGAGGCCGGTGCCGGCGCGCCGGTGGCGCCGTTGTTGCCGCCCCGGAAATCGGTCACGTACCAGCCCGAGCCCTTGAGCTGGAAGCCGGCCGCCGTGAGCTGCTTGCGGAAGGTGGGCTGGCCGCAGGACGGGCAGTCGTTGAGCGGCTGATCGGAGATTTTCTGCAGGACGTCCTTGGCATGGCCGCAGGACTCGCACTTGTAGGCATAGATCGGCATGGCAGAACAGAAAGTACCTGTGGAACAACCTCACGCACCCGCGCAGGGGTGCGTGCGGACCAAAACCTGCCATTATAAATTCGAGGCCCCTCAGAAGAGGCGGATGCGCAGGACGATCTGGGTGACGATGAGTCCCAGCACGAAACCGACCCCGCCATAGATCAGCGTCTGCAGCAGGCGGTGGGTGCGGCGCGATTCGGTCACCAGCGCGTCGATGTCGCGCCGCAGCTCGTCCGGCCGGTGCTTGAGGTAGTCGTGCAGCAGCCGGGGAATGGCCGGCAGCAGCTTGGCGTACTGCGGCGCCTCGGCCTTGAGCTGGGCCAGCAGGCGCTGCGGGCCGACCTGCTCCAGCATCCACTGCTCCAGGAAGGGCTTGGCGGTGCTCCAGAGGTCCAGTTCGGGGTCCAGGTCGCGGCCCAGGCCCTCGATGTTGAGCAGGGTCTTCTGCAGCAGCACCAGCTGGGGCTGGATCTCCACCTGGAAGCGGCGCGAGGTCTGGAACAGCCGCATCAGCACCATGCCCAGCGAGATTTCCTTCAGTGGCCGGTCGAAATACGGCTCGCAGACGCCGCGGATGGCGGCTTCCAGCTCGTCCACCCGGGTCTGGGGCGGCACCCAGCCCGACTCGATGTGCAGCTCGGCCACCCGGCGGTAGTCGCGCCGGAAGAAGGCGGTGAAGTTCTGCGCCAGGTATTCCTTGTCGTACTCGGTCAGCGTGCCGACGATGCCGAAATCGAGCGAGATGTAGCGCCCGAAGGTGGCCGGATTCAGGCTGACCTGGATGTTGCCGGGGTGCATGTCGGCATGGAAGAAGCCGTCGCGGAACACCTGGGTGAAGAAGATGGTCACGCCATCACGCGCCAGCTTCGGGATGTCGACACCGCGCTGGCGCAGCTCGTCCACCCGGTTGATCGGGATGCCGTGCATGCGCTCCATCACCATCACCTCGGTGTGGCAATAGTCCCAGAGCATCTCGGGGATCATGACCAGGTCGAGGCCGGCCATGTTGCGGCGCAGCTGGGCCGCATTCGACGCCTCGCGCAGCAGGTCGAGCTCGTCGTGCAGGTACTTGTCGAACTCGGCCACCACCTCGCGCGGCTTGAGGCGCTTGCCGTCGGCCGAGAGGCGCTCGATCCAGCCGGCCATGAGCCGCATGAGGCTCAGGTCCTTCTCGATCACCGGCAGCATGTTGGGGCGCAGCACCTTCACCGCCACCTCGCGGCCGGCATGGCGACCGTCGCGCAGGGTGCCGAAGTGCACCTGGGCGATGGACGCGCTGGCCACCGGCACCTGCTCGAAATGGCTGAACACCTGGTCCAGCGGGCGCCCGAAGGCGCGCTCGATGGTGGCCACCGCCACCGCACTGGGGAACGGCGGCACGCGATCCTGCAGCCGGGCCAGTTCATCGGCGATGTCGGGCGGCAGCAGGTCTCGCCGGGTGGACAGCACCTGCCCGAGCTTGACGAAGATGGGCCCCAGCCGCTCCAGCGCCTCGCGCAGGCGCTGCCCGCGCGGGGCGTCGAGCTTGCGGCCCAGGGTGACGACCCGGGCGAGCACCCGGATCCAGGGGTGGCGGAAGCTGGAGAGCACCAGCTCGTCCAGCCCGTGCCGCAGCACGATCCAGACAATGAAGGCGCCGCGCAGGTAGCGCGTCATGGGGCGGTCCCGCCGCCGGGCGGGCGCGGCAGGCGCTCCACGAAGGCCCGCAGGGCCGTCACCGCACCGGCTGCAAAACGGCCCAGGGTGTGGGCCGGGGCGTCACCGATCAGCCGGGCCAGGTCTTCTTCCACGTCCCAGCGCACGTTGTCCACCAGCCAGGCCACCTCGGCCGCCAGCTGCACGTCGCCCTGGATGTCCACCGCCGGCTTCTGGCCGGCCATGAGCGACTGCGCCACCGCCAGCGGCGAGGCCTGGACCAGGGTCATGGTGAGTTCGGGCCGGGTGTCGGGCGCTGCGCGTTCCAGCAGGCCGGCGGCCGTGGGCGCCAGCAGCAGGCTGATGTCGTTCCAGCGCACCAGCATGGCCTTGCCCTTCTGGCGGCGCAGCCGGTCGGTGGCGGCCGGCTCCTGCTGCAGCACATGGTTGAGGAACAGCACCACGCGGTTCTGGACCTCGTCCACCACCCACGGGGGCGGGCGCAGGGCCTCCAGCAGACCGGTCAGGGGATGGCTGTCGGCGCGTGGGCCGGCGCCGGACGAAAAAACGGGTGGTTCATCTTTCATGACCACCCGATTCTGACGGATAAAGCCCCGGCGCCCGTGACGCCGGAGCAAAGCGGCAGGGCTTACTGCAGGGCCTGCACCCCGGCCACCAGCCAGCCGCCCGGGCCCTGTTGCGGCCGGGTGATGTTCCAGACCTCGCGGAACGGGTTGGGACCGGAAGACGCCTCTTCGCGGATCAGGCCGGAGAACTCCACGCTGGCCATGTAGACGCCGTCGACCTCCTCGATGCCCAGCAGCTGGGCATCCAGCATGACCACCTCGGTCTTGTTGGGCTGGCCGGCGCCCTGCTGCTCCCGCTCGGCCAGCTGGGCCTGGATCTGGGTCAGCATGTCGTCGGTCATCATGGCGCGCAGGGCGGGGATGTCGGCGCGGTCCCAGGCGTCCTGCAGGTTGACGAAGTTGGTCTTGGACGCCTTCAGGAAGCCCTCGGCATCGAAGCCGGCCGGAATGCCCCACGTCTGCCGGCCCGACAGGGCCGAGCCGATCATGGAGCCGCCCTGCGGCTGACCCAGCGGCTCCAGGCCGATGGGGGCGCTGCGCTCCCAGGGGCGGGCCGATGCATCGTTGCCCACGTTCTGCGGGCTGTACGAACGCGGGGCCAGCGGCTCGGCCACCGGGCTGCGACCGGCACCCTGGTAGGCCAGGCCACCCGCGGCCGGCGTGGAGGTTGCGGCACGGCGGCGCATGACGGCACCGATGACCACCATGATCACCAGGGCCAGCAGGGCGAACAGCAGGAACTGGGCAAAGGCCTCACCGAAACCCAGGGCCGAGGCCAGCCAGGCCAGGCCCAGGCCGGCAGCCAGTCCGCCCAGCATGGCGCCCCAGGGGCGCTTGGGCGCGGCGGCGGCCGGCGCCGCGGTGGCCGGGCGGGCCGCAGTCTGGCTGGGCGCGGTGGCCGGTGCCGCCTGCGTGGGCGCCGGAGCCGGCTGGGCCGGCGCGGTGCTGCGCTGGGTCACGTTGCCGGACTGCTTGCCGATGGACGAACCGCCCCCCAGCCGCTTGGCCCAGACCTCGGTGGACCCCACCGCCATGGTGATGGCCAGCAAGGTGGCCCAGATCTTCTGTTTCATGCGTGTCTCCGTGGGTGAATGTCTGCTTCGCCGCCTCAGCATTTGATGCCCACATGCAGCGCCACCACCCCTGCGGTCAGGTTGTGGACGTCGACATGGCCGAAACCGGCGGTTTTCATCATCTGTCTGAGCGTTTCCTGGTCGGGGTGCATGCGGATCGACTCGGCCAGGTAGCGGTAACTCTCCGCGTCGTTGGCCACGAATCGACCCAGCTTGGGCAGGATGTTGAAGGAATACCAGTCGTACGCCTTTTCCAGCGGCTTGGCGACCCGGGAAAACTCCAGCACCAGCAACTTGCCCCCCGGCTTGAGCGTGCGATGCATTTCGGCCAGCGCAAGTTCCTTGTGGGTCATGTTGCGCAGCCCGAATGCCACGGTGACGATGTCGAAGCTGGCGTCGGCGAACGGCAGCTTCTCGGCGTCGCAGACCATGGTGGGCAGCACCAGGCCGTGGTCGAGCAGGCGGGCCCGGCCTTCGCGCAGCATGGCTTCGTTGATGTCGGTGTGCACCACCCGGCCGGTCGGGCCGACCTTGCGGACCAGCGCCATCGACAGGTCACCGGTGCCGCCGGCGATGTCGAGCGCCTGCTGGCCGGGCTGCGGGTTGGCCACGGTGATGGTGTAGCGCTTCCACAACCGGTGCAGGCCCGCCGACATCAGGTCGTTCATGACGTCGTAGCGCGGCGCCACCGAGTCGAACACGCCGCGCACTCGCTGCGCCTTCTCGCGTTCGTCGACGGTCTGGAATCCGAAATGGGTCTTGGCCATGGGCGCCTTGGGGGTCAGTGGCTGCCGCAGCTGTGGCCAGCCTGCTCGGGCATGGGGGCGTCGCGGTGGGTGCCGGCGGCCTGCAGGCGGGCCTCGTAATCGGCCCACAGCTCGGTCTGGCGGTCACCCAGGAAGTACAGGTAGTCCCAGGAGAAGATGCCGGAGCTGTGGCCATCGGTGAACGTGGGCTGGATGGCGTAGTTGCCCACCGGCGCCAGATCCAGGATGCCGACCTCGCGCTTGCCGGTCTGCAACGTTTCCTGGCCGGGGCCGTGGCCCTGCACCTCGGCCGACGGCGAGTACACGCGCATCAGCTCGAACGGAATGCGGAAGGTCTTGCCGTCGGAAAAGGCGATTTCCATCACCTTCGATGCGTTGTGCACCGTGATGTCCTGCGGGGTCGGGGTGTCTTTGTTCAGTCCAGCCATGTTCTTCCCTTGGAGGTGCGGTCTTCAGACCAGCACGCGTTCGATGCCGCCCTGGTTGGCCTGGGCCACATAGGTGGGCAGCCAGTGCTCGCCCAGGATCTGGCGGGCCATCTCGACGACGATGTAATCGGCTTCCAGCAGACCGCTCTTGAGGTCGTCCTGGTAGCGGTTGAGGCCCTGCAGGCAGCTCGGGCACGAGGTGAGGATCTTGACGTTGTCGTTCAGGCCGACCGTGCCGTTGGCGCGCAGCGCGGCCTCGCCCTTCTGCAGCTCCTCTTCCTTGCGGAAGCGGATCTGGGTGGAGATGTCGGGGCGGGTCACGCCCAGGGTGCCCGACTCGCCGCAGCAGCGCTTGCTCTCGATCACGTTGTCGCCCACCAGGGCGCGCACCGTCTTCATCGGCTCCTGCTGCTTCATGGGGCTGTGGCAGGGGTCGTGGTAGAGGTAACCACCCTGGCCCTGCGGCAGGGTCACGCCCTTCTCCAGCAGGTACTCATGGATGTCGACGATCCGGCAGCCCGGGAAGATCTTGTCGAATTCGTAGCCCTGCAGCTGGTCGTAGCAGGTGCCGCAGCTCACCACCACCGTCTTGATGTCGAGGTAGTTCAGGGTGTTGGCCACGCGGTGAAACAGCACCCGGTTGTCGGTGATGATCTTCTCGGCCTTGTCGAACTGGCCCGAGCCCCGCTGCGGGTAGCCGCAGCACAGATAGCCCGGCGGCAGCACGGTCTGCACACCGGCATGCCACAGCATGGCCTGGGTGGCCAGACCCACCTGGCTGAACAGCCGCTCCGAACCGCAGCCCGGGAAATAGAACACCGCCTCGGTGTCGGAGGTGGTCTTCTGCGGGTCGCGGATGATGGGGACGTAGTTCTTGTCCTCGATGTCCAGCAGGGCACGCGCCGTCTTCTTGGGCAGGCCGCCGGGCATCTTCTTGTTGATGAAGTGGATCACCTGCTCCTTGACCGGTGCCGCGCGCAGCGTGGCCGGCGGGGCGCTGGTCTGCTGACGGGCCAGGCCCTGCAGCAGGTTGTTGGCCAGGCGCTGGGCCTTGAAGCCCACATCGACCATGGCCGAACGCATCACCTTGATGGTCTCGGGGTTGGTGGCATTCAGGAAGAACATGGCCGCCGCGTTGCCGGGCCGGAAGCTCTTCTGGCCCATCTTGCGCAGCAGGTTGCGCATGTTCATGGTGACGTCGCCGAAGTCGATCTTCACCGGGCACGGGGTGTAGCACTTGTGGCAGACCGTGCAGTGGTCGGCCACGTCCTCGAACTCTTCCCAGTGCTGGATGCTGATGCCGCGGCGGGTCTGCTCCTCGTACAGGAAGGCCTCGATCAGGAGCGAGGTGGCCAGGATCTTGTTGCGCGGGCTGTAGAGCAGGTTGGCGCGCGGCACGTGGGTGGCGCACACGGGTTTGCACTTGCCGCAGCGCAGGCAGTCCTTGACCGAATCGGCGATGGCGCCGATGTCGCTCTGCTGCATGATCAGCGACTCGTGCCCCATCAGCCCGAAGCTGGGGGTGTAGGCATGGGCCAGATCGGCGCTGCGCACGTCGGCGTCGCCGGTGGGCTGGCGCAGCAGCTTGCCCTTGTTGAAGCGGCCTTCCGGATCGACCTTGGCCTTGTACTCGGCGAACGGGCCCAGCTCGGCGTCGGTCAGGAATTCGAGCTTGGTGATGCCGATGCCGTGCTCGCCCGAGATCACGCCGTCCAGGCTGCGGGCCAGGGTCATGATGCGAGCCACCGCCTCATGCGCCGTCTGCAGCATGGCGTAGTCGTCGCTGTTGACCGGGATGTTGGTGTGCACGTTGCCGTCGCCGGCGTGCATGTGCAGCGCCACCCACACACGGCCCTTGAGCACGCGCTGGTGGATGGCCTGGCACTCGGCCAGGATGGCGCCGAAGGCCGAGCCGCTGAAGATCTGCTGCAGCGGGGCGCGGATCTGCGTCTTCCAGCTGGCCCGCAGGGTGTGGTCCTGCAGCTGCGGGAAGAGCGCATCCACCCGGGCCAGCCAGCCGGCCCACAGTTCACGCACGTCGCGCACCAGGGCCAGGGCCTGCTGCACGCGGTCTTCGAGCAGTTCGGCGCTGGGGATGTCGCTGGCGTCGTCGGTCTTGCCCAGCGGCAGGTTGCCGCGGGTGAAGAAGGCTTCCAGCGCGTCGCACAGCGCGATCTTGTTGCGCAGCGACAGCTCGATGTTGATGCGCTCGATGCCCTCGGTGTACTCGCCCATGCGGGGCAGCGGGATCACCACGTCCTCGTTGATCTTGAAGGCGTTGGTGTGCTTGCTGATGGCGGCCGTGCGCTTGCGGTCGAGCCAGAACTTCTTGCGGGCCTCGGCGCTGATGGCCACGAAGCCTTCGCCGCTGCGCGTGTTGGCAATGCGGATGACCTCGCTGGTGGCGCGCGCCACGGCGTCGGGATCGTCGCCCACGATGTCGCCGATCAGCACCATCTTGGGCAGGCCGCCGTTGCCCTTCTTGCTCTTGGTGGCGTAGCCCACCGCCTTCAGGTAGCGGTCGTCCAGGTGTTCCAGACCGGCCAGCAGCACGCCCGAGCGTTTCTGCTCGGCGAACATGAAGTCCTTGATCTCGACGATGCTGGGCACGCCGTCCTTGGGGTTGCCGAAAAACTCCAGGCACACGGTTCGGGTGTGCGCCGGCATGCGGTGCACCAGCCAGCGGGCGCTGGTGATCAGGCCGTCGCAGCCTTCCTTCTGGATGCCGGGCAGCCCCGAGAGGAACTTGTCGGTCACGTCCTTGCCCAGGCCTTCCTTGCGGAAGGTGCGGCCTGGGATGCTCAGCGTTTCGGTGCGCACCGGCGTGCGGCCGTCGGCCTCGAAATAGCGCAGCTCGAAGGTGGCCACTTCGGCGTCGTGGATCTTGCCGCGGTTGTGGTCCAGGCGCGTGACTTCCAGCCACTGGGCCTGCGGCGTGACCATGCGCCAGCTCACCAGGTTGTCCAGCGCGGTGCCCCACAGCACGGCCTTCTTGCCGCCCGCGTTCATGGCGATGTTGCCGCCGATGCACGAAGCCTCGGCGCTGGTGGGGTCGACCGCGAACACATGGCCGGCACGCTCGGCCGCATCGGCCACGCGCTGGGTGACCACGCCGGCCTCGGTCCAGATGGTGGGCAGCTTCTCGTCGTGGCCCGGTACCGAGACCCACTCGACCTCGGTCATGGCCTCGAGCTTTTCGGTGTTGATGACCGCGCTCTTCCAGGTCAGCGGGATGGCGCCGCCGGTGTAGCCGGTGCCGCCCCCGCGCGGGATGATGGTCAGGCCCAGTTCCACGCAGCCCTTGACCATGCCTGCCATCTCGGCCTCGGTGTCGGGGGTGAGCACCACGAAGGGGTACTCCACACGCCAGTCGGTGGCATCGGTCACGTGCGACACCCGCGACAGGCCGTCGAACTTGATGTTGTCCTTGGCAGTGAGCTTGCGCAGCACCCGGGTGGCGCGCTGGCGCAGGGCCGCCATCTCGTCGAACGAGCGGGCAAAGCGTTCCACGGCACCGCGGGCGGCCTGCAGCAGCTCGGCCACCATGGCGTCGCGCGCGGCATCATCGGCCGACCGGCGCTTCTGCACCTCGGTCAGGCGGTGGTTCAGGGCATCGACCAGCTGGCTGCGGCGCTTGGGGCTGGAGAGCAGGTCGTCCTGCAGGTACGGGTTGCGCTGCACCACCCAGATGTCGCCCAGCACCTCGTACAGCATGCGGGCCGACCGGCCGGTGCGGCGCTCGCCACGCAGGCCGTCCAGCAAGTCCCAGGCACGTTCGCCCAGCAGCCGGATGACGATTTCCCGGTCGGACAGGGAGGTGTAGTTGTACGGAATCTCGCGCAGGCGCGGCGCATCGTCGGAAGCGTGGGCGAGGAGCGGGAGCGGGGTCGGTGCGTTCATGGGGGCGGCCGGCTGGGGGCTGCAGAGAGTAACGTGCGATGGTACCTGAGGGCCCATGGCCGCACGGGCCAAAGGGCCGGCAGAATGCGCCCATGTCCGACCTGTCGACACCCTGGCCCTACCCGCGCTGGATCGCCCACCGGGGTGCCGGTCGGCTGGCCCCCGAAAACACCCTGGCCGCCTTCCGGCTCGGGGCCGCGCACGGCTACCGCATGCTGGAATGCGATGTGCGACTGAGCGCCGACGGCGTGCCTTTCCTGCTGCACGACGACACGCTGGAACGGACCACCAGCGGACAGGGTCCGGCCGGCGATCGGCCCTGGGGCGAACTCGCCACGCTGGATGCCGGCGCCTGGCATTCCACCGAATTCGCGGGCGAACGGCTGCCCACCCTGACCGACGTGGCAGCGTTCAGCCTGGGGCAACCCGGCGGCCACCGGGTCAATCTGGAAATCAAGCCCAGCCCGGGCACGGCCGAACTCACCGGCCGGGTGGTGGCCCGCGAAGCGCAGCGGCTGTGGTCGGACCGGCCAGACCTTCAGCCGCTGCTGACCTCGTTCCAGCCCGAGGCCCTGGCCGGAGCGCTGGCGGCTGCGCCGTCCTCGCCCCGGGGCCTGCTGGTGAGCCAGCTGCCGGATCCGGCACCGGGCGACAAGACGGTCGACGCCCTGTGGCTGGACACGGCGGCCCGACTGGCCTGCACCGCCGTGGTGCTGCAGCACCGGTTGTGGACCGCCACCCGGGTGGCGTTGGCCCGTGAGGCTGGACTGCGCTGCCTGACCTACACCGTGAACGAGCCGGAAGAAGCCCGGCGCCTGCTCGACCTGGGACTGGACGGGCTGATCACCGACCGGGTGGACCGGTTCGACCCGGCCACGGCCTGACGCCTGCGGCCATCAGCGGCCGCGCAACCACCAGCCGGCCGTGCCCTGGGCCAGCACCAGGGCGGCGTAGGTCAGCATCTTCCCGTCGCGCCCGAACACGAACAGACCTGCCAGCAGCACGGCGGCCCCCACGCCCACCAGCACCAGGGCCTGCCCGAGCGGGCGAAGGCGGGGCGATGCCCGGGTGCGCAGGGCCAGCCAGAGCACGACGGCCACCGCCAGCGCCGGGAACAGGAATCCGATCACATGTTCCGTTAACAGCCAAAGTGTCATATAAAGTTGACAGTCCTCGTCCGGGGACGAAATTTATAATCGAACCATGTCTGTCTGGACCCTGGGAATCAACCACAACACCGCGCCGCTCGATCTGCGCGGTCGTTTTGCGTTTGCCATCGACCAGATCCAGCCGACCCTGCAGACCCTGCGCAGCAGCCTGCCCCGGCAACCCGAGGCCACGCTGCTGTCCACCTGCAACCGCACCGAACTGTACGGCGCCGGCGACCACGCCATTGTGGAGCCCACGCTGGAATGGCTGGCCCAGACCGGCGGCGTGAGCCCGCATGTGCTGCGCGAACATGCCTATGTGCTGCGCGACGACCAGGCCGCCCGCCACGCCTTCCGGGTGGCCAGCGGCCTCGACAGCATGGTGCTGGGCGAGGCCCAGATCCTGGGCCAGATGAAGAACGCCGTGCGCGCCGCCGACGAGGCCGGCGCCCTGGGCTCCACGCTGCACCAGCTATTCCAGCGCTCCTTCGCGGTGGCCAAGCAGGTCCGCACCTCGACCGAGATCGGCGCCCATTCCATCAGTATGACGGCGGCCGCCGTGCGGCTGGCGTCGCAGCTGTTCGAGGACCTCAAAGAAACCCGCGTGCTGTTCGTGGGTGCCGGCGAGATGATCGAGCTCGCGGCCACCCACTTCGCGGCCCGCACGCCCCGCTCCATGGCCATTGCCAACCGCACGCTCGAGCGTGGCGAGGCCCTGGCCAGCCGCTTCGGCGCCCAGGTGATGCGCCTGGCCGAGATCCCCGACCGGCTGCACGAATTCGACGCCGTCATCAGCTGCACCGCCAGCACCCTGCCCATCATCGGTCTGGGTGCGGTGGAACGTGCGCTCAAGAAACGCCGCCACCGCCCCATGTTCATGGTCGACCTGGCGGTGCCGCGCGACATCGAGGCCGAGGTGAAGGACCTGGGCGACGTGTACCTGTACACCGTGGACGATCTGGCCACCGTGGTGCAGACCGGGCGCGACCAGCGCCAGGCGGCCGTGGCCCAGGCCGAAGCCATCATCGACGCGGGCGTGCTGAGCTTCATGCACTGGATGGAGCAGCGCGACCCGGCCCACGGCGTGGTGCCGCTGATCCAGCAGATCAATGCCCAGGCCGACGCCTGGCGCCAGGCCGAGATGGCCCGGGCGCGCCGGCTGCTGGCCAAGGGCGAGCCGGTGGAAGCGGTGATGGAGGCCCTGGCCAAGGGTCTGACCCAGAAGATGCTGCACGGCACCCTGGCCGAGCTGCATGCCGGCGACGCCGCCTCCCGCGCCACCACGGCGCAGACCGTCTCCCGCCTGTTCCTGCGCGAAGGCACGCCGCCGCGCGACGCGGCCTAGGCGGCCCGCCGGGCCCATCCTCCGCGCTCTGCGGGCTGCCCCCGCAGCCCAGCCCTGCTCCATGAAACCCTTTGTCCGTGACACCCTGCTGCGCCAGCGCGCGCGGCTGCACGAGCTCGATGCCCTGCTGTCGGCGCCGGACGTGGTGAACGACATCGCCCGCTTCCGCCAGCTCAGCCGCGAACACGCCGACCTGGGCGAACTGGTGGCGGTGTTCGATCGTCACCAGCAGCGCGAGGCCGACCGCGCGGCCGCCCAGGAACTGCTGGCCGACCCCGACATGGCCGACATGGCGCAGGAGGAAATGGCCGCCTGCGACGCCGACCTGCAGGCCCTGGATGCCGAGCTCCAACAGCTGCTGCTGCCGCGCGACCCGGACGACGAACGCCCGGCCTTCGTGGAGATCCGCGCCGGCACCGGCGGTGACGAATCGGCCCTGTTCGCCGGCGACCTGGCCCGCATGTACACCCGCTACGCCGACCGCCAGGGCTGGCGCACCGAGCTGGTGAGCGAATCGCCCGGCGAGGTGGGCGGCTACAAGGAAGTGGTGCTGCGCATCGAGGGCCAGGGCGCTTACGGCCGGCTGCGCTTCGAATCCGGCGGGCACCGGGTGCAGCGGGTGCCTGCCACCGAGACCCAGGGCCGCATCCACACCAGCGCCGCCACCGTGGCCGTGATGCCCGAACCCGACGCGGCACAGGCCATCGAACTCAACCCGGCCGAACTGCGCATCGACACCTTCCGCGCCAGCGGCGCCGGCGGCCAGCACATCAACAAGACCGACTCGGCGGTGCGGGTGACCCACCTGCCCACCGGCATCACCGCCGAATGCCAGGACGGGCGCTCGCAGCACAGCAACAAGGCCAAGGCGCTGCAGGTGCTCACCGCCCGCCTGCGCGAGAAGGACCGCAGCGAGCGCGCCGCCCGCGAGGCCGCCACCCGCAAGGGTCTGATCGGCAGCGGCGACCGCAGCGACCGCATCCGCACCTACAACTTCCCCCAGGGCCGGCTCACCGACCACCGCATCAACCTCACGGTCTACAAGCTGCTGGCCGTCATGGAGGGCGAGCTGGACGACGTGATCCACGCCCTGCTGGTGGCCCGAGGTGCCGAGCTGCTGGCCGAACTGGAGGCCACGCCGCGATGAACCTGGAACAGACCCTCCGCTCCCTGACCGCCCAGGACCTGGACCGGCTGGACGCGCAGATGCTGATCCTGCTGGCTCTGGGCCGCGATCCGCACGACCGGGCCTGGCTGACCGCCCACGGCGACCAGCCGCTGCCAGGGGATGCCGCTGCGGCACTGCAGGCACTGGTGGCGCGGCGCCGGGCCGGCGAACCCATGGCCTATCTGCGCGGCGAACAGGAATTCTTCGGGCTCTCGCTGCGGGTGGACGCCCGGGTGCTGGTGCCCCGGCCGGACACCGAAACCCTGGTCGAATGGGCGCTGTCGCTGGCCCCCGCGCTGCCGGCCGGTGCCCGCGTGGCCGATCTGGGCACCGGCAGCGGCGCCATCGCCCTGGCCCTGCGCAGCCGGCAACCGCACTGGGACATCACGGCCACCGATGCCAGTGCCGACGCGCTGGCGGTGGCCCGAGCCAACGCCGAACGCCTGGGGCTGCCGATCCGCTTCGCCCGGGGTGGCTGGCTGGACGCCCTGCCCGGCGAGCGCTTCGACCTGCTGGTGAGCAACCCGCCCTACATCGCCGACGGCGATGCCCACCTGCCCGCCCTGGCGCACGAACCGGACAGTGCGCTCACCGCCGGCCCCGACGGGCTGGACGACATCCGTCTGCTGGTCGCGCAGGCACCGGCCCATCTGCCACCCGGCGGCTGGCTGCTGCTGGAACACGGCCACGACCAGGCGGACGCGGTGTGCCGCCTGCTGGCCGACGCCGGCTTCGAGCAGGTGGACAGCCGCAACGACATCGCGGGCATCGCCCGCTGCAGCGGGGGCCGCCGGCCCCCGGGTTGATAATCACACCTGTTCCGGGCCGCAGCGGCCCATTCCGCAAGGACCCCCACCATGAGCGACACCCAGACCCGCATCGACCAACTGGTCAAATCCAATCCCATCGTGCTCTTCATGAAGGGCAACGCCAGCTTCCCCATGTGCGGCTTCTCCGGCCGCGCCATCCAGATCCTCAAGGCCAGCGGCGTCGATCCCAAGACGGTGACCACGGTCAACGTGCTGGAAGACGACGAGATCCGCCAGGGCATCAAGGAATACAGCAACTGGCCCACCATCCCGCAGCTCTACGTCAAGGGCGAGTTCATCGGCGGCTCGGACATCATGATGGAGATGTACCAGTCCGGCGAACTGCAGCAGGTGCTCGGGCCCCAGGGCTGATCCGGCCCCGCACCGCACGGCCACCTTCGGGTGGCTTTTTTGTGCGCGGCCGAACCCCACTGCACCAGCGTGGCACAGGTCAAGCGGTGTTTTCTCCGGTTTTTCCGGCGTTGAGTGCAGGCATGCCTTGTGCTTGAATGAAACGCAGGACATCGACCACAAGGAGATCCCCATGAGCAGCTCGCGCAGCCTGGTGACTTCGCCCCCCCGGGGGCTTCCGATTGCACGCATGCGCCGCGTGTTCGAGTCGGCGCAGGTCGAGAGGCGCCTGTCCAAGCTGCTGGCCAGCGGCAACGAGCGCGAGTACGAGAGCCTCAAGAACACCTGGCAGCGCATGCTGGAGCGGGGCCCGGACCGGTTTGCCGTCAAGCCGGCCGGCGTGCCCGACATGGCACCCCTGTACGACCAGCTGCCGAACTTCGGCGAGGTGCTGGACGATGTGAAGCGCCACGTGGCCCTGGCCCAGGACAGCCAGGACACGCTGGAGGTCACGCCCATGCTGCTGCTGGGGCCGCCGGGCGTGGGCAAGACCCACTTTGCCCGCCAGATCGCCGACCTGCTGGGCACCGGCATGACCCTGGTGCCCATGAGCAGCATGACTGCGGGCTGGCTGCTCTCGGGCTCGTCGTCGCAATGGAAAGGCGCCAAGCCGGGCAAGGTGTTCGAGGCCCTGGTGGACGGCGAATACGCCAATCCGGTGATCGTGGTCGACGAGATCGACAAGGCCAGTGCCGATGCGCAGTACGACCCGCTGGGGGCGCTCTACAGCCTGCTGGAGCACGACACGGCGCAGCACTTCGTCGACGAGTTCGCCGAGGTGCCCATCGACGCCAGCCAGGTGATCTGGGTCACCACGGCCAACGACGAGCGCAGCATCCCCGAGCCCATCCTCAACCGCATGAACGTGTACGAGATCGCCCCGCCCTCCCACGAGGCCGCGCGGCGGATTGCGGAGCATCTGTACCGGGGCATCCTGAGCGAACACGACTGGGGTCTGCGGTTCGACCCCGAACCCGCCAGCGATGTGCTGGATGCCTTGGCGGCACTGGCCCCGCGCGAGATGCGGCGGGCGCTGGTCACCGCCTTCGGCAACGCCCGTCTGGATGGCCGCTACCGCATCGAGGCCGACGACCTGCCGCGGCCCGGCAGCGGCAAGGGCCGCATGGGTTTCCTGCAATAAGCCCCGGGGCTCAGGCGTCGGGGTGCGCCCACTGGCGCCGGGCGGCGTACACCGCATTCGGATACTGCGGCTTGCCCCGGCTGCCGTTGTAGCGGCCCAGCGCCATGAAGGTGTCGCCACGTTCGCGGTCGAGGTAGTGGCGCAGGATGACGCAGCCAAAGCGCAGGTTGGTCTGCATGTTGAACAGCGCCGGCACATGGCCGTCGCCGATCAGGCGGGCCCAGAACGGCATGATCTGCATGTAGCCGCGCGCACCCACGCGGGAAATGGCGAACTTGCGGAAACCGCTTTCCACCTGGATCAGGCCCAGCACCAGCGTGGTGTCCAGGCCGGCACGCTTGGTCTCGTACCAGACGGTCTGCAGGAATTCGATGCGGGTCTGGAAGTCGGGCTTGCGGCGCTTGAGCCGGTCGCTGGTGGCACCCAGCCAGCGCAGGTAGGCCAGGCGCTTTTCGGTGTCGGTGAACTCCGGTATCGGCGGGGCGGTGTTGGCGATGGCCGCGCTCAGGGCGCTGCGCACCGAATCGGCCAGCGGCTCCTCGATCTGCCCCCCGGCCAGCGCCGGCAGCGGCAGAGCGGGCAGCCCGCAGGCGGCCATGGCCAGCAGGCTGTCGCGCCGCGTCCAGCCGGCCGGCCTCATGCGCTGATCTTGCTCCTGAGCAGCGCGGCAATCTCGGTCACCGGCACCTGCGTGGCGGCGGCGTCGCGGCGGTGCTGGTACTCGACCTGACCGGCCTTGATGCCCCGGTCGCCGATGGTCACGCGGTGCGGCACGCCGATGAGTTCCCAGTCGGCAAACATGGCGCCCGGGCGTTCACCCCGGTCGTCCAGGATCACGTCCACGCCGGCCGCCAGCAGCTCGGCATACAGCGACTCGGCAGCGGCCTTCACTTCCGGGCTGCGGTCCATGCCGATGGGGCAGACCACCACGGTGAAAGGCGCAATGGCGTCCGGCCAGATGATGCCGCGCTCGTCGTGGTTCTGCTCGATGGCGGCCGCCGGCAGGCGGGTGATGCCGATGCCGTAGCAGCCCATCTCGAAGGGCGCCGGCTTGCCGTCCTCGCCCAGGAAGGTGGCGTTCATGGCGCGGCTGTACTTGGTGCCCAGGTAGAACACATGGCCCACCTCGATGCCGCGCTCGATGGCCAGCAGACCCTTGCCGTCGGGCGAGGGATCGCCCTCCACCACGTTGCGGATGTCGGCCACGCGGGTGGGCTCGGGCAGGTCACGGCCCCAGTTCACGCCGGTGAGGTGCACGTCCACCTCGTTGCCGCCGCAGATCCAGTCGGCCAGCACGGCCACCTCTCGGTCCACCACCAGCTGCACCGGCTGCTTCAGGCCGATGGGGCCCAGGTAGCCCGGGCGGCAGCCGAAGTGGGCCTCGATCTCGGGGATGGTGGCAAAGCGGAAGCCCTTGTCCAGACCGGGCACCTTGCCGACCTTGACCTCGTTCATGTCGTGGTCGCCGCGCAGCAGCAGCAGCCACACCTGGGACGACACCACCTCGCCCTGCTCGTCCAGCGTGTCGGTGGCCAGCACCAGCGACTTCACCGTGGTGGCCAGCGGCACACCGAGCAGCTCGGCCACGTCGGCGCAGGTGCTCTTGCCCGGGGTGGGGGTGCGGGTCAGGGGGTTGGCCGGCGCCGGGCGCGGACCGGCCGGCGGCAGGGCCTCGGCCTTCTCGATGTTGGCGGCGTAGTCGCTCTGCGGGCAGTAGACGATGGCGTCCTCGCCGGTGGCGGCGATCACCTGGAACTCCTCGCTCAGGTCACCACCGATGGCGCCGCTGTCGGCTGCCACCGCGCGGTACTTCAGACCGAAGCGGTCGAAGATGCGGCGGTAGGCCGCAGCCATGACCTGGTAGCTGGCCTTGGCGCCGGCTTCGTCGCGGTCGAAGCTGTAGGCGTCCTTCATGATGAACTCGCGGCCCCGCATCAGGCCGAAGCGCGGGCGGCGTTCATCACGGAACTTGGTCTGGATCTGGTACAGGTTCTTGGGCAGCTGCTTGTAGCTGCGCAGTTCCTGGCGGGCGATGTCGGTGATGACCTCTTCACTGGTGGGCTGGATCACGAAGTCGCGGTCGTGGCGGTCCTTGATGCGCAGCAGCTCAGGGCCCATCTTGTCGAAGCGGCCGGTCTCCTGCCACAGCTCGGCCGGCTGCACCACCGGCATGGTGAGCTCCACTGCGCCGGCCCGGTTCATCTCCTCGCGCACGATGCGCTCGACCTTCTGGATGACGCGCAGGCCCATGGGCATGTAGTTGTAGATGCCGGCGCCCAGCTTCTTGATCATGCCGGCGCGGGTCATCAGGCGATGGCTGGCCACCTCGGCATCGGCCGGTGCTTCTTTGAGGGTGGAGATCAGGAACTGGGAGGCTTTCATGGCGGCGCTGTACCCGCACGGGCACGTGACGTTGGGGGTCGGTGGAAATGAATGGGGATCGGCCGCGCGGGGCGCCATCAGCCGCCGTTCAGGTGCCTACAGGGGGCAGTACCCTACGCGCGCATGCATCACCGATGCATAATGACCGCAGTTCAAAATTCGGGGTTGATTATGCTTGACAGAGAAGGCTTCAGGCCCAATGTCGGCATCATTCTGCTCAACCAGAAGAACCAGGTGTTCTGGGGCAAGCGCATCCGCTCCCACTCCTGGCAGTTCCCCCAAGGGGGCATCGATCGGGGCGAAACCCCCGAGCAGGCGATGTACCGGGAGCTGCACGAGGAGATCGGGCTCAAGCCCGAACACGTGGCCATCGTTGCCCGCACCCGGGACTGGTTGCGCTATGAAGTGCCAGACCGCTTCATCCGCAGGGATGCACGCGGTCACTACAAAGGCCAGAAACAGATCTGGTACCTGCTGCGTCTGGTGGCGCAGGACTGGAACCTGAACCTGCGCGCCACCGACCACCCCGAGTTCGACGCCTGGCGCTGGAACGACTACTGGGTGCCGCTGGACGTGGTGGTGGAGTTCAAGCGCGGCGTCTACGAAATGGCGCTGACCGAACTGGCGCGCTACCTGCCCCGCAACGACCAGCGCAACCGCTTCCTGCGGGGCAATCGGCGGGTCCAGGAAGACCACACCGCACAGCTGCAGCCCCCGATGGGACTGGAACTGCCCCCGGGCGCCAGTTTCGATCCCGATCCCCAATCGCCCGGCAGTCCGATGCCGGGCCCGACTTCATGACCGATTCCCTGAACCGTTTCATGCGTGCGCTGTTCGCCGGCACGGCATGCGCCCTGCTGGTGGGCGCCGCCAGTGCCGCCAGCACCATGCCGACTTCCCGCAACGACGAGGAAGAGAAGCCCTGGGAAGAAGCCCAGTGGACACCCCCCGCCCAGTTCGACCTGGGCCAGCTGCGCACCTTCCGGCTGGAACAGACGACCACCATGGAGTTCGGCATCGAGCCTTCCACGCTGCAGGTCGGCAGCGATGGCGTGATCCGTTATGTGTTCGTGGCGCGCAGCGCCAGCGGCGCCCTCAATGTGCTGTACGAGGGCCTGCGCTGCCAGACCGCCGAGACCCGCATCTATGCCCGCTGGGACCCGGCATCCGGCTGGCGCCAGTCCGGCGGCAACAGCGAGGCCAGCTGGCAGCCCCTGAGCTTCCGTGGTGCGACCCGCCGGCAGATGTTCATGGCCCGGGCCGGTCTGTGCGACGGCCCGACACCGAACAACCCGCCCTCGCGCATGCTCAACGAGCTGCAGCGCGGCAAGCCCGACCTTCGCTGAATGCCCTGCTGACGCACGCCGGATGCCGGCGCCAGGGCGGTCAGCCCCGGGTGAGCACCAGGTTGTCGCGGTGGATCATCTCCGGTTCGGCAGCGTAGCCGAGCAGCCGCTCGAAATCACCCGATGCCTTGCGGCACAGCAGCCGGGCTTCGGTGCTGGCGTAGTTGGCCAGACCTCGGGCCACCTCCACCCCGCGCAGATCGCGCACCGCGATCACGTCGCCGCGTGAAAAGTCGCCTTCCACGGCGGTCATGCCGATGGGCAGCAGGCTCTTGCCCTCGCCCACGATCTTCTCCACCGCACCATCGTCCACCACCACCGCACCGCGCAGCTGAAGGTGGTCGGACATCCAGCGCTTGCGGGCCTGGTGCTTGGCGGTCTGTGCCACCAGGCAGGTGCCGATGGATTCGCCGGATGCCAGCCGCAGCAGCACGTCGGGCTCACGGCCCCAGGCGATCACGGTGGAGGCGCCCGAGCCCGCTGCCCGCTTGGCCGCCAGGATCTTGGTGATCATGCCGCCCTTGCCGATGCCGCTGCCGGCACCGCCCGCCATGGTTTCCAGCGCCGGATCGCCGGCGCGGGCCACATGCACGAATTCGGCCGCCGGGTCCTTGCGGGGGTCGGCCGTGTAGAGGCCCTTCTGGTCGGTCAGGATGACCAGCGCATCGGCCTCCACCAGGTTGGCCACCAGGGCGCCCAGGGTGTCGTTGTCGCCGAACTTGATCTCGTCGTTGACCACCGTGTCGTTCTCGTTGATCACCGGCACCACGCGCAGCTGCAGCAGGGTGAGCAGGGTCGAACGGGCATTGAGGTAACGCTCGCGGTCGGCCAGGTCGGCGTGGGTGAGCAGCACCTGCGCGCTGCCCACGCCGCAGGCCCGCAGCTGGGTCTCGTACATCTGCACCAGACCCATCTGCCCCACGGCGGCAGCCGCCTGCAGCTCGTTGATCTCCTTGGGACGGCTGGTCCAGCCCAGGCGCTTCATGCCCTCGGCCACCGCGCCGCTGCTCACCATGATCAGCTCGCGCCCCTCCTGCACCAGCGCCGCCAGCTGGCGGCTCCACTGCCGGATGGCCTCCTCGTCCAGACCACGGCCCTCGTTGGTCACCAGACTGGAGCCCACCTTCACCACGATGCGGCGCGCGCTGCGCAGCACCGCTGCGTTCTGTTCAAGGACGGGATCGTTCATGGGGCAGGATCAGGCGCCCTCGGCGCCATTCTGAAAGCGGGGATCGACCGCCACCGGCTGGGCGGCCTGATGGACCTGGGCTATGTGCTCGTAGACCTTCTGCACCAGGCGCTCGGTACCCTCGCGGGTGAGCGCCGAGATCTCGAACACCGGACCCTTGTAGCGCAGGCGTCGCACGATGTCCTTGATGCGGGCCTCGCGCTCCTCCGCCGGCACCATGTCCAGCTTGTTGAGCACCAGCCAGCGCGGCTTGGCGTGCAGCTCGGGGTCGAACTTCTTGAGCTCGCCCACGATGGCCTTGGCCTGGGCCACAGGATCCACCGACTCGTCGAACGGTGCGGCGTCCACGAGATGCAGCAGCAGGCGCGTGCGCTGCAGGTGGCGCAGGAACTGATGCCCCAGGCCGGCGCCTTCGGAGGCACCCTCGATCAGGCCGGGCACATCGGCCACGACAAAGCTTTTCTCGGGCCCGACGCGCACCACCCCCAAGTTGGGGTACAGGGTGGTGAACGGGTAATCGGCGATCTTGGGCCGGGCGTTGGAAATGGCAGCGATCAGGGTGGACTTGCCGGCGTTCGGCATGCCCAGCAGCCCCACGTCGGCCAGCACCTTGAGCTCCAGCCGCAGCGTACGCCGCTCGCCGGGCCAGCCGGGCGTCTTCTGCCGGGGCGCGCGGTTGGTGGAGCTCTTGTAGTGCATGTTGCCGAAACCGCCGTCGCCGCCCTTGGCCAGCATCACCAGCTCGCCGGGTTTCAGCAGCTCGTGCAGCACCTCGCCGGTCTCGTCATCGGCCACGATGGTGCCCACCGGCATCTTGAGGATGATGTCGTCCCCCTTGACACCGAACATGTCGGAGCCCTTGCCGTGTTCGCCACGCTGCGCCTCGAACCGGCGGGTGTAGCGGAAGTCGACCAGGGTGTTGAGGCTGGCGTCTGCCAGGGCGTACACATGCCCCCCACGGCCGCCGTCGCCTCCGTCAGGCCCGCCGAATTCCTTGTATTTCTCGTGCCGGAACGACGCGCAGCCATTGCCGCCGTCACCCGCAGCAACATCGATCGTGGCTTCGTCCACAAACTTCATGGCAGCTTCCTGTCGAGAAGTCGGCACCCCAACAAAAAAGCCCGCACGCGCGGGCCTTTCGTGGAAACGCCGACGGATTAAACCGGCGTGATGCTCACCGTGTGGCGGTTCAGCGCGCCCTTGGTGGCGAACTGGACGTGGCCATCGACAGTGGCGAACAGGGTGTGGTCCTTGCCGACGCCGACGTTGGTGCCGGGGTGGAACTTGGTGCCGCGCTGACGCACGATGATGGAACCGGCAGACACCAGCTCACCACCGAAGGCCTTCACACCGAGCATCTTGGGCTTGGAATCGCGCCCGTTTCGCGTGGAGCCGCCGCCTTTTTTCTGTGCCATGTTGCTCTCTCCTTAGGCCGAGATCGATGCGATTTCGAGCTCGGTGAAATTCTGACGGTGGCCTTGGCGCTTCTGGTAGTGCTTGCGACGGCGCATCTTGAAGATGCGGACCTTGTCGTGACGACCGTGCGACACCACTTTGACCGTGACCGTTGCGCCGGAAACCAAGGGAGTGCCCACTTTGATCTCGCTGCCGTTGCCGACTGCCAGAACCTGGTCGAACACGATCTCTTGGCCCACTTCCGCAGCAATCTGTTCTACTTTGATTTTTTCGCCGGCAGCAACACGATATTGCTTGCCACCGGTTTTTATGACCGCGTACATATGAACCTCTTGAAATGACCCTGCAGCACTGCTGCCAGACACCGGGCCTGCGCCGGGTGTTCGCTGTGCAGGAAGCAGGAACGTTCGGCAGACCCAATTCCGCCGAACCCGCAATTCTACCCTGACCCCGCAACGGTGACAAGGCAAGCCCGGCCCGCCAAGGCGCCGGCACCCCGGTTTCTATAATCCCTGCGGCTGCGCGTCGTGTGCGGCAAGCCCCTCTCCAACGACCCCGGCCACCACCTTGACCTCCCCGAAAGCACCCACCGCCTCACCGCTGGCGCTGATCCAGCACGACATGGAACAGGTCGACCGCGTGATTTCGGAGCGGCTCACGTCCGACGTGCCCCTGGTCAGGGAAGTCGCCCAGTACATCATCTCTGCCGGCGGGAAACGCCTGCGGCCCGCACTCCTGCTGCTGGTCAGCGGCGCCCTGGGCAACACCCATCCGCACCGCCACACGCTGGCGGCCGTGGTGGAGTTCATCCACACGGCGACCCTGCTGCACGATGACGTGGTCGACGAATCCACGCTGCGGCGTGGCCGATCCACCGCCAACCACCAGTTCGGCAACGCCGCCAGTGTGCTGGTCGGCGACTTCCTGTATTCCCGCGCCTTCCAGATGATGGTGGAGGTGAACAACATGAAGGTGATGCAGGTGTTGTCGGAAGCCACCAACGTCATCGCCGAGGGTGAGGTGCTGCAGCTGATGAACATGCACGACGCCAGCATCGACGAAGACACCTACCTTCGGGTCATACGCTCCAAGACCGCCAAGCTGTTTGAAGCCAGTGCCCGGCTGGCCCCGATCCTGGCGGGCGCCGCGCCGGACGTGGAAGAAGGCTGCGCGATGTACGGGCAAGCCCTGGGCACGGCATTCCAGGTCATTGACGACGTGCTGGACTACGAAGGCGACCCCGCCGAACTGGGCAAGAACCTGGGCGACGACCTCCGGGAGGGCAAGGTGACGCTGCCCGTGATCTGCGCACTGCAGATGGGTTCTGCAGCCGAACAGGACCTGATCCGGGAAGCCATACAGACCGGCAACACGGACCGCCTGGACGACATCGTGGCCATCATCCGGCGCAGTGGCGCGCTGGATCGGGCCAGAAGCAGCGCTTCCGGCGAGGCGCAGCGGGCCATCGACGCAGCCCGTTGCCTGCCGTCCAATGACCACGCTTCAGCTTTGCTACAATTGGCGGCTGGACTTCTCGAGCGACGCTCCTGAACGTTCCAGTTCAGCCCCCTCAGCGGGGCTGTCGTTGCCGTCAGGTGACATTCGGGGTGTAGCTTAGCCTGGTAGAGCGCTACGTTCGGGACGTAGAGGCCGGAGGTTCGAATCCTCTCACCCCGACCAGATTTCTTTTGGTCTCCCTGGGTCGGCATGGCCTGTCGACCGCTCGCCGGCTGGTGAGGCCGTCCAATCATCCACGTCGTCTTTTTGCCCACAAACCACCTCAGAGTGTGCGGGCAAGTCGTTGATTTACGTTAGATTACGCGGATGGCGTCGGTAGACTCGCTCCCCACTGACACCCCCTCGATGGCGCTGCCGGGTCTGGGGCGTGCTCTCGTTTCGGCTGGCAAGCTGGGCCAGAAGGCCGCCGAAGACCTGTACCGCAAGGCGCAGAGCTCCCGGACCAGCTTCATCGCCGAGCTCACGGGCTCGGGTGCCGTGTCGCCCTATGACCTGGCGCACACCATGTCGACGGCGTTTGCAGCCCCGCTGCTCGATCTGGACGCGATCGACGTCAACCGCCTCCCCACCGAACTGCTGGATCCCAAGATCTGCGCCGACTTCCGGATCGTCGTCCTGAGCAAGCGCAACAACCGGCTCATCGTGGCCACGGCCGACCCGGCCGACCAGCAGGCCGCCGAGAAGATCAAGTTCGCCACCCAGATGGGCGTGGACTGGGTGATCGCCGAATACGACAAGCTCAGCAAGCTGGTCGATGCGCGCTCCACCTCGGCCAACGAGGCCATGGAAAACATCGTCGGCGACGTCGAATTCGACGATCTGGCCGCCGAATCGGCAGTGGCCGACACGGCCGAAAAAGCCACCGAGGTCGATGACGCGCCGGTCGTCAAGTTCCTGCACAAGATGCTGATCGACGCCTTCAACATGCGGGCATCCGATCTCCACTTCGAGCCCTACGAGCACCAGTACCGGGTCCGGTTCCGCATCGACTGCGAACTGCGCGAGATCGCGTCGCCCCCTGTGGCCATCAAGGACAAGCTGGCATCGCGCATCAAGGTGATCTCGCGGATGGACATCTCCGAGAAGCGGGTGCCCCAGGACGGCCGCATGAAGCTCAAGATCGGCCCGGACCGGGTGATCGACTTCCGGGTCAGCACGCTGCCCACGCTGTTCGGCGAGAAGATCGTGATCCGTATCCTGGACCCGAGCAGTGCCAAGCTGGGCATCGACGCGCTCGGCTACGAGCCGGAAGAAAAGGAACGGCTGCTCAATGCCATCAGCCGTCCCTACGGCATGGTGCTGGTCACCGGCCCCACCGGTTCCGGCAAGACGGTGTCGCTCTACACCTGCCTGAACATCCTGAACAAGCCCGGTGTGAACATCTCGACGGCGGAAGACCCGTCGGAAATCAACCTGCCGGGCGTGAACCAGGTGAACATGAACGAGAAGGCCGGCCTGACCTTCGCGGTCGCGCTCAAGGCCTTCCTGCGCCAGGATCCGGACGTGATCATGGTCGGCGAGATCCGCGACCTGGAAACGGCCGACATCTCGATCAAGGCCGCCCAGACCGGCCACCTGGTGCTGTCCACGCTGCACACCAACGACGCCCCCACCACGCTCACGCGGATGATGAACATGGGCATTCCCACGTTCAACATCGCCTCCAGCGTCATCCTGATCACGGCCCAGCGTCTGGCCAGGCGGCTGTGCGCCACCTGCAAGGCGCCGCTGGACGTGCCCCGCAAGGCACTGCTGGAAGCCGGGTACAAGGCCGAGGAACTCGACGGTACCTGGACGCCTTACAAGCCGGTGGGCTGCTCGGCCTGCAACAACGGCTACAAGGGACGGGTCGGCATCTACCAGGTGATGCCGATCAGCGAAGAGATCCAGCGCATCATCCTGCGCGGCGGCAGCGCACTGGACATCGCGCAGCAGGCCAGCAGGGAAGGTGTGCGCAGCCTGCGGGAATCCGGGCTGCTCAAGGTCAAGCTGGGTCTGACCTCGCTGGAAGAGGTCATCAGCGTGACCAACGAGTGACGGCGCCGGCAGCGATCACGACGACATCAGCAGAGAGGCATCCATGGCTACCGCGGCAACCAAGAACGTCAAGGACTTCGTCTTCGAATGGGAAGGCAAGGACCGCAACGGCCGGCCGATGCGCGGGGAAATCCGGGCGGTCGGCGAGAACCAGGTGCTGGCCACCCTGCGACGCCAGGGCATCATCCCGGGCAAGGTGAAGAAACGCCGGATGAGCTCCGGCAAGCGCATCAAGCCCAAGGACATCGCCATCTTCACCCGGCAACTGGCCACCATGATGAAGGCCGGCGTGCCGCTGCTGCAGGCCTTCGACATCGTCGGCCGGGGCAACGCCAACCCCAGCGTCACGAAGCTGCTCAACGAGATCCGGGCCGACGTGGAAACCGGCACGTCGCTGAGCGCCGCGTTCCGCAAGCACCCGCTGTACTTCGACAACCTCTACTGCAACCTCATCGAGGCGGGTGAGGCGGCCGGTATTCTGGAAGAACTGCTCGACCGACTGGCCGAGTACATGGAGAAGACCGAGGCGATCAAGTCCAAGATCAAGTCGGCACTGATGTACCCCACCGCCGTGATCATCGTGGCCTTCGTGGTGGTGGCGGTGATCATGATCTTCGTGATTCCGTCCTTCAAGCAGGTCTTCACTTCATTCGGCGCCGACCTGCCGGCCCCGACGCTCTTCGTCATCGGCATGAGCGAGTTCTTCGTTCAGTGGTGGTGGCTCATCTTCGGCGGCATCGGCGGCGGTCTGTATTTCTTCTTCCAGGCCTGGCGCCGCAACGAGAAGGTCCAGCAGTTCATGGACCGCATGCTGCTGAAGATGCCCATCTTCGGCGAGCTGGTGGAAAAGTCGGTCATCGCCCGCTGGACCCGCACCCTCTCCACCATGTTCGCCGCCGGTGTGCCGCTGGTGGAAGCCCTGGATTCGGTCGGTGGCGCCTCGGGCAACTCGGTCTATGCGATTGCCACCGAGAAGATCCAGCAGGAAGTCTCCACCGGCACCAGCCTGACGGTGGCCATGTCGAATGCCAACATCTTCCCCTCCATGGTGCTGCAGATGTGTGCCATCGGTGAGGAGTCCGGCTCCATCGACCACATGCTGGGCAAGGCAGCCGACTTCTATGAAGCCGAGGTGGACGACATGGTGGCCGGCCTCTCCAGCCTGATGGAGCCGATCATCATCGTGGTGCTGGGCACCATCATCGGCGGCATCGTGGTGTCGATGTACCTGCCGATCTTCAAGCTGGGCCAGGTGGTCTGATGCCGGTGGACGCGACGCTGGCCCCGGTGCTGCTGGGGCTGCTGGGCTTGCTCGTGGGCAGCTTCCTGAATGTGGTGATCCATCGGCTGCCGAGGATGATGGAGCGGCAGTGGGCCCGCGAGTGTGCCGAGATGCAGGCCACCGAGGCCGCGCCGGCGCCGACCCACACGGAAGAGCGCTACAACCTGATGGTGCCGCGCTCTGCCTGCCCGCATTGCGGTCATGCCATCCGCTGGTTCGAGAACATCCCGGTGCTCAGCTACGCCGTGCTGCGCGGACGCTGCAGTGCCTGCAAGGCGCCGATCAGTCCCCGGTATCCGGCCGTGGAGCTCTTCACTGGTCTGCTGTTTGCCTGGTGCGGCTGGCAGTGGGGTGCCTCGGTCCAGGCCCTGCTGTGGTGCGGCTTTGCTGCGGCCATCGTGGCACTGGCCGCCATCGACTGGGACACCACCCTGCTCCCGGACGACATCACACTCCCCCTGCTGTGGGCCGGCTTGTGTGCCTCCGCACTGGCCTGGACCGGCGTGCCCCTGCGCGACGCCGTGTGGGGCGCCGTGGGGGGCTACCTGTCGTTGTGGCTGGTGTACTGGGCCTTCAAGCTGCTGACCGGCAAGGAAGGCATGGGCTACGGCGACTTCAAGCTGTTTGCGGCGCTGGGCGCCTGGTTCGGCTGGCAGGCACTGGTGCCCATCATCCTGATGTCGTCGGTGATCGGCGCGGTGGTGGGCATCGGCATCAAGCTGATCGGTCAGCTGCGCGAAGGGGGCTATGTACCCTTCGGCCCTTTTCTGGCCCTGGCGGGACTGACCGCCATGGTGTTCGGGCCCGGCTCCATCCTGGCGGTGCTCGGGCTGTGATGCGATGCTGCGGCTGGGCCTGACCGGCGGCATCGGCAGCGGCAAGAGCACGCTGGCGCGAATGCTCGGCGAACGGGGCGCCGACGTGATCGACGCCGATGCCATCTCCCGCGCCACCACGGCCCCTGGCGGAGCCGCCCTGCCGACGATCCGTGAACGGCTGGGCGCCGACATGATCGCCGCCGATGGCGGACTCGACCGTGACCGCGTGCGGGCCCGCGTGTTTGCCGATCCCGCAGCCCGGCAGATGCTGGAATCCATCATCCATCCACTGGTGGGCGAGGCCATCGCCAGGCAGTTGCAGACCTGCCGCTCGGCCTGCGTGGTGTTCGACATTCCCCTGCTGGCCGAGTCGCCCCGCTGGCCCGCCCGGCTGGACCGGGTGCTGGTGGTGGACTGCAGCGAATCCACCCAGACCCGGCGGGTGCTGGCGCGCAGCGGCTGGACGCCAGACACCACCGCAGCGGTGATCCGTCAGCAAGCCACCCGGGAACAACGGCGGGCTGTGGCCGATCTGGTGGTGTTCAACGACGTGGATGACCTGGACCGGCTGGCCGCCGTGGCCGACGGGCTCGCCCGGCGGTTCGGGCTATGATGAACTCCGTAGGGCATCCACCACCCACACGCCGGCGCACCCGTGATCCTGTACGAATACCCCTTCAACGAACGCATCCGGACCTACCTGCGACTGGAACAGCTGTTCCGTCGTCTGGCCGAGCTGATTCCCCGCCAGCATCCGCTGGACCACCATTTCGCCATCCAGACCATCTTTGAAGTGATGGACGTGGCCTCGCGGGCCGACATGAAGTCGGATGTGCTCAAGGATCTGGAACGGCACAAGCAGGTATTCAACAGCTACCGCGGCAACCCGGCCATCTCGGAGGCCGCGCTGGATGCGGTGATCGGCCAGATCGACGAGTGCTTCGGCCGCCTGAGCCAGCTGGCCGGCAAGACCGGGCAGGCCCTGACCGAGAACGACTGGCTCATGGGCATCCGCAGCCGCATCGGCATTCCGGGCGGCACCTGCGAGTTCGATCTGCCGTCCTACTACCACTGGCAACACCACGAACCGGCACGCCGCCAGGCCGACCTGTCGTCGTGGGCGCAGGCCCTGGCGCCGCTGGCCGAATCGATCGGCCTGCTGCTCAAGCTGCTGCGCGACTCCGGTGGTTCGCAGAAGGTGGTGGCACCGGGCGGGCAGTTTCAGCAGAACCTGCCCCAGGGGCGTACCTTCCAGCTGCTGCGCCTGAGCATCGATGCGGCCAGCGGCCTGGTGCCGGAGATCAGCGGCAACCGCCTCATGTTCTCGGTGCGGCTCATGCGGCTGGGTGACGATGGCCGGCTGCACCCGGCCAGCGAAGACGCCAGCTTCGAACTGGCGCTGTGCGCATGACATCCGCAGCGGCCTCTTCGGAGACCCGGGAGCGCCGGGTACGCTGCCCGTCCTGCGGCGGCGACAGCATCTACGCCCCGTCCAACGCGTTCCGTCCGTTCTGCAGCGAGCGCTGCCAGCAGATGGATTTCGGTGCCTGGGCCAGCGAGCGTTTTGCCCTGCCCGGCAACGGTGAGGCGGATGGCCCGGACGGGCCTGCCTCACGCGGCGACTGAGCCGCCCTGCTCTTCTTCCAGCCAGGCCAGCACCGGCACGGTGCCCGGGAGCACCGGGCTGCAGCGCACCGGCAGCCGTTCCCAGCAGAAGTCCTGGCCCTCATGCATGGTGAGCGTGCCCGACCAGTCGAACACCTTGCAGAAGTGCAGCCGCACCAGCGCGTGCGGATAGTCCACCAGCTGTTCGCGCCAGGCGCGCGCGGGGCCGATGGTCACACCGATCTCTTCCTGCAGTTCGCGGCGCAGCGCCTGTTCGACCGTCTCGCCGACCTCCAGCTTGCCGCCCGGAAACTCCCAGTAGCCGGCGTACACCTTGCCCGGCGGCCGCGAGGTGAGGAGGAAGCGGCCATCGGGGTCGATGAGCACACCCACCGCCACATCGACCACCGGCCGATCAGCCGCCCGTCCGGGCTGGCCGTCGACCACCAGCACATCGGGCGCCGCCATCAGCCCGGCGTGCCGTGGGATCCGGCGTAGTCGCGGGCGAACTGGTAAGCCACCCGTCCGCTGCGTGAACCCCGCTCCAGCGCCCAGACCAGGGCCTGCGGACGCGCGGCCTCGATGGCCTGCTGCGCCACACCGAAGGACGACAGCCACTGGCCCACGATGGCCAGGTACTCGTCCTGGCTGAACGGATAGAAGCTGACCCACAGCCCGAAGCGCTCGGACAGCGAGATCTTCTCTTCCACCGCCTCGCCCGGGTGCACCTCACCGTCGGCGGTGTGGGTGTAGCTCAGGTTGTCCTTCATGTACTCCGGCAGCAGGTGGCGCCGGTTGCTGGTGGCATAGATCAGCACATTGGGGCTGGCCGCCGACACCGAACCATCCAGGATGGACTTGAGCGCCTTGTAGCCGGCCTCGCCGTCCTCGAAGCTCAGGTCGTCGCAGTAGATGATGAACTTCTCGGGCCGATCGGCCACCACATCGACGATGTCGGGCAGGTCGGTGAGGTCGGCCTTGTCCACCTCGATCAGCCGCAGTCCTTGGTCGGACAAGGCGTTGAGGCAGGCCTTGACGAGCGAGGACTTGCCGGTGCCACGGGCCCCGGTCAGCAGCACATTGTTGGCCGGCAGTCCCTGCACGAAATGCCGGGTGTTCTGCAGGATCTTGTCCTTCTGGCCATCGATTTCCTGCAGGTCTTCCAGGCGGATGGTGGCCACCTGACGCACCGGCTCCAGCGAGCCGTGGCCACTGCTTCGCTTGCGGTAACGGAAGGCCACCGAGGCCGCCCAGTCGGGCTGTCCCATGGGCTGGGGCAGGACCGACTCGATGCGGGCCATGAGCTGCTCGGCCCGCTCCAGCAGGCGTTCGAAATGGGCGTTCATGGGCAGGCGTTCAGGAGCGGTAGTCGGCGTTGATGGTCACGTACTCGTGGCTGAAGTCGCAGGTCCAGACGGTCTCGCTGGCCTGACCGCGGCCGAGGCCGACACGCACCAGGATCTCGGCCGCCTTCATGACGCGCTGACCGTCTTCCTCGCGGTAATCGGGGTTGCGGCCACCCTGGCGCACCACGTGCACATCGCCCAGGTGCAGGTCGATGCCGGCCACGTCCAGATCGTCGATGCCGGCATAACCCACCGCCGCCAGGATACGGCCCAGGTTGGGATCGCTGGCGAAAAACGCCGTCTTGACCAGCGGCGAATGGGCAATGGCGTAGGCGGCCTTGAGGCACTCGCTGGCGTCGCGCCCGCCTTCGACCGTGATGGTGATGAACTTGGTGGCGCCCTCGCCGTCGCGCACGATGGCGTGGGCCAGGTGCTGGGCCAGCGGCGTGAGCGCAGCCAGCAGGGCCTGACCGGCCGGGCTGTCGAGATCGGTCACCGGCGCATGACCGGCACGGCCGGTGGCCATGACCACGAAGGAGTCGTTGGTGCTGGTGTCGCCGTCCACCGTGACGCGGTTGAAGGAACGATCGGCCAGGCGTCGGGCCAGCTCGTTCATGAGCCCGGGGGCCACGGTCGCATCGGTGGCCAGGAAGCCCAGCATGGTGGCCATGTTCGGACGGATCATGCCGGCGCCCTTGGCAATGCCGGTGGCTCGCACGGCATGGCCGTCCAGGCTGAACTGCACGCTGGCGGCCTTGGGCAGGGTGTCGGTGGTCATGATGCCCTGGGCCGCCGACAGCCACTGGGCGCCGCTGTCGTCCTGGGGGGTGGCCGCATCGGCCAGCGCAGCGGGCAGGCCCGCCAGCAGGCGGTCCATGGGCAGCGGCTCCATGATCACGCCAGTGGAGAACGGCAGCACCTGCTCGTGCGCCACCTGCAGGCAACGCGCCAACGCGGTGCAGGTCTGGCGGGCATGGGCCAGGCCGGACTCTCCGGTGCCGGCGTTGGCGTTGCCGGTGTTGATGACCAGCGCCCGCACGCCCTGCCCTGCGGCCAGGTGTTCACGGCAGACCTGCACCGGGGCGGCCGCATACCGGTTGCGGGTGAAGACGGCGCCGACCGCGCAACCCTCGTCCAGCAGAAAGACGGTGAGGTCCTTGCGGTTGGCCTTGCGGATGCCGGCCTGCGCCACGCCGATGCGCACACCGGGCACCGGCAGTAGGTCTTCGATGCGGGGGGAAGACAGGAGAACGGGCATGAAGCCTCCGTGTTGGGCCTGGAGCGACAGGCTCAGTCGAGCTTGCCGTGGCAGTGCTTGTACTTCTTGCCGCTGCCGCAGGGGCAGGGATCGTTGCGACCCGCGCGCGGGACCGGAGCCGCCTGGGTGGACGGATCGGTGGTGGTCTCGACCTCACCGGTCTCGGTGGGCGCGGTGTAGGTGACGTTGCTGATGGCCTCGGCCTTTTCCTCCAGCTGCTCGGCCGCCTGGGAGATCTGCTCGGCCGACTGCACCCGCACGTTCATGAGCATGCGGGTGACCTCGTTCTTGACGCTGTCGAGCAGCTGCGCAAACAGCTGGAAGGCCTCGCGCTTGTATTCCTGCTTGGGCTGCTTCTGGGCATAGCCGCGCAGGTGGATGCCCTGGCGCAGGTAGTCCAGTGCAGACAGGTGGTCGCGCCACTGGCTGTCGATGGTCTGCAGCAGCACCACGCGCTCGAACGAGGTGAAGCTGTCCTCGCCCACCAGCGCCACCTTGGCCTCGAAAGCGGCGGTGGCAGCGGCCACCACACGGGTGACGATCTCCTCGGCGTCCATGGACTCGGCGTCCGACACCCAGGAGGTGACCGGTGCATCCACCGACCATTCTTCCTTGAGCGCCTTCTCCAGACCGGGCAGGTCCCACTGCTCTTCCACGCTGCCCTCGGGCACGTACTGGTGCACCAGATCGGTCATCGCGCCTTCGCGCAGCGAGTCGATCTGGGCGCGCAGCGAGGTGGCGTCCAGGATGTCGTTGCGCTGCTGGTAGATGACCTTGCGCTGGTCGTTGGCCACGTCGTCGTACTCGAGCAGCTGCTTGCGGATGTCGAAGTTGCGGGCCTCGACCTTGCGTTGCGCGCCTTCGATGCTGCGGGTGACGATGCCGGCCTCGATGGCCTCGCCTTCGGGCATCTTCAGGCGGTCCATGATGGCGCGCACCCGATCGCCGGCAAAGATGCGCATCAGCGAATCGTCCAGGCTCAGGTAGAAGCGCGAGGAACCCGGGTCGCCCTGTCGGCCGGAACGGCCGCGCAGCTGGTTGTCGATGCGGCGCGACTCGTGCCGTTCGGTGGCAATGATGCGCAGACCGCCCAGGGCCTTGACCTTCTCGTGGTCGGCCTGCCACTGCTCGCGCATCTGCTGCATGCGGGCAGCGCGGGTGGCCTCGTCCAGCGAGGGATCGTTCTCGATGCTGGCCAGCATCTTCTCCAGGTTGCCCCCCAGCACGATGTCGGTACCCCGACCGGCCATGTTGGTGGCAATGGTGATGGCACCCGGGCGACCCGCCTGGATGATGATGTCGGCTTCGCGGGCGTGCTGCTTGGCGTTGAGCACCTCGTGCGGCAGACCGGCTTTCTGCAGCAGCTGCGCAATGATCTCGGAGTTCTCGATCGACGAGGTGCCCACCAGCACCGGCTGGCCACGCTCGTGGCATTCGCGGATGTCCTCGATGGCGGCGTTGTACTTCTCCGGCGTGGTCTTGTAGACCCGGTCGAGCTGGTCTTCGCGCTTGCTGGGGCGGTTGGGCGGGATCACCACCGTTTCCAGGCCGTAGATTTCCTGGAACTCGTAGGCCTCGGTGTCGGCCGTGCCGGTCATGCCGGAGAGCTTGCCGTACAGGCGGAAATAGTTCTGGAAGGTGATGGAGGCCAGCGTCTGGTTTTCGGGCTGGATCGCCACGCCTTCCTTGGCCTCCACCGCCTGGTGCAGACCGTCGCTCCAGCGGCGGCCCGACATGAGACGGCCGGTGAACTCGTCGACGATGACGATCTCGCCGTTCTGGTTCACATAGTGCTGATCGCGGTGGTAGAGGTGGTGGGCGCGCAGCGACGTGACCAGGTGGTGCAGCAGCGAGATGTTGGCCGGGTCGTACAGCGACGCGCCCTCGGCCAGCAGGCCGGCGGCCGACAGCAGCTGCTCGGCCTTTTCATGGCCCGCTTCGGTCATGTGGATGGTGTGGGCCTTCTCGTCGACGGTGAAGTCGCCGGGCTTGATCACGCCCTCGCCGGTGCGCACATCGGCTTCGCCTTCCTGACGCACCAGCTGGGGCACCAGGCGGTTGATGGCCTGGTACATGGGGGTCTGGTCTTCGGCCTGGCCGCTGATGATCAGCGGGGTGCGGGCCTCGTCGATCAGGATCGAGTCCACCTCGTCCACGATGGCGTAGTTCAGGCCGCGCTGCACGCGGTCGGCCACCTCGTACACCATGTTGTCGCGCAGGTAGTCGAAGCCGTATTCGTTGTTGGTGCCGTAGGTGATGTCGGCGCGGTAGGCAGCCTGCTTCTCGTCACGCGGGGCCTGCGGCAGGTTGATGCCCACCGTCAGACCCAGGAAGTTGTAGAGGCGCCCCATCCACTGGGCGTCGCGGCTGGCGAGGTAATCGTTCACCGTCACCACATGCACGCCCTTGCCGGTGAGTGCGTTCAGGTAGACCGGCAGCGTGGCGGTGAGCGTCTTGCCCTCGCCGGTGCGCATCTCGGCCACCTTGCCCTGGTGCAGCGCCATGCCACCGATGAGCTGCACATCGAAGTGGCGCATCTTCATCACGCGCTTGCTGGCCTCGCGCACCACGGCAAAGGCTTCGGGCAGCAGGGCGTCCAGGGTTTCACCCTGCGCCAGTCGCTGGCGGAATTCGTCGGTCTTGGCTTTCAGGGCCTCGTCGTCGAGCTTCTCGAACTGCGGCTCCAGCGCATTGATGCGCTCGACGGTCTTGCGGTACTGCTTGAGCAGGCGGTCGTTGCGGCTGCCGAAGAGTTTGGTGAGGAAGTTGGTGGCCATACGTGCGGGCCGGCCCGCATGCTGCTCGCACGCCGGCCAGGCTGGGAATTCAAGGGACATGCGTCCGGCAAGGACGCGCTGGGGAGGGTCAAAACACCCCGGATTCCGGTGGTGGCGCAGCCTGACGGGACAAAGCCGACATTCTATCCACCGGACCCTGGAGCGCAGGTCAGTGGCGCTGGGGCGGCGCCTGGGCCCGGACGTTGGCCACCGTCGGGTTGGAGGCGAGGAATCGGGCCGGGTTCTGGGGCACGCCCGAGACCAGCACCTCGAAGTGCAGGTGGGGGCCGGTGGAGCGCCCGGTGTTGCCCACCTCGGCGATCAGATCGCCGCGCTTGACGATGTCGCCCTTCTTGACCAGCACCCGCGAGGCATGGGCATAACGGGTGGCAATGTTGTTGCCGTGGTCGATCTCGACCATGTGGCCATAGGCCGGATGGACCTCCTGGGCCTGCACCACGCCACCGGCGGCCGCCACGATGGGCGTGCCCACTTCGGCCGGGAAATCCAGCCCGGTGTGCATGGCCTGCTGACCGGTGAACGGATCGATGCGCAGACCGAACCGGGAGCCCAGCTCGACATCCTTGACCGGCAGCTCGGTCGGTATGAGGGAGCGCTGGATGGTCTGGTCGAACAGGCGCGACTCGATCACCGTGAGCCAGTCCACGCGCTCGGTGGCCGACCGATCCAGCTGGTCCATGGCCTGACCCAGCTCCCCCAGGTCGAGCGGCCGGGGGCCGACAAGGGCCCCGCCCGACCCCGGCTGGGTACGCACCTCAGAGGGGTTCAGACCCGCCAGACCCGCGACCCGCTCGCCCAGCGAATCGATCTGCATCATGCGGGCCTGCATCTCGCCCAGCCGCCGGGCCATGGCATCGATGTTGGCGCGCAGGTGGGCGTCCTGCAGGGCCGCCTGATCGCGCTGCACCAGCCGAGCGACCGAGGCGAAACCCGGCCAGCCCTGGCGGATGCCTTCGAGGAAGATCCAGTGGTAGGCCGCGACCGAGCCCAGCATCAACAGCAGCGACGCCATGCACGCGGCGGCCAGCAGCTTCCAGCCGTTGAGGTGCAGGGCCTGGGTTCGTGCCAGCCATGCGTCCGTGATAATGATGTGCACGCCGCTTCCTTTCACTCGGGCCGCGTTCGGGTCATCCCGCCACGACCATGCCATCGCCCTTCCGATCCCCCCACGTCTTCAGCCTTGAGGAGGCCGCCGGCGCCGCCCCGACCCTGGCTGCGCTGCAGGAGCGCATCCGCCAGTCCGACTGGTGCCTCCAGCAGATCCGGCCTCTCATGCCTGCCGCCCTGCGACCCCATGTGCTGGCCGGCCCGCTGGAAGATGCCGACTGGTGCCTGCTGGTTCGCAGCACCGCCGCATCGACCAAGCTGCGCCAGCTCGTGCCGCGCTTTCTGGACCGCCTGGCCGAACTCGGCGCACCGGTCCGCACCATCCGCCTGAAGGTCCAGTCGGCCGGTCGCTGATGCCTGGTGCCGCTTGTCCGACTCGAACGGACGACCTATCGCTTACAAGGCGATTGCTCTACCAACTGAGCTAAAGCGGCCGGTATCACCGAAAGCCGACCATTCTACGGCTCACTTCACGCGCTTGAGCTGAGGGCGTCCCGCCGGCCGATCAGGCCCCGGCGCATCCGGATCGGACGGCGGGTCGGCCGATGCGGGCGTTGCCGACGGGGCCGGCACGGCAGCGCCTGTTGCCGACAGGGGTGCCTGCGGCGGAGCCGGGAAGGCCATGCCCTGCCCGTTTTCACGGGCGTAGATGGCGATCACATGGGACACCGGGATGATGATCTCCCGGGCAACCCCGCCAAACCGGGCCTTGAACTCGATGTACTCGTTGCCCAGCCGCAGCCCGCTGGTGGCGTCCATGCTCACGTCCAGGACGATCTCGCCGTTCTTGACGAACTCCATCGGGACCTGGACCGAGGCATCCACCTGGACCGCGATGTAGGGCGAAAAGCCGTTGTCCGCACACCATTCGTGCAGCGCGCGGATCAGGTAGGGCCGGGTGGACGAGACAGGCGCTTCGCTGCTCATGGCTGGGACCGCTTACTTGCGCATGACCTTTTCGGACGGGGTCAGCGCCTCGATGTAGGCAGGGCGCGAGAAGATGCGCTCGGCGTACTTCAGCAGCGGGGCTGCGTTCTTGCTCAGTTCGATGCCGTAGAAGTCCAGACGCCACAGCAGCGGCGCGATGGCCACGTCCAGCATGGAGAAGTTGTCGCCCAGCATGAACTTGTTCTTCATGAACACCGGCGCCAGCTGGGTCAGACGGTCGCGGATGTGGGCGCGGGCCTTCTCCAGCGCCTTTTCGTTGCCCTTGCTGGTGCGCGACTCGAGCGTCGACACATGGGTGAACAGCTCCTTCTCGAAGTTGAGCAGGAACAGGCGCACGCGGGCGCGGTCCACCGGGTCACCCGGCATCAGCTGGGGGTGCGGGAAACGCTCGTCGATGTACTCGTTGATGATGTTCGACTCGTACAGGATCAGGTCGCGCTCGACCAGGATGGGCACCTGACCGTACGGGTTCATCACGCTGATGTCTTCGGGCTTGTTGTAGAGATCCACGTCGCGGATCTCGAAGTCCATGCCCTTCTCGAACAGGACAAAGCGGCAGCGGTGCGAATAGGGGCAGGTGGTACCCGAGTACAAGACCATCATGGGGGGAGGCTCCTCAAAGCAAAAAACAGTGGCTTGCCGACGTGCCCTTCAGGCACCGCAAACCACTGTGGTCAGGACCTCCGCCGCCCGCGCGAGCCGGTCGGAGGTCAACGGGATGTTTACTTGATGTCTTTCCAGAAGACGGCATTCAGGCGCCAGGCCACCACGGTGAAGGCAGCCAGGAAGATCATCACCCACACACCGATGCGGATACGGCTGTTCTGTGCAGGCTCGGACATCCACTGCAGGTAGGCCACCAGGTCACCCACGTTCTGGTCGAACTCGGCCGGGGTCATGGTCCCGGGCTTGGTCTGGGTCCAGCCCTTGAGCACCTCGACCTCGTGGCCGTGGCTCATGACCTTCTCGTAGACCGGCGCCTGCTCGCCCTGCAGCTGCCACAGCGGGTTGGGCATGCCGATGTTGGGGAAGGCCTTGTTGTTCCAGCCGGTGGGCTTGGTCTCGTCGCGGTAGTAGGTGCGCAGCAGCGTGTAGATGTAGTCCGAACCCGGACCTGCCTTGCTGGAGCGCGACCGTGCCACCAGGGTCAGGTCGGGCGGCACCTTGCCGAACCAGGCCTTGGCATCGGCGGGGCTGATGTGGGCCTTCATGGTGTCACCGATCTTGTCGGTGGTGAAGGTCAGGTTCTCGGCGATCTGCTTGTCGTTCAGGCCGATGTCGCGCAGACGGTTGTAGCGCATGAAGGCCGCCGAGTGGCAGTTCAGACAGTAGTTGACGAACAGCTTGGCACCGTTCTGCAGGGCAGCCATGTCGTTGGTGCGCTTGGGCGCCTGGTCCAGCGGAATGGAAGCGCCGGCGGCCATGGCCGCGCCCGACAGGCCAAGCGACAGCATGAGGCCCAGAAGGATTTTTTTCATGGGATTGACTCTCCGAAAGGCTCTGGGCGTTCAGTGGGGCTGGAAGGTGACGCGGCTGGGCACCGGCTTGAATTCGCCCAGGCGGCTCCACCACGGCATCAGCAGGAAGAAGCCGAAATAGAACAGGGTACCCACTTGCGACACGCGCTCACCGATGGGCGACGGGGGCAGCACGCCCAGGTAACCCAGGATCAGGAAGTTCACCACGAACACGAAGTACAGCCACTTGTTCCAGCTCGGGCGGTAGCGGATCGACTTGACCGGGCTGTTGTCGAGCCAGGGCAGGAAGAACAGGATGATCACGGCACCACCCATCACCACCACGCCCCAGAACTTGGCGTCGATGGACAGCATGGCGGCGCTCAGGGCCACGGCACCGATCACGATGCCACCCTTGACGGCACCCGCCACCTTGGCCTTGAGCACGCCCAGGACCGCACCCAGCACCACGCAGGCCACCAGCACGTACATCATCTCGGCGGTGATGGCGCGCAGCATGGAATAGAACGGGGTGAAGTACCAGACCGGTGCGATGTGCAGCGGGGTGGTCAGCGGGTCGGCCGGGATGAAGTTGTTGAACTCCAGGAAGTAGCCGCCGAACTCGGGGGCGAAGAACACCACGGCCGAGAAGATCATCAGGAAGACCGACACGCCCAGGATGTCGTGCACGGTGTAGTACGGGTGGAACGGGATGCCGTCCACCGGCTTGCCGGAGGCGTCCTTGTTGGCCTTGATCTCCACGCCGTCGGGGTTGTTGGAACCCACTTCGTGCAGGGCAATGATGTGAGCGACCACCAGGCCCAGGAGGACCAGGGGCACGGCGATCACGTGGAAGCTGAAGAAGCGGTTCAGGGTGGCGTCGCCCACCACGAAATCGCCGCGGATCAGCAGGGCCAGGTCAGGACCGATGAAGGGGATGGCGGAGAACAGGTTCACGATCACCTGGGCGCCCCAGTAGGACATCTGGCCCCAGGGCAGCAGGTAACCCATGAAGGCTTCGGCCATCAGGCACAGGAAGATCGCGCAACCGAACACCCAGACCAGCTCGCGCGGCTTGCGGTAGCTGCCGTAGATGAGGCCACGGAACATGTGCAGGTACACCACCACGAAGAAGGCGGAGGCGCCGGTGGAGTGCATGTAACGGATCAGCCAGCCCCAGGGCACGTCCCGCATGATGTATTCCACCGATGCGAAGGCCAGGTTGGCGTCCGGCTTGTAGTGCATCACCAGGAAGATGCCGGTGACGATCTGGATCACCAGCACCAGCAGGGCCAGCGAGCCGAAGAAGTACCAGAAGTTGAAGTTCTTGGGCGCGTAGTACTCGGCCAGGTGCTCGTTGTAGAGCTTGGTGAGCGGGAACCGGTTGTCGATCCAGTTCAGCGCCTTCTCGCCCATGGGGGCGTCAGGGGAGATTTCTTTGAATTGAGCCATGGGATGCCTCTGGATTCAGGGGACTGTGCAGGATGGCAATGGCCCTATCAGGCCTTCTTCTCTTCGCCGACAAGCAGCACGGTGTCCGACACGAAGTGGTGCGGCGGCACCTCCAGGTTGTCGGGAGCGGGCTTGTTCTTGAACACCCGGCCGGCCACGTCGAAGGTCGAGCCGTGGCAGGCGCACAGGAAGCCGCCCTTCCAGTTGTCGGGCAGCGAGGGCTGGGGGCCGGGGGTGAGCTTGTCGCCAGGCGAGCAGCCCAGGTGGGTGCAGATGCCCACGGTCACCAGAAACTCGGGCTTGATCGAGCGGTGGCGGTTCTTCGCGTACTCGGGGGTGGGCACCGCGGTCCGGTCGGAGTTGGGGTCGGCCAGCTCGGGCTCGACCGCTTCCAGGGATGCCAGCTGTTCGGGGGTGCGGCGCATGATCCACACCGGCTTGCCCCGCCACTCCACCACGATCTTCTCGCCGGGAGCGATGCCCGAGACATCCACCTCGACCGCAGCGCCGGCGGCCTTGGCGCGCTCGGACGGCTGGAAGGTGCTCACGAAGGGGACAGCGACGGCGGCTGCACCCACGCCACCCATGGCGCAGGAGGTGATCAGCCAGGTACGGCGGCTGCTATCCACGGCGCCGGAGCCTTTGTTGGCAGTAGCTTCACTCATGGGATTCTTTCTGGAATCGGACGGGGACATTGGGGACAACCCGGCATTGTACTGGACGCCCGCCAGCGCTCTGGCTTGTCGGGGCGGCTTGGTAAGGTACCGACGCGACACCCGCCCGGCAGGGTCGCACCGGGGGAAGCCGTCACGGTCGGTGTGTGAGAATGATTTGCACCGCGCGACCGCGCCAGCCGGCACGCGGACGATCAACGACCGTCCAACGAGGAGAAAAAGACCATGGGCATGCTGCAGGAATTCAAGGAGTTCGCCGTCAAGGGCAACGTGATCGACCTGGCGGTCGGCGTGATCATCGGCGGGGCCTTCGGCAAGATCGTCACCTCCATGGTGGAGGACGTGATCATGCCCCTGGTGGGCGCCATCTTCGGGAAGCTGGATTTCAGCAACCTGTTCGTCCCGCTGGCCCAGGTGCCGGAAGGAACGGCCCGGACCCTGGCCGCCATGAAGGCGGCCGGCGTCCCGGTGTTTGCCTATGGCAGCTTCATCACCGTGGCCATCAACTTCACCATCATGGCCTTCATCATCTTCATGATGGTCAAGCAGATCAACCGGCTCAAGCGCGAGACCCCGCCCGCTGCGCCGGCCGAGCCGGTCACGCCGGAAGACATCGCCCTGCTGCGCGAGATCCGCGACAGCCTGCGCAAGTAAGACGAGGCCTCAGGCGCCGCCGGTGAAGCGCCGGGCGGCGTCGATGGCCGCGAGCAGGCTGGCCGCACTGGCCTGCCCGGTCCAGGCGATGTCGAATGCGGTGCCGTGGTCGGGGCTGGTCCGTACCAGCGGCAGCCCCAGGGTGGTGTTGACACCATCGTCCAGCCCCAGCAGCTTGACCGGGATCAGCCCCTGGTCGTGGTACTGCGCCACCACCACGTCACAGGCACCCTGGCGGGCCCGCATGAACACGGTGTCGGGCGGGTGTGGTCCGCTGACCTCCATGCCCTCCGACCGCAGCGCTTGCACCACCGGGGCAATGATGTCCACGTCTTCCCGGCCGAACAGTCCGCCCTCGCCGGCATGCGGGTTGAGGCCGGCCACCGCGACACGCGGCTGCGCCACACCGCAGCGCCGGAAATGCGCATGCGCGATGCGGATGGTCTGCTCCAGCCGCCCCGGGGTGAGCAGGCGGATGGCCTCCTGCAGCGCCACATGGATGCTCACCAGCACCACGGCGAGGTCCGGACAGCTGAGCATCATGCGCACCGGCATCTCGCTCACCGGCACGCCGGCATGCTGCGCGGCCAGCGCCTGCAGCAGCTCGGTGTGGCCGGGGTGATCGATGCCGGCGGCCGCCAGGGCCTCCTTGTGCAGCGGCGCCGTGACCAGCGCACGACCACGGCCGGCCAGCACCACCTGCGCAGCGGCCACCACGCAGTCGGCCGCCGCCCGCCCTGCGGCAGCGCTGATACGCCCCGGCTCGATGGCGCCCAGCGGTGCGCAGGTCTGCCACAGCGCCAGCGCACCGGCAGGAACGGACGCTGCGTCCGGCACCGAAGCCACCACGGCCAGCACCGGCCGCTGCCCCACCGACGCCCGGTCGCCGGCCACCAGCGCCAGGGCACGCTGCATCACGTCGGCATCGCCGCAGACCACGACGTCCGCCAGCAGTTCGGGCCGCTGCACCACGGCACGGGCAATGATCTCCGGTCCGATGCCGGCCGGATCGCCCATGGAGATCAGCAAGGGCAGCCGGCTCATGCGGGGTTCGGGATGTCGATGAAGCGGTGCTCCAGGCCCAAGGCCTGTGCCACATGCCCGGCCACTGCCGGAGCACCATACCGCTCGGTGGCATGGTGGCCGCACGCCAGGTAGGCCACGCCGCATTCGCGGGCGTAGTGCGCCTGCGGCTCGGAGATCTCGCCGGTGATGAAAGCGTCCGCGCCGGCGGCAATGGCGGCCTCGAAATACCCTTGGGCGCCACCGGTGCACAAGGCCACGCGCCGCACCGGCCGGTCCGGCTCGGCCACCAGCGTCACCGGGCGCCCCAGGCAAGCGGCCACATGGTCGGCCAGTGCCTGCGCCGATGGCTCGCTGCGCTGGCCGATCAGCCCCAGCTGCTGGTCGCCGAAACGGCCCTGCGGCGCGGGCTCGGGCGTGATGCCCAGCACCCGGGCGAGCTGGGCGTTGTTGCCCAGCTCGGCATGGGCGTCCAGCGGCAGGTGGTAGGCATACAGGTTGATGTCGTGGGCCAGCAGCAGGGCCAGACGCTGCTTCATCCAGCCGGTGACACGGCCGTCCTGACCGCGCCAGAACAGCCCGTGGTGCACGAAGATCGCATCGGCACCGTCATCGATGGCCGCCTCGATCAGCGCCCGGCTGGCGGTCACGCCCGAGACGATACGGCGGACTGCGGAGCGCCCCTCCACCTGCAGGCCGTTGGGGCCGTAATCCTTGAAGCGGCCGGGCTCCAGCAGCTGGTCGAAGGCCTGGGTGAGCTGTTCGCGGGAGGTCGTGGGCATGACAGGTGAGACTGGTGCGAGAGGTGGTCGGTGCCGAGCCGGGATACGGGAGAATACCGGCATGAAACGTCTCTGGCTCCTGTTTGCGCAAACCGTCACCGTCCTGGTGGGCATTCTGTTCGTGGTCGCCACGCTGCAGCCGCAGTGGCTGGGGCGGTCGAGCCAGCGGGGGCTGTCGGTGATCCCGGTCTTCGAGGCGCCGGCAGGCATCGTCGGCGGGGGGGGAACCAGCAGCTTTCGCGAGGCGGCCAAACTGGCCTCGCCGGCCGTGGTGAGCATCAACACCAGCAAGGCGCCGGCCGAGAACCCGCACACCAACGACCCCTGGTTCCGTTTCTTCTTCGGCGACCAGGCGCCCTCGCAGCCCCAGTCGGGCCTGGGCTCCGGCGTGATCGTCAGCCCGGCGGGCTACATCCTGACCAACAACCACGTCATCGAGGAGGCCGACGAGATCCAGGTCATCCTCAACGACGGTCGACAGACCGTGGCCCAGGTCATCGGCACCGATCCGGAAACCGATCTCGCCATCCTCAAGATCGGGCTGACCGATCTGCCGGTCATCACGCTGGGGCAATCGGACGAACTGCAGATCGGCGACCAGGTGCTGGCCATCGGCAACCCGTTCGGTGTGGGTCAGACCGTCACCAGCGGCATCGTCAGCGCACTGGGGCGCACCCAGCTGGGCATCAACACCTTCGAGAACTTCATCCAGACCGACGCCGCCATCAACCCGGGCAATTCCGGTGGCGCACTGGTGGACACCAACGGCCACCTCATGGGCATCAACACCGCCATCTATTCGCGATCGGGCGGCTCGATGGGCATCGGGTTTGCCATTCCCACCTCCACCGCCCGCACCGTGATGGAGGCCATCGTCAAGGAAGGCAAGGTCACCCGGGGCTGGATCGGCGTGGAGCCGCAGGACCTGAGTCCCGAGCTGGCCGAGAGCTTCGGCGTGCGCAGCGGCCAGGGCGTGGTCATCACCGGGGTGCTGCAGAACGGCCCTGCCGCTCAGGCCGGCATGCGGCCCGGGGACGTGGTGACGGCCGTGGCCGGCAAGGAAGTGAAGACCGTGCCGGACTTGCTGGCCGCCGTGGCCTCGCTCAAGCCGGGCGAAAAGGCCGTTCTGGACGTGCAGCGCCGCGAAACCGGCATGAAGATCGAGGTGGTGCCCGGTCAGCGCAACGTGCCCCGCGCGCCGACCCGCCGCTGAAGCTCAATCGGCCTCGGCGTCTTCGGGCTTCGGCTGCACGAACCAGCGGGCGCCCCAGATGCCCAGTTCGTACAGGATGCACATCGGCACGGCCAGCGCCAGCTGGGAGATGACGTCCGGCGGTGTGACCACGGCCGCGATGATGAACGCGATGACGATGAAGTAGCCGCGGAAATCCTTCAGCTTCTGGACCGACACCATGCCCATCTTGACCAGCAGGATGACCACGATGGGCACCTGAAACGCAAGACCGAACGCCAGGTAGAGCGACAGGATGGCCTCGACATAGGAAGCAATGTCGGGCGTGGCCGCCACGCTGGCCGGCGTGAATTTCTGGATGAAGCCGAACATCTTGTCCAGCACGAAGAACTGCACGAAGGCGATGCCCACGTAGGCCAGCAGGCTGCCCAGGATGATCAGGGGCACCGCAAAGCGCTTCTCGTGGCTGTAGAGGCCCGGCGCCACAAAGGCCCAGGCCTGGTACATCCACCAGGGCAGCGAGAGCAGCAACGCCGCCATGGCCAGCACCTTCAGCGGCACGAAGAACGGGGAGAACACGCCGACGGCGATCAGCTTGGCGTCGGGCGGCATGTGGGCCTTGATCGGAATGGCGATCAGGTCGATCAGCCCGCCCGGACCCGGCCAGACCGCCAGGGCTGCCATGCAGATGGCCAGCCCGATCACGCCGTACAGCAGGCGGTCGCGCAGCTCCATGAGGTGCTGCACGAACGGCTGTTCGGTCCCGGCGAGCTCGTCGGTGGAATTCGGGGAGTCGGACATCAGCGGGGAGCGGAGATGGAACGCGGCCGGAACCGGGCCACTCGGGCAGCGCCGGACTGGGTGCGGGTCCGCACACCGGCCCGGGCCTTGAACCATTGCGGCATGGCTTTCTGCTTCACGCGCCAGTTCTTGCGCGGGTGGCGGTAGACCGGGTAGGACGGATCGTGGATGGACGACGACGGCTCGGACAGCGGTTCGTTGACGTCCAGACCGGCAGTGGCCTCGGACCAGGACTTCTCGAAATCCTGCGTGGTCGACTGCACCGAGCTCTCGACGTCGCGGGCCGCGTTCTCGACCGAGTCCTTCATCTTGCGGAGCTCCTCGAGCTCCATGGACCGGTTGACCTCGGCCTTGACGTCGGCCACATAACGCTGGGCCTTGCCCAGCAAGGCGCCCACGGTGCGGGCCACGCGCGGCAGCTTCTCGGGGCCGATGACGATCAGCGCCACCGCCCCGATGAGGGCGAGCTTGGAAATGCCCAGATCAATCATGTGTCGCCAGTCGTTGGAGCAGCAAGGGAACAGCGCGGCAGGCCGGCAGCCCGCCCGCGTCCGACCCCGGCCGGGAGCCGGTCATCAGCTCTTCTGCTTGGCTTCGACGTCGATGGTGGCCTTGTCGGCGGCGGTGTTCTGGGTCACCTGCTGGGTGGCGGCAGCGTCGGCGGGCTGGCCACCTTCCTTCATGCCGTCCTTGAAACCCTTGACCGCGCCACCCAGGTCGGAGCCCAGGTTCTTCAGCTTCTTGGTGCCGAAAACCATGACCACGATCAGCAGAACGATCAGCCAGTGCCAGATGGAAAACGTACCCATGGAAATCTCCAGATGATGAATTCAGGGCGCAGCGCGCATGGCGTGCGATTCTACGCCCGGGGGGTGGTGGGACTGATGACACCAGGGGTTTGACCCGGCTGGCGTGGAGACGTGCTCCGGGTCGCGTCAGCCTCGCGACCAGGGGCGTGGGCCGCCCATGACGTGCACATGGAGGTGGTGCACCTCCTGCCCGCCCTCGGTACCGGTGTTGCATACGGTACGGAAGCCGCCGTCGGGATAAGGGTTGCAGCCCTGCTCCTCGGCCAGCCGGGGAATCAACGTCATGATGCGCCCCATCAGCGCGGCATCGTCGGGCCCGATCTGGGCCATGGACGGGATGTGGCGCTTGGGAATCACCAGAAAGTGTACCGGCGCCCAGGGCTGGATGTCATGAAAGGCCAGGATGTCCTCATCCTCGTGGACCTTGCGGCTGGGGATCTGGCCGGCCACGATCTTGCAGAAGATGCAGTTCGGGTCGTGAGGGTGGTTGGGTGTGTGGGCCTGGGTGCTCATGTCGGAAGGGGCTGGCTGGCATTCATGGCCACCATGCCCTTGATGATGCGGTAGAGGAACCAGATGGAGATGGCCGCCCAGGCCAGCATGCCCGGGATCAGGAAGGCCAGCCACAGGGGGGCGGTCAGCAGGTACAGCAGGGCGGCCCAGATGACGGTGCGGATGCGCCAGCTGAAATGGCTGGCCTGCCAGGTGCCCTGGGCATCGTCGCGTTTGACCAGATCGATGATCAGCGCCACGATCAGCAGCGCCACGCCGGGCTGGGTGCCGGGCACCACCGCGCCCACGGCCACGATGAGGTGCAGCACATAACTGAGCCAGCCGACCGACTTGAGCGACTGCGCGCGCTCGTTGTCCGTGGTGGCGGATGCGGTGTCCTGGTCGGTCATGGTCGGCTCCCGGAGGTCAGAGGGTTCACTCGCCGGCTTCGCGGGCCTGGGCCTTGCGCAGGGCTTTTTCCTCCAGCCCGCTCAGACCTTCGCGCCGCACCAGTTCGGCCACCACATCGGCCGGTCCCAGGCCGTGGTGGGCCAGGGCGATCATGCAGTGGAACCACAGGTCGGCCGTCTCGTTGACCAGCTTCGCACGGTCACCGCCGTGGTCGGCGTCCTTGGCGGCCATCACCAGCTCGGTGGCTTCCTCGCCCACTTTCTTGAGGAAGGCGTCCGGGCCCTTGTGCAACAGCCGGGCCACATAGCTCTTGTCGGGGTCGCCGCCGTTGGCCGGCTTGCGGGATTCGATGACGGCAGCCAGCCGCTCCAGGTCGTCGGTCAGGGACATGGCGTCACTTGTAGATGGAGGTCGGGTCTTTGAGGACCGGTTCGACCGTGTGCCAGGCACCGGCCTCGTAGCGCTGGAAGAAGCAGCTGTGGCGTCCGGTGTGGCAGGCAATCCCTGGCTCGTGGCCGAGCTGGGTCACCTTGAGCAGCACCACATCGTTGTCGCAGTCCAGGCGGATGTCGTGCACCTGCTGCACATGGCCCGATTCTTCGCCCTTGAACCAGAGCTTGCCGCGCGAGCGGCTGAAGTACACCGCGCGGCCCAGTTCGGCGGTCTTCGCCAGGGCCTCGCGGTTCATCCAGGCGAACATCAGCACATCGCCGGTGGCCGCTTCCTGCGCGATCACCGGCACCAGGCCCTGGTCGTCCCACTTCACGGTATCGAGCCAGTCCATCAAAGCCTCACCGGAATGCCGCGCTCGGCCATGCGGGCCTTGGCCTGAGCGACCGTGTACTCGCCGTAGTGGAAGATGCTGGCGGCCAGCACCGCATCGGCCCCGCCCTGCTGAACGCCGTCGGCCAGGTGATCGAGGTTGCCGACGCCCCCGGAGGCGATCACCGGCACCGGCACCGCATCGGCCACGGCACGGGTCAGGGCCAGATCGAAACCGGACTTGGTGCCGTCGCGGTCCATGCTGGTGAGCAGGATCTCCCCCGCGCCGAAGTCGGCCATCTGCCGGGCCCAGGCCACGGCGTCCAGCCCGGTGTTCTTGCGCCCGCCGTGGCTGTACACGTCCCAGCCCTCGCCCCGGGCGGCCAGGTCATCACCCTGGCGGCGTTTGGCGTCGATGGCCACCACGATGCATTGCGAGCCGTACTTGTCGGCCGCCTCGCGGATGACCGGGGGGTTGGCAATGGCGGCGGAATTGAAGCTGGTCTTGTCGGCGCCGGCGTTGAGCAGGCGGCGCACATCCTCCACCGTGCGCACTCCCCCACCCACGGTGAGCGGGATGAACACCTGGGACGCCACCGCCTCGATGATGGGCAGGATGAGGTCGCGGCCGTCGGAGGTGGCGGTGATGTCGAGGAAGGTGAGTTCGTCGGCGCCCTGCTCGTTGTAGCGGGCCGCGATCTCCACCGGATCGCCGGCGTCACGCAGTTCGACGAAATTGACGCCCTTGACCACCCGGCCGCCGGTGACGTCCAGGCAGGGAATGATGCGTTTAGCGAGCATCGGTCATCCGTTGAGCTCGTCGGCCAGGGCCTGGGCGGCCTCGAAGTCCAGATCGCCGCTGTAGATGGAGCGGCCGCAGATCACGCCCTCGATGCCCTCTTCCTCGACCGCACAGAGCCGGCGGATGTCCTCCATGTTGGACAGTCCCCCGGAGGCGATCACCGGGATGGTGAGGGCCTGGGCCAGCTTGACCGTGGCCTCGATGTTGATGCCGCTGAGCATGCCGTCGCGACCGATGTCGGTGTAGATGATGGATTCGACGCCGTAGTCCTCGAACTTTTTGGCCAGATCGACCACCTCGTGGCCGGTGAGCTTGCTCCAGCCGTCGGTGGCGACCTTGCCGTCCTTGGCGTCCAGTCCCACGATGATGTGGCCGCCGAACGCCGTGCAGGCGTCCTGCAGGAAGCCGGGGTTCTTGACCGCCGCGGTGCCGATGATCACGTAGCGCAGGCCGGCATCCAGGTAGCGCTCGATGGTGTCCAGATCGCGGATGCCGCCACCGAGCTGCACATCCACCTCGGAGCCGATGTCCTTGAGGATGGCGCGGATGGCCTGTTCGTTCTTGGGCTTGCCGGCAAAGGCGCCGTTGAGGTCGACCAGGTGCACCCGGCGGGCGCCCCGGTTGACCCAGCTGCGGGCCATGGCTGCCGGGTCTTCGCCGAACACCGTCGATTGGTCCATGTCGCCCTGTTTGAGGCGAACACACTGGCCGTCTTTCAGATCAATGGCAGGAATCAGCAGCATGGTGGGCAGGAGCGTGAACGCTCAGGGTTGCCAGGTGAGGAAGTTGCGGTACAGCGCCAACCCTTGGGCAGCGCTCTTTTCCGGGTGGAACTGGGTGGCGAAAATGTTATCCCGTGCGATGGCCGATGCAAACCGGCCACCGTAATCGGTCTCGCCCGCCACATGGGCGGCCCGGGCCGGGCGGGCATGAAAACTGTGCACGAAATAGAAGTGGGCACCGTCGGGAATGCCCTGCCACAGCGCGTGGGCCGGGCCATGCGGCAGCGCGTGGAACACTTGGTTCCAGCCCATCTGCGGCACCTTGAAGCGGCTGCCGTCGGGCTGGTGCCGGCCTTCGAGCTGGAAACGCACCACGTCGCCAGGGATCAGGCCGAGGCCGTCGGTGGGGCCTTCCTCGCTGCGCTCCAGCAGCATCTGCATGCCCACGCACACACCGAACAGCGGCTTGTGCGCGGCCGCGTGCAGCACGGCATCGAGCAGGCCGGAGGCCGAGAGCTCGCGCATGCAGTCGGCCATGTGGCCCTGACCGGGCAGCACCACGCGGCCGGCGTTCATGACGGTCGAGGCATCGGATGTGACCACCACGTCCACCCCGCTGCCCTGGGCCGCATGGATGACGGCCTGCGAGACCGAGCGCAGGTTGCCGCTGCCGTAGTCGACCACGGCCACTGTCTGGGATTTCATCGCGCCGGGTTTGCTCAGAGCGAGCCCTTGGTGGAAGGAATCACGTCGCCCATGCGCGGATCGCGCTCGATGGCCATGCGCACTGCGCGGGCAAAAGCCTTGAACACGGTCTCGGCCTGATGGTGGGCGTTCTCGCCGTGCAGGTTGTCGATGTGCAGGGTCACGCCGGCATGGTTGACGAAACCCTGGAAGAACTCGTAGGCCAGCTGGGTGTCGAAAGCACCCACCATGCCGCTCTTGAACGGCACACGCATGTGCAGGCCGGGGCGGCCGGAAAAATCGATCACCACGCGCGACAGCGCCTCGTCCAGCGGCACATAGGCATGGCCGTAGCGGCGGATGCCCTTCTTGTCGCCCACGGCCTTGGCAAAGGCCTGGCCCAGGGTGATGCCCACGTCTTCCACCGTGTGGTGACCGTCGATGTGCAGGTCGCCCACGGCCTGGATCTGCAGGTCGATCAGCCCGTGGCGGGCGATCTGGTCGAGCATGTGGTCGAAGAAGCCGATGCCGGTGGACAGCACCGACACGCCGGTGCCGTCCAGGTTGATGCGCACGCCGATCTGCGTCTCGCTGGTGTTGCGCTGCACGTCGGCGGTGCGGTCGCCGGGGCGCGGCGCGGGAAAGGCGGTGGGCGTGGAGGTCATAGGACGGTGGGGAAGGCGCTCAGCAGCCGGGCGTTTTCGGCGGGGGTTCCCACCGTCAGGCGCAGGCACCGGGCCAGCAACGGATGCATTTTAGAAACATTCTTCACCAGCAGGCCGGCGGCCTTGAGGCCGTCGAAGGCGCGTTGTGCGTCGGGCACCCGCACCAGCACCATGTTGCCCTCGCTGGGGAAGGGCTCGACACCGGGCATGGCGGCCAGCGCCGCGATGAGCGCGGTGCGCTCGCGGCGGATCTCGGCAGCCTGCTCGGCGAACACGGTCTGGTGTTCGAGCGCGAACAGCGCGCACTCGGCGTTGAGCACGCTGATGTTGTAGGGCGGGCGCAGCTTGTCCACCTCGGCCACCAGGCGGGCCGCACCCACCATGTAGCCGATGCGCACACCGGCGAGCCCGAACTTGGACAGCGTGCGCATGAGCAGCACATGGGCATGGGCCTCGGGTTCGGCGCGCATGGCGTCCAGCCAGGTGCGGCTGGAAAACGGCTGGTAGGCCTCGTCCATGACCACCAGACCACCGAACTGCGCGGCCTCGTCGATGAGGCGCCGGATGACGCCGGCGTCCCACAGGTTGGCGGTGGGATTGTTGGGGTAGGCCAGGTAGGTGATGGCCGGACGGTGCTCACGCAGGGCCGCCACCATGGCGGCCTCGTCGAGCTGGAAGTCGGCCGCCAGCGGCACGCCGTGGAAGGCCAGGCCCTGCAGGCGGGCGCTCATGGCATACATGACGAAGCCCGGCTCGGGCGCCAGGATGCTGGCGCCGGGCCGGTCGCAGGCCATGGCCAGCAGGGAAATGAGCTCGTCCGACCCGTTGCCCAGCATCAGGCCGAAGCCGGGTGGCAGATCGACGTGCTGCGCCAGCGCGGCCTTGAGATCGTCCACGCGGGGGCCGGGATAGCGGTTCAGCGCCACGGCGCCCAGCCGCTCGCCCAGGGCCTGTTGCAGCGGCTCGGGCAGGCGGTAGGGGTTCTCCATGGCGTCGAGCTTGACCATGCCGGTGGCGTCCTGCACCGCATAGGCGTGCATGGACTGCACGTCCTGCCGGATCATGCCCAGGGGGTCGGGGCGCTGGCTCATGCGGCCCCCCGCATGGGTGGCACCGGGTCAAGCCGCAGCTCGGCGGCGCGGGCGTGGGCCTGCAGGCCTTCGCCGTAGGCGAGTTCGGCCGCCACCTGGCCCAGGCCCTGGGCGCCGGCAGCGCTCACCTCGATCAGGCTGCTGCGCTTCTGGAAGTCGTACACGCCCAGCGGCGAGCTGAAGCGCGCCGTGCCGCTGGTGGGCAGCACGTGGTTGGGGCCGGCGCAGTAATCGCCCAGGCTCTCGCTGGTGTAGGCACCCAGGAAGATGGCGCCGGCATGCCGGAGCAGCGGCTCCCAGCGGTGCGGATCGCGGCTGGAGACCTCCAGGTGCTCGGGCGCGATGCGGTTGCTGATGGCACAGGCCTCGTCCATGCTGCGGGTGTGGATCAGCGCACCGCGGTCGTTCAGGCTCTTGGCGATGATGGCCGCGCGCGGCATGGTGGGCAGCAGCCGGTCGATGGCGGCCTGCACCGCGTCGATGTAGGCAGCGTCCGGGCACAGCAGGATGCTCTGCGCCAGCTCGTCGTGCTCGGCCTGGCTGAACAGGTCCATGGCCACCCAGTCGGCCGGCGTGGTGCCGTCGGCCAGCACCAGGATCTCGCTGGGGCCGGCGATCATGTCGATGCCCACGGTGCCGAACACATGCTTCTTGGCGCTGGCCACATAGGCATTGCCGGGGCCGGTGATCTTGTCGACCTTGGGCACGGTGGCCGTGCCGTAAGCCAGTGCGGCCACCGCCTGCGCGCCGCCGATGGTGAAGGCCCGCGAGACGCCGGCCACATGGGCCGCCGCCAGCACCAGCGGGTTGCGTTCACCGCGCGGCGTGGGCACCACCATGATGATCTCGCTCACGCCGGCCACATGGGCCGGGATGGCATTCATGAGCACGCTCGACGGGTAGGCCGCCTTGCCGCCGGGCACATAGATGCCCACGCGGTCCAGCGGCGTGACCTTCTGGCCCAGCAAGGTGCCGTCCTCGTCGCGGTAGGTCCAGCTCTCGCCGCTGGCTCGTTTCTGGGCCTCGTGATAACTGCGCACGCGGCGGGCAGCGGCCTCCAGCGCCTGGCGCTGGGCGGGCGGCAGGCTGTCGAAGGCAGCGCGCAGCTCGACCTGGGTCAGCTCCAGCGCCTTCAGGCCGTCGGCGTGCAGCCCGTCGAAGCGGGCGGTGTACTCCAGCACGGCGGCATCGCCCCGGGCACGCACGTCGGCCAGGATGTCGGCCACCCGCTGCTCGATGGCACCGTCGGTCTCGGCCGACCAGTGCAGCCGCTGCGCAAAGGCAGCCTCGAAATCGGGCTGGGAGGTGGACAGGCGCAGCGGCTGCGCCTGCAGGGGTGCGGGGGCGTTCATGTGCGGGGCTCCTGCGCGGTGGCAGCGGCAAAGGCGTCCAGCAGCGGCCGCAGACGGGCCTGCTTGAGCTTGAGCGACGCCTGGTTGACCACCAGTCGCGAACTGATGTCCATGATGCGTTCCACCTCGACCAGCTGGTTGGCCTTGAGCGTGTTGCCGGTGGAGACCAGATCGACGATGGCGTCGGCCAGGCCGGTCAGCGGGGCCAGCTCCATGCTGCCGTAGAGCTTGATCAGGTCCACATGCACGCCCTTGGTGGCGAAGAAGTCGCGCGCGATGGTGGTGTACTTGGTGGCCACGCGCAGGCGCGAACCCTGGCGCACGGCGGTGGCGTAATCAAAGTCGGACCGCACGGCCACGCTCACGCGGCAGCGGGCGATGCGCAGGTCCAGCGGCTGGTACAGGCCCTGGCCGCCGTGCTCGATGAGGGTGTCCTTGCCGGTCACGCCCAGGTCGGCGCCGCCATGCTCCACATAGGTGGGCACATCGGTGGCCCGCACCAGCACCACGCGCACGCCGGGCTGGTTGGTCGGCAGGATGAGCTTGCGCGACTTCTCGGGGTCTTCCAGCACCTCGATGCCGGCGGCCTTGAGCAGCGGCAGGGTCTCGTCGAAGATGCGGCCCTTGGACAGGGCCAGGGTGATGGTGTCGTTCATGAGATGCGTTCGATGTCGGCGCCGATGGCCCGCAGCTTGGACTCCATCTGGTCGTAGCCCCGGTCGAGGTGGTAGATGCGGTCGACCACGGTCTCGCCCTCGGCCACCAGGCCGGCGATCACCAGGCTGGCCGAGGCACGCAGGTCGGTGGCCATGACGGTGGCGCCTGACAGGCGCTCCACGCCCTCGATGACGGCGACCTTGCCGTCGGTCTGGATGCGCGCGCCCAGGCGCACCAGCTCGTTCACGTGCATGAACCGGTTCTCGAAGATGGTCTCGGTGACCTTGCTGGTGCCGTTGGAGATGCAGTTGAGCGCCATGAACTGGGCCTGCATGTCGGTCGGGAAGCCCGGGTACTCGGTGGTGCGGAAGGTCTGGGCCTTGAGGCGGCCGCTGGCGCGGATGCGGATGAAATCGCCCGCCGAGTTGCGGCCGGCCTCGATCTCGGCGCCAGCTTCGTGCAGCTTGTCGATGACGGCATCGAGGTGGTCGGCACGGCCGTGGCGCAGCACTACGTCGCCGCCGGTGGCGGCCACGGCGCACAGGAAGGTGCCCGCCTCGATGCGGTCGGCCACCACGCGGTGGGTGCAGCCGTTCAGTCGATCCACACCCTGCACATGGATGCGGCTGGTGCCGTGGCCCTCGATGCGGGCGCCCATGGCGATCAGCATCTCGGCCAGGTCGCCGATCTCGGGTTCCTGGGCGGCGTTCTCCAGCAGCGTCTCGCCCTCCGCCAGGGCAGCGGCCATCAGGAAGTTTTCGGTGCCGGTGACGGTGACCATGTCGGTGGCAATGCGTGCACCGTGCAGGCGGCTGCGGCCGGCCGGCAGACGGGCCACCATGTAGCCGTGCTCCACCACGATCTCGGCGCCCATGGCCTGCATGCCCTTGATGTGCTGGTCCACCGGGCGCGAGCCGATGGCACAACCACCGGGGAGCGACACCCTGGCCTGGCCGAAGCGGGCCAGCAGCGGGCCCAGCACCAGCACCGAGGCGCGCATGGTCTTGACCAGGTCGTACGGTGCCTCGGGCTTGAGGCTGTCCGGCGCGCGCAGGGTGATGCTGCCGGGCTCGTCGTTGCGCGCCTGCACCCCCATGTTCTCCAGCAGCTGGCGCATGGTGGTCACATCGCGCAGGCGCGGCACGTTCTGCAGCGTGACCGGCTGATCGGTCAGCAAGGCCGCACACAGCTCGGGCAGGGCCGCGTTCTTGGCGCCGGAGATCGGCACCTCGCCAGTCAGGGTGTTGCCACCTCGGATGCGCAGTTTGTCCATGTCAGGCCTGGGCCGCCCATTCGGCCGGGGTGTGGGTCTTCATCGACAGGGCATGAACCTCGTCGGTGCGGATGCGTTCGCCCAGGGTGGCGTACACGCGCTGGTGGCGCTGGATCAGGCGCAGGCCTTCGAAGGCCGGCGACACGATGACCGCTGCCCAGTGGCGACCGTCACCGGTGACTTCGATGTGGTCGCAGGGCAGGCCGGCTGCGATGATGTTCTGGAGTTGGTCGGCGGTCATGTCAGTGTCGGATCTTGTAGCCGGTCTTGAGCAGGTGCAGGGCCAGGGCGCTGACCACGGCCAGCGCGGCGGCCACCAGCCCCAGGCTGATCCATGGCGAGACGTCGCTCTGGCCGAAGAAGCCGTAGCGGAAGCCGTCGATCATGTAGAAGAAGGGGTTGAGGTGACTGACCTGCTGCCAGAAAGCCGGCAGGGAGTGGATGGAGTAGAACACGCCCGAGAGGAAGGTCATGGGCACGATGATGAAGTTCTGGAAGGCCGCCATCTGGTCGAACTTCTCGGCCCACAGACCGGCGATCACGCCCAGCGCACCCAGCAGGGCGGCGCCCATCAGACCGAACACCACGATCCACAACGGCGCCACCACGGTCGGCTGCGCAAACCACCAGGTGGCCAGCATCACCCCGGCCCCCACGGCCATGCCGCGCAGCACCGACGAGCCCACATAGGCCACGAACCAGGCGCGGTGCGACAGCGGGGTGAGCAGCAGGAAGACCAGGTTGCCCATGATCTTGCTCTGGATGAGCGAGCTGCTGCTGTTGGCGAACGCGTTCTGCAACACGCTCATCATGACCAGACCGGGCAGCAGGAAGGCGGTGTAGTTGACCGAGTCGTACACCTGCACCCGGTCTTCCAGCACATGGCCGAAAATCATGAGGTACAGGATGGCGGTGATCACGGGGGCCGCCACGGTCTGGAAGCCGACCTTCCAGAAGCGCAGCACCTCCTTGTAGAACAGGGTCTGCCAGCCGGTCATGCCGCCACCTCCTCGGCCACCGGGGCGGTGATCGTGGGCGGCGTGCTGCCGGTGAGGGCCAGGAACACGTCCTCCAGATCGGGCTTGCGGATCTCGATGTCTTCCGGGGTGATGGCCGCTTCACGCAGCCGGGCCAGCAGGCGCTCCACCGCCAGCGCGTCGGCCGCCGGCAGCTGCACCACACGGCCGGTGACGCGGGCCTGCACGGCCAGATCGGCCGGCAACGCCGCATCGGTCTTGAAGCGCAGCACCTGGGACGAAGAGCGCGCCAGCAGCGACGAGGTGCTCTCCAGCGCCACCACCTGGCCCTGCTTGAGCATGGCGATGCGGTTGCACAGGGCTTCGGCTTCTTCCAGGTAGTGGGTCGTGAGCAGCACCGTGCTGCCCAGGCGCTTGTTCAGGCCGGAGACGAACTGCCACAGGGTCTGGCGCAGCTCCACGTCGACGCCGGCGGTGGGTTCATCGAGCACGATGACCGGGGGCTTGTGCACCAGGGCCTGGGCGATCAGCACCCGGCGCTTCATGCCGCCGGAGAGCTGGCGCATGTTGGCGTTGGCCTTGTCGGACAGACCCAGGCCTGCCAGCAGCTCGTCGATCCAGTCGTCGTTGCGCCGCACGCCGAAGTAGCCGGACTGGATGCGCAACGCCTCGCGCACATTGAAGAAGGGATCGAACACCAGCTCCTGCGGCACCACACCCAGCTGCCGGCGGGCGGCCTGGTAGTCGGACTGCACGTCGTGGCCAAGCACCGTCACCCGGCCTTCGGTGGCGCGGCTCAGGCCGGCCAGGATGCTGATGAGCGTGGTCTTGCCGGCGCCGTTGGGGCCGAGCAGGCCAAAAAACTCTCCGGGCTCGATGTCGAAGGACACCGAGCGCAGCGCCTGGAAGGCGCCTCGGGCAGTGGTGTAGGTCTTGGAGACGTTCTGGAAGGAAACAGCTGGCATGCGCAGGCGGGACCGCAGGTCTCACCGGTGGGGCGCAGACCATCTGCGGATTCGGGTGAGCCGGCCATTTTAAGGCGGGGGGCCGCCGGTCGCCTCAGGCCGGGAGAAGCGACTCCACGCCGTACAGGGCCACCAGGTCGCGCAGCCGCGGCGGCAGGCCGGTGACCTGCAGCGACTTGCCCTGCTGCTGCAGGTCGCGGCCGACTTCGAGCAGGACGGCCACGGCCGATGAATCGAACTGGCGCAGGGCCGACGCATCTACCTGCACCACCGGGCCGGCCTGGGCCGCCACGGCAGACTGAAGGGACTGGAGGGTGGCCGCCGCTTCATGCAGCGTCAGGCGCTCGGGCAGGCGGGCCACCGGGTTCAAGGTATCGGTCACGGAAAGGCAGTCGGGAACGGAAAAAGGCGCGGTCAGCTCCGGGCGCTGTTGGTCTTGTTGCGCTGGGCCAGCGAGGCAATCAGCCCGTCGATGCCCTTGGCGGAGATTTCCTGCGCGAACTGGGTGCGGTAGGTTTCCACCAGCCACACACCCAGCACGTTGAGGTCGTAGATCTTCCAGCCGCCGGGCGTCTTTTCCAGGCGGTAGTCCAGCTGGATCGGCTCACCCCGGCCACGCACCTCGCTGCGCACGATGACCTCGGTGTCGGCGGCCTGCATGCGCAGGGGCTTGAAGCTCAGGGTCTGGTCCTTGACCTCGCCCAGGGCGCCGGAATAGGTGCGCACCAGCAGGGTCTTGAATTCGTCCTGCAGCTGCTTCTGCTGCTCGGGCGTGGCCTGGCGCCAGTAGCGGCCCACGGCCGAAGCGGTCATGCGCGTGAAGTTCACGTTCGGCATGATCTTCGTGTCGACCAGGTTGACGATGCGGTTGATGTCGCCGGCCTGAATGGCCGGGTCGGCCTTGACGGCATTGAGCACCTCGGTGGAGATGCGCTTGACCATGGCGTCGGGCGCCTCGTCGGATGCCATGGCGGGCAGGGCCCACGCAGCGGCAGAGAGGGACAGGATGGCAAGCCAGGAACGGCGCTGGATCATGGAAATTCCTTTCGTCAGGGGAAACCCGATGCTAGGGTTGCGACCACCGGACTTCATGTCCGGTTCCCGGGTCATTCGTTGCGATTCGTTTCGACGCGAATCGGAGTGATCACTCACCGTCGCCGATACCTATGCCTTTGTCGATCATGCGATCGATCTGGCTCTGGCGGCGGTTGAGGTAGAGATCGCGGGTGAAGCTGTACTTGTCGAGTGCGGCCTCTTCGAGCACGTTGGACGCGCCCAGCAGGCCGGCCCGGATGTCCACCACTTCAAGCGCCCACAGGGCATTGCGGTTGGCCTTGTTGTCGAGCTGGTTCAGCGGGTCGGCCGCCAGATCGACCACCAGGCCACCGGTGTCGCGCACCGACGAGGGGCCCAGGAACGGCAGCACCACGTACGGTCCGGAAGGCACGCCCCAGCGACCCATGGTCTGGCCGAAATCGATCTTGGTGCGCGGAATGCCGGCCTCGCTGGCGATGTCGAGCACGCCGCCCAGACCGAAGACGGTGTTGACGCTGAAGCGCATCAGGTTCTCGCCGGCCTCCCGGGGCCGCAGCTGGAACAGCGCGTTGAAGGTCGACCACAGATCGCCCAGGTTGGAGAAGAAGTTGGTCACCCCGGTGCGCACCGGCTGCGGCGTGACTTCCACGTAGGCCGTGGCCACCGGCTTGACCACCGCCGTGTCCACCGCGTCGTTGAAGCGGTACACGCCCCGGTTGAAGGGCTCCAGCGGGTCGCGGGGATTGGCGTCCGGTCCGGTGGCACAGCCGGCCAGCAGGGCCGTCATGCCCGCCAGGAAGGCCAGCTGCAGGCGGCGCGAGAAAGCGGTGGTGAAGGTGTTCATGGAAGGTCTCCGGTGCGGTCTGGGTGCGATCTCACTGGGCATCGTCGGCCGGCTTGCCTTCGGCCGCCTTGTTGAACAGGAACTGGCCGATCAGGTTTTCCAGGATGACGGCGGACTGGGTCTGGGTGATCACGGCGCCGGCAGCGATGTTCTCGGGGTCGCCGCCGGGCTCGATGCCGATGTACTGCTCGCCCAGCAGGCCGCTGGTGAGGATCTTCATCGAGCTGTCCTTGGGGAAGGCGTAACGCGACTCCAGCGCCAGCACCACATTGCCCTGGAAGGTCTTGTCGTCGAAGGTGATGGACTCCACCCGGCCCACCACCACACCGGCGCTGCGCACCGCCGCGCGGGGCTTGAGACCGCCGATGTTGTCGAAGCGGGCCGTCACCTTGTAGGTGGGCTCGAAATTGAGGGAGAGCAGGTTGGCCGACTGCAGCGCCAGGAACAGGATGGCGGCGGCGCCGATGAGGACGAAGAGGCCGACCCAGACATCGTTTTTGGAGGTGTTCATGGTGAGGGGTCCCGGGAATCAGATGCTGAACATCATGGCGGTGAGGACGAAGTCGAGTCCGAGCACGGCCAGGGAAGCCACCACCACGGTGCGGGTGGTGGCGCGCGACACGCCTTCGGGCGTGGGCTGGGCCATGTAACCCTGCAGCAGGGCCACAAAGGTGACGGTGAAGCCGAAGACGATGCTCTTGATGACGCCGTTGCCCACATCGGCCCACACATCCACGCCGCCCTGCATCTGGCTCCAGAAGGCGCCAGCGTCCACACCGATCATGAGCACGCCGACCACCCAGCCGCCGATGATGCCGACCGCGCTGAAGACCGCCGCCAGCAGGGGCAGCGTGATCACGCCGGCCCAGAAGCGCGGCGCCAGCACGCGCCGCACCGGGTCGACCGCCATCATTTCCATGGCGCTGAGCTGTTCGCCGGCCTTCATGAGGCCGATCTCGGCGGTGAGCGAGGTGCCGGCACGGCCCGCGAACAGCAGGGCGCTGACCACCGGACCGAGCTCGCGCACCAGGGACAGCGCCACCAGCAGGCCCAGCGCCTCGGTGGCGCCATAGCGCTGCAAGGTGTAGTAGCCCTGCAGCCCCAGCACGAAGCCCACGAACAGGCCCGACACACCGATGATGGCCAGGGAATAGTTGCCCAGGAAGTGGATCTGGTCGCGCACCAGGCCGAAGCGGCGCAGACTGGCACCGAACAGCGCCAGCAGCCGCATGAACAGGCGGGCGCCCAGGCCGATGCCGGCGAGCTTCAGGCGCACGGCGCGACCGATGCGGGCGGGATGCAGGGCCTTCATGCGCGGCCTCCCGGTCCGAAATCGGCCACCAGATCGGGGGCGGGATGGTGGAAACGCACCGGCCCGTCGGGCAGGGCATTGACGAACTGGTGCACCAGCGGGTCGGTGCTGTGGCGCACCTCGTCGGGCGTGCCCTGCGCCGCGATCCTGCCGTTGGCCAGCACGATCACCTGGTCGGCGATGTGGAAGGTCTCGTCCAGGTCGTGCGAGACCACGATGCTGGTCAGGCCCATGGCGTCGTTGAGCTGGCGGATCAGCCGGGCCGCCGTGCCCAGTGAGATGGGGTCCAGGCCGGCAAACGGCTCGTCGTACATGATGAGTTCGGGGTCGAGCGCGATGGCCCGCGCCAGCGCCACGCGCCGGGCCATGCCGCCGGAGAGCTCGCTGGGCATGAGGCTGCGGGCGCCGCGCAGGCCCACGGCGTTGAGCTTCATGAGCACGATGTCGCGCACCATGCTCTCGGGCAGCGAAGTGTGTTCGCGCAGCGGGAAGGCCACGTTGTCGAACACGCTCATGTCGGTGAACAAGGCGCCGAACTGGAACAGCATGCCCATGCGGCGGCGGGCCGCATACAGCCGGGCGGCGTCCATGGTGGTCACATCAGCGCCATCGAACACGGTCTGGCCCCGGTTGGCCCGGATCTGCCCGCCGATCAGGCGCAGCACCGTGGTCTTGCCGCCACCGGACGCGCCCATGAGCGCCGTGACCTTGCCACGGGGCACGGTCAGCGAGATGTCGTCCAGGATGACGCGCTCACCGTAGCCGAAGGTGACACCGCGCAGTTCGACGAGGGGGGTGTGAGAGGTGGTGCTCATCAATGAAAAGCCGGGCTTGGAAACCCGGCTCTTCATGATAAGGGATGCGGGATAACCCGGGATTCCGGGTACCCGCCGGGCCGACGCTTCAGCGCGGCAGGTCGGAGTGGCCCATCAGGAACTCGTCGACCGCACGGGCGGCCTGACGCCCTTCGCGGATGGCCCAGACCACCAGCGACTGGCCCCGGCGGATGTCACCGGCCGCGAACACTTTGTTCACATTGGTCACGTAACCACCGGTGAAGTCGGTGCTGGCGCGGGCGTTGCCGCGGGCGTCCTTGTCGATGCCGAAGGCGTCCAGCACCGAGGCCACCGGGCTCACGAAGCCCATGGCCAGCAGCACCAGGTCGGCCTGGTATTCCTTCTCGGTGCCCGGGATCTCGACCAGCTTGCCATCCTTCATCTCGACATGCACCGTCTTCAGGCCGGTGACCTTGCCGTTCTTGCCGATGAATTCCTTGGTGGAGATGGCGAACTCGCGCTGGCAGCCCTCTTCGTGGCTGGAGCTGGTGCGCAGCTTGAGCGGCCAGTACGGCCACACCAGGGGCTTGTTCTCCTGCTCGGGCGGCTGGGGCATGACCTCGAACTGGGTCACGCTGACGGCACCGTGGCGGTTGCTGGTGCCCACGCAGTCGGAGCCGGTGTCGCCGCCACCGATCACGATGACATGCTTGCCGTCGGCGCGGATCTGGCCCTTGAGCTTGTCGCCGGCGTTCACCTTGTTCTGCATCGGCAGGAACTCCATGGCGAAGTGCACGCCATCGAGGTCACGGCCGGGCACCGGCAGGTCGCGGCTCTGTTCGGCACCACCGCACAGCAGCACAGCATCGAACTCGCTGCGCAGCTGCTCGGGCGAGATGGTTTCCTTGGCCCAGTTGGTGACCTTGCTGCCCTCGGGCAGCTGGCCCACCATCACGCCGGTGCGGAAGGTCACGCCTTCGGCTTGCATCTGCTCGACGCGGCGGTCGATGTGCGACTTCTCCATCTTGAAGTCGGGGATACCGTAGCGCAGCAGGCCACCGACGCGGTCGTTCTTCTCGAACACGGTCACGTCGTGACCGGCGCGCGCCAGCTGCTGGGCCGCGGCCATGCCGGCCGGGCCGGAACCCACCACGGCCACCTTCTTGCCGGTCTTGTGGCGCGGCGGCTGCGGCTTGACCCAGCCTTCGTTCCAGGCGCGGTCGATGATGGCGTGCTCGATGGACTTGATGCCCACGGCATCGTCGTTCACGTTGAGCGTGCAGGCCGCCTCGCAGGGTGCGGGGCAGATGCGGCCGGTGAACTCGGGGAAATTGTTGGTGCTGTGCAGCACGGTGATGGCATTGAGCCAGTCACCCTCGTACACCAGGTTGTTGAAGTCCGGAATGATGTTGTTGACCGGGCAGCCGTTGTTGCAGAACGGCGTGCCGCAGTCCATGCAGCGGGCAGCCTGCACCTTGGATTGCGCCTCGGTCAGGCCGATGACGAATTCCTTGTAGTGCTTCACGCGCTCCGGGACAGGCTTGTAGCCCTCTTCCAGTCGCTCGTATTCCATGAAGCCGGTGACTTTTCCCATGGTGATCTTCCTTCGTGGGTCGGTGCGTTGTTCGGTTTACTTGACAGCGGCAGTGCGCTTGGCCGGGGCCTTGGCAGCAGGGGCCGTGGCGCCGGCAGCGGCCTTGCGGGCAGCGATCTCGCCCAGGGCACGCTTGTATTCGTTCGGGAACACCTTGACGAACTTGGCGCGCGAGGCCGCCCAGTTGTCCAGCAGCTCGCGGGCGCGCTTGCTGCCGGTCCAGCGGTTGTGGTCTTCCAGCAGCTTCTTGAGCTGGGCTTCGTCGGTCTGGCCCCGGTGCCAGATGGCCTTGTCCATGGTGGCCTCCTGCTCGGCGGCCGGCAACACCTTCTCCATGCTGACCATGGCGGTGTTGCAGCGCTCGGCGAAGCGGCCGTCCTCGTCGTACACATAGGCCACACCGCCGCTCATGCCGGCGGCAAAGTTGCGGCCGGTCTTGCCCAGCACCGCGACGGTGCCGCCGGTCATGTACTCGCAGCCATGGTCACCGGTACCTTCGACCACGGCCGTGGCACCGGACAGACGCACCGCAAAGCGCTCGCCACCCACGCCGCTGAAGAAGGCTTCACCGCTGGTGGCGCCATACATTACCGTGTTGCCGACGATGATGTTGCGCGCCGCCTCACCCCGGAAGTCGATGCTGGGACGCACCACCACGCGGCCGCCCGAGAGGCCCTTGCCGGTGTAGTCGTTGGCATCGCCGATCAGGTAGAGCGTGATGCCCTTGGCCAGGAAGGCGCCGAAGGACTGGCCGCCCGTGCCTTCGAGCTGGATGCGGATGGTGTCGTCCGGCAGGCCTTCGGGATGGAGCTTGGTCAGCTCACCGGACAGCATGGCGCCCACCGAGCGGTTGACGTTGCGCGCCACCTCGATGAACTGCACCCGCTCGCCCTTTTCCAGCGCCGGCTTGGCACGCTCGATCAGCACGCGGTCCAGCGATTTCTCCAGGCCGTGCTCCTGCTCTTCGGTGTGCAGGCGCGGCACATCGGCCGGCACGGCCGGGGTGGCCAGCAGACGGGAGAAGTCCAGGCCACGGGCCTTCCAGTGCTCGATGCCGGCGCGCATGTCGAGCAGGTCGGCGCGGCCGATGAGTTCGTCGAACTTGCGCACGCCCAGCTGCGCCATGATCTGGCGCACTTCTTCAGCGATGAAGAAGAAGTAGTTGACGACGTGCTCGGGCTTGCCGGTGAATTTCTTGCGCAGCGCCGGGTCCTGGGTGGCCACGCCCACCGGGCAGGTGTTGAGGTGGCACTTGCGCATCATGATGCAGCCCTCGACCACCAGCGGCGCGGTGGCGAAGCCGAACTCGTCGGCGCCCAGCAGACCGGCAATCACCACGTCGCGGCCGGTCTTCATCTGGCCGTCGGCCTGAACACGGATGCGGCTGCGCAGGCGGTTGAGCACCAGGGTCTGCTGGGTCTCGGCCAGGCCGATCTCCCAGGGCGACCCGGCGTGCTTGATGGACGACCACGGCGAGGCGCCGGTGCCGCCGTCGTGGCCGGCGATCACCACATGGTCGGCCTTGCACTTGGCGACGCCTGCAGCGATGGTGCCCACACCCACTTCCGACACCAGCTTGACGCTGATGCTGGCGTGCGGTGCCACGTTCTTCAGGTCGTGGATGAGCTGGGCCAGGTCCTCGATGGAGTAGATGTCGTGGTGCGGCGGCGGGCTGATCAGGCCCACGCCCGGCACCGAGTAACGCAGCTTGCCGATGTACTCGGACACCTTGCCGCCGGGCAGCTGACCGCCCTCGCCCGGCTTGGCGCCCTGGGCCATCTTGATCTGCACCTGGTCGGCGCTCTGCAGGTATTCGGCGGTCACGCCGAACCGGCCCGAGGCCACCTGCTTGATGCGCGAACGCAGGCTGTCGCCGGCCTCCAGCGGCATGTCGACCTCGACCACGTCGTCACCGATGATGGACTTGAGGGTTTCGCCCTTCGTGATCTTGATGCCCTTGAGCTCGTTGCGGTAACGGCGCTCGTCCTCGCCGCCTTCGCCGGTGTTGCTCTTGCCGCCGATGCGGTTCATGGCCACGGCCAGCGTGGCATGGGCCTCGGTGGAGATGGAGCCCAGCGACATGGCGCCGGTGGCGAAGCGCTTGACGATCTCCTTGGCCGGCTCCACTTCGTCCAGCGGAATCGCCTTGGCCGGGTCGAAGCGGAACTCGAACAGACCGCGCAGCGTCATGTGGCGGCGGCTCTGGTCGTTGATCAGCTGGGCGTATTCCTTGTAGGTGCTCCAGTTGTTGGCCCGGGTGCTGTGCTGCAGCTTGGCAATGGCATCGGGCGTCCACATGTGCTCTTCGCCACGGGCGCGCCAGGCGTACTCGCCGCCGGTGTCCAGCATGGTGGCCAGCACCGGGTCGTCGCCGAAGGCGGCCTTGTGCATGCGGATGGCTTCTTCGGCGATCTCGAACACGCCGATGCCCTCGACCCGGCTGGCGGTGCCGGTGAAGTACTTGGCCACGGTGTCGCTGTTCAGGCCGATGGCCTCGAACAGCTGGGCGCCGCAGTACGACATGTAGGTGCTCACGCCCATCTTGGACATGATCTTGGACAGACCCTTGCCGATGGCCTTGACGTAGTTGTAGATCGCCTTGTCGGCGCTCAGGTCGCCCGGCAGGTCCTTGTGGATGTGGACCAGGGTCTCCATGGCCAGGTAGGGGTGCACGGCTTCGGCGCCGTAGCCGGCCAGCACGGCGAAGTGGTGCACCTCGCGGGCGGTGCCGGTCTCCACCACCAGGCCCACCGAGGTGCGCAGGCCTTCACGCACCAGGTGCTGGTGGATGGCGGAAAGGGCCAGCAGCGCCGGGATGGCGATCTGGGTGGGCGACACGGCGCGGTCGCTGATGATCAGGATGTTCTTGCCGCCCTTGATGGCGTCCACCGCGGCCGCGCACAGCGAAGCCAGCTTGGCTTCCACACCCTCGCGGCCCCAGGCCACCGGGTAGGTGATGTCCAGCGTGGCGCTGCGGAACTTGCCCTGGGTGGTGGCTTCGATGTCGCGCAGCTTGGCCATGTCCTGGAAGTCCAGCACCGGCTGGCTCACCTCCAGACGCATCGGCGGGTTGACCTGGTTGATGTCCAGCAGGTTGGGCTTGGGGCCGATGAAGGACACCAGCGACATCACGATGGCTTCGCGGATCGGGTCGATCGGCGGGTTGGTCACCTGGGCGAACAGCTGCTTGAAGTAGTTGTAGAGCGGCTTGTTCTTGTCGGACAGCACGGCCAGCGGGCTGTCGTTGCCCATGGAGCCGATGCCCTCCTCGCCGGCCTGTGCCATCGGGGCCAGCAGGAACTTGATGTCTTCCTGCGTCATGCCGAAAGCCTGCTGGCGGTCCAGCAGCGACACGGCGCCGTCCCGCGGCACTTCGGCGGCGTTGGGCTCCACGTCGTCGAGCTTGATCCGCAGGTTCTCGATCCACTGCTTGTAGGGCTTGCTGTTGGCGAGGTTGGCCTTGAGCTCCTCGTCGTCGATCATGCGGCCCTGCTCCAGGTCGATCAGGAACATCTTGCCGGGCTGCAGACGCCACTTGCGCACGATCTTGTTCTCGGGCACGGGCAGCACTCCGGACTCGGAGCCCATGATCACGAAGTCGTCGTCGGTGATGCAGTAGCGCGAGGGGCGCAGGCCGTTGCGGTCCAGCGTGGCGCCGATCTGGCGGCCGTCGGTGAACACGATGGAGGCCGGGCCGTCCCACGGCTCCATCATGGCGGCGTGGTACTCGTAGAAGGCCTTGCGGCGCTCGTCCATGGTGGTGTGCTGTTCCCACGGCTCGGGGATCATCATCATCACCGCCTGGGCCAGCGGGTAGCCGGCCATGGTCAGCAGTTCAAGGCAGTTGTCGAAGGTGGCGGTGTCGGACTGGCTGGGGAAGCTGATGGGGTAGAGCTTCTTCAGGTCGTCGCCCAGCACCGGGGAGCTCATCACGCCCTCGCGTGCCTTCATCCAGTTGTAGTTGCCCTTGACGGTGTTGATCTCGCCGTTGTGGGCCACGTAACGGTAGGGGTGGGCCAGCGGCCACTCGGGGAAGGTGTTGGTGGAGAAGCGCTGGTGCACCAGACCCAGGGCCGAGACGCAGCGGGCGTCCTGCAGGTCCTTGAAATAGGTGCCCACCTGATCGGCCAGCAGCAGGCCCTTGTAGACCACGGTGCGGCTGCTCATGCTCACCACGTAGTACTCCTTGGAGTGCGTGAGCTTGAGGCGCTGGATGGCGGCGCTGGCGGTCTTGCGGATCACGTAGAGCTTGCGCTCCAGGGCGTCCTGCACGATCACGTCGTTGCCGCGGCCGATGAACACCTGGCGGATGATGGGTTCCTTCTCTCGCACGGTGGGCGACATCGGCATGTCGGCGTTCACCGGCACATCGCGCCAGCCCAGCAGCACCTGGCCTTCGGCGGCAATGGCGCGCTCCATTTCCTGCTCGCAGGCCAGGCGGCTGGCGTGCTCCTTGGGCATGAAGATCATGCCGACGCCGTACTCGCCCGCGGGCGGCAGGGTGACGCCCTGGGCCGCCATCTCTTCACGGTAGAGCGCATCGGGCATCTGGATCAGCAGGCCGGCGCCGTCGCCCATGAGCTTGTCGGCACCCACGGCACCCCGGTGGTCCAGGTTTTCCAGGATCTTGAGCGCCTGCTCCACGATGGCATGGCTCTTTTCGCCCTTGATGTGGGCCACGAAGCCCACGCCGCAGGCGTCGTGCTCGTTGGCCGGGTCGTACAGGCCGTGCTGCTGGAGGTGCTGTTGTTCGGCTGCCGTGTTCATGGCGCTTCCTTTGTTCGGTAGGTGCGTGGGGACGCAAAAACGGGAGGTGGGAGCTTATTGCAATGCAACACGTGTGCCAAGCCCAATTAAATGGGGTCAGACACTTAAATCAAACCTAACCCGAAGAATGATCAGGTAATTGGGGACAGATTAGAGTCGCCCGTGGCGGGCTCCGCCCTTCGCGGCCGGCCCGGCTGGCCCCGGCTCAGGCGCCGGCCGGTGCGGCGCTGCAATTCGGCGCGGTAGGCCTCGTCTCCCCAGGCCCAACCGTACAGGGCGGCGTCGACCAGGGCCGCCTCCCGCACCGGGCCGATGCCGGCGCGCACCGCGGCGGCGTACGCGGCCTCGCGGGCGAACGGGGTATTGCCCAGCCCCCAGTAGACCGCTGGCGGCGCCACCTGGCGGTGCACGCCGAGCCCGGCGTAGTGCGCGTGGCTGGACCATCGGTAGGCGCCCGGCTCCGCCGCCAGCCCCAGCCGCACCGGGTGCAGGTCCAGATAGACCATGCAGTCCAGCAGATGGGCATCGGGCTGCACCAGGGTGCTGCGGTAACGCCCCTCCCACAGGGTGCCGGTGCGCTGGTGGCGGTCGTTGAAGTAGCGCACATGGCTGCGACCCAGGGCCTGCATCAGGCGCGGCACACCGTCGCCGGTGTCGGGGGTGAGCAGCAGGTGAAAGTGGTTGTCGACGATCACCCAGGCATGCACCGCCACCCGCTGGTTGCGGGCCTGCTGGAAGATGGCCTGCAGCAGGTGCTCGCGGTCGGCGTCGTCGCGCACGATGGCCTGGCGGTCGTTGCCCCGCAGCACCACATGGTGCGGTTCGCCGGCCAGGGTGAGTCGGGGCTGACGGGCCATGGCACCGGCCTCAGGGAAACAGGGTGGCGCCCGACAGGCGCTCGTGCTCGCGGATGGCAAAGCGGTCGGTCATGCCGGCGATGTAGTCGGCCACCGCACGGGGCAGGTGCTCGCGGCTGGCATGGGCTTCGGGCAGCTGGGCCGGGTCGGACAGGTAGGCCTGGAACAGATCGCCCACCACCTGCTTCGCCCGGCCGGTGGTTTCCATCACCTGCGGATGGCGGTAGAGGTTGCGCAGCAGGAAGGTCTTGAGCGCCTGGCTGCGCTGGCGCATGTCGGCCGAGAAGGTGACCAGCGGGCGGGAGCGACGGACGTCCTCCACGCTGGACACGCCGGCCTGGGCCAGGGCGCGCTGGGTGGCGTCGATGACGTCATAGACCTGATCGCTGAGCATGAGCCGGATCGACTCGAACAGCAGCCGGCGCCCGGTCAGCCGGGGATGACTGGCCAGGGCGCGGCGGCGGTAGTCGTCGAACAGTGGCACCTGTTCGAGCTGCTCCAGGGTGATGAGGCCGGACCGCACACCGTCGTCGATGTCGTGGGCGTTGTAGGCAATCTCGTCGGCAAGGTTGCACAACTGGGCCTCGAGCGACGGTGAGCCGCCATGCAGGAACCGGTGGGCCACGCCGCCCGGCTCCTGCGCCTCCAGCCGCTCGGCGTTGCGGCGCGAACAGTGCTTGAGGATGCCCTCGCGGGTCTCGAACGACAGGTTGAGGCCGTCGAACGCGGGGTAACGCTCTTCCAGTTCGTCCACCACACGCAGGCTCTGCAGGTTGTGCTCGAAACCCCAGCCGTCCAGGGACGTGCCCTGGTCGCTGCAGCGCTGCATGCACTCGTGCAGTGCGTCCTGCCCGGCATGGCCAAAGGGGGTATGGCCAAGGTCATGCGCCAGCGCAATGGCCTCCACCAGGTCCTCATTGAGCCGGAGCGACCGGGCAATCGACCGCCCCAGCTGCGCCACCTCCAGCGAATGGGTCAGCCGGGTACGGAACAGGTCGCCCTCGTGGTTCAGGAAGACCTGCGTCTTGTAGACCAGCCGGCGGAAGGCGGTGGAGTGGATGACGCGGTCGCGGTCGCGCTGGAAGGCGGTGCGCGTGGGCGCCGCCGCCTCGGGGTGACGCCGCCCCCGGGAGGCCGCCGGGTCGCAGGCGCAGGGGTCCAGACCGGCGCCGCTCCTCATGCCACGCTGGATTCGGCGATCACCCGGGCCACGGTGGCATCGGGCACCGGGCACATCACGGCCGATCCGGGCGGGTCGATCACCACGAAACGGATCTCGCCAGCCTCGGCCTTCTTGTCCACCCGCATCAGCGACAGCCAGCGACCGGCGTTGTCCTGCGCGTCCAGCACCGGCGCCACCGACGGCAGACCGGCGCGCTGCACCAGGGCCTGCAGCCGGGCCACGAAAGCCGCGTCCACCCGACCCAGTGCCTGGGACAGGCGGGCCGCCATGACCATGCCGCAACCCACGGCCTCGCCGTGCAGCCAGGCGCCATAACCCATGCCGGCCTCGATGGCGTGGCCGAAGGTGTGACCGAAATTGAGGATGGCCCGCAGACCCGACTCGCGCTCGTCCTGCCCCACCACCAGGGCCTTGATCTCGCAGCTGCGCTGCACCGCATGCGCCAGCGCAGCCGGATCGCGCGCCACCAAGGCATCGATGTTCGCCTCGATCCAGTCGAGAAAGGCCATGTCGGCGATCGGGCCGTACTTGATGACCTCGGCCAGACCGGCGCTGAGTTCTCGCGGCGGCAGGGTATCGAGCGTGTCCAGATCGCAGATCACGCGCAGCGGCTGGTAGAACGCGCCGATCATGTTCTTGCCCAGCGGATGGTTGATGGCCGTCTTGCCGCCCACCGACGAATCCACCTGGGCCAGCAAGGTGGTGGGCACCTGCACGAAGGGCACCCCCCGCATGTAGCTGGCGGCGGCAAATCCCGTCATGTCGCCGATCACTCCGCCGCCCAGCGCATAGAGCACCGTCTTGCGGTCGCAGGCCGATCCCAGCAGGGCATCGAAGATGAGCTGCAGGGTCTGCCAGTCCTTGTGCGATTCGCCGTCCGGCAACACCACCTGCAGCACCCGTGCGTGACGGGTCTGCAGCGCCCCGGTGAGGGACTGCAGGTACAGGGGCGCCACCGTGGTGTTGGTGACGATCATGGCCGTGCCGCCCTGGGGCAGGCCTTCATAACTCTGGGGACGGGCGAGCAGCCCGGCGCCGATCAGGATGTCGTAACTGCGATCCCCCAGGTCGATGCGAACCTGGGCGGCGGGGGGGCTGGCGTGAGGTGCTGGCATGCCCGAAGTGTAGGCGCTGCTGTCGACCCGGACAGAAATCGGGGTCGGAATCACTGCCAGGGTCGGGTGGCGGTCAGGTGCGCGGGTTCGGTGGGGATCGGCCGATGTCCGACATGTCGAGCTGCATGACGATCATGTTGACCAGTGTGGCCACCGATGGCCGTCCGGTGTCGATGGTGAAGTGTGCGGTCTCGGCGTACAGCGGATCGCGCTGGGCATGCAGATCGCGCAGTTTCTGCATCGGGTCGTCCACCTGGAGCAGCGGCCGGTTGCGGTCATGCCGCACGCGTCGGAACACCTCCTCGGGCGACGACCGCAGGTACACCACCACTGCGTGGTCGTGCAGCACGCGCCGGTTCTCGTCCCGCAGGACAGACCCGCCTCCGGTGGACAGCACCTTGGCATCACCGGCGGCCAGTTCGGCGATGACTTCGGCTTCGATATCGCGAAACCGGCCCTCGCCCTGCTGCTCGAAGAACACCTTGATGGGACAACCGATGCGCTGCTCGATGACGGCGTCGGAATCGAAGAAAGGCAGCCCGAGCCTGCGCGCGAGCTGCCTTCCGATGGTGGACTTGCCCGACCCGGGCAGGCCCACCAGGGCCACCGTACGGGACGTCAATTCGAAACCGTGCGACCCAGCACCCGGGGGGTGATGAAGATGAGCAGTTCGGACTTGTTGGAGATCCGGTTGCGCGTCTTGAACAGATTGCCCACGCCCGGCAGATCACCCAGCAGCGGCACCTTGTCCACTTCGTTGCGGTCGGTCTGCTCGAAGATGCCGCCGATGACCACCGTGCCGCCGTTTTCAACCAGCACCTGGGTCTTCACGTGCTTGGTGTTGATGGCGATGCCGTCCGGCGTCACATCGCCCGGGCTGTCCTTGTTCACGTCCAGATCCAGAATGATGTTGCCTTCCGGCGTGATCTGGGGCGTGACCTCCAGCTTGAGGTTGGCCTTGCGGAACGCAATCGCCGTCGCACCACTGGACGTGGCCGTCTGGTACGGGATCTCGGTACCCTGCTCGATCAGGGCCTTGACCTGATCGGCCGTGACCACACGCGGGCTCGACACGATGCGACCCTTGCCGTCGGACTCCAGGGCGGAGACTTCCAGCGCCAGGAAACGGGTGGCGCTCGGGCTGAACAGCGAGAGTGCGTAGGTGGCGGCCGCGTTGTTGGACGGGTTGGCCGGCAGGTTCACGAAGGGCAGCGAGGTCAGGCTGGGCTGGCCCGCACTGGTCACGGCACCATAGTTGGAGCCGAAGTTGCCACGCACCGAGTTGCCGCCGGTGTCGGGCGACTGGCGGATGCCACCGCCCAGACGCACACCGATGGACTTGCTGAAGGTGTCGTCGGCCTCGACGATGCGGGCCTCGATCATCACCTGGCGGATCGGGATGTCGAGCTTGTTGATGAGCTCCTGGACCTGCTGCAGTCGCGAGGGCGTGTCGGTCACGAACAGCTGGTTGGTGCGCGGCTCAGAGATCACGCTGCCCCGGTTGGACAGGATGCTCGCGTTGCCACCACTGCCGGCCGTTGCGCCCGACGATGCACCGGAGTTGCGCAGCTGGGCAGCAATGTCCGCCGCCTTGGCATAGTTCATCTGGAACGACTGGGTGCGCAGCACCTCCAGGCTCTCGATGGAGGCCTTGGATTCCAGTTCCTGCTTTTCACGCGCAGTGATCTCGTCCTTGGGTGCGATCCAGATCACGTTGCCCGACTTGCGCATGCCCAGGCCCTTGGCCTGCATGATGATGTCCAGCGCTTGGTCCCAGGGAACGTCCTTCAGGCGCAGCGTGACCGAGCCGGTGACCGAATCGGAGGTGACGATGTTGAAACTGGTGAAGTCGGCGATCACCTGCAGCAGGGAACGGACTTCGATGTTCTGGAAGTTCAGCGACAGCTTCTCGCCGGTGTAACCGGGGCCCTGGCTCAGCTTGGCGGGATCGATCTTCTGCTCGCGCACTTCCAGCACGAACTGGTTGTCGCTCTGGTAGGCAGAGTGATCCCAGGCACCGGTGGGCGTGACCACCATCCGGACCCGGTCGCCGATCTGGCTGGTGACGATGGTCTGCACCGGCGTGCCGAAATCGGTCACGTCCAGGCGGCGACGCAGGCCCTCGGGCAGCGAGGTCTTCAGAAAGTCCACTACCAGGGTCGAACCCTGGGGACGGATATCCACCCCGACCTGGCTGCTGGCCAGCTCGACCACGATCCGGCCGGTGCCTCCGTTGCCGCGGCGGAAATCGATGTCGCGCAAGGCCGCCACGTCCAGCGTGCGGCTTTCGGCAAAGGGCGCGGGCGGCTGGGTCTGGGCGCTGACCGCCTCGTTGCGGTCCATCAGCACCAGCAGGGTGTTGCCTTCGATCCGGGTCTGGTAGGCCGCCGACTGCTTGAGGTTGATGACCACACGGGTACGGTCACCCGCCTGGACCACGTTGGCCGAGCGCAGGTTGCCCTCGTTGATGTCGACCGTGCTGCGGCCGATGGCATTGGTCACGCCCGGGAAATCCAGCGCAATCCGGGCGGGCGCCTGGATGGTGAAGCCCGCCGGGGGTGCCTTGAGCGGCTCCTTCGTGACGATGCGGATCACCTCGGTGCCGCCCTGCATGCCACCAGTCACCGACTCGATGGTGTTCTGAGCGTAGGCCCAGACGCAGGATGTGGACAGCACCACCCAGAGTGCTGCGCGTTTCAACCGGGACCCTGCGCCGCTGCCGGTAGTCCGATATGCCTTGTTCATTTGGAATTTCCCTCTACCAATTGCAGCGCTGCGGGGCGCTCAGTCCATTCGCCGGTCGAATCCTGGACGATTTCTCGAAGCACCACCTCGGTTTCACTGATGCGCAGTACGCGCCCGTAATTCAGTCCGAGGTAGTTGCCGGCCTTGACCTGGTACAACAGGCCGCCGACCTTCACCAGAGCCACCAGCGAACCGCCGCGATCCAGGCTGCCCACCATGGACATGGTGTCCAGCGGGAAAGCCTCCAGCGGTTCGCGGCGCCGATTGAGTTCGGGCTCGATGAGCGCCGAGCTGGCGGCCGGTCCTGCGGCGGCGCCGCGCAGCACGCTCTCCAGCTTCTCGGTGCTGAATGGCGGCAGGCCGCTGGCGGCGCTGTAGGGCTCCGGGTTGAACTTGGTGGGCTCGGGAATGGGCTGAACCGACGGCTTGATGCTGTTGCGCTCAGCCTGCATCCAGGCGCGAATGTCGTCCTGCTGTGCGCCGCCACAGGCGGTCAGCCCGGCCGTGGTGGCCAGCAGGCAGAGGGCAGAGATCGTGCGGCGTCGTATCACTTCTTGCCTCCCTGCTGGGCGGCGATCTCTTCCTGATCGAGGTAACGGAAGGTCTTGGCGGTGCCCTCCATGCTCAGGGTGTTCCGGTCTCGGCCCGGGGCCAGGGACAGGTTGTTCAGGGTGACGATCCGGGAGAGGTTGGCCACGTCGGCAGCAAACAGTCCGATGTCGTGGTAGCTGCCGGTGACCCGGATGGAAATGGGCAATTCGGCGTAGTACTGCTTGACCGACACCTGCCCTGGCCTGAACAACTCGAACTGAAGGCTGCGGCCCAGGCCCGCCTGGTTGATGTCGGACAGCAACGCATCCATTTCAGCCTTGCTGGGCAGCTGCTTTTCAAGCTGGGTCACGTATTGCTGCACCTGCTCGAGCTGCTTCTTCAGCGCATCCAGGTTCACGGCCTGGACCAGCTTGGCACGGTAGGTGGTGCGCAACTCCGTTTCGCGGGACTGAGCCGCCAGCAGCTGGGCGTCCACGTCCTTGAGCCAGAAGAACCACAGCCCGCCGATGATGGCGGCACAGACCGCCACCAGCAGCAGGTTGCGCGGCAACGCAGGCCAGAGGGACGGGTCGTTGGGGTCCAGGTCGGAAAACTGGCTTCGCAGCTTGTCCTGGAGCACCTTGAAATCGATGTTGATGTTGGGAGATTTGGCCATCGTGCACCCCTGATCAGACCTTGGCAGGCGGCGTGGTCGCCGCCGGGGCGGGCGCCGCCGGCACTGCCGGTGCGGGGCGCTTGAGCGTGGCCCGAACAGTGAAATTGGAAACCCGGCGCTGTTCCCGACCGGCCAAGGCAGCCGACCCGGCAACGATCTCGATCAGCTCGGGCTTGGTCAGCCAGGGGCTGTTGTTAGACAGATTCCGGAGAAGCTCCGACACGCGCTCCTGCGACTGGGCCGTGCCGGTCATCAGGATGCTGAGGTTTTCCTGCCGGATGGTGTTGAGGTAGACGCCTTCGGGGAGCTGGGTGACCAGCTCCTCGAGCATGTGCACCGGCAGGTTGCGGTCGGCCTGGAGGTCCTCCACCGCCGTCTGACGGGCACGCAGCGAGGCGATCTGCTGCTGCAGCGAGGCAATGTCCTTGATTTCTGCGTCGAGCTTGGCAGTCTCGGCCACCAGGAAGTCGTTCCTGGCTTGCTGCTCTTCGATGCGGGCCTGGTACCAGAGGAAGACCGCTGCAGACACCAGCACCCCGGCCAGAGCCGAGCCGCCGAGCTGGGTGAAGAACAGCTCCTTCTGTCGCTTGCGCGCTGCCTCCCGGTGGGGCAGCAGGTTGATCAGGATCATTGGTGGAACCTCCGCAGCGCCAGGCCGGTCGAGGTCAGGTAGGCCGGCGCTTCGCGGCTGATCTTGCGCGCCTGAACAGACGACCCCATCTCCATGGTGTCGAACGGATTGATGACCATGCAGTTGAAGGAAGTCTGCTGGGTCACCGCTTCGGTCAGCCCCGCCAGGGCGGCGCTGCCGCCGGCCAGCAGGATGTGGTCCACCTTGTTGAACGGCGTGCTGGTGAAGAAGAACTGGAGCGCCCGGCTCACCTCCTGGGCCAGGGTATCGACAAACGGGTCGAGCACCGCCTGCCGGTAGTCCTCGGGCAGTTCGCCCGAACGTTTCTTGGCTTCGGCTTCATCGGCCGAAAAGCCGTACTGACGAACGATGAGCTGGGTGAGCTGCGCGCCACCGAACGCCTGATCGCGTTCGTACAGCACTTCGTCGTTGCGTATCACCTGCATGCTGGTGGTCAGCGAGCCCAGTTCGAACAGGGCCACCAGCGCATCGGCGCCCTGGTTGGGCAGCGATTCGATCACCCGCCCGGCGGCCAGACGCGACGCGTAGGACTCCACATCCATCACCACCGGCTTGAGACCCGCCGCCTCGGCGAGACCCTGCCGGTCCGACACCTTTTCCTTGCGGGAAGCAGCGATCAGCACCTCCATGTCCCCCACGGACGTGGCGCTCGGGCCGATCACGCAGAAGTCAAGACTGACTTCGTCCAGGGAAAAGGGAATGTACTGGTTGGCCTCTGATTCGACCTGGGCCTCGAGCTCCTTGTCGGAGAGCCCGCCGGGCAGGATGATCTTCTTGGTGATCACCGCGGACGCCGGCAGTGCGAGTGCGACCTGCCGGGTCCTGCTGCCGCTTTTGCGGACCAGACGGCGCAGGGCGTCGGCCACCTCGTCGAATTTCTCGATGTTGCCGTCCACGATCCAGCCGCGTTCCAGCGGCTCCATGGCGCAACGCTCCAGCACCAGCTCGCCTGAGCGGTTTCGGCTCAGTTCCACCAGCTTGACGCTGGACGTGCTGATGTCTATGCCCAGCATGGGCGCCGGTTCCCGGCTGAATAACGATCCCAGTGAGATCAAGGCGGCCCCCAAAACGTCAAGCCAAGGCTGATTCAAAACTTAAGAAGTCACTTCAATGCTAGCAGCAAGCCCTTTGAGCGGCAAAGATTTTTGACACAGCCCACAAATGGAAACGTTGTCAAAATCACACGAGACAAGATCCCGTGTCATGCCGCCCGGACCGGGCCTGGAGGGCGCCTCACATCCCCTCACAAGTTCCCGGCGGGAGGTCGGGTGGGCGAAAAGGGGGCGTTTTTATAATGACCAACCGCCATCACGATTGCCTTCATGCCCGCCGACGACAGTACCCCCACCCGTTCTCCTTCGAAACGAGTATCTGCAGCGTCGCGCCCCGCCGCCCTGATCGGACGCTTGGTGGTGGGTCTGGCCGGACTGGCGGCAGCGGGTGTTGCATGCGTGCTGATTGCCGTGGGCATCGCCCTCGCCGTGGCTTACCCCAATCTGCCCGACGTGACCGGGCTGGCCGATTACCGGCCCAAGCTGCCTTTGCGGGTGCTCAGCGCGGACGGCCGCCTCATCGGCGAGTTCGGGGAGGAGCGCCGCAACCTGATGCGCATCGACGACATTCCCGACGTCATGAAAAACGCGGTGCTGGCCATCGAGGACGCACGTTTCTTCGAACACAGCGGCGTCGACTACCGGGGCATGTTGCGCGCGGCGCTGGCGAACCTGCGCCAGGCCAAGAGCCAGGGAGCATCGACCATCACCATGCAGGTGGCCCGAAACGTCTACCTGTCCGCCGAGAAAAGCTACACCCGCAAGATCTATGAAGTGCTGCTGACCTTCAAGCTGGAGCATCTGCTGACCAAGGAGCAGATCCTCGAGATCTACATGAACCAGATCTTCCTGGGACAACGGTCGTACGGATTCGAGTCGGCAGCGCAGACCTATTTCGGCAAGACGCTCAAGGACATCAGCATCGCCGAGGCCGCCATGCTGGCGGGTTTGCCGCAGGCGCCGTCGGCCTACAACCCGATCCGCAATCCCAAGCGGGCACGGGCACGACAGCTGCACATCATCGATCGCATGGTGGAAAACGGCTTCATCACCGAGGCCCAGGCGGAGCAGGCACGGGCCGAGCCGCTGAAGCTGCGCACACCGGCCACCTCGGTCGGCATCCCGGCCGACTATGTGGCCGAGATGGTGCGCCAGGCCATGGTCGACCAGTACGGGGAGGAGGCCTACACGCGGGGCCTGGTGGTGACCACCACGGTCAGGTCGGCGGCCCAGGAGGCTGCTTACAAGGCGGTCCGGGCCGGCATCCTCGATTACGAGCGCCGCCAGTTCTACCGCGGCCCGGAACTGTTCATCACCCTGCCGGCAGACGCAGCCGAACGGGACGCTGCCATCGACGAGGCCCTGTCGGACCGACCGGACAACGGCGACCTGCTGACCGCCGTGGTGCTGGAGGCCAGCCCGCGCAAGGTGGTGGCGGTCCGGCAGGACGGTGAACCCTTCGAGATCACGGGCGAAGGCCTCAAGCCGGTCCAGTCGGGGCTGTCGGACAAGGCCGGCCCCAACATCCGCATCCGTCCGGGCGCGGTGATCCGCGTGGTGAAGGTGGACGAAAAGAACTGGCGCATCACCCAGCTGCCGGAGGTGGAGTCGGCCTTCGTGGCCATGGATCCGCGCAACGGGCGCATCCACGCGCTGGTGGGCGGATTCGACTTCCAGAAAAGCAAGTTCAACCATGTGACGCAGGCCTGGCGGCAGCCGGGATCCAGCTTCAAGCCCTTCATCTACTCGGCAGCGCTCGAGAAGGGCCTCACGCCGATGACGGTGGTGAACGATGCGCCCCTGTTCTACAGCGCCGAGCAGACCGGCGGAAAGCCCTGGGAACCCAAGAACTACGACGGCCAGTTCGACGGCCCCATGTCGGTGCGCCGGGCACTCGCCAAATCCAAGAACATGGTGTCCATCCGCGTGCTGCAGCTGGTGGGCACTCAGAGCGCGCAGGAATGGGTGTCCCGTTTCGGTTTCGAGGCGGCCCGTCATCCGCCCTACCTGACCATGGCCCTGGGCGCCGGCTCGGTCACGCCGATGCAGATGGCCACCGGCTACGCCGTGTTCGCCAACGGCGGCTACCGCATCACGCCGACGCTGATCACCAAGGTGTCGGACTACCGGGGCCATGTGCTGTTCGAGGCTCCCCAGACCACGCTGGACAGCGCTCCGCGCGTCATCGATGCGCGCAACGCCTTCGTCATGAACAGCCTGCTGCAGGAAATCACCCGCTCCGGCACCGCCGCGCGCGCCCAGGCCACGCTCAAGCGGCCCGACCTGTTCGGCAAGACCGGTACCACCAACGATGCGGTGGACGCCTGGTTCGTGGGCTACCAGCCCACCATGGTGGCAGCCGCCTGGGTGGGCTACGACACGCCACGCAACCTGGGCAGCCGCGAAACCGGTGGCGGCCTGAGCCTGCCGATCTGGATCCAGTACATGCAGACGGCACTCAAGGATGTGCCAGTGGCTCTGTACGACCCGCCGCCGGGCGTGGTGAATGTGGGCGGCGAGTGGTACTACGAGGAATACGGTCCGGGCAAGGGCGTGCAGTCGCTCGGCATGCAGGACCCTATGCCGGGCCAGACCGGCACCGAGGTCACGCCGGGTGATGCCCCTCGGGCACCCGCCCCGGAGGATCGGCGCTCGATCCTCGACCTGTTCAGGAACTGAAGTCCAGCGCCTGACCCGCCTGCTCGCTGGCGTGCCGGGTCAGGTTGGCGAAGAACTCGCCGGCGCCCTTGGTGTCCATCCAGGCCGAGCCGTCGTGGCGGTAGTGAAAGCCGCCGGCCTTGGCCGCCAGCCACACCTCGTGCAGCGGCTTCTGAAGGTTGATGATGATCTGGCTGCGGTTGCGGAAGGTCAGGGTGATCATGCCGCCCACGCGCTGGTTGTCGATGTCGGCATCGGTGTCGTCGTTGAGGCGGTCGCAGGCCAGTTCGACGGCCTTGAGCAAGGCTTCGGCGCGGTCCAGGTATTCGGTGTCGGTCATTACAATGCGCGGATGTTCGGGTACCAACGCATTCTAGGCCGCTGCCATGGCCCAGCCCGCCTCGGGGTTCTGTCGCTCATGGCCTGCGTCGGCCTGTGGGGCTGCGGCCAGAAAGGCCCGCTGTTCCTGCCGCCCCAGCCTTCGTCTGCAGCACCTGCCGCAGCCTCCCCTCCCTCTTCCGCCCCCGCCCAGAATGTCCCAGCTGCCCGCCTTCCTGACGCACCAGAACGGTGAACTGCACATGGAGGGCGTGCCCCTGTCGCGGCTGGCCCGCGAGCACGGCACCCCCTTGTTCGTCTACAGCCGCGCGGCCATGCTGGCCGCACTGGCTGCTTACCAGCGGGGTCTGGCCGGACGCGATCACCTGATCTGTTACGCCATGAAGGCCAACTCCTCGCTGGCCATCCTGCAGACCCTGGTGCGGGCTGGCTGCGGTCTGGACATCGTGTCCGGCGGCGAACTGGAGCGAGCCCTGGCCGCCGGCGTGCAGCCGGACCGGATCGTGTTTTCGGGCGTGGGCAAGACCCGGGCGGAAATGCGCCGCGCCATCGAGGTGGGCGTGGGCTGCTTCAACGTGGAGAGCCGGGCTGAACTCGACGTGCTGGACGAGGTGGCCCGCAGCATGGGCCGCAAGGCGCCGGTGAGCATCCGCGTCAATCCCAATGTGGATGCCAAGACCCATCCCTACATCTCCACCGGGCTGAAGGGCAACAAGTTCGGCATCGCGCACGAAGAGGTCATCGCCACCTACCGCCACGCCGCCGGCTGTGCAGGACTGCAGGTGGTGGGCATCGACTGCCACATCGGCTCGCAGATCACGCAGTCGGGGCCTTACCTGGACGCCATGGACCGGGTGCTGGATCTGGTCACCGCCATCGAGGCCGCCGGCGTGCCCATCCCGCACATCGATTTCGGTGGCGGCCTGGGCATCGACTACAACGGCGACACGCCGCCGGCAGCCGACGACCTGTGGGCGCAGTTGCTGGCCCGGCTCGATGCGCGCGGCTTCGGCCAGCGCCGCATCATGATCGAGCCGGGTCGTTCGCTGGTGGGCAATGCCGGTGTGTGCCTGACCGAGGTGCTCTACCTCAAGCCGGGCGAGCAGAAGAACTTCCTGATCGTGGACGCGGCCATGAACGACCTGCCCCGGCCGGCCATGTACCAGGCGTTCCACCGCATCGAACCGGTGGCGCCGCGCGCCGGCGATGCCCTGACCTGGGACGTGGTGGGGCCGGTGTGCGAGAGCGGCGACTGGATCGGCCGCGACCGGACGCTGAATGTGCAGTCCGGCGACCTGCTGGCCGTGCTGTCGGCTGGCGCCTACTGCATGAGCATGGCCAGCAACTACAACACCCGGGGCCGTGCGGAGGAGTTGCTGGTGGACGGCACCGAAGTGCGGGTGATCCGCCAGCGCGAGACGGTGGCCGATCAGCTGCGGGCCGAAGTCCCGCTGGACTGAGGCCTCAGTCGCTCGACCCGGCGCCACAGACGCCAGCCCAGCAGGCCGCCCAGGATGGCGGCATACACCCAGACCTCGGCAAAGTTGTTCTTGCCGGCGCGCATCCAGAAGAAGTGCAGGATGGCCAGCACCGCCACCGCATACACCGCGCGGTGCAGGCGCTGCCAGCGCGCCGCGCCCAGCCACCGGATGGCACGGTTGAACGAGGTGGCGGCCAGCGCCAGCAGCAGCAGCCACGCCAGCATGCCCACCAGGATGAAGCGACGCTGCCCGGTGTCGTGCACGATCTCGGCCAGATCCAGGCCCATGTCGAACCAGCTGTAGGCCAGCAGGTGCAGGCTGGCATAGAAGAACACGAACAGACCGAACATGCGGCGCATGCGGGCCAGCGCCGGCCAGCCGGCCCAGGTGCGCAGTGGCGTGACCAGCAGCACCAGCACCAGGAAGCGCAGCGTCCAGTCGCCCAATGAGCGGATCAGGGCCTCGGCCGGGTTGGCACCCAGCTGGTCGTGCCACGCCGCCCAGAACAGCCAGGCCACCGGCAGCAGGCACAGCAGCCCCAGCAAGGGCTTGGCCACCGGGTGGAGCAGCAGGCGGTTCGGCAGGCTGGGCTGCGGCCGGTGCAGGGTCGGGTTGGCCGTGACCATGGGCTACGGGCTCAGTAGAACTTGCGCAGGTCCATGCCGGCGTACAGCTGGCCCACCTGGGCCTCGTAGCCGTTGAACATCTGGGTCTGGCGGCGCTTGGCGAACAGACCGCCCTCGTCGCCGATGCGGCGCTCGGTGGCCTGGCTCCAGCGCGGATGGGCGACCTGAGGGTTCACGTTCGAATAGAAGCCGTACTCCTGCGGCGCGGCGATGTTCCAGGCGGTGTCGGGCTGCTTCTCGGTGAAGCGGATCTTCACGATCGACTTGCCGCTCTTGAAGCCGTACTTCCACGGCACCATCAGGCGCAGCGGTGCACCGTTCTGGTTGGGCAGCACCTCGCCGTACATGCCGAAGACCAGCATCGACAAGGGGTGCATGGCTTCGTCCATGCGAAGACCCTCGACGTAGGGCCACAGCAGCACCGGGCTGCGCAGCCCCGGCATCTGGGCCTTGTCGGCCAGGGTGTGGAACTCGACGAACTTCGCGCTGCCCTGCGGCTCGACCCGGCGGATCAGCTCGGCCAGCGAATAGCCCACCCAGGGGATCACCATCGACCAGCCCTCGACGCAGCGCATGCGGTAGATGCGCTCTTCCAGGGGCGCCAGCTTGAGCAGGGTCTCGATGTCATAGGTGCCGGGCTTGTTCACCAGCCCCTCCACCTGCACCGTCCAGGGGCGCGTCCTGAGCGATCCGGCACGCGCGACCGGGTCGGACTTGTCGGTGCCGAACTCGTAGAAATTGTTGTAGGTGCTGGCGTCCTTGTAGGCCGTGGGCTTGTCCAGCGCCTGGGCACCGGCCACCTTGCTCGGGCTGGACGCCAGCGGAGCCAGGCGGCCCGGGCGCTCGGTGCTGCCCTGGGCAAAGGCCTCGCGGCCGGCCCAGCCCAGACCGGCGCCGGTGGCCGCGGCCGCCATCAGCCACTGGCGGCGGTTCTGGTAGACGCTCTGGGGGGTGATCTCGCTGGAGATCGGGTGCTGGTAGCCGTCCTGGCCGGTGCGGATGATCATGCTGCGAACCTCCAATGAAAACAGCGGGGACGGAGGATGCCGCCGCCGCTGTTCGTGTGGGTCGTGGGACCGCAGCGATTCTTGCAAAGTTCCGACCAGCGGGTCGGACCGGGTCAGAGTTCCCCGTAGCTGTGCAGGCCGGAGAGGAACATGTTGACGCCCAGGAACGCAAAGGTGGTGATGGCCAGGCCCACCAAGGCCCACCAGGCCGCCACGGTGCCGCGCAGGCCTTTCATGAGGCGCATGTGCAGCCAGGCGGCGTAGTTCAGCCACACGATCAGGGCCCAGGTTTCCTTGGGGTCCCAGCTCCAGTAGCCGCCCCAGGCTTCAGCGGCCCACAGGGCGCCCAGCACGGTGGCGATGGTGAAGAAGGCAAAACCCACGGCGATGGCCTTGTACATCACGTCGTCCAGCACCTCGAAGCTGGGCAGGCGCTCGGCGATGCGGCGGCGGCCGAACAGGATGGCACCCACGATCAGGGCCGAGATGCCGAAGTACACGAACCAGTAGCTGCCGCCCTGCTCCTGCGCGCTCTGGCGGAACACGATGGGCTCGAAGCACAGCACCACGCCCAGCAGCCACAAGGGGGCCAGCTTGTACCAGCGGGTCTCGCCGGCCGACTGCTTGATCAGGTAGGCAAAGGCCAGCATGGCGGCAATCGCGAAGGTGCCGTAGCCAATGAAGTTGGCCGGCACATGCACCTTCATCCACCAGCTCTGCAGGGCCGGCACCAGCGGCTGGATGGCGTGGGCTTCGCGCACCACGGTGTACCAGAGCAGGAAGCCGACAGCCGCACTGACGATGAGCATGGAGAACGCGCCCATGCTGCGGGTCTGGTACTGGTCTTCGTAGTACAGGTAGAAGGCCGCCGTCATCCAGCAGAACAGCACGAACACTTCGTAGAGGTTGCTCACCGGGATGTGTCCGATGCCGGGGCCGATCTGGTGGCTCTCGTACCAGCGCACCATGGTGCCGATGAGCGCGAGCGTGACGGCCGCCCAGGCCAGTCGCGAGCCGAGCACTTCGAAGGTGCTGCCGGCCCGGGTGAACAGGCCGATCCAGTAGAAGGCCGTGCTCATGAAGAACAGCAGGCTCATCCACAGGATGGCCGACTGGCTGGAGATGAAGTACTTCAGCATGAACACCTGATCGGCCCGGGCCAGGTTGGCGCCTTCGGGTGTCTGGTACAGCCAGATGGCCAGCAGCGAGAAGAAGCCCACCGTCACGGTCAGCGCCCGCACCGGACGCCAGAACCAGCCCAGCCAGATCACCGACGGCACCGTGCCGGCCAGGATCCACTGCTCGTAGATGTTCATGGCGGTGTGGTACTGGGCAAAGGCCCAGGCCGCGCCGGCCACCATGAGGGCGGCAAAGAGCCAGTCCCACAGGTCACGCCGGGCAAAGTAGCCGGGCTGCACGCCCTGGGCGGTGCCGTCTTTCTTGAGCTCGATGGTCTGGGTGGCGGTATTCATGGGGTCACCTTGAGCAACTGGGACTGAAGTTGGTCGAATTCGCGGTCGCCGTCCATGGTCTTGCGGTTGGACGACAGGGCCATGCGGGCCTGGGACTGGTTCTCGCCGGCAGGGCTGAGCCACACCCAGATGCGCCGGTCACGCACGTACAGCATGGCGAAGATGCCGATGATGAGCAACAGGCAACCCAGGTAAACGATGTTCTGACCCGGCGCCCGGGCCACCTGGAACACGCTGGCCTGCACATGGGTGAAATCCTTCAGCTGGAAGGTCATGGGGGCCGGGTAGAAGAAGGTGTCGCTCAGGCTGATGACGGCCTGGGTCATGAAGCGGCGGGTCGTCTCGTCCTGCTCGGACCGCGGCAGACCGGCTTTCTCGCGGCTCATCTGGTAGAGCTCGAACAGCGTGCCGTTGAGGATGCGGACCAGCACGTCGCTGGCACGCTCACGGTCGTTGTCGGGCACGTTGGCCTCCAGGAAGGCCGAGATGGCCTGCAGACCGCCCACCACCGCGGGACGGCTGTCGGTGGCCGGCACCGGCTCGGCACCGGCAAACAGGTCCAGCGCCCGGGTGGCGGATGCCGCCAGGGCCTCGGCCAGATCGGGACGCCCTGGCTCCACCGACGATTCGGCGTAACGGCGCACCGCTGCGCGCCGCATCTGTGGATCGTCGAGCGCGCTGCGCAGGCGCACGAAGCCGTCCATGCTGTCGTCGCCATCGGCCGGCACGCGCAGGTAACGGAACGGCTCCTGAGGGGTTTCGCGCAGGCCGAGCAGGAAGACGCGCTGGCCATCCAGCTCCACCGGCAGCATGTAGTTGTGGTACTCCACCGCCTGACCCGCCGCATCGCGCAGCTTGTAGGTGATGCTCGGGCCGACGTTGCGCAGGTGTTTCTCGGTCACCGTCTTGTTGCCGGCGCCCAGACGGCTTTCGATGGAATGGCGCAGGTCGACCTTGCGCACATCGGTTTCGCTGCCGCCCGTGGTGCTGGCGTTGGCAAAGTTCTCGACGTTGATGACCCGCAACGCGGTGTACTCCAGCGTGAGCTGCTGGTCGCCGTTGCTGAGCGCCGTGGAGCTGCCGATGGTGCCCTCCACCTCGAAGGGGCGGGTGGGCCGGGTCAGGGGCATGGCCTGCAACTTCACGCGCGAGCCGCCGTCGTCGAAGCTGGACTGGTAGATGTTGATGCCGCGGTGGTTGGCCGGGTGGTTGACCTCCACGCGGGCTTCCTTCTTCTCGCCGGTTTCCTTGTCGTGGATCACGATCTCGCTGGCAAACAGGCGGGGCATGCCGGTGTCGTAGTACTCGACGATGAACTTCTTGAGCTCCACCGAGAAGGGCAGCTCCTGCAGCAGCACGCCTTGCGGCTGGGCCAGGATGGCGGTGCTCGACGCAGTGCCCTCGGTCACCAGCAGATTGCCCCGGAAGGTGGGGTTGCTGGAAGACAGCCGATGCTGTTCGGGCACGTCGGCGATCAGGCCTCCCCCCTGGAACGGTTGCTTGCCGTTGAACCAGGTCTGGGCGCGGACCATGAGGTCCCCGTCGAGCAGGCCACCGATGCAGACCAGCACGATCGCGCTGTGCGCCGCGATGTAGCCCAGCTTGTTGGCCGCACCCGCCTTGGCCGCCACCATCCAGCCGGTGCCCTGCGGGGTTTCACGGGACTGCAGCTTCACCTTCCAGCCCGAACCCACCAGGGTCTGGCCGATGCGGCGGGCCGCCGCCTCAGGCGCTTCGGCCAGGGTGGCCTCGGCCTTGTGCGGGAAAGCCTTGAGGCTCTGTTCGCGGATGTTCTCCTTGTGCGACCTCAGGTCGACCAGGATCTTGGGCGTGTTGCGGGCAATGCACAGGCTGGTGCTGATCACCAGAAAGGCCAGGATCAGCAGGAACCACCACGCGCTGTACACCGAAAACAGGTGGGCGCTGGCAAACACCTCGGCCCAGAACGGCCCGAACTGGTTGACGTAGTTGTTGAAGGGCTCGTGCTGCTTGACCACCGTGCCGATGACCGAGGCGATGCAGATCACCGTCAGCAGGGAAATGGCGAACCGCATCGAGGACAGCAGCTCGACCATGTCGCTGACCCACCGGGAGCCGGTGCGCAGCTGGAGACCTTCGGTGGAAACGCTCATGGGACGGAGGACGGTGCAAGAAAAAAGGGCGCATCCGTGTGGTCCGGATGGCGCCCTGCTATGACGTGTTGCGGGTCTGGCAGTTCAATGCGCGGCGGGCATTTTTCGCTCAGCCCGACGCCCGACCTGCGCCATTGTCCGTCAATACATTACCGACGACTTATATGACCCCAGGCCCCGAAGGCCCGCTCAGCGCAGACCGGCAATGTAGTCGGAAACCGCCTTGATCTCGCGGTCGTTCATCTTGGCGGCCACGCCCTTCATCTGCACGTTGTTGCCGCGGGTGCCGTCACGGAAATGGCGCAGCTGGGTCTCGGTGTACTCGGCGTGCTGGCCGGACAGGCGCGGGTATTGCGAAGGGATGCCGGCGCCGTTGGGGCTGTGGCAGCCGGCGCAGGCGGCAATCTGGCGGTCGGCAATGCCGCCGCGGTAGATGCGTTCACCCAGCTTGACCAGGTCCTTGTCGGTGGAGGCGCCGTCCTTGGGTTTCTGGCTGGCCAGCCAGTAGGCCACGTTGCGCATGTCGTCGTCCGACAGGGTGGCGGCCATGCCCTGCATGATGGCGTTGGCGCGCTTGCCCGACTTGTATTCCTGCAGCTGCTTGATCAGGTACTCGGGGTGCTGACCGGCCAGCTTGGGGTTGGCGGGGGTGGTCGAGTTGCCGTCGGCGGCGTGGCAGGCCACGCAGACGTTGCCGTAGGTTGCAGCACCCTTGACCAGATCGGGCTTGGCGGACTGCGCCTGGGCGCTGAAGGACAGCACTGCAGCAGCAGCGGCGCAAAGAAGGGAAACGGGCAATTTCATGACGGGACGGGCGTCGATGCGACGGTTTCGGTTGAAGGGGTGAGCCGGGTCGCCCCGGCAAAGCCCATCGATTTTACAATGCCCCACCGGGATCCCCCTAATGACCCAATACCCTACTCCACCAGACGCCAAGCCCGATCCCCGGATCACGCACGGTTGGTTGCACACCGCCCGATTCCTCACCACCGCGCCGCAACTGGAACACCTGCCGGCGCTCGATGTGCCCGAAGTGGCCTTCGTCGGCCGGTCCAACGCCGGCAAGTCCACCTGCATCAACACGCTGACCCAGCAGAAGCGGCTGGCCTTTGCCTCCAAGACCCCCGGCCGCACCCAGAGCATCAACCTGTTCTCGCTGGGCAAGCAGGGCACCACGGACGCGGTGCTGGCCGACCTGCCCGGATACGGCTACGCCGCCGTGCCGCGCGAGGCCAAGCTGCGCTGGCAGCGGGTCATGGGCAATTACCTCATCACCCGGCCCAACCTGGTGGGCGTGGTCCTGCTGATCGACCCGCGCCTGGGCCTGACCGAGCTGGACGAAACCCTGCTGGAAGTCATCCGCCCCCGCGTGCAGGAAGGCCTGAAGTTCCTGGTGCTGCTGACCAAGGCCGACAAGCTCACCCGGGCCGAGGCCAACAAGGCGCTGTCGATCGCGCGACTGCAATCCGGCGGTGGCGAGGCCAGACTGTTCTCGGCCCTGAAAAAGCAGGGGCTGGACGAGGTGGCGCAGCTGCTGTGGCAATGGACCCACGAGCCCCGCACCGCACCGGTCAGTCCCGCTCCTGCCGACCCGGCCGACGACGAACCGCCCGCACTCGACGAGTGAGGCACGCCCCCTGAGCGCGCCGGCGGGTCCATGCTTTCGGGAAAGCCCGCCATGATCCAGACACAGCCCATCGCCCTGCCGCACGGCATCACCCTGAACTGCCGCACGGCCGGCACGCCCGGGCGTCCGGTGCTCATGTTCCTGCACGGCTTTCCTGAAGCCGCGTTCGTGTGGGACGACCTGCTGGCCCATTTTTCGCAACCCGAACATGGCGGCTGGTACTGCGTGGCGCCCAACCTGCGGGGCTTCGAGCGGTCCAGCGCGCCCGACGACGTGAACGCCTACAAGGCGAAGCACCTGGTGCAGGACATCGTGGCGCTGAGCGCCATCGTCACCGCCGGCAGCCCCACGCCGGGCCGACTGGGTGCGCTGATCGCCCATGACTGGGGCGGTGCGGTGGCCTGGACGGTGGCCGCGCTGCACCCGGGCATCATGGAACAGCTGGTCATCCTGAACGCGCCGCACCCGGGTCCGTTCCAGCGCGAGCTGGCCCACAACCCGGCTCAGCAGGCCGCCAGTGCCTACATGAACTTCCTGGCCCGGCCGGATGCACCGCGCCTGCTGGCCGAGAACGACTTCGCCCGCCTCTGGCCCTTCTTCACCAACATGGCCGCCGACAGCGGCCCCCAGGCCTGGCTCACCGATGCCGTGCGCGAGCAGTACCGCGAGGTCTGGCGCCAGGGCCTGCACGGCCCCTGCCACTACTACGGCGCTTCACCGCTGCGCCCGCCCACCCCGCACGACCCGGCAGCGGCAGCCGTGCAGCTGCCGCCGGACAAGGTGATGGTGCGGGTGCCCACGCGGGTGATCTGGGGTCTGGGGGACACCGCCCTGCCGCCCGCGCTGCTGGACGGGCTGGACACCTGGGTGCCCGAACTGGACGTGGTGAAGGTGCCCGGCGCCACCCACTGGATCGTGCACGAGCAGCCGGCCGAGGTGATCCGCCTGATCGCCGAGCGCCTGAGCGCCTGACCTGTTCAGCGCACCCCGTCGTACAGCGAGGGTTCGCCGGGCGGGCGCGACTTGAAGCGCTTGTGCACCCAGTAGTACTGCTCCGGCATGGCGGCGATGAAGCCTTCCAGGCGCTGGTTCATGAGCGCGGTGTCGGCCTCCACGTCGGCCGTGGGGTAAGCCTCCCAGGCCGGGTGCACCACCACCTCGTAACCATCCGGCGTGAGACGGCTGACCACCGGCACCACCTGCGCCCGGGAGAGCCGGGCAAAGCGCGAGAGCGAGGTGAGCGTGGCGGTGGGAATGCCGAAGAAGGGCACGAACACCGAGTCGCGGGTGCCGTAGTCCATGTCGGGCAGCAGGTAGAGCGGCAGGCCGTCGCGCAGGGCGCTCACCAGCGGCTTGAGTCCCTGGCGCATGGCCACGATGTGCGGGTCGCCGAAACGCTGCCGGCCCTGGGCCATCCAGCGGTCCACATCGGGGTTGAGCTGTTCGGCGTAAATACCGCAGAAGCGGCGCGACAGGTGGGCGGTGACCGCCGTCCAGCCGGCGTCCATGCCCACAAAGTGGGGGGCAAACATCACCGTGGGCCGGTCGCCCGCCAGGGCATCCAGATCGCCCTTGAGCACCAGGCGGCGCCGCACCACGTCAGGGGAGGCCTCCCACAGCCAGCTGCGGTCCAGCCAGGCCTGGGCGAACAGCACGAAGTGGCGCCGTACCGATGCATCGCGCTGCGCGGCGGATTGATCGGGAAAACACAAGGACCAGTTCGTGCGCGCAATCGTGCGGCGGCGTGCCGCCACCGCGTGCAGCACGCACCCCAGCAACCAGCCCAGGGCGCGTGTCCAGCGCAGCGGAAGCCGCGCCAGCAGTCGCATGAAGGCCAGGCCGAGCCAGTTGGCCACGCCACCGGGCGGTTTCTGATGGGCGGAAACGGTGGGCTCGTCGGACATCAGCGCGGGTTCTTGTAGCGGTCGTAGGACCACAGGTACTGGGCGGGCGATTCTCGCACCAGCGATTCCATGGCCCGGTTCACCACGGCGGCAGCGGCCTCGGCGTCATCGGGCAGCGGCTCTGTCAAGGGGCGCACGTGCACCACATAGCCCTGGCCCCGGGGCAGGCGTTCGCCCCAGCTCAGCAGGACACGGCAGCTGCCGGCCTGGGCCAGGCGGGTGGACAGGGTCATGGTGTAGGCCGGCCGACCAAAGAACGGTGCCCACACGCCCTGACCCTGGGGCGGCACCTGATCGGGCAGCAGCCCCACCGCTTCACCGGCCTTGAGTGCACGCATGAGCTGGCGCACACCTGCCAGGGAAACGGGGGCGGTCTGCAGACCCGGGCGCTGGCGCGCCTGCATCACCAGATCACGCAGGGCCTCCAGCCGCGGCGGGCGGAACAGCACGGTCATGGGCCGACGGGCGCCGAAGCGCAACGCATAGGCCTGGGCCGTGATCTCGAAGCAGCCCAGGTGGGGCGTGAGGAACAGCAGGCCGGCGCCGTCCTGCAGCGCGGCCTCGATGTGCTGCTCGCCGTCCCAGAGCACCGGCACCGGGCGGCCCAGCCACAGCCGAGGCAGCTCGGCCACCAGCCGGCCGGCCTGGCCGACCGAGGCCAGCGCCACGTTGCGGCCGTAACCGGCCTGCGCCGCATGGTCGAGGAGCCGACGGCGGTAGCGGGACGACAGCCCGAAGCTCAGCCAGCCCAGCGCGCTGCCCAGGCCGTGCAGGCACCACAGCGGCCAATGGCGCCCCAGGCGGAACAGCGATGTGAGGAGGAAGGTCAAGGGAACCGGAACGGGACTTCGGCTTGCGCTTAAAATGCGCAGATCGCCGAGTTGATGAACTGATTGCGGGGCGATTCACAAATACCGCTAAAGCGTTCGCCGCCTTCTGCAGGACCGGCAACGCCGATCCACCCAACGCAGGAGTTTAAAGACATGGCGAACGATTTCCTCTTCACTTCCGAATCCGTCTCTGAAGGTCACCCCGACAAGGTGGCCGACCAGATCTCGGACGCCATCCTCGATGCCATCTTTGCCCAGGACCCGCGCTCGCGCGTGGCGGCCGAGACCCTGACCAACACCGGTCTGGTGGTGCTGGCCGGCGAGATCACCACCAACGCCCACGTGGACTACATCCAGGTGGCGCGCGACACCATCAAACGCATCGGCTACGACAACACCGACTACGGCATCGACTACAAAGGCTGCGCGGTGCTGGTGGCCTACGACAAGCAGTCCAACGACATCGCCCAGGGCGTGGACCACGCCTCCGACGACCACCTCAACACCGGCGCCGGCGACCAGGGCCTGATGTTCGGCTACGCCTGCGACGAGACCCCCGAGCTGATGCCCGCCCCCATCTACTACGCCCACCGGCTGGTGGAGCGCCAGGCCCAGCTGCGCAAGGACGGCCGTCTGCCCTTCCTGCGTCCGGACGCCAAGAGCCAGGTGACCATGCGCTACGTGGATGGCAAGCCGCACAGCATCGACACCGTGGTGCTGTCGACCCAGCACAGCCCGGACCAGAGCGAGACCGCCACCAAGCTCAAGGCCAGCTTTTACGAAGCCGTGATCGAGGAGATCATCAAGCCGGTGCTGCCCAAGGAGTGGATCCAGAACACCCGCTACCTGGTCAACCCCACCGGCCGCTTCGTCATCGGCGGCCCGCAGGGCGACTGCGGTCTGACCGGCCGCAAGATCATCGTCGACACCTACGGCGGTGCCTGCCCGCACGGCGGTGGCGCCTTCTCGGGCAAGGACCCGTCCAAGGTCGACCGCTCGGCCGCCTACGCCGCCCGTTACGTGGCCAAGAACGTGGTGGCCGCCGGCCTGGCGCGCCAGTGCCAGGTGCAGGTGGCCTACGCCATCGGCGTGGCCAAGCCCATGAACATCACGGTCTACACCGAAGGCACCGGCGTCATTCCCGACGCCGAGATCGCCAAGCTGGTCGAGGCCCACTTCGACCTGCGTCCCAAGGGCATCATCCAGATGCTGGACCTGCTGCGTCCCATCTACAGCAAGACCGCTGCCTACGGCCACTTCGGCCGCGAGGAGCCCGAGTTCACCTGGGAACGCACCGACAAGGCGCAGATCCTGCGTGACGCCGCCGGCCTCAAGTGATCAGCGACTGCTCACTTATCTGACAAGCCCTGTGGCGCCAGCCACGGGGCTTTTTTGATGGGCGTCCCCAGATCGGTGGACTGAAGTTTTGGCGGGGCGGGTCGATACGGTGGAGACAACGCGTTCCACGCATCCCCGTTTCCCCAGGAGGCCCGCCCATGGACACCGACCGCAGCACCGCCGACCTGGCGCCCGAGAGTCTGCTGCGCAGCTTCACCGACCGGATTCCGGCCCGGCTGACCTACTACGACCGGGACCTGGTCTGCCGCTTCGCCAACATCGCCCACGCCGCGAGCTACGGCTGCCAGCCGGACGAGCTGCTGGGCCGGCACATGAGCGAGATCGTCCACCCCGACGTGATGGCCGAGATCCTGCCCCGGCTGGCCGAGACGCTCAGTGGCCAGGAGCAGCGCTTCGAGGCGGTGCGCCGCGACGTGGACGGGCGGGATCACTGCTACGAGATCCACTACATCCCGGACGTTCGCGACGGCGAGGTCAACGGCATCTTCATCGAGCTGCACGACATCAGCGAACGCAAGCGCACCGAAGAGATGGTGCTCAACGCCAACCAGGAACTGGAAGAGCGGGTGCGAGCCCGCACCGCCGAGCTGTACGCCAGCGAGCAGCGCTACCGGCTCATGGTCTCGGCCATCCAGGATTACTGCGTCTACTTTGTGGACGCCGAGGGCTGCATCACCGAATGGACCGAGAGCGCCCAGCGCCTGCATGGCCACACGCGCCGACAGATCGAGGGTCTGCCCTTCGAGGTGCTGATGAGCACCATGACCAACGGCGAGGACGAGACCGATGCGCCGCAGGTGCTGCGCCTGGCCAAGGCCCACGGGCAGTGGGAAAGCCGGGGCTGGCGGGTGCGGTCGGACGGCTCGCGCTTCTGGGCGCACACCATCCTGACCGCGCTGCGCAACGAGCAGGGCGAGCTGCAGGGCCTCTCGTGCATCACCCGCGACATGACGGCGGCCAAGAGCCTGGAAGACGTCATGAACGACCTCAACCGCGAGCTGGAGAAACGGGTGGCCGAACGCACCCGCCAGCTGGTGGCGGCCAACAAGGACCTGGACGTGTTCTCGCACATGGTGTCGCACGACCTGCGGGCGCCGCTGCGCCACATCACCAGCTTCGTGTCCCTGCTGCAGGAGCATGTGGGCGACGGTGGCGACCCCACCTCCATCCAGTACCTGGGCTCGATCGCCAAATCGAGCAAGCGCATGGGTCTGATGATCGAGGGCCTGCTGGAGTACGCGCGGCTGGGCCGGGTGACGGTGGACCAGCACGCGGTGCCCATGACCCAGCTGCTGCGGGGCATCCTGGTGCACCTGCAGCAGGAACACCGTGACCGCCGCATCGAATGGGTGATCGACGACGAGCTGCCGGTGCTGCTGGGCGACGCCATGATGCTGGCCCAGGCCTTCGGCCACCTGCTGGACAACGCGGTCAAGTTCACCCGCAAGACCGAGAACCCGCGCATCGAGCTGGGCTGGCAGATCAACCCGGTGGGCGGGCGCATGTTCTACATCCGGGACAACGGTGCCGGCTTCGACATGACCAAGGCACACAACCTGTTCGTCATGTTCCAGCGCCAGCACCATTCGATGGACTTCGAAGGCACCGGCACCGGCCTGTCGCTCACCCAGCGCATCATCGAACGCCACGGCGGTCGCATCTGGTGCGAGTCGGCACCTGGCCACGGCTGCACCTTCTACTTCACCCTGCCCTGCGCCGAGGCCGAACCGACCATGCGCTTCTCGGCGTCGGCCCTGGCCGAGCTGTCGGTCTGACGGCGCACTTCGCCACGGCGCCGGATAATCCGGCGCCTATGCAGACCCCCAGCTTCTTCGATCTCACCGGCCGGGTGGCACTGGTCACCGGCGCCACCCGCGGCCTGGGCCGCTCCATGGCCGCGGGCCTGATCGCGCACGGCGCACGCACATGGCTGGTGGGTCGGGATGCCGATGCCCTGGCGCAGGCAGCGGCCGATCTGGGTCCACTTGCCGTGGCCTGCCCGCTGGACGTGGCCGACCTGCCCGCTGCCACCGCCGCGCTGCAGCGCCTGCTGCAGGCCGAGGGCCGTCTGGACGTGCTGATCAACACCGTGGGGCAGCGCCACCGCGCCCCGCTGGACGATCTGCCGGCCCAGGCCCTGCGCGATCTGCTGGACGTCAACCTGGTGTCGGCCTGGCACCTGTGCCGCGAGGCCGCCCGCCCCATGCGGCAGCAGGGCAGCGGCAGCATCATCAACGTCACATCCATCGCCGGCCCGATCGCGCGGGCGGGCGACGCGGCCTACACCACCACCAAGGGGGCGCTGGAGGCCTTCACCCGGGCACTGGCGGCCGAACTCGGCCCTCACGGGGTCCGGGTCAATGCCATTGCGCCAGGATTCTTTGCCACAGAAACAAATGCCGGCATGGTGGTCGATGCCGGCATTCAGGACTGGTTGTCACGCCGCAGCTCGCTGGGGCGCTGGGGCCGGCCCGACGAGGTGGCCGGCGCGGCGGTGTTCCTGGCGTCCGACGCGGCGAGCTATGTGACCGGACACACGCTCGCCGTGGACGGCGGCTACCTGGCCCATTTCTGAGCCAGGCGAAGGGGCTCAGCCCTTCTTGCCGAGGCGGAACTCGATCTCGCCGACGATGCCGCGGCGGAACGCCAGCACGCAGACCACGAAGGTCAGGCCCATGATGATGGACACCATGGAGCCCAGGTCGGCCAGGTAGTTCTGCATGGTCACGATGATGGCCGCACCGACTGCCGGGCCCAGGATGGTGCCCATGCCGCCGAGCAGCGTCATCAGCACCACCTCGCCCGACATCTGCCAGCTCACGTCGGTCAGGGTGGCGATGCCGAAGGCGATCGACTTGGTGGCGCCCGCCAGGCCGGCGATGGTGCCGGAAAGCACGAAGGCCAGCAGCTTGTAGCGGTCGACGTTGTAGCCCAGGGACAGGGCGCGCGGCTCGTTCTCGCGCACCGACTTCAGCACCTGCCCGAAGGGCGAGTGGATGATGCGGTAGATGAGCGCGAAGCCGAACACGAAGATGGCCGCCACCACGTAGTACATGGCGGTGTCGTTGGCCAGATCGATCACGCCGAACAGCTTGCCGCGCGGGATGCTCTGGATGCCGTCCTCGGCGTAGGTGAAGGGGGCCTGCACGCAGATGAAATAGATCATCTGGGCCAGGGCCAGCGTCACCATCGCGAAGTAGATGCCCTGCCGCCGCACCGCCAGCCAGCCCGTCACCACAGCGATCACCGTGGCGCACAGGGTGCCGGCCAGGATGGCCAGCTCGGGGGTGAGACCCCAGACCTTGGCTGCATGGCCCGACACATAGGCCGCGAAGCCGAAGAACATGGCGTGGCCGAAGGACAGCAGGCCGGTGAAGCCGATGAGCAGGTTGAAGGCACACGCGAAGAGCGCGAAGCACAGCACCTTCATCAGGAAGATGGGGTAGCCCACGAAGGGAGCCACCACGAGCGCCGCAAAAAGGACGCTGTACAGAATGCGGGTCTTGGACATCATTTCTCCCGACCGAACAGGCCCGCCGGGCGGAACATCAGAACGATGACCATGATGATGAACACCACGGTCGAGGACAGCTCGGCATAGAAGACCTTGGTCAGGCCCTCGATCAGGCCCAGCACCAGGCCGGTCAGGATGGAGCCCAGGATGGACCCCATGCCGCCGATCACCACCACCGCGAACACGATGATGATGATGTTCGAACCCATCAGCGGGCTCACCTGGTAGATGGGCGCGGCCATCACGCCGGCCAGGCCGGCCAGGCCCACGCCGAAGGCGTAGGTCAGGGTCACCATCAGCGGCACGTTGATGCCGAAGGCCTTGACCATGTTGGGGTTCTCGGTGCCGGCACGCAGGTAGGCGCCCAGCTTGGTCTTCTCGATCACGAACCAGGTGGCCAGGCAGACGAAGACCGCCGCAAAGATCACCCAGGCCCGGTACTTGGGCAGGAACATGAAGCCCAGATCAAAGCCACCCCGGAAGATCTCGGGCAGTTCGTAGGGCAGGCCCGACGATCCGTAGAACTCGCGGAACACACCTTCGAGCAGCAGGGCCAGGCCGAAAGTCAGCAGCAGGCCGTAGAGGTGGTCCAGCCCATGCAGCCAGCGCAGCATGGTCTTTTCGATGATTACGCCGATGAGGCCCACGGCCAGCGGCGCGAGCAGCAGCGCGAACCAGTAATTCACGCCGGCATAGTTGAGCAGCATCCACGCAAAGAAGGCGCCCGTCATGTAGAGCGCGCCGTGCGCGAAGTTGACGATGTTGAGCATGCCGAAGATGACGGCCAGGCCCAACGAGAGAAGTGCGTAAAAAGAACCGTTCACCAGCCCGAGCATGAGTTGCCCCATGAAGGCTGCTGTCGGTACGCCAAAGATCTGGTCCATTGCAGTCCGTTGAATGTGGACGGGCCGTGGCCGGCACGGCCCGTCTGTTCGGCTCGGTGTTCAGGCCGGCATCAGCCGGCCGGGTCCGTCACTTCTTGATGGCAGCGCAGCGGCTGTTGGCCAGCGGCTGGAAGGCGTCGTCGCCCTTCACGGTGCCCTTGAGGTTGTAGTAGTCCCAGGCGCCCTTGGACTCGGACGGCTTCTTCACCTGGAACAGGTACATGTCGTGCACCATGCGGCCGTCTTCGCGGATCTTGCCACCCTTGGCGAACATGTCGTTGATCGGCATTTCCTTCATCTTGGCCATGACGGCCGCGGTGTCGTCGGTGCCGGCGGCCTGCACGGCCTTGAGGTAGTGCAGCGTGGCCGAGTAGACGGAGGCGTGGTTGGAGTTCGGCTTGCGGCCGTTCATGACCTTGCTGAACTTGTCGGCCCAGGCACGGGTCTCGGCGTTCAGATCCCAGTACCAGCCTTCGGTCAGGTACAGGCCCTGTGCGGTGTTCAGGCCGATGGCGTGCACGTCGGTCAGCAGCATCAGCAGGGCAGCCAGGTTCTGCTTGCGGGTGATGCCGAATTCAGCGGCGGCCTTGATGCTGTTGACGGTGTCGCCGCCGGCGTTGGCCAGACCGACCACCTTGGCGCCCGAGGTCTGGGCCTGCAGCAGGAAGGACGAGAAGTCGCTGGTGCCCAGCGGGTGGCGCACGGCGCCCATGGTCTTGCCACCGGCGTTCTTCACGACCTCACCGGTGTCCTTCTCCAGGGAGTGGCCGAAGGCGTAGTCGGCGGTCAGGAAGAACCAGCTGTCGCCGCCGTCCTTCACGATGGCCTTGCCCACCACGTTGGACAGGGCGATGGTGTCCATCAGGTAATGGATGCCGTTGGCCGGGGCGCAGTCTTCGTTGGTCAGACGCGCGGTGGCGGCACCGGTGGTGATGGTGATCTTGTTCTTTTCCTTGGCCAGGGCCTGCACGGTCAGGGCCACGGCGGAGTTCAGGTTCTCCACCGAGATGTCCACGCCGTCGCGGTCGAACCACTGCTGGGCCACGTTCTTGGCGATGTCGGGCTTGTTCTGGTGGTCGGCGTTGACCACCACGATGTCCTTGCCGAACATCTTGCCGCCGAAGTCCTGCACCGCCAGGCGGGCAGCGGCCACGGCACCGGGGCCGCCGTAGTCGGCGTACAGGCCGGACATGTCGGTCAGCACGCCGATCTTGACGGCATCACCCGAGAGCTTGCCCTGCTGGGCCATGGCGAAGGGGGCAGCGCCAGCCAGGGCGGTGGCAATGGCGGCAGCGATCAGTTTGCGTTTCATGTCTTGTCTCCAGATGAAAAGAAGGCGTCAGACGCCCAGGTACTCGCGCAGCATCTCTGCCTTGCTTTCGAGTTCGTTCTTGGCCACGGTGGCCACGATCTGGCCGTGCTCCATCACATAGTGACGGTCGGCCAGCGGTGCGGCAAAACGGAAGTTCTGCTCCACCAGGATGATGGTCAGGCCCTTGGCCTTGAGGGCCCGGATCACGCGGCCCAGGGTCTGCACGATGACCGGTGCCAGACCTTCGGTGATCTCGTCGAGCAGCAGCACCTTGGCGCCGGTGCGCAGGATGCGGGCCATGGCCAGCATCTGCTGCTCACCGCCCGAGAGGCGTGTGCCCTGGCTGTTGCGGCGCTCCTTGAGGTTGGGGAACATCTCGTAGATTTCCTCGATGCTCATGCCGCCCTCGCCCACCTTGGGCGGCAGCATCAGGTTCTCCTCGCAGCTCAGCGACGAGAAGATGCCGCGCTCTTCGGGGCAGTAGCCCAGGCCCAGCCGCGCGATGCGGTTGGTGGGCATGTGGATGGTCTCCACCCCGTTGATCTGGACCGAGCCGGTGCGCTTGCCCACCAGGCCCAGGACGGACTTGATGGTGGTGCTGCGGCCGGCGCCGTTGCGGCCCAGCAGGGTGATCAGTTCACCCTCGTACAGCTCGAAATTGACGCCATGCAGGATGTGCGATTCGCCGTACCAGGCATCCAGCCCGGACACTTTCAGCAGCGGCTGTTTCATGCGGTCTCCTCGGTCGAACCCACGTAGGCTTCCAGCACCCGGGGATCCTGGGACACCGTCTCGTAAGGCCCTTCGGCCAGCACGCTGCCGCGCGCCAGCACCGTGATGGTGTCGGACAGGTTGGACACCACGTTCATGTTGTGCTCCACCATCAGCACGGTGCGGTTGGCCGCCACCTTGCGGATGAGCTCGACCACGCGGCCCACGTCCTCGTGACCCATGCCCTGGGTGGGCTCGTCCAGCAGCATCAGCTCCGGGTCCAGCGCCAGCGTGGTCGCAATCTCCAGCGCCCGCTTGCGGCCATACGGCAGGTTCACCGTGATGGTGTCGGCAAAGCTGCCCAGGTCCACCTCGTCAAGCAGTTCGCGGGCACGGTCATTGAGCTGGTACAGAGAGGACTCCGGCTTCCAGAAGTGGTAGCTGGTGCCCAGCTGCCGCTGCAGGCCGATGCGCACGTTCTCCAGCACGGTGAGGTGCGGGAACACGGCCGAGATCTGGAACGAGCGGACCATGCCGTCCCGCGCCACCTCGGCGGCCTTGAGCGGCGTGATGTCCTGGCCCTTGTAGAAGATCTGACCGGCGCTGACCGGCAGGAACTTGGTCAGCAGGTTGAACACCGTGGTCTTGCCGGCGCCGTTCGGGCCGATCAGGGCGTGGATGGAACCCCGCTTGACGCGCAGGTTCACCTTGTCGACGGCCACAAAGCCTTTGAACTCGCGGGTGAGATCCCGCGTTTCGAGGATGTATTCGTTGCTCATGGATTCCGGTCGTCTGCGAGGCCACCGATGGTCCGTCGCAGACAGGGTGTGGGGGTATGTGGAGCATTGTTAGCAAACTAACAAAGACGCACCACTAGGGAATCCACCCGGAGGCCGTCACGGGCAGGACACCCGCCAGCTGCGGAACGCCACTCAAGTTCGCGGCGACGCCGGTGTAAGCCCTTGATTTCAAAAGACCCCTCGATGCTTCAGGTTTTTACTCTTTGAATCGCCGCGCCACTGGACATCAGTTTTTTCCGATTTCGCGCCACTCAACATTGAGTTTTTCTTGCTCCCCGCATCGGCGGACATGAAAGGGGGGAGCGGTGCATCGACGCAGTAGCCAAAAACAGGCTCGCGCCGTCTAGGTACGGCCCGCAGATAGGAGCGTGACTCGATCCGTTGCGAAGGTCGTGCATCTCTTGACCGCGTGACTGATGACGAGCTAGGCCGCCCTGAGCTTTTATGACTGTTCTTACGTTCAGAGGGCCACAAGTACCGAGCCCTTTTTGAACGTCTGAAATGGCTGCAACACAGGTTATCGACATCGAAAAATCAACGTCTGTCGGACAACATCGCGGAATGCTTGCGCATCTACGGTACCCGCAGCTAGCCTGACAAAGTTGGGAGCTCTGTAGCACCCAAGGAAGTTGCTCTCCTACCGTCTCAACTGGCTTGAGGCCTGCACCGCAACCGTTCAAACCTTTCAGGGGAAAGATATGGTTGATGCAGACGCACTAGCCGACCTCAAGCGGGCCCGGCGCAGGGTTCTTGGAAGTCACACGTTTAGGCATCCGTTGCTGCAGCTTGCGATCAACGCGGGCGACGCCACATCGAAGCACAGCAAGTTTTACAAGCTTGTACGGCGCGCATTGGCAGCGGCCTCGGGCAGGCAACCCAGACTGAACCTAGCCTTAGACATACTGAACAGGCTGTCGGATTTTGGGCTCGAGCCGCAAAGTGAACTCCGGTTCAGGGAGGAGTGGCTAGGCATCTTGTGCAAGTGGAACAACAGTCCCGTGTTGTCCGAGATGCTGGCGCTGACGCTTCTGCAGTCCCACGGCTTTAACGTGCCAGTAGCAGCATGGGATGGAAACAGCGCCGACAGCAAGATCAGACCGCTCCCCGTACTAACGACTTCAGGTGCCGGCCACGATGCGAAGTCGAAGCCTTTGCGTGTGCCGCACTTTATCAGCGATGTCCTTATCAAGTGTCTCGAATACGTCGCTCAGTGCGATCGGCTCGACGGACTCGGCTCGCTAGATGCAGAAGATTGCAAAGCAACGATAAGAATCATCGCGCTCCTGGCTTGCAACGAGTCGCTTCATCCGCGGCTGGGCGCGGTGTTCGACAGGGCCGATTTGTTCCAAAGCGTCGGCTCAGGTCTGTGGGTTCGCATGGCCGAAAGACTCGCGACGATCGACCAAGATCCCGAGACGGTGTTCTACAGAGACGGAACTCTGATGCGAGCTGTAGCGCTTCATCTCCTGGGAAGCGCGTACTTGGCAAAGCTAGGAGAGAACCGCCGCAACGCCGACACTGATGGTACGTCTCATCACCTCGACAACGCGCTCAACGTGAAGGTGGTTAGAGGGCCCATTCCTGAAGCGTTTGACAAGCAAGATAAAGAGGTTGTTCGGCAATATGAGGCTCTCTTAGATCCGGTACCCGCAGCACGGATGCCTACCCTTTCGAAACTGGAAGCTGCTTTGGCCAGCTTGGAAGCCGAGTTTCCTTGGGCGCAATCCGCGGTTCAAGAACTGGCGAGCATGCTCAGACCGCGCTGTCTCTTCGGTGTTCATCATTTACAGATGTCCCCTGTACTTCTGGTTGGAGCACCGGGTAGTGGAAAGACACGGTTCGTCAGACGGATTTCAGAGCTTTTTCGCCTCCCGTTTTTGCCGATTTCACTGGGCGGCCTCAGCGACAGCAAGCCGTTCACCGGCACGTCCAGGGGATGGGCGACAGGTGAGCCGTCACCCCTCTTGGGATCGATCCTTCGCAACAAAACCGCGAGCTTGGTTGTCCTTCTGGATGAACTGGACAAGGCCACAGACCGATCTTCAAACAGCTCCCCGGTGCAGTCTGTGCTTCTGGGATTACTAGAGCCTGAGTCAGCCAGTCGTTGGCGCGACAACTTTCTTCAGGCCGAGTGCGACTTGAGCAGACTTTGTTTCTGGGGAACAGCCAACCACGTCGGAGGCATTCCAAAGGCGCTGCTATCTCGCTTCACCGTCATATTGATTGGCTCGCCGAGAGATGAGCATAAACAGGTGCTAGTAGGCGGGATCATCTCGGACATCGCGCGGGAGTGGAACGTGCATGAAGCGCTGCTGCCTACGCCACCTCGCGATATCTACGAGGGGGCTCCACTCAACGCACGCGAGCTGCGCCGCGTCGTACTTCATTTCCTCCAGCGTTGGAGCCAGCAAAATCTGCAACGGCACATGCTGCATTAGGACGGATGTGCGGCGCAGGTGACGCCGAGACCGCTCGACCCGCGTGGAAAGACGGGGAAAAGTCAGAGGGTCAGGCTCGCAAAGCCGGCCGCCCCGCGCACTTTCACGTGGTCGACAGCAGTGAGACGAGTGCCCGTCGGAGCAGGACCGTCCCTGCACGCCCTCTGTCGTAGACGAGTTTTCCGCTGTGCATTGGTTGGAGCGTAGCTGACCCTGCACGGGCCGAAGTCACGTTCGGAGCTTCTGGACAAGCTCTCCACTCCATTCCACCTGTGGGGCATTGCTTGCCAACCTTCAAGGGCGACCGCTGGCGCTAAAGAGTCGGAGAGCATCAATCTGCAACGAGTAACTCACCGGTCAGGACTCATGTGTACTCATGAACTCGATTTGCGAGAAGGCATTACAACAAGATTTATTCGAGATCGGTACATCTGCTGCCAGAACGCCAAACGCCCACCGATTCCAGTGTCGCGCACTATGGTTGCGACCGCCGCAAGAGTACTTGCCGACAACCATCACGCGCAAGCTAATTCACTTTGAAACAAGGTAAATATACAAAACTGAATAAAACGCGTGGCATGAGGAATGGAATGAATCGCAAAACATTTAAACGTTTTCGCCAATTTTGCTATCATCAAACCATGCGACTCACCCCCGAAGAGCTCGAGAAGGTACGAGCTGAGTTTTTTATCAGCGGGCAGAGCGTTGCCGATTGGGCTCGCGCCAATCACTGTCGCCAGGAGTTGGTGTACGCGGTTTTAAGCGGCAGGTCCAAGGCGACGCGGGGAGAGTCACACAGGATCGCGGTGAAGCTTGGGCTCAAGGCGAATCGATCGAACGTAGCTCCGGTTGGAGCGGAGGATGTTATGTAGCCCAGAAAAGCAAAACGCCAACCACTCTTTCAAGTGACTGGCGCTGCCGATACCGAAGAACGATATCTAGGTTGGTACCCTGGGTAGAAGTTTCTCTCGGAACGGCGGTGAAGTCAAGTCGTGCCCGTTGACTATTGAGCAAGTCAGCGAGCACTCATCACCCCGGAGAGAACGATGACACGCAAGGTAGTCACTCGAGCACCACACCGCGAAGTCGGGTTAGTCAACGCCAGCTGGTTGCTAGACCATGCAGTTGAACATGAATCGCATCTTGAGAAGCGATTCATCATGGTGGCACTAAGTTGCCCCGTAGTAGAAGACATCGTCCACCAACCTTTTGAGGTCTGGCTAGGGGACGACAAAACACACCGCTATACGCCAGATTTCAGAATCACTTTTGCTGATGGAAGCAGGGTAGTAATCGAAGTGAAGCCTGAAGTTTTCCTAAAGGAGAATCAGCAGCTACTCACCGCAGTCAAGAATCACATGGCCAGTATCGGTCACTCTTTCTTGGTTGTAACTGACAAGCAGATAGACGCCCATGGGCTCAGTTCGAGAGCCTTGCTGCTGATGAGATACGGACGGATGCAAATCAGTCCAGCGGAAGCTCTCCATTGCAGAAAGCTCTTTGAAGAGTATTTCCATGGGGATGCCGCGATAAAAGACATTATCGAGGCAGGAGTATCTGAGTCGGTAGTCTGGAATATGGTGGCTACACACCAGCTTCGGGTTCCAAGCGGCCTGAACATTAATACTGACGAGAGGGTGGAAATCAATCAACGCGAGGAGGACTGCCATGCTTTCTTTTGCACGTGGCTTGGTCTTGCGTAAAGGGGCCCGGACTTTAGAGTTTGAACGAGATCTCGGGGGTGGGAAGGTCCAATTCAAGTATCTGGACACATTCGAGGTGAATACTTTTCAAGTCTCGAAGCTTTACCGGCAAATACTCAGTGGTGAAATAACTCAAGTATTTGCAAATCCACCATCCTCGAGGCAGGAATTCGATGATACAAAAATCATAAAACTGCCAAGCACGTTAAACCAAAAACAAGAAGCGTTGATTGCTTTTCGTATGGCCTTCGTGTCAGCAGCCATCCGGGCTCGAGCAGCACCGAAAAGTACCAATCAGCTGGGCAAAGTCATCAACGATGTGTGCAAACAAGGGGTTGCAGCCAACAACATTGAGCCAGAGTTGCTGAGCAGCTTCAAGCCCCCGAAGCCTGCCACCCTCATGGCGTGGTTAAAACGCTTTCAGAGGGAGGGCAACAATCCTTTCGCACTTTGTGATCGACGTCCTCTAGCCAAAAAACCAAAGCGAATAAACCGCACCATTGAGGTCATAGTAGACCAAATGATCTCACGACACTACCTTCAGCTTAGAGGCAAATCCATTAAGGCAACCCACGAAGCGATTTGCAACGAGATAAGGCAGACCAATCGAAGAGATGGATCAGAACTCACTTTGCCAGGCGAGAAAACAATCGCACGGCGAATCCACGAGATTCCTGAGTTTGTTCGCGACAGCAAACGCTTGGGAGTTGGGTACGCTCGTAACAAGTGGCGCTACAGTATGAAGGGAGACCAAAGTACGCGGATCCTTGAACGAGTAGAAATCGATCACACCCTGCTCGATGTGTGGGTACTTGACCCTCGCAGCGGCGTCCCGCTTGGGCGCCCATGGATCACGGTAGTGATGGATCGCCTGTCCGGCTATATCTTGGGTCTTTACATTAGCTTCTATGGACCATCAAGCGGGACGGTTGCTAAAGCCATACGGTCTTCCATTTTGCCTAAAGATGAATTGATTGCCGGAATTCCGGAGATTGACGCTCCATGGACTGCAATGGGCGTTCCAGAGTGCTACGTGGTCGACAACGGGCTGGAATTTCACTCGCGCGCGTTCCGTCGTATAGGCTGGCATCTGCGTACTGACATCATCTATAACCCCGTTCGACAACCTTGGCTGAAAGCCTCTGTGGAACGAGTAATGATGGAACTCAACCGAACGCTACCAATAGCAGGCAAGGTATTTGCACCGCTGAAGAATGCCCAGATCATTAATCCCGCCAAATCTGCGGCAATCTCGTTCGACGACCTCTGCTGCTGTCTTTTGATTTGGGCCGTAAAGGTATATCCGTTTCATATACACCCCAAGACCTTAGTTCGCTCCATTGATATTTGGGAAGAAGGACTGCAATCCTCCCCCCCTGCTTTACTGCCAACAGATCTCACGCCCCTTGACTTGGCAGCGGGCATATCAACCGAAAGAACCATTACAGGAGACGGAGTTTTTTTTCACTACCTACGTTACAACTCATTGGAGCTTCAAGAATATCGCCGACGATATTCTCAGAGCTTTAGGACGGAGATCAGGGTCGACCCAGATGATCTTGGCTTGATCTATGTGCATCTCCCCAAAGCAGACCGATGGATACAGGTTGAAGCTCAGCGACCCAGTCTTGAATATGCGAGCGGAACATCTCTACTGCAGCACGAATTGATCCGCAGCGAAGCTGGGAAGAACCTCACAAAGTCTAATGCAGAAGAGATCCTTCTGATTGCAAAGGCCGACTTGCAGGATCGCTGGATCGGAGCGACCAAACGGGGCATCCGCTCAAGAAAAGATTTGGAGTTGATTCGTGCGCAAGGAATGTCTTCCGCAAGAATCGGCATACCAAACAACCCGAAGGATCAGATACGTCGTCAGGTTCCCGAACCAAGCATTGCCATGAGTGATGCACTCACTACGGTCATTCCCTACACAGCATACTCGATGGAGGAGGATACCCCATGAAACCAGACGATTTAAGGAGCGCCATGTCTCCACAATCGCTCCAAGCAGCCAATTCAGTTCTAACGGTGATAGTCGAACATCCTGAATTTAGTCGGGTTTTTCTTAGCTGCATTGAACTGATCGAAAGATTACGCGCCTTGAATATTCCAAGCGGCATTATGATCCAGGCGGAGCCCGGAATGGGAAAAAGTCTGCTATTACAAAAGATCAAGATGCACATGGCACGCTCACTGGGGATGTCTCGAGAAGAGACCTTGTTAAGCGTAAGCTTGGACAGTGCCGTTGATACTCACAGGATAGCGTCAGCCATGACACTCGCGCTCGGCTATCCCGCCCTTCCTTCACGGCCGGGCCTAGATTTAATGAATCAGATGATCGACTCGCGACTTGAGCGCAAGCGCCCGCTGGCGCTTCTAATCGATGAAATGCAGCATGTATGCGAGGGAAATCGAGACATCACAGCCAGGGCTGTAACCGATTGGCTAAAAGTCAGAATGGACAGATTTAACTTCCCAGTAATTGGTGCCGGCACTCAGGCTCTGGAGCGTCTACAAGTTATCAATCCTCAATTCACAAGCCGAGCCAGCGCGACATTCACCCTCTCACCGTTCGAGTTCGGAGATCCCTGGCGTCAGTTGCTAGCTAGTTTTGCAGCACAAATAAACGAGGTCGATCTCGCCGTCATCAATGGCCCCTTGGCCCGCGCTCTTCACAACGCCACTAAAGGAAATATTAGAGCTTTGAAGCGGCTGCTTGCTTACGCCAGTATACGTGCGGCTGAGCGTAATAGTCATAAAGTTACAGCAGATGATTTCATCAAGGCCTATGAGGACGCCAAGGGCGCATCGCAGGATCGTATAAACCCGTTTTCTCCACGTATTCCCATGGGCAAGGGTACATGAAGCATCTAGAACCAGCAGCTTCTGTAGAGGCATGTTTGTTCGCTAGACCCGAACCCTACTTAGATGAGAGTCCTGCCTCGTGGGTGCAGCGGTTGAGTGGCTCACACGGATATTCATTCAGCAGGCTTTGTCAGGTCACGCGCATTCAGCCCGAAAACAAAGACTGGGATTGCGGTGTAACCAATGAAGATTGGTACAAGCTGTTGGCACTTGCGGATATCAGAGCTTCTTCTTGCGGAGAAGCCAAGTATGCATACAAGTCTCTTCTCTCCCGATCGCGCCACAGAAACAGTTTCTTCAAGGTTGATGGGCGACCTAGCTACCGCTGGTGTTCTGCATGCTTCTTAGAGGATCAGGTGCCCTACCTCAGATGGTACTGGCGACTTTCAGTTTGCACCCGATGTAATGTTCACAAGTGCCAACTCCAAGACCGTTGTCTCTGGTGCAAAGCCCCACTTAGCGTCCACCGCGCACTGCTGGTGTCTGGGGGAGGCGCCAAAGGCGTTTCTCACTTATCTGACTGCGGAAACTGCGGCATGCCTTTGTTAAACGGCGAGGATGCGCCGCTACGCCGAGAGGAGTATTTGGAACGTGACACCGATCCCTTTGCAGTTTTTATCGCAAAGCTTCGAGATGCTTACCAAAGAGACGACAAACAGTTCGAGTTCGATTTCATCCAATCCGAGGATGTTTTCTCCCTACCAGAGGTAGACCCCAAAAGCTCTGCAAGCAAAGGTGCAGTATGGGTAAATCTCATCATTAATCGGGTGTATGAGAAGCCGGGGCCTTCATTTCAATTGAATGGACAATCATTCATAGACACTGAACTGGATCATAACTTTCCGCGGAGGGCACGGCGGTGGACTGATGGGTTGAGGGAGTTTGATCGTTGGCGCGTAGCGCAAGCTCTTCGAAAAGTTCGAGCTGAACAGGCTTTTTATCGTCAGTCCGGGCAGGCAGAGCGGCCGTCTTTAAGCGAACGTCACGTTTGCGTTGAGGCCGAAAACGCTGCGACAGCGACGGCCAATTTGATACACCCAAGCGGTCCAGCCGCGGACTCGATAAGACGACGCGAACCATGACACACCTGGAATATTCGTCATTCCCATCCAAGAGCCGAATCCACATAGGTGAGTCAGGCCAAGGATATGCGTTACGCATGGCAACGGAGAACCACCTCAACGGTCTTCCTCAACTTAAGGCCTTGCTGGGCAAAAGTCGCTACGCGACGCTAGATGCGGCAGACACGCCATTCCTGCATAGATGGTTCGGGGCGGACGCGCAAGCACTAGATATTGCGCTAGGCTGGATGCAGAAAGGGCCAAGCACTGTCAGCATCTTCTACGCTGGTCAGCAACTGGGACGAAGCTACTTCCTGAACCGCAGCTACCCAAGGATCTGTTTCCAGTGCCTGGAGGAGCTGGGGCACTGCCGAACAACTTGGGATTTCTGTTTGAGCACTGCTTGTGCTGAGCACCAAACTCTTCTGTCTGAAGTTTGTCCGAACTGCGAGCGGGCTATTTCATGGAATCGGCCAGCACTTCAAGTTTGTAACTGCCGTTTACAGTTTGTCCTACCACCTGATGCCTCACCAGCGACGAGGTTGGAGGTTCAGTTTTCTGCTTGGTGTGAAGAACAAAGCCGTTGCACCTCCACTGAACCCGTTGAAACGAGTCACCCGACTAGGTTAAACCGACCACCAGAAGGTGATCTCGAACCCCTCATGATGCTGGTGTGGCCGCTTAGCTTGAACGGCGGCATGCATCTCGCTTTTTCCCTTGCAACAGCAGCCGGTTATGAAGCATCTCTGCCATGTGCAGAGCGGCGAGCGCGAAAGCCACTGATGAAGGCGCGCCAGTGCTTGGAAAGGGCGAATGCGCTCGCGCGACTACTTGGGCAGTCAGACAAACTACATTTTCGGATTCGAAGACCGGACGTTGTTATTCAACTGCTTGCTGACTGTATGGCTGGTGGGGCTCCAGCGGCTGACCGTCATATGGCTCAGTCAATCCTGAGCACAGTGCTGAATCAAAAGCGCAAGACGAGTTGGGCTGGTGTGAACCCCCAACTCTCACAACTGACGCTCTTCTAGAAAATCGTAGCTGCATTGTTACAACAGCCAAGGTGCACGTTGTCCTGTCTGGTCAATGAGGAAAACGATTTCGTGCCGCCAAACTAAGGCGGTGTTGGTCGACAGAACTTCATCCTCATGACTGCTTTGCATCGACTGCTGCCGTTGGCACTGATGGGTTTCGCAGGCACTCAGGGCCATGGGTGGTCATTCGTTTGCTCCTAATGAACAGCGTGCTCTAGACAAAGGGGGCAAAAAAGCAAGGCGTCTCACCAAGGTTTATGCGTGGGTGAAGCTAACTACACGGCCGAGGAGGTTCAGGGCGGCCGCCGCATCAGCCTATACGCAACCGGCACCACCAACAACGACAGTAGCGGCGCGCTGATCATCCCGCCGATCATCGGCGCAGCGATCCGCTGCATCACCTCGCTGCCCGTACCAATACCCCAGAACAGCGGCAACAGGCCGGCCACGATGGTGGCCACCGTCATGACCTTGGGCCGCACTCGCAGCACGGCACCTTCGCGGATGGCCTCAAGCAACGAAACCTCGTCGGTGCGTCCGGCGTCCAGCCGTTCCTGCCACGCCTGCTTGAGGTAGATCAGCATGATCACGCCGAACTCGGCAGCCACGCCGGCCAGCGCAATGAAGCCCACCACGCTGGCCACCGACAGGTTGTGACCGAGCAGCCAGAGAAACCACACCCCGCCCACCAGCGCGAACGGCAGTGTGGCCATGATCAGCAAGGCTTCATCGAAGCGGCGGAAGATCAGGTACAGCAGCACGAAGATGATGAGCAGAGTGGCCGGCACTACGAGCTTGAGCTTGGCAGTCGCCCGTTCCAGAAACTCGAACTGACCCGACCAGGACACCGAGTAGCCGGCGGGCAACGCTACACGTTCGCCGACCGCGCGCTGCATGTCCAGCACCGCGCCGCGCAGGTCGCGCCCGCGGATGTCCACGTACACAAAACCAGCCAGGCGCGCGTTCTCGCTGCGCAGCATGGGTGGGCCTTCGATGATGCGCAGATCAGCCACGTCGGACAACACCAGGCGTTGGCCGTTGGGCGCCACGATGGGCAGTGCGCGCAACGCGGACAGCGAGTCGCGCAGCTCGCGTGGATAGCGCAGGTTGATCGGAAACCGCTGCAAGCCTTCAACGGTCTCACCGATGTTCATTCCGCCCACACTGCCGGTCACGATGTCTTGCACATCGGCGACGTTCATGCCGTAGCGCGCCGCGTCACTGCGGCGGATGTCTACGTCGATGTAGCGTCCGCCCGTGAGCCGCTCGGCCAATGCGCTGCTCACCCCAGGAACGTCCTTCACCGCCTTTTCAATCTCGCTGGTGAGACGGTCGATGGTGGCGAGATCCGGTCCTGCCACCTTCACGCCCACAGGGCTCTTGATGCCGGTGGCCAGCATGTCGATGCGGTTGCGGATCGGCGGCACCCAGATGTTGGACAAGCCAGGCACCCGCACCGTGCGATCGAGCTCTTCGATGAGTGCTTCGGGCGTGAGGCCGGCGCGCCACTCGTTGCGCGGCTTGAATCGGATCGTGGTCTCGAACATCTCCAGCGGCGCCGGGTCGGTGGCGGTCTCAGCGCGTCCGGCTTTGCCGTACACGCTCTGCACCTCGGGGATGGTCTTGATCAATCGATCTGTCTGCTGCAGCAGCTCGGCCGCCTTGGCCACCGAGAGGCCAGGCAACGCCGTGGGCATGTAAAGCAGATCGCCTTCGTCCAGTGGCGGCATGAACTCGCTGCCCAGTTGACGCAATGGCCAGAGGCTGGCCACTAGCACCAGCGCCGCCACCAGTAGCGTGAGTTTCGGCATCTTCAGCACGGCGTCCAGTACCGGGCGGTACAGCGCAATGAGCGCACGGTTCAACGGATTGGCGATCTCGGACGGGATGTGCCCGCGAATCAGATAACCCATGAGTACAGGGATCAAGGTCACGGCCAGGCCTGCGGAGGCGGCCATCGCATAGGTTTTCGTGAAGGCCAGCGGCGCAAACAGCCGTCCTTCCTGCGCCTCCAGAGTGAACACCGGAATGAAGCTCAGCGTGATGATAAGCAACGAGAAAAACAGAGCCGGACCGACTTCGGCCGCAGCGTCGCCGATTACGCGCCAGCGCGGTTCACCCTGCAGCATTTCACCGGGATGCTGGTGCGCCCAGCGCTCCAGGTGCTTGTGAGCGTTCTCGATCATCACGATGGCCGCGTCCACCATGGCGCCGATGGCGATCGCAATGCCGCCAAGCGACATCACGTTCGCGTTGAGGCCCTGGTGCTGCATCACGATGAACGCCATCAGCACGCCCAGCGGCAGCGACACGGTGGCCACCAGCGCACTGCGCAGGTGAAACAAAAAGGCCAGGCACACCAGTGCCACCACGATGAACTCTTCCATCAGCTTCTCACCGAGGTTCTTCACCGCACGTTCGATCAGGCCTGAGCGGTCGTACACCGGCACGATCTCCACACCGGCCGGCAGGCTTCGCTGCAGCTCGGCCAGCCGGGTCTTCACCGCTTCGATGGTCTGCAGAGCGTTCTTGCCCGAACGCATCACCACCACACCGCCCACAGCCTCGCCCTCGCCGTCGAGCTCGCCGATACCGCGCCGCATCTCCGGTCCGATCTGCACGCGTGCCACATCACCCAAACGCACCGACACACCGGCACTGCTGGTAATCAGCGGGATGGCGCGGAAGTCGTCCAGCGTTTTTAGGTAGCCGCTGGTGCGCACCGCGTACTCGGCCTCGCCCAGCTCCAGCACCGAGCCGCCAGCCTCCTGGTTGCCGCGCGCCACCGCGTCGGACACCATGGCCTGCGTCACGCGGTAGGCTGCCATCCTCTCTGGGTCCAGCACGATCTGATACTGCTTGACCATACCCCCTACGCTGGCCACCTCAGCCACGTCCGGTACGGTCTTGAGCTCGAAACGCACGAACCAATCCTGCAAGGCGCGCAGCTGCGCTACGTCCTGCCCGCCGGTGCGGTCGATCAGGGCGTACTGGTAGATCCAGCCCACGCCGGTGGCGTCGGGCCCGAGCGATGCGCTCGCGCCGCGCGGCAGGCGCGCCTGCACCTGGTTCAGGTACTCCAGCACGCGCGAGCGAGCCCAGTACGGGTCCACATTGTCCTCAAACAGCACATAAACGAAGCTGTCGCCGAACATGGAGAAACCGCGCACCGCGCGCGCGCCCGGCACCGAGAGCATGGTGGTGGTCAGCGGGTAGGTGACCTGGTTCTCCACGATCTGCGGCGCCTGCCCGGACCAGGTGGTGCGGATGATGACCTGAGTGTCTGACAGGTCGGGCAAGGCATCCAGCGGTGTGCGCTGCAGGGCCACCACGCCCCATGCGCCGAGCAGCACGGTGACCAGCAGCACCAGAAAGCGATTCTGGATACTCCAGCGGATCAGGCCAGCGATCATTTCTGCGCCTCACGCGGCAAGGGTTGCAGGCGGGTGATGCGCGGAACATCTCCGTCCTGCATCTCAAACTCGATCTGCACACGATCGCCGGTCTCCAGTCGGCGGGGCCTCTGGGCGGGCGGCGGCAACTGAAAGTCCATCTGCATCCGCGGCCACTTCAGCGCCGCAATTGGCGGATGGGTGAGTGTGACCGTGTCACCACTGAGTGCATCGACCACGGCATCGGTGGTGTAACGCGGCAGAGTGGATACAGGTGCAGGCTCTAGGTTGAGACGTGCCTCCAGCCCACGCAAACTGGCTTCGGAGTCGATCAGGAATTGGCCTGAGAGCACCACGCGCTGGCCCACTGCCAAGCCCGCGCTGATCTCGGTCTGCCCGCCCACTTCCAGTCCTGTCGTCACCTCCACCGGGCGGAAACGCCCGCCATCTTCAGCCACCATCACCACACTGCGCCGGCCGGTGTAGATCACCGCATCGCTGGGTACCAGCAAGGTCGCCACTGCCTTCGGGCGGTCCAGCCGCATGCTCACCAGCATGCCGGGCACCAACCGCCCCTGGGGGTTGGCCAGTTCGACACGTGCGCGGATGGTGCGCGTAACCGCGTCCACCTCGGGCAGCAGCGCCTGCACCTGGCCTTCAAACGTCCGCCCCGGTGCTCCGGGGCTGGTGGTGCGTACGCGCGCCCCCGGCTGCAGCAGCGCGGCCTGACTCTCGGGCACTGCGCCCTCGGCCCACACCGTGCGGGTGCCCTGCAGGCGCATTAGCGGCGTACCCGGCATCACGGTGGCGCCCTCGCGCACCATGAGCTCATTCACGATGCCGGCGATCGGCGCTGTGAGTGTGAAGCGCGGCTGCACCGCACCGGATACCACCACGCGCTGGATGTGAGCAGGGGTCATACCGGCCTGACGCATGCGCTGTTTCGCGGCGTCCTTCAATGCATCGGCGCCGTCGCCGGTCATCCGAGCCAGGGCCAGATACTCTTCCTGGGCTGCCACCCAGTCGGGTACGTACAGCTCAGCCAGCGGAGCGCCGGCGGTCACGCGGTCGAGCGCAGCCTTCACATGCAGTTTTTCCACGAAGGCTATGGCGCGTGAGCTCAGCTCCACGCGCTCGCGTTCGTTCCAGGTCACGTTGCCCACGGCAGTCACCTCAGACACCAGCGAGCCTTCGACCACCGGCGCGGTGCGCAACCCCAGGTTCTGCTGGATACGCGGGCTCACCTTGACGCTGCTGGCGTCGGCCGTGTCACTACCGGCGTAGCGCGGCACCAGCATCATGTCCATGAAGGGCGACTTGGCGGGTGCCTCGAAGTTTCTGCCGGGCACCATGGGGTCGTGGTAATTCAGGATGCGCCGTCCGGTCACCGGGTCCACGTCGCCAGCCTTGAGCGATTCGCGGATGTGCCGGCGCGTGGCTTCTTCGCCCTGCGGGATGGTCCATTGCGAGGGATCCTCTGTGCCCGCCACGGGCTGCGCGGTGGCTGCCGTGGTGTGACCCATACCCTGCCGCATGCCCAGCCACCAGGCGCCACCGCCCACGGCAACGAGCGCAGCTACAGCCGCCAGCACGAACGGTATGTTCTTTTGGTTCATGGTGTGACTCCTGCGGTGGTGTCGGGGACGAGGTAGTCGAGTTGTGCCCACAGGCCGGCGGTTTCACGTTCCAGCGCCAGGCGCTCCAGAGACAGGTTCAGAACGTCGCGCCGTGCCTGAAGTACGGAACCCAGGTCGCCACGCCCACCCCGGTAGGCAGCCAGCGCGGCGTCTACACGCTGCGCCGCCAACGGCCGGCGCTGGGCGTCCAGAAACGCCAGGCGGTCCAGCCCCGCCTGCCACGCCTGCTGCCAGCGCTGCACCTGCAGCAGACGCTCGCGGGTCAGCTCTTCCCGCTCGGCCTCCAGCTCATTCACACGGGCCAGCCGTGCAGCAAGTTCGCGTTGCTGGCGTTGTGGCTGGTCCCACTGCAGTGGCACCGACACGCCGATGGACACCATGTTGGAGAACGGCGAGCCGCGCTGGCTGAACATGACCTCAGCGCTCCAGTCTGGCTTGAGCTCTTGGCGGGCCACCTCGGCTTCAGCGCGGGCGACGGCTTCGCGGGCGTGCAGGGTGTTGATGTCCGGCAATCTGTCTGGGCTGCCGATGGGTGTGGAGCGGAGCCGCATAGGCGGTGGGTCGGCCAGCGGCTGACCGGGTGGCCAGCCCGTCAAGCGCGCGAGCGTCAGGCGGGCGTTGGCACGCTCGGCCAGCGCACCGATCAGGCCCTGCTCCAGTTGGGCCAGCGCTTCGCGTGCGTCCAGCGTATCTGCGATGGAACCTCGCCCACCACGCAGTGTCGCCTCCGTGGTCTGCACCAGCACTCGCGCCTCAGCGATCTGCGCCTGCAGCACATCGAAGCGTTGCTCCTGCATGCGCCGCTCCAGCCAGGCCTGTGCCACCTCAGTCTGCAACGCAGCCAAGCGCTGTATCCGCTCGCTCATAGCCGCGTCGGCCTCGCGCTCGAAGCGCTCCGCGCGCGCTCTACGTTTGTCCGAATTGGGCAGCGTCTGAATCAGACCGATGGACCGCATGGTCATGAAGTCGCGCGTGACGCTGAATCGGTCGGGTCCATCCACCGGCAGGTTATCGAGAGACAGGCGCAGCACCGGGTCGGGCCGCTGCCCGGCGGCCACCGCCATTTCGCGGGCACTTCGGGCGACGTCGGCGGATGCGTCGAGGCTGCGCGAGCGGGCCACAGCCGCGCTTACCGCAGCGCTCAGGCCAAGAGGCTCGTCAGCAGCGGCCGGGGTTAACGCGGCGAGCAGGCCCGCGAACGCGAGTGCGTAACGCACCAAAACAGGTGAAAGGTATTCCATGTCTGATCTCCTGGACAGGCACGCTCAGGCGCATTGACCCTGAAAGCGGGCGACAGCAGTACCACCAAGGGGTGGTCTGCGCTTTACGGGGAGTCAGACAGAAGTGGGAGGGCGCCAGAGACGGGACGGCTGACCGCGTAGGTGCATGCGCCAGCCAGGATCTCTGAGCGATGGCGTCGCCTGGGCTTGGAACTCAAGAGGGGAGAAAGGCGGTAGCCACACCGCTGGTGCATGCAGGCTTTGGCCAGGCTTGCAAGCCTCCCCGGTACGCTCGGAGGTCGCAGAATCGTTGCAGCAATCTTCCATGGCCCCGGCCAGGTCGCCCAGATCGACATCCATGCTCATCCCCGCCTGCATTGGGCAAGGAACAGCCACTATCTGCAGCACTGCAAAGCTTTGCAACGGCAGCAGCAGGCAGAGGATGAGAGCGAACCAACGGCGCATGGATTGATTCTAAGGCGCGCGACACAAGAGTTTGGCGTCCCCGACATTGCACGTCACAGGCTTAAGCATGGCTCGAATGCTGCTGAGGGACAGGAGTGCAATCAGTAAGGTCATGAAAACGCAGACAGAACCGTGTCCTACCCGGCACGGATGTAACCAGAATTCCGCCACCGTGCGCCACCATGATGGCTTTGGTAATAGCTAGGCCCAAACCCGCACCGTCTGATGATGGATGGCTGCGCGCCTTGTCGACCCGGTAGAAGCGGTCAAAGAGCCGCGGAACGTCGGCAGCCGGGATGACGTCACCTGAGTTGGCCACGCACAGCGAGGTGGTACCCGCTTGCTGCTCCAGCAAGATCTCCACTTCAGCGCCGGGTTCCGAATGGCGAATAGCATTCGATAGCAGGTTGCTGATCGCTCGTCGAATCATCAACCGGTCACCCATCACCTTGCCAGCGCCCTCTAGACGGAGGCGAACATTTTTCTCTTCAGCTACCGCGTCGTAGTAATCAAGCAAGCTCGCAACCTCAACTTCAAGCGCGACGTTCTCCCGGTGCGGAAGTTCGATACCATGGTCAGTCTTCGCGAGGAACAACATGTCAGACACCATGCGCCCCAGACGCTGAAACTCCTCAGCATTGGAGGCTAGGATGTCGCGGTAGGTAGCGGCATCACGGTGCTGGGAAAGCGACACCTGTGTCTGGGTAAGCATGTTGCTGATAGGTGTGCGCAATTCATGAGCAAGATCGCTTGAGAAGTCCGTAAGCTTGATGAAATCCGCTTGCAGCCTCTCCAGCATCGCGTTGAGACTGTTGGCCAGGTCAGCCAATTCCACGGGTACCGCCTCGACAGGCATGCGCTGGTCAAGCTTCTGTGCAGTTACCTTGAGCGCCCGCTCCTTCATCACCCGCAGCGGCGCCAGACCACTTCGCGCAGCCCACCAACCGAGCAAGCCGCTTACAAATGTGGCCACCAGCACATAGATGGCCAACTGCTGGCGAAGGACTTGCATGAAATGTGTGTGATGCAGTGTGTCCAAGGCGAGCATCACGCGAACTCGATTTGTCTCAGCGACTCCCTCGCCGGAGCGACTTGGCACCACCATCTCTACGCTCATACCGCGCAAATGACGATCGCCGTCGGTCCATTCCAGAGGCTTCATGGCGTTCCCCGGCAGAGACAGCACTACTGGAAAGGTGATGCCTCTTGGTTCGTACACCAGTGCTTCGTTTTGGTGGATCGCCACGAACAGGCCATGGTGGCTGTCGAGCAGGTCGTCAAGCTTTGCTGCGAGAGCAACTCCTCCTGGTGTCTCGTTCATGATCTTCTGGACCAACTGCACCTTGTCTTGGAGGTAGTCCTGATCAAGCTCAATGAAGTGCTGATGCGCAGACCACGCCACCAATATCCCTAGCCCCAGGAGAACCGTAGCCGATACCAAGGTGTAGAGCAGAGTCAGGCGAGCGGTCAATGTCAGACGCTGGATCATCCGGTTTACTCCGGCACTTCGAGCACATAGCCCATGCCGCGTACGGTTTGCAGTAGGCGGCATTCGAACCCGTCATCCACCTTGGCGCGCAGGCGACGCATAGCCACTTCGATCACGTTGGTGTCGCTGTCGAAGTTGACGTCCCAAACCTGCGAGGCAATCAGCGTCCGAGGTAACACCTCGCCTTGGCGGCGCATCAGGAGTTCCAACAAACCAAACTCCTTCGCGGTGAGGTCGATCCGTTTGCCCGCTCGGGTGACACGACGGCGCAGTAGATCCAGCTCGAGATCGGCTACACGCAGCGTGGTGGGCTCCATCCCCGAGCGGCCACGACGCAGGATCGTGCGAACCCTGGCCAATAGTTCTGAGAAGGAAAACGGCTTGACCAGATAGTCATCGGCACCGAGCTCTAGACCCTTCACCCGATCTTCCACATGGTCTTTGGCAGTCAGAAACAACACCGGCATTTGTCGGCCATGTTCGCGCAGGCCTTTGAGCACCTGCCACCCATCCAGCCCCGGCATCATGACGTCCAGGATGATCAGATCGTGGTCACCCTCCATGGCGTGGTGCAAACCATCCACCCCATTGGTCAGTAACTCGACAGCGTACCCGGCTTCGCGCAGTCCCATGCTCAGGTACTCGCCTGTCTTACGCTCGTCTTCAACAATCAGAATCTTCACGAACACTCCTATGGGCGAATTTTCGCTGCCAGCGACTCCCCGCGACTGAACCTGACAACTTTGTAATGAAGCCGACAGGTTGGTGACGGGTAGGGTTTTGCAGACTGCAGTCAGTCTGAAACCCATTGAACAGGAGCTGATCAGTGATTCTTCGATCCATCCCATTAGTCGCCCTCCGCGCCACCGCGCTTGGTGCGCTGACCATTCCACTGCTGGCGTCCGCCCAGCTTCCACCCGCACCGGCCGAGCAAAACTGGCGTGAAGCCAACGACGCAGTGGGCCAATTCAAGCGGGGTCACGCGGATATTCTGAAGTGGGAAAAAGAAAACGCTCCCGCCGCCCAGCCCCAGGACCAAGCCGTGCACGGTCTGACGCTGCTGACCCCCGAGGCGGCTGTGCGCCAAGCGTGGAAGTTTCATCTTGCCTTGATCAAGCCGATGAACAGGATCGGCACAGCCAATGTCGATTTGATCGCCCAAGGCCGATGGACAGAGATCGATCCGATCTGGCAACGCAGGGTAGATGATCTGGATGAGTTGTTCGAGGTAGCTGCTCAAGCGCGCAAAGCGTGGATTCAAGCTGTAGCAGCCCGCCAAGTTCTCAAGCAGCACCGCGATGTTTTGGACGCGACCGAAGCTGGTAATGAACTGGGTCGACGCATGGTGAGCGTGGGTAACTGGAGCAAGCTGCAGCAAGCACAGGTTCAGTTGGCACAGTCTTCAGCAAAGATGAACGTTCGCAAAGCGCAGCATGCTGCGACGCAGGCGGAGGCCTCATTGATCAAGACCCTGGGCCTCACGGGGGTGCACACCACAGTCACGCTGCCCGATCGTTTGCCGGACATACCCGCCCAGGCGCTGCCTGCACAGGTGCTCGAAGAACGGACCGCAGCCATCGCCGCAGCACTTCCCCGCTCCGAGGGTATGCGCAACAGCGCCAACGCCCGTCTGGCTCGCCAAGCCTATCTGGCCAGCCACGCTGTGGCCCTCGGCTCACGTGATGAGGTACTGAAGGTGCGCGAGTTCATCACCGAAGAGACGGTGCTTCACTACAACGGCATGCTCAAAAGCGTGTGGGACTTGCTTAGTGAAGTTTCCAGCCAGTCGCAGGCCGTGGCTAGTGCCATCGAAGCGCAGCGTGACTTCTGGATAGCAGAGACCGATCTGCAGTGGGTTCTGCAAGGTGGAGCGCCCGACAACTTTGTATCGCTCGGTGGTGGCGGCGCTGAGCCCGCTGCAGCCGCTGGTCATTGATCGCACAGGAATAGGAACAAGAGCATGAGCCTCATCAATTCACGACGACAGTTTTTTGCAGGTGCTGCCGCCTCTGTGGCTGGCTTGGCGGTTGCACGCTCTGCTATGGCAGCACTACCCGAGCCGGTGTATCAGACTTCTGTAGAAACCGCTCCTCCCCTGATGCCCACCACTGGCAGACCATACAACCCGGTCGTAACCCTCAACGGTTGGACCCTGCCGTGGAAGATGAACAACGGTGTCAAAGAATTCCACCTGGTGGCTGAACCGGTGGTGCGCGAAGTCTCGCCCGGCTTCAAGGTCAACATGTGGGGCTACAACGGCCAGAGCCCGGGCCCGACCATCGAGGTCGTCGAGGGCGACCGCGTGCGCATCTTCGTCACCAACAAACTGCCGGAGCACACCACCATCCACTGGCACGGCCAGCGCCTGCCCAGCGGCATGGACGGTGTGGGTGGACTCAACCAACCCGCCATCCCAGTGGGCAAAACGTTCGTGTATGAGTTCGAGGCGCGCCGCCCTGGAACCTTCATGTACCACCCCCACGCGGACGAAATGGTCCAGATGGCCATGGGCATGATGGGAATGTGGGTCACGCATCCCAAGGGCAAGCACCCGCACATCAGCGAGGTGGATCGGGATTTCTGCTTCTTGCTCAACGCCTTTGACGTAGAGCCAGGAAGCAAAACACCAAAGGTTGCCACCATGACCGACTTCAACATTTGGTGCTGGAACAGTCGTGTCTTTCCGGCGATCGACACACTCAATGTTCGGCTCAATGACCGCGTCCGGATCCGTGTGGGCAACCTCACCATGACCAACCACCCGATCCACCTGCACGGCCACGAATTCCTGGTGACTGGTACCGACGGCGGCCCGACGCCACCGAGCACCCGCTGGTACGAGGTGACGACCGACGTAGCCGTTGGACAGATGAGGCAGATCGAGCTGATCGCCGACGAGGAAGGCGACTGGGCCATGCACTGCCACAAGAGCCACCACACCATGAACGCCATGGGTCATGACGTGCCCACCATGATCGGTGTGGATCACCGCGGCCTGGTCAACAAGATTCAGAAAGTGGTGCCCGACTACATGATGATGGGCGAACGTGGTATGGCCGACATGGGTGAGATGCAGATGCCTATCCCCGACAACACCGCGCCGATGATGACCGGGACAGGCCAGTTTGGCCCGCTTGAGATGGGTGGCATGTTCACCGTGTTCAAGGTGCGCAAGGACCAGAAACCGGGCGACTACAAGGACCCGGGTCCCTACAAGTTTCCTGAAGGCACGGTGGCGCGTGAGTGGACCGGTGCTCCACTCCCGGCAGTCAGACCCAAAGCCGCTGCCGATACTGGCCCGGCAAACGCCAAAGCGGTAAAGCCGAGCAGCAAGGGAATGGCGCACTGATTGCTATTGGCCCCGTTATGCAACCTATCCGTATCCGCCACCTCTCTCCACACCACCATAAAGGAATCACATGAAGTTCTCGAGCCTACACATTTCCAAACGCGCAAGCTTCTTCGTCGCGGCGGCATCACTGGCAGCATCTGCTGCCACAGCAGCGGGCAAGCACAGTGGTGGTCACGATGAATCACCAATTGGTGAGCCGGGTGTCGCTGCAAAAGTCTCTCGCACTATTCAGGTGGACGCTGCTGACAGCATGCGCTTTACTCCTGCGCTGGTGACTGTCAAAAAAGGCGAGACGATTCGCTTTGTCGTCTCTAATTCAGGGAAAGTTCCGCACGAATTCAGCTTGGGAACTGAAAAGGAACTGAAAGAGCACTACGAAGTCATGAAGAAGTTTCCAGGCATGGAACATGACGAGCCCAACAAGATTTCGTTGAAGCCTGGCCAAAAGGGCGAGGTCATCTGGCGGTTCACCAAGGGGGGCGTAGTTGACTTCGCATGCCTTCACCCCGGTCACTACGACGCAGGTATGAAGGGTCAGGTCAAGGTGGCCAATCAATAAACTGTCATCGCATTTTTAAGCGCTTACCGACGGACACTCTTTAGGAGAACACCATATGAGAAACTTCAATGCATTGATGGTCGCTCTAGCCGCATCGCTTTCGTTTGCTTTTGCCGGCCCCGCGCTGGCTCAAATGAACATGGACCACGGCAAGATGGGCGTAGGCAAGGACAAGATGCCCATGGTCGCGGCACCCGGCATGACCGACGGAGAGATCCGCAAGGTCGACAAAGAAAATGGCAAGGTCACGATCAAACACTCTGAGATCAAGAATCTGGACATGCCCCCCATGTCCATGGTGTTCAACGTCAAGGATAAAGCCTTACTGGATAAGGTCCAAGTAGGGGATAAGATCCAGTTTGTAGTAATCATGGATGCCGGCAAGATGGTGGTTACCGACATCCAGCCAGCCAAGTAGTATTGGTTTGTAGACTCTCCACTGCGCAAATCGTTTGCCGGGACCGCTAATTAAAAGCGGTACCGGCTTTTCCTCGAAGCTGCCGGGATCAATTTGCCGAAAACTGCAGTTCCCGAACCACCCCAGCTTTCGAATCTTGCCGAACCGTGCAGCCATTCACGGTCGCGTTCAAATAAGCACTGCACGCGGCTCTTTGCCTAACTAGGGAGACAAACGAGTCTTGCGCGCTCGGTCTCCATCTGAGGCGAGACTGGCAGCAAGCTGTGCACACTTGCGTGAATCTTCCGTAAAAGTTCGCCCGTCCCACGCTTGAAATCAGCAGCGTTGCGGCGACGAAAGCAACCACCATACGAAAGATAGATTCCTCTGGGTCCTATGCCCACCAACCCAGCTGAATAGCCTTGCCGGGTATTGCAAGCACACCTGATGGGACAGGCTGGAGAGCAGGGCGCTTACGGTTACTGCAAGCCTGTCTGACATTGTGATGACCAGAATGTCACGCACTCGCAAGCTGTCAGACAGGGGTGTTTCGCTACATTAAACCTGTACGCTGTACCACATTGCCTCATTCGAGCAGTGTGATCGTTATCCAAGGAGCACTTGATGATTCGCAAACTATCCATCCTAGTCTTGTCGCTGGTAGCTGTCGTGCCGGTCTTCGCCATGGACGCCGCCCGATCTGAAGCAAGGGAAGTCGTAGCACTGCAGAAAGGCGAGACGCTGTACGTTTTCAAAGATGGCCGGATGGCCAAAGAAAGTAAGTTCGGAAGCGTGCTTCACCTTAAAGAAGGTGAAATCGTACAAACGGTTGATGGCAGGAGCATCACGACAGTTGGCAACGAAGTTGCTCGCCTGCACTTGCTGCTACTTAAGGGCCATGGAAACTGAGCGCTTAACGAAACCGCGCTTGATTCACAGTAGCATTGCAATGGGGCATGCTTAATGCTGCTGCATCGGGATGCAGCCTAACTTCACTGGATGCGTCCCGATCGTTCCACTTCCTGCTTGACCAGATCGTGGAGCTGATTCGGATCGGCTGATTGCAACGGAATTCCGTTGACAAAGAAAGTTGGAGTGACCCGAACACCGATTGCTTTCATATCTGCAACATCTTGGACCAAAACCACATTCACAGCACCAGAAGCCACATATATGCTCGCTTGCTCGATGTTCAATCCCGCAGCTTGTGCAATAGCCCATACTCGGGCTACAGGGTTTGCACCTTGTCTTGCCCATGCTCGCTGTCCCTCCAGCAACGCATCCAGCGTTACTTCAAACCGACCTTGAGCACGCGCTGCCTCAAGAACATTAATCGCCTGAACAGATAATTCTTTGTGGAGTGGCGCATAGCGAATCACCAGTCGCACCTCTTGCGGAAATTCCGATAGAGTCTGCTTAAGGTAAGGATGAAAGGACTTGCAAGCTTCACATGCGGGATCAAAGAACTCCACGATTGTGACCCGAGCATTATCTGGACCGATTACGGGCGAGTGCGGACGAACCATTGCGTCGGCCTGCACATTGGCCTGCAGTGCTACAACACGTAAAACGTAACGCTGGTAGAGGAAAACAGCGGCGAAAAATATCGCAATGACCGCGAGACCTGAAATAAGAACTACGAAGCGGCGTGATTTGATAGTGCTCACAAGCATTTGATTTCCTGCGCCAGTAAGGAGTAGGACAGTTTGATAGAGCGCTCGGTCTGCAGGGTCTCTGGTTTCGAGCGCGAGGTTTGTAAGCAGTAACCGTCATACCCACGAGAGTGAGGCCAAAGCCCGCCAAGTCCGCGGTAGACGGTCGGGCTCCATCAACTAACCACAACCAGCCAAGTACTGCCCCCGCGTATACCCCTCCGTAGCCCGCGTGTACCCGCCACGATGGTGCAGCGTGGAGGGTCAACAACAATGCAAAGGTGGCAAGACTCACAACCGCTGTGGACAACGATAACCAACCGATCCCTGACCTCGTGGCAACAGCAGCGGCAGGTAGCAGCCCACGATCTCGGCGATGGCGGTGGCCAGATAGATCAACAGTGTGTTCATGCCCGCAACGGTGGTCAGGCGTCCATGGATGTCAGCAGGGCAAGGATGTCTTCGGCGATCACGGCGGGTTCGGTTCCGTATCTCGAGAACAGGCGCACGGCGCCGTTGGTGTCGAACACGTACTTGCCCGCCGAATGGTCCATCGTGTACGAGGTGGGCGTTGGGCCTTCGGCTTTGCGGTAGTGAATCTTGAAGCTGTCAGCCACTGCCCTGAGCTCGGCCGGCTCGGGGCGCAGCGCCAGAAAGCTCGGATCGAAGTTGGTCATGTATTCCTTGAGCAGCGGTAGTGTGTCGCGCTCCGGATCCACGGTGATGAAGAGCACCTGAAGCTGCGCGCCTCGATCACCCATGAGGTGCTTGACCTCGGCCAGGGTGGTCATGGAGGTGGGGCACACATCGGGGCACTGCGTAAAGCCGAAAAACACCACCACAGCCTTACCGCGGAAATCGGCCATGGTGCGGACCTGCCCGGTGTGGTCGGTGAGCTTGAGGTCCTGTGCAAAAGCAGCCCCTGTAATGTCGGTGCTCTTGAAGGTGGGTGCCTGGGGCGAACAGCCCGCCAGAAGACCACCTGCGGCGAGCCACGAAGCACTCAAGACCAAGACCTTGCGTCGATTAAAAGGACGTGGTGCGGGAGCCATGTTTCTCATTTCTTCGCTTTGGCCACTTCTTCGGCCACGAGCGAAGCCAGCTGATCGGGACCGAAACTGGGCAGGCTGCGGCCGTTGACGAAAAAGGTCGGCGTCTTGGTGACTTGCAGCGCGGTGAGGTCTTCTATGTCCTGGTGCAGGATCGCCTGCATACCGGGTTTCTCCATGTCCTGCCGCGCCTTGACCAGGTCCAGCCCGGCCTGCTCGGCCACTTTGAATGCGGTCTCGATGCTGGGCTGACCGTGATCGGCCCAAGCAGGCTGCGCGGCCAACAAAGATTCCAGCACCGGCTGGTACTTGCCCTGGCCCTTGGCCGACTCCAGCAACTTGACCACAACGTCTGAGCCCTGGTGAAACGGCGCGTACCGGATCACAAGTCGCACGTCATTGGGGTACTGGGCCATCAGGTTCTTGACGATGGGATAGAAAGCGCGGCAGGTCTCGCAGGCGGGATCAAAAAACTCGACGATGGTGACTGGCGCGCTCTGCGGACCGAAGACCGGCGAGTGCATGCGCACCAGGCGGGTCTGCTCGGCTTTTACCTGTACGTCCTGCGCGGCCTGCACGCGCGATTGGTAGGCATTCATTCCCAGGTAGAAGAACAAGGCAACGATGACCACGAGACCGATGACGGTGAATTTTTTAGCGTTCATGAACGGGTCTTTTTCAAATAAGAAAACAGCAGGAAGGCGATGGCGATGAAGGCCAGGAGAGACAACCAGGGAATCTGGATGCCACCCAGGATTTCGAGGCTCTGTTCGCTGCACGAAGGCCCGGTGCCGCAAGGAACCCACCACTTCGGCACCCACCCTGCGATGAGTGCGGTGTGGTAACCGGCCACCGCTGTGCCTCCAAGGGCCAGCGGCAGTGCATACACCGCACCGCGTCGGTCCTCGGCAAAGGCCGCCATGCCCAGGATGATCGCCAGAGGGAACATGAAGATGCGCTGATACCAGCAGAGCAAGCAGGGCGTCATACCCATGACCTCACCTAGGAAAAGCGCACCGAGCGTGGACACCAGAGCGAAGGCCCAAGCGACCATGATCAAGAACCATTCACGCTTCATGGAGGAAGCTCCTCAGCAGTTTTCCGGGTCGGTTGGCGCGGCGGCGCTTTCAACGAAACCAGGCACCAGGTCAGCGCGGAGCAGACGATGAAAACATCGGCTAGGTTGAAGGCTGGCCAATGAATGCTGCGCCAGTGGAAGTCTAGGAAGTCGACCACAGCGCCGATCTGAACGCGGTCCACGAGATTGCCTCCACCGCCGCCCGCCACAAAGGCGCCCAGCCAGCGGTCTAGCGGCTCGGCTTGCCGTGAGAGGCACACCATCGAGACAACACCTACCACTAACACCGATACGCCTATGAAAAACCAGCGTTGCCAGCCACCGGCATCGGCCAAAAAAGAGAATGCTGCCCCCTCGTTGAGCACATGCACGAAGTTGAGCCAATCGGTCACCCGAACCGCTTCACCCAACTCGAGGGTGCTTGAGAAATACGACTTGGTGAATTGATCTAGCAAGAGGAGGGTGGCTACGATCGCGAGCCATGCCCACCTTGGGTTTCGCTGAGTCCAGCCAGCAGTCATGAGAGAACCCTTCCAATACGACCCGAGGTCAGCCTCCGTGTGAAACGGCGGCCACTTGAAGCCAGGGGATCGGGGAAGTTGTGTCTGTCAGCCCATCAGGCAACAGTTTTCCACCCCGAACCTAGCGGGGCGGACCACTGAGGTCGGTACGGTTGCTCATGCCATAGTCGCGAGCGGCGTTCGGCGAGGTGTTCCGCTCGTTCAATACCTGCGGAGATAGCGATAGACGCGATCGTCGCTCTGACAGCGGCGGCGCAATTCGCGTGGCAGGTTCCGCAATCGAGATCAAAGCCGCTGTCTCCAGCGACCCAGACTTCATCGCCCTTCTCAGCCTGTCCATGGCCTGCCTGATGGTGCATGGCTTGCTGTCTCTGCGTGCCCGGAACGTGGCCACAGCACGTCTCAGCCGAAGCAGCAGAGAACTGCAGCGGCATCAGAGTGAGCAGCAGCAAGACCAGAAAAACGCGCATAGGTGAATTCTAATCGGCAGCCATTTCAATGGCTGCGTGCACGGGCTATCAGCTCAGCCAGCTCGGGACGCACAGGCAAGGGCACAAAAGCGCTCACTGTGGACCGGCCCGGATTGCCCAGCGGCAGGCGCCCGCTGAAGTGGCCCAGCGGAACCAACACCAACCGCATCACCTGTCCCACCGCCTCGGACCAGTCGCGGGTATGCAAGGACAACCTCAACATCTGAGCGTGGGTTTGAAGGTGCAGCTTGAAGTGCAGCTGTCCCACGACATGGGCCGCCTCCAGGTACAGCCAAGCCTGCTCTACGGAGGCTGCAGCTGCTGCGCTCCGGATCAATTGGGCGTGAGCGGCGCCGTCAGGTCGGGGGGCACCCTGTGGCTCAGTGGACGTGTCCATGAAGCTCCTCTTTTGCACCGTCTTCGCCCAGCTCACCGCGCGCCTGCCGCAGCACCGTCCAACCGCCGTGCAAGGCCAGTGCCGCCATTAGGCTCGCCACCAAAAGGTCGGGCCAAGCAGAGCCGGTACCGAATACACCCAGCGCAGCCATGAATACGGCAACGTTGCCAATGGCGTCGTTGCGCGAGCACAGCCACACGCTGCGCATGTTCGCATCTCCTTCTCGAAACGCGTAGAGCATCCAGGCCACGGCCACGTTGGCCACCAACGCCAGCAGCGCCACCGCGCCCATGGTCATGGCCTGCGGCACCCCGTCGTGCCAAACCGACCACACCGCCGCCCCCAGCACATACAGGCCAAAGCCCATCATGCTCACTGCTTTGAGTATGGCCGCGCGGGCACGCCACGCCAGCGCCGAGGCCAGCACCGCCAGCGATACGCCATAGTTCAGTGCGTCGCCCGCGAAGTCGATCGCGTCGGCCAGCAGCGACAGCGAGCCGGCCCGCACGCCTGCGCCGATCTCCACCAAGAACATGGCCGCGTTGATGACCAGCGCGATCCACAGGATGCGCCGGTAGCGGACGAGGTTGACGATGGTCTCGGCCTTCGGTGTGTCGTGTTCGCAGCAATGGGCTGACATGGTCTTTCCTTTCGATGCCTCCATTGAAAACCCTGGAGCAACTACAGAGTCAACACATTTCTGCGGACATTCATGTGGGGGCGATTACTGCCTACTGCCACCTTCAACTAGCGGAAGGTAGGACGGTGGCTGCCTTCGTCAGTTGGTTCTGATGGGGCCGAGAAGACCAGTCTAGATTTGTCACGAATCCGCATCTTGCTTACCAGCCAGGCTGCTGACCTGTGATTCAATCTGTTGAAACATCAGCAGCAAACCGAAACCCAGTTCAACAAGCTCCCATGAGAGAGAAACTTGTTGAGTCTCTGAACATCGGCGCTGGATTTCGCTTGCTACGTAAGTCTTCTTTTGCGGTCGTCGCTTGTGCCAGAACAGTCATCGCATTCCGACATACCTCCACAATTGCTCGTACAGCTTCCGCGAGGCACTGACCTGCTCGTCATGGTGGTGGACGAGTCATGGGAAATCGAGAGCTCCATCTGGGAGGGAGATCTTCTGGTTGTCTCCCCATCCGCGACAGTCGCGAGTGGGTCCAATCTGCTGGTACTCGAAAAAGACGGGCGCAGGATGCTCGCCACCACGCCGAGGATCGATTGGCAGGTCGAGGGCGTGGTTCTCGGACAGTACCGGTCCCACGCCTAGACAGACTCACTTCATCTTTTGTATCCCGCCGTACTCGCCGCCGGTCTTTAGCACCACGGTCACATCGGCCTGGCCCCGGTTGCGCCAGAACCAGCCATGGTTGCCCGTGAAGGCAGCGACCAGCTCACCGTCGTCCGAGGCCACGGCTCGACCCTTCTCGTAGCTGATGGACTTTCCGAGAGCGTCGCCGTGGGTGTCGAAGTTCACCACGCCGCCCTGGACGGTCCACGCGAACAGGGCCTTCTCGCCTTCCTTCATCTTCATCTTTATCTCGGTGCCCTGACCCGGGGTGAGGGTGAAGGTCATTTCATCGCGCCACGGGGAGGCGGCGGCAGGTGCCGAGGCGGTGGACGCGGCGGCCGGGATCGCCGAAGCCGCAACCGCCGCTGCGGGAGGCGTTACCGCTGCCGGGCTTGGCGCTCCCCCTGCAGCAGGCGCTGCGTTGGCAGCCTTGGTGGCGGCTTCGTCTTCGGCCGCCTCCTGGGCGAGGCGGGTCTTGATCTCGCCCATCTCTGTCAGCCCGAGCGCGCGGCCGATGCCGGTGGGGTCCACTCCGTACTCGGAAGGGAGGACCACGGTGTAGAGGAGGACCACGGCAGAAACGGCCGCGATGATGGTCGAGCGAATGAGCTGCCGGGTGGAGGGCAGTTCGGCGCGGGAGGGAATGTCGCTGTTGTACATGTTGTTCACTCTCGAATTCATTGGGAGACGATGTAGCCGGTCAGTTGCATGCCCACCAGGATGAAGCCGGCGGACATCATGACCACGTTGGCGCTGTAGGCGTAACGCGCAAAGCCTGCGGTGCGGCGCCAGAAGCTGACGCCGATGAGGATCACGGACAAGGCCAGCAGCTGCCCGATTTCCACGCCGACGTTGAACGCCAGCAGGTTGGCCACCAGGCCATCGCGTGAGATCTCGTACTCCTGGATCTTGGTGGCCAGACCGAAGCCGTGGATTAGACCGAAGACCAGGGTCGCGACCTTGGTGTTCGGCTGCACGCCGAACCAGCGCTGGAAGGCCCCGATGTTGTCCAGCGCCTTGTAGACCACCGAGAAGCCGATGACGGCATCAATCAGGTAGCTGTTGATCCCGATGTTGTAGAAGACCCCCAGCACCATGGTGGTGGAGTGGCCGATCGCAAACAGGCTGACGTAGACCGCAATGTCCTTGAGCTTGTAGAGGAAGAAGATCACCCCGAACAGGAACAGGATGTGGTCGTAGCCCGTGGCCATGTGCTTGGCACCCAGGTAGGTGAACGGCAGCAAATGCACCCCGGATATCTCCTGGATGTACCCCTTGTCACCCTGGGTGACGGCGTGTGCAAAGGCCTCGGCGGAAAAGAACAGAAGGAACGCCAGGACCAGCAAGGTGGTCGCGGCGGGGCCCGGTCGCGCCCGGGGCGCAGCCTGAAGCCGCTCGTGAGAAAAGCTGAGCATGAAAACTCCGTTGAGGAAAATGAACGTTCAGGGCCGCGACAGCAGCCCGAACCGGTGGTAATGACCAGCGGTCAGGACTGCGGGGGACGTTCCAGGCGCGCCAACGCCGGCAAGGGGCCGGCGTGATTGGGGCCCGAGGGCCACTCGGCCGTGGCCTGCGTCACCCGTGGCAAGCCCAGGGGCAGCGCGTGGGCATGGTCATGCGAGTGATCGCCCGCGTGATGGACATGGATGCCGACCGATGCGGGCAGCTCATCCTCGTGGCTGTGCCCGTGCCCGTCCAGGGAGTCCCAGGACTCACCGTGGTGCAAGGCCGTCAGTGCAGCCGATCCGTGCGACTTGGCCAACCCCCATGGAGTGATCATGGCCCCGGCCAGCAGGATCAGTGCGACCACGATGGCCACCCACCCACCTGCTGTAGCAGCAGGAGGACGAAACGGGTGCTGGCGATGGACGACTGTCATCTGCGTCGGGTAGCAAGGACGCTTTCATTGTAACCTCCGGGGGAGGATCCGTTCCGGTAACCAGATAGATCAACATGCACGTTCACGAAACACATCCCGCCGTGATCAAACGGCTTCGTCGGGCCGGCGGTCACCTTGGCAGCGTGGTGGCGATGCTCGAACAAGGTAAGCCCTGCATGGACGTGGTCCAGCAGCTGCAAGCGGTGGAGAAAGCGATTACCCAGGCCAAACGAACGCTGATCCAGGACCATCTCGACCATTGCCTGAGCCACATGGTGACCAACGCGGGCCAGCCGCAGCCGGGGTCGCTGGACGAGTTCCGCGAGATCACCAAATACCTATGAACGCAAGTGTCGGATTCGCTCTCGGTGCTGCGGCGCTCTTCGGGCTGAGCACACCCCTGGCCAAGATGCTGCTGGGATCGGTGTCACCAGTCATGCTGGGAGGGCTGCTCTACCTGGGCAGCGGCATCGGTCTGTTGACCTTCAGGATGGTGCGGGATCGAGGGTGGGAGCCCTCGGGCTTGACCCGCAGCGAATGGCCTTGGCTGGCCGGCGCCATCGGCTTCGGGGGCATCCTGGGTCCGGTCGCCCTGCTGCTGGGACTGCAACAGACGACCGCATCGACCGCATCTTTGCTGCTCAATCTGGAGGGGGTGCTGACGGCGGTGCTGGCCTGGGTGGCTTTCAAGGAAAACGCTGACCGCCGCATCGTGCTCGGCATGCTGGCGATCGTGGCGGGCGGCGTCATCCTGTCCTGGCAGAGTGGAGGACCCGCCCAAGGTGGCCTGAACTGGGGCTCACTACTCATCGTGCTGGCCTGCCTGTGCTGGGCGCTGGACAACAACCTGACGCGCAAGGTTTCCGCGTCCGACGCCTTGTTCATCGCAGGCACCAAAGGTCTGGTGGCCGGATATGTCAACGTGGCGCTCGGTCTGGCCACCGGCGCTCACCACCTGCCACTGTCCGTCATGGCGTCTGCCATGACCGTGGGTCTGCTGGGCTACGGCATCAGCCTGGTGCTTTTTGTCCTGGCACTCCGAGGACTGGGTACCGCAAGGACCGGCGCGTACTTCTCGGTCGCCCCGTTTGTGGGAGCGTTTGTCTCGATAGTGTGGCTGGGGGATCCGGTCGGGCCCGGGTTCTGGCTGGCGTGCGCCCTGATGGCTCTGGGCGTGTGGTTGCACCTGACCGAGAGGCACGAGCACGAACACACCCATGAACCGATGGAGCACAGCCACGCCCATGTGCACGACGAACACCATCAGCACGAGCACGACGCTGGATGGGATGGCAATGAGCCCCATGTGCATGTGCACAATCACCAGCAGATTATGCACCGGCATCCTCACTTCCCTGACGTGCATCACCGCCATGTGCACTGAAGCTTGTCAACAAGCCCAGCCGCACATCGGAGCGTTCAACCAATGAAAAACTTGCGGACCTGGCTTTTTGCGCGCTCAAAAACCTCGCCGCTGCCCATGTGCTGGAGATCAGGTTTCAGCAAGCGGCTCTCCGCGTTTATGCTCACATCGGAGACACCGCCGGCCGGACTGTCCCGAACCAGGGTTTGAATGCCGCTTGGGCTTCGTGGGGCCGTGCCAATTGACAGCGGCAGCACCGCTCAAATTGCCCGTCAGATCGAGGACGCGGTTCGGCGTGTTACGGCCTAGCCGGTCCGATGGATGATCAACACCGGCACACAAGAGCACCGCAGGCTGGGTAACGGAGTGCTCACATTGAAAGGGGCGCAGGTGGTTGCGCATGCTGACGCACAGTCGGATATGCGTGCACGGGTGGCGATAAGCTCAGCGCCTTGCGAAACCTGTTGAGATCATCCTCCGAAGGAACTGAGCCGGCACTTCCTCAGCGGGCGGTCGAAGGTCCAGACTTCGCCTTGTCGCCTCGGTGTTACGGATAATCTGGTGCATCGAGGGAGTGTTCATACGCCCGGGGACACCCTGGTCTACTGTCCGATACGCGAATAGTCTTCTCGGGCGACATCGTCCGCGTAGAGCGGATGCCGTCTGAGATTCCGGTAACCCGAGCAATAACCAGCCCTTGGCGCTGGTGATCGGCGTGGACTGGGCGCAGGTGGTGCAGGCCATGAACCAGATCGGCCCCACCACTGCCTCGAACACTAGTAGCAATACCGGCTGGAAGAAAGCTGTAGGGTGCTGTTGAAGTAGAAAGGGCTGGACCGGCGTTTGGTTGAGCTGCCAGCGCTGCGCGGAATGGACGGGCACAATGTAACCAGAAGGAGAGACCGACCGCGCAGCGTGAGTACCCGTCACGAGGCCGGCCCAGAGCAGCCCACCTCGACGGTCATCGCCGGCGCCAACCGGTCAGGTGCAAGCCACGTCAGTGGCTTCTGGACTATCTGCCAGTGTCATATAAGGATGACATAGTTCACCAGGGATTGACTCGAGCGACGCCACCCTCCGCTCCTCGCCTTAAGTAGTCCTTACGTATCGGCCGCTTCAGACGGCGAGCGGAAACCCACTAGCTTCCGATTTGTGGCGGCGCGGTACTGGCTAGCGAATCCAACGGCCTGAGAACGCTTAATCAGCAACAAGGGGTCCCTATCGTAGGTTAACAATGGGGGCTACACTCTGTGGTCCCCACATACCCCAAATGCGCCCTCTTGCCTATAACCCTTCTTTCGCGCTAAACGCCATCTGTCCGTATTTCACGATGTTCCCCTTGGAATACCCGTTGAAGGTCCTTCGGAAGCACAGTGCAGCGAAACCCGTAGTTGTAGATCCATTCTGCGGTCGGGGCACGACATTGTTCGCTGCTCGCATGCTCGGGCTTGAAAGCTGGGGAATCGACACGTCGCCGGTAGCAGTGGCAATCGCCAAAGCGAAGCTCTCCAACTCTTCGGCCGAAGATGCGCTGTGCCTAGCGCAGTTGCTGATTCTTGCCATCGAGCCTCTGCACGTGCCGCAAAGTGAGTTCTTCAAGGCTGCGTATCACAGCAAGACACTACGGGATATCTGCGCACTGCGGGAGGGACTTCTCGGTCTCGAGGACTCCGATGAAGCCGTGATGCTCAGGGCTGCCGTGTTGGGCTGCTTGCATGGCCCTTTGTTGGTTAGCGGCGCAGCTTCCTACTTCTCAAACCAGATGCCGCGCACCTTCGCGCCCAAGCCTGATTACGCAATTAGATTCTGGACCAAGCGGAACTTAGTACCGCCAGAGGTAGACGTACTACAGGCACTCGAGCGCAAGCTTAAGCTAATCGCCGCATCAAAAGCGCTGCCGAAGGCCGATTACACCAACGTCGTTCGAGGCGACTCGACGGTACCTACAAGCCTTCCGTCAGGCCGAAAGCACTCGGTGGTGGTAACGTCGCCTCCATACTACGGGATGAAGACCTACGTACAGGATCAGTGGTTGCGCAATTGGTTCTTAGGAGGGCCGGCGACTGTGGACTACAGCGCTGGTATGCAGTTGGAGCACACGGGGCAGGACAGCTTCGCCAGTTCGTTAGGCAAGGTTTGGGCCAACATGGCGAACACACAAGCAGACGACCTTCATATGTACATCCGCTTCGGTGTTATCCCCTCGGCAAACGTCGATGCCAAATCGCTGATGTACAAATCGTTCGAGTTATCGGGCGTGGAATTCGACGTCAAGTCAGCTCGCAACGCCTCTTCGGCGCATTCCGGTAAGCGCCAAGCTCAGCAGATGCGCGCGGGATCGAGTGCCTGTGACGAGTACGATTTCCACGTTGTCAGGCATTGAGTAACGCCGAACTGAGGTTCGCATGTCCATTACGTCGTCGCTCCCATTAATTTTGGCGTCCCGGTCGTAATGGTTGTTGATGAAAAGACCTTTGCCCTCGTGGCAGGCTTTGGAGTATCCAGCCAACAGTGTGGGCGATTTCCTTTTTTATGCGAAGCCACACTCCACATTCACCGTGGGGGTTCATTTAGTCAAACCATATGCGGCGTCAGGTCTCGCCGCGCCAAATGAGAGATCTAGCGTGACGAATAAACAGACTAAAGGGGGAGGTAGCCAGGCGGCCATTCCCGCTACAGATTTCCTGCTTGAGGGCGAGCGTGTCTCATTCGAACCTGAAGCCGTTCCGCCCAAGGCTACGGATGAAGAGCTGAACAGCCGTTACGCGAAAGGCGACATTCGTATCGTCACTGAACAGGCCCGCTATCCCCTCGCTGGCATTCTTCAGATGCTGCGAGAGACCAAGCAGGACGAGTCCGGTAAGGTCACAGCGCGCTATATGCTGGATCCCGATTACCAGCGCCGCCACCGTTGGGACGACACACGTAAGTCGCGCCTCATCGAGTCGTTTTTGCTGAATGTGCCGGTCCCGCCCGTGTTTCTCTACGAGCGGGATCTGGCACGTTTTGAAGTCATGGATGGTCGTCAGCGTCTAACAGCACTCGGCGATTTTTACGACGACAAGTTTGCCCTAACCGGCTTGGAATACTGGCCAGATTTGGAAGGGCGCCGATACTCAACGCTCCCGTCCAAAGTGCGCGACGGCATCGACCGGCGCTACATCTCTTCGATTATTCTTCTGCAGGAAACCGCCGACAGCGAGGAGCAAGCTGCGACGTTGAAGAAGCTGGTGTTTGAGCGGCTTAACTCAGGTGGCGTAAAGCTCAGCAGCCAGGAGACGCGCAATGCCATCTACAGTGGCCCTCTAAACACCTTGTGTTTGCAACTCTCTGAGAATGTTACATTTCGCCGGTTGTGGGGCCTTCCACTTGATCCAGATTCTGAAAGTGGTAATGGAGTGCAGGAGCACGACGACGCGACAGATGAAGCGACCCTTGCAGGCATCCGCATGTTTCAGAAGATGGAAGATGTCGAACTTGTACTCAGGTTTTTTGCTTACCGTCAGATTGGCGAATTCAAAGCGGGCCTGAACAAGATTTCGGCTTTTTTGGACCTCTTTCTAGTGCGTGGCAATCGCTTCACAGATAAGGTGCTTGGCCAGTACCGCCTCATGTTTGAATCGACCATAGAATTTCTCTGGCAGGTAATGGGCCCCGATGCCTTTACTCTTCTCAATACCTCCGCGCGACGTGCAACGAAGATTGTCTACGACCCGTTGATGTACATAGCCAACAGTCCGGCGGTTGTATCTCACCGCGCGGCCCTTATCGAGAGCAAGGAGCTTTTGCGCGAGGAGTTGAAGAACATGTACGAATCGAGCGATGACTTGTTCTCTGGCCGGCGCACCAACTTTGCCGACACACAACAGCGAAATGCACAGATAGGCGCGGCTTTCGCCGCTGCGATTGCCCGGCTTCCGAGGAACTGATTTCGAGGCGACACGTGCGCGCTACCCTAGATGAACTCAAGAGAGAGCTGAGCGAACTGAGGAGTTTCGTTGCGTCAATCACGCAAATCAGTGATGCCCTTGCCAACAACACAGATCCCAAGGCTCGTCAATTTACATCTCTGCGACGTCGCTTTGACAATGCTGCTTTCTTCGTGGCGCTATATGCGATCTTCGAATCATACGTAGAAGCACTGGCAGCGGCCTTTGCAAGCCTTGAAGCGAGGAGGTTACCGTATACCGAACTACCAGAGAAGCTCGCTGCAAAGCACCTGAAGCACAGTGCGGACTTGTTGGCCCGAGGTCGCTTGGGTGAAGGGCGGCACGCGGGACTTACTGTCGGGAGCGTCGTGGAAAACCTGTACAACTGCCTTAGCGGAGTTACACCATATGCGTTGAACGAAGCTGCCGTGGTTTGGCATGATTCCAACCTTCGCGCCCGCGATATCGACGACATCTTCGTTCCCCTCGGCCTCGAAGGCATGTGCTCGCAGGTGCGTCGTGGAGACGCCTTGATTCGATGGCACATGACAGTGCAGGGGCTAGAGGTGACCCCACCGGATGGTCTCCCACACACGGTCATCGAGGAACGATTGAACGACTTAGTGGAGCGACGCAATCAGGTCGCTCACCGAGGTGGCAAGCCTGCGAACCTGTTGGGTGTTGACGGCATGAATGAAACCATCAATTTCATCGAGGCACTCTCGACAGATCTTTTCGCTATGGTCGTGGGGCGCTACCTAGATTCGCGTCACATGGTTACTAGTGCGGCGACCAAGCTTGAGCAGGTAGAGGGCGACGGACCTTTCAAGAACGGAACGATTATTGTGGTGTTGCCGCCCGAGTTTGACCTCGCTGTTGGCCAGCCCATCTTCGTGGCCAAGCCCTCAGGTGCTGCTAGGTGGGGGCGAATTCAAAGTCTTCAGTTGAATGGGGCAGAACAGGAGACGATTGCAGTCGGAACGCCGGCGCCAGATGGTATCGGGATCGGGTTGGACTTCGCATGCCCTAAGATCGCAAATCCATTTGTACTCCTTGCGGAAGACGATCTAGTCTGGGCTCCGAGGTAAACTGCCTGGGGTTTCCGGTATGCCAGGAACAACGGTTCGGCGAAATTGATCGGCGTAACAGCCGCTATAGCCGAGGACGGCAAGCGATTGAAGTAACTGAGGTCAGGGCGACCTGCTGCCCTGAGTAGGCCGTCCTGATTGAGGGGGCGGACCAGGATCCACGCGTGCTCACTCTGAAGACAGCGAATGGCGCTGAGTGACTATCTTGATGGCTCTTATCATGTGCACCACGCGCAAGACCTCGCCGACCGCCTTGCCAAACTGCAGGAGCAGCACGATCATCTGAAGTTCATGACCAAGAGGCTCTACGCCCTTGGCATGCAAGTGGCGCCTCGCCAGGTTCAGCAGTAGCCTAAGGCCCCAGATGCTTTGCTAGAACAAATCCAAAGTGAGCAGACTTCTAAGGGGTTGAGCTTCAGTCACGCATAAAGGACCTTAAGGCTCAGGTCCTAGCGATGGAAGAACGCTTCCTGCTGGAGAGCTTTGCCCCTACACACACCCGAGCTTAAGCTCATCCGTACCCATGACTACAAGACTCGCCCTGCTCCAGGGAGCTGCAGGAGGAAGAGATCAGGGCAGGCCTGGCGGCCGCGGTTGGGTACTGCTGGTCGGTCAGCAGAATCCAGAAGCGCAAGCGCGCGACCAGGCCTACTAGCACCAGACGCGATTCAATGTTAAGTGGCGCATGGTGGAAACATGAGTGACGTTCCGCACCAGCGCCCGGTTTTTCGCCGCCCGGCCTTGAAAACGCCCATCCCCACCCTTATGATTAGCACTCGCTGGAGATGAGTGCTAACACGCACACAGCTCCCTCGATCCGGCCTCCCGGTCGGCTCCAGCCTCCATTCCAACCCGTTCCTTTTCAGGAGATGCAATGAAACTTCGTCCTCTCGCCGATCGAGTGATCGTCAAGCGCATTGACAGCGAAACCAAGACCGCCTCCGGCATCGTCATCCCCGACGCCGCCGCCGAGAAGCCCGACCAGGGCGAGGTGCTGGCCGTCGGCCCGGGCAAGACGAACGACAAAGGCGAGACCAAGGCCCTGACCGTCAAGGTCGGCGACCGCGTCCTGTTCGGCAAGTACAGCGGCCAGACCGTCAAGGTCGACGGCGACGAGCTGCTGGTCATGAAGGAAGACGACCTGTTCGCGGTCGTCGAGAAGTGATCCTTCTCCCCGTCACCCACCCCATTTACTGAATCGGAGAAATCAACATGGCAGCAAAAGACGTCATTTTCGGCGGCGAAGCCCGCGCCCGCATGGTTGAAGGCGTGAACATCCTGGCCAACGCGGTCAAGGTCACCCTGGGCCCGAAAGGCCGCAACGTGGTGCTCGAGCGCTCCTTCGGCGCCCCCACCGTGACCAAGGACGGCGTGTCCGTGGCCAAGGAGATCGAGCTCAAGGACAAGCTCCAGAACATGGGCGCCCAGATGGTCAAGGAAGTCGCTTCCAAGACCTCGGACAACGCCGGTGACGGCACCACCACCGCCACCGTGCTGGCCCAGGCCATCGTGCGCGAGGGCATGAAGTACGTGGCCGCCGGCATGAACCCGATGGATCTGAAGCGCGGCATCGACAAGGCCGTGGAAGCCCTGATCGCCGAGCTGAAGAAGGCCTCCAAGCCCACCACCACCAGCAAGGAAATCGCCCAGGTCGGCTCCATCTCCGCCAACAGCGACTCCAGCATCGGCGAGATCATCGCCAACGCCATGGACAAGGTCGGCAAGGAAGGCGTGATCACCGTGGAAGACGGCAAATCGCTGCAGAACGAGCTGGATGTCGTCGAAGGCATGCAGTTCGACCGCGGCTACCTGTCGCCCTACTTCATCAACAACCCCGAAAAGCAGGCTGCCCTGCTGGACAACCCCTTCGTGCTGCTGTTCGACAAGAAGATCAGCAACATCCGCGACCTGCTGCCCACCCTGGAGCAGGTGGCCAAGGCCGGCCGTCCGCTGCTGATCATTGCCGAAGACGTCGAAGGCGAAGCCCTGGCCACCCTGGTGGTCAACACCATCCGCGGCATCCTGAAGGTCGTGGCCGTCAAGGCCCCCGGCTTCGGCGACCGTCGCAAGGCCATGCTGGAAGACATCGCCATCCTGACCGGTGGCAAGGTCATCGCCGAAGAAGTGGGCCTGACCCTCGACAAGGTGACCCTGGCCGACCTGGGCCAGGCCAAGCGCATCGAAGTGGGCAAGGAAAACACCACCATCATCGACGGCGCCGGCGCTGCCGCTGACATCGAAGCCCGCGTCAAGCAGATCCGCGTGCAGATCGAGGAAGCCACCTCCGACTACGACCGCGAGAAGCTGCAGGAGCGTGTGGCCAAGCTGGCCGGCGGCGTGGCCGTCATCAAGGTCGGTGCTGCCACCGAAGTCGAGATGAAGGAGAAGAAGGCCCGCGTGGAAGACGCCCTGCACGCCACCCGCGCTGCCGTGGAAGAAGGCATCGTGGCCGGCGGTGGCGTGGCCCTGCTGCGCGCCCGTCAGGCCGCTGGCGAGATCAAGGGTTCCAACGCTGACCAGGACGCCGGCATCAAGCTGGTGCTCAAGGCCATCGAAGCCCCCCTGCGCGAGATCGTGGCCAACGCCGGTGGCGAGCCGAGCGTGGTGGTCAACGCCATCCTGGCCGGCAAGGGCAACTACGGCTTCAACGCCGCCAACGACACCTACGGCGACATGATCGAGATGGGCATCCTGGACCCGACCAAGGTGACCCGCACCGCTCTGCAGAACGCCGCCTCCGTGGCCAGCCTGATGCTGACCACCGAGTGCATGGTGGCCGAGGCCCCCAAGGACGACGCTCCGGCCATGCCGGGTGGCGGCATGGGTGGCATGGGCGACATGGGCGGCATGGGCATGTAATAGCCTCTGGCCTTCGGGCCAGCCCGCACAAGGCAAAAAGCCCCGCGAGCGATCGCGGGGCTTTTTTTCGTCCGGCCTCCGAATGGGGTCAGCCCATCATGGCTTCGAGCTTGAGGGTGTCTGCCACGAAGGCGCGGATGCCTTCGGCCAGCTTCTCGGTGGCCATGGCGTCCTGGTTCAGCGCGAACCGGAAGGCCGCCTCGTCGTATTGCACGAAGTCGATGTCCAGGGTGCGGGCGGCCTGAGGGTCCAGCGCACGGGTCAGGGGTGCCTCGCTGGCCTGCAGCTGGGCCAGCAGCTCGGGGCTGATGGTGAGCAGGTCGCAACCGGCCAGCGCCGTGATCTGGCCCACGTTGCGGAAGCTCGCGCCCATGACCTCGGTGGCCACGCCGAACTTCTTGTAGAAGGCGTGGATGCGCCGCACCGACTGCACGCCGGGGTCGTTGGCACCGGCCATGGCGGCCTCGTCCCAGGACGAACCGGCCTGCTTCTTGTACCAGTCGTAGATGCGGCCCACGAAGGGCGATATCAGCTGCACCTTGGCCTGGCCGCAGGCCACGGCCTGGCAGAACGAGAACAGCAGCGTGAGGTTGGTGTGGATGCCGTCGCGCTCCAGGCGTTCGGCCGCCTGAATGCCTTCCCAGGTGGCGGCGATCTTGATGAGCACCCGGTCGATGTGCACGCCCTGGCCCTGGTACAGGTCGATCAGGCGCCGGGCCCGGACCACGGTGGCCTCGGTGTCGAAGCTCAGGCGCGCATCCACCTCGGTCGAGACGCGGCCGGGGATGTGCTGGAGGATCTCGCAGCCGAAGCGCACCAGCAGGTGGTTCATCACCTCCTCCTTGCCCAGGTGGCCGTAGCGCTGCAGCGCTTCGGTCAGCAGGGGCGCGTACTCGGGCTTCTGCACCGCCTTGAGGATGAGCGACGGGTTGGTGGTGGCGTCCTGTGGCGCGTAGGCGGCGATCTGGTGGAAGTCGCCGGTGTCGGCCACGACGGTGGTGAACTGTTTGAGGGCTTCGAGCTGGTTCATGCCGCGATTATGCGGGGCGTAGGTAATAAAATTACACATCTCCGCGTAACCCGATACACCCCGCCATGCTCGACCGCATCAAGGCCTCGCTGCCCTCGCTGGCCCCCGCCGAACAACGTGTGGGCAAGCTGGTGCTGTCCGATCCGCGCAGCTTTGCCAGCCTGCCGGTCTCCGAACTGGCCGAGCGCGCCCATGTGAGCAAGCCCACCGTGGTGCGCTTCTGCCGCAGCATGGGTTACGACGGCCTGTCCGACTTCAAGCTCAAGCTGGCCGGCACGGTGAGCGAGGGCGTGCCCTTCATCCACCGCAGCGTGGACGTGGACGACAAGACCAGCGACGTCCTGGTCAAGGTCATCGACAACACGGTGGCCGCTTTCCTCAAGTACCGCAACGACGCCTCCACCCATGCCATCGAACGCGCCGTGGACGCGCTGATGGCCACCTACCGCAGCCGGGGGCGCATCGAGTTCTTCGGTGCCGGCAATTCCGGCATCGTGGCGCAGGACGCGCAGCACAAGTTCTTCCGCCTGGGCATCAACGCCATTGCCTACAGCGACGGCCACATGCAGGTGATGAGCGCCTCGCTGCTGCGCGACGGGGACTGCGTGGTCATCGTGTCCAACTCGGGCCGCACCCGCGACCTGATGGACGCCACCGACATCGCACGGCAGCACGGCGCGACCGTCATCACCATCACCGCCAGCGGCTCGCCGCTGGCGAACGCCGGGCACATCCACCTGGCGGCCGATCATCCCGAGGGTTACGACCGCTACAGCCCCATGACCTCGCGCCTGCTGCACCTCATGATCATCGACGTGCTGGCCACCTGCGTGGCCCTGCGCATCGGTGGTCAGCAGCTGCAGCCGCTGCTCAAGGAAATGAAGAACAACCTGCGCAGCAAGCGCTACACCTGAGGCCCGCCGCCGCGGGCCTCAAGCGGTCTGCAGCGGCAAGCCGTGCTCGATCAGGCTGGCGTGCAGGGCAGCCCCCAGCGGCAGCACCTCGTCATTGAAGTCGTAGCGGCTGTTGTCCAGGAAACAGCTGCCGATGCCGTTCTCGGCGCCCTGCCCCAGGCGCAGGTAAGCGCCCGGCTTGACCTGCAGCATGAACGAGAAATCTTCGGCACCCATGCTCGGGTCCATGGCCCGGTCCACATGCTCGTGACCGACCAGCTTCTGGGCCACGTCGGCCGCAAAGCGGGCTTCGTCGCGGGTGTTGATGGTGGCCGGGTAGATGCGCTCGTACTTCACATGGGCCGAGGCGCCCAGCCCCAGCGCCACGCCGGAACACACCTCGTTCAGGCGCCGCTCCACCATGGCCTGCACCTCCGGGTTGAAGGTGCGCACCGTGCCCACCAGCGTCGCCTTGCCGGGGATCACGCTGAACGCGCCCAGGTCGCCGGCCTGCATGGCACACAGGCTGATCACGGCGCTGTCGATGGGCCGGATGTTGCGCGAGACGATGCTCTGCACCGCGGTGATGATGTGGGCCGCCACCAGCACCGGGTCCACCGTCTGGTACGGGTGCGCGCCGTGCCCGCCCTTGCCGCTGATCTCGATGGTGATGCGGTCGGCCGAGGCCATCATCGGCCCCGGATTGATGCCGATGGTGCCGGGTCGCATCTGCGGCCAGTTGTGCATGGCAAACACCGACTGCACCGGAAAACGCTCGAACAGGCCGTCCTCGATCATGGCCTTGGCGCCGGCAAAGCCTTCCTCGCCAGGCTGGAAGATCAGCACCGCCGTGCCGTCGAAGTTGCGGGTTTCGGCCAGGTAGCGGGCCGCACCGATCAGCATGGCGGTGTGACCATCGTGGCCGCAGCCGTGCATCAGGCCGGGCCTGGCGGACTTCCAGGCGAACTCGTTGGCCTCCTGCATGGGCAGGGCGTCCATGTCGGCCCGCAGACCGATCATGCGGTTGCCCTGTCCACGCCCTTTGATGGTGGCCACCACGCCGGTGCGGCCGATGCCGGTGTGGATCTCGTCGACCCCGCAGACCTTGAGCGTCTCGACCACACGGCGCGCGGTGTAGTGCTCCTCGAAACCGAGTTCGGGGTGGGCATGCAGCTCGCGCCGCAGCGCGGTGAGTTCGGGGTGGAATGCCGCGATGTGGGCAAACGCGCGGCTGTGGGCCTTGATGCGGTTCAGTGCCATGGCGCTCGAGGTTCAGGGTGACAAGGGCTTGAGGCTCAGCGCACCGTACCACGCGGTCAGACGACTGCGGGTGTTGTCGGTGTCCGTCATCAGTGCGATACCCACCAGCGGCCCAGGTTCCTCACCGAAGGCCGATCGGTAATCGGCCTGAACGTCCCGCACATGCTCGCGCCACTGCTGCAGGTGGTCGGTACCGCTGTCGAGCACCAGCTTGCGGATGCGGTCGGTGCGCGGGTTGAACACCACCGACTCCACCGGATGCTGCGCACTCCACACATAGGCCAGCGTGGCATAGGGCAATGGCTCGCCCGTGAGCAGCTGCGTCAGGTCGGAAAGGCGCTGCTGCCGACCGGTCCACCGGGAACGATCGCCCCCGAAAGCCAGCACCACCCCGACAGGTGAGTCGGATCGGTCGATGTGGGCCAGATCCCCATCGCTGGGCAGCGCATCCACACGCCAGGTCAGGCGCAGCTGCATCGGCTGCCGCAAACCGCCCACGGGTTCCGGCAAGCGCTGTCGGAGGATGCTCACCGACGAATCGGCCTGCACCCGCAAGGCCGCACGGCCATCCACCTGCGAAGCCTCGAACGGCACATAGCGCTTGCCAGGTAAGGGGAAGGGCTGCCACGGCAGTTCCGGCCACGGCGTGGACAGCAGTCGGGCAGGCTCTGCCTGCGCCTGCGGGTCGGCCTCGGGCGTGGTGCCGCAGGCCCCCAGCAACAACACACCCGCCCCCAGCATCCATCGGCCCAGGGCATGAACAGACAACAGGGTTCGGAGATTCATTCGACGGGGAAAGGTCAGGACTTCGTGCAACGCCAGTCCTACATTCTCCGTCCCCGTCCTCACTTTCAAGGAGTTTTCATGCGCAAGTTCCTCATCGCCACCCTGCTGTCGGTCGCCAGCCTGGCCAGTTTTGCTGGCGTGGACGTGAACAAGGCCAGCGCGGCCGATCTCGACAGCATCAAGGGCGTGGGCCCCAGCACCTCCACCAGGATCATCGAAGCCCGCAAGACGGCACCCTTCAAGGACTGGAACGACCTGGTCAAACGGGTGCCCGGCATCGCGGAAAAACGCGCAGCACAACTCTCGGCCCAAGGCCTGACCGTCAACGGCGAGGCCTACAAACCCGGCACCACCCAGGTGGTGGTCAAGCCGGCGGATCGCAAGGTCAGCGACACCAAGTCTGCGCCGCCACCGGCAGCGAGCGGGTCGCGTTGATGGCGGTTCCGCTTCAGGCATAAAAAAACCCACCGCTTGCGCGGTGGGTTTTTTGCTTCGGATGAAGAACTGACGGGTGTCGTCAGTGCGTCGATCAGAAAGCGTGGCTGATACCGGCGAAGACGCGGGTGGTCTTGGACACGGACACGCCAGCAGCGGTCTCTTCCTCAGCCTTGGTCAGGCCACCGTACACGAAGGTGCGCTTGGACAGGGTGTACTTCAGGGCAGCCGAGTAGCCGGTGGTGTCGTTCTGGTCGACACCGTTCAGCTTGACCTGGGACTTGGCATAGCCAACACCCAGAGCCAGAGCGGAGCTGAACGGCACTTCTGCGCCGACGTTCCACTCGTTGGCCTTGGCGTTACCGGTCGTGGCGCTGGAGGTCGCCTTGACGGTGTTGTAGCCAGCCAGGACCTTGGCCACGCCGAAGTCGTAGGAAGCGTTCACCAGGGTGTAGGTGCGCTTGGTGTCGGTCACGGCGCCCAGCAGAGCGGTCAGGCTGGTCTGGTCGGCGTAGATCGTGCCGGCGCCAGCGCCGTCTTTCTCGATCTGGTGAGCCAGGCCAGCAGCGATCGGGCCGTTGGCGTAGTTCAGGCTGACGGAGGTCAGGCTGGAAGCCTTGGCGGTGGCGGTCTTGTCCTCGCCGAAGGCGTAGGCACCGGCTGCCGAGAAGCCGCTGAAGCTGGGGGTGTTGTAACGGATGCCGTTGCTGGTGCGGTCGAAGTAGCCTTCCCACACGTTGAACGACGAAGCGAAGTTCGCGTTGAAGGTGTCGTTGATCAGAGCGCGGGTGTCGTCGTACGGGGTCCAGACGCGGCCCAGTTGCACTTCACCGAAACCACCCGACAGGCCCACCCAGGCTTGACGGTCACCCAGGCTGGATGCAGCCGGGCGGTCGAAACCGACGCTGGTCTCGATCTGGAAGTTGGCCTTCAGGCCACCGCCCAGGTCTTCCGAGCCCTTGAAGCCCAGACGGCTGGTGGCGAAACCTTCGTTGCTGGCCATCTTGCCGAAGCTGCCGTCGGACACGCCGTTGGTGGTGTCTTTCTGCGAACCAACCCACACGTCGGCCAGACCATAGATGGTCACGCTGGACTGGGCCATGGCGGCGCCGGAGGCGGCCAGAACGGCCAGAGCGATCAGGGACTTTTTCATGGATAACTTCCTTTTGGAGTTCTGCAACACAGGCGTTGCAGGTTGATGAAACTGACGGCGAATCTTAGAGCCGTGGACGGCAACCACTACGGGTATGCCCTCGAAATCGCCGCAATTCGTTGCGATGCAGCAACAAAAAAGCCCGCCGCTTCCGCGACGGGCTTTGCCTCAGACGAGTGATCCGTCTTCCTGAGAAGACGGGGACACCGATCAGAAGGTGTGGCTGATACCGATGTTGTAACCGGTGGAGCGGCCGTTGGCTGCGCCGGTGGTGGCGGGGCCACCCAGGGTCAGGTTGAGGCCGTTCTTGTTCTTGAGCGATGCCACGGTGGCGTACACGGCGGTGCGCTTGGACAGGTCATAGATGTAACCCAGGGCGAACTTCGACACCTTGGGATCGACAGCCTGACCGGTCACGTCAACCTTGGAGTTGTTGTACGAGGCGCGCAGGCGGCCGGGGCCCACCGGAGCAACCACGCCGATTTCGTAGTTGGTGACCTTGGCCAGGGAAGCGCCAGTAGCCTGGACGCTGGCTTTTTCCTGACCGAAGTTGGCCATCACACGGGCAACGCCGAAGTCGTAGGAAACGCCACCGACCACCGACTTGTGGGCGGCAGAGGTGGTCAGGCCGAGCAGGGTGGTGGCCGCCACGGTGGCGCCGCCGTCGGTGTCGCTGTAAGCCAGTTCGGCAGACAGGGGGCCGCCGGAGTAGTTGACACGCACACCGGCGCTGCGACCGGCATTGTTGGCACCGGCCACTTCGTCGAAGACGTATTGACCCTGCACCATGAAGCCGGCCATGCGGGGCGAGCTGTAGGTGATGGAGTTGTTGTTCCAGATCGGGTTGGTCTGACCGGTCACGGCGTGTGCCACAACGCGGTTGGCGAAGCCGAAGCCGTTACCGACACCGCCGGTGCCGAAGGGCGAAAACAGGAAACCGGACCAGAAGGTGGTCGAGTACTCGCGACCCAGGCGGATTTCGCCGAAGCCGCCGGACAGGCCGACCCAGGCACCACGATCGCCGATGGAGGAAGCAGCAGGCGCATCAGCGGCCAGGCTGGTTTCGACCTGGAAGTTGGCCTTCAGACCGCCACCCAGATCTTCCGTGCCACGGAAGCCCAGACGGTTGGTGGTCATGTTGCTGCTGGTCAGACCGGTGTTGTCGGTGCTGCCCACGCCGCTGTTGTTCACGCTGGTGTAGCCGACGTCGACCACGCCGTAGACGGTGACGCTGGACTGGGCCATGGCAGCGCCGGTGGCTGCAACGGCGGCCAGGGCGATGAGGGTCTTTTTCATGGAAAGGTTCTCCAAGGGTTTGATGAAAGGCCGTCGGTCTGGTGCCGCCGGGCCAACCTCCGTAACAGGAAGCTGTTAGGGATTCCAGCAGAAACACCTCACCGCCGCCACGGGGGGTTTCCCCTTTCGTGCCCTGCGGTGGTGCTGGCGTTGCACCATTACGACAACCTTGGTGTTAACCCTTGGTGCATTCGTATTCATCCCATACCGGTGGTACCGGCGGGGAATCGTCGGGGGATTTTTGCTGCAGTGCCGCAGTTGACGGGACAATGGCTGCTGTTGCCGTCCATTCCCTCATTCAAGCCCGGAGCCGCCATGCCGAACCTGACGCCTGTGGACACCTTGCTCACTGCCGCCGACGCCGCCCTGCGCACCTTGTTCGTGCGTCCGGCCGCGTCCCGGCCCTGCCCCACATTACCGTCACAAAACGACGGCCCGATGTCGGAAGACGACAAGGCGCTTTCCGGCGCGCTGATGCGGGTCAATCATGTGGGTGAGGTCTGTGCCCAGGCGCTGTACACCGCGCAGGCGGTGGCGGCGCGATGGCCGTCGGCCACGTCGGGGCGAGGCAACGAGGCGGTGGCCCGGCAGCTGGAAGCCGCCGGCAAGGAAGAGACCGATCACCTGGCCTGGACACGCACCCGGCTGGACGAGCTCGGCGCCCGGCCTTCGTTGCTGAACCCGGTGTGGTACGCCGGCGCCTTTGGCCTGGGCCTGCTGGCCGGGCGCATGGGCACGCCGGTGAGCCTGGGCTTCGTGGTGGAAACCGAGCGTCAGGTGGAGGCCCACCTGGCCAGCCACCTGGACCGCCTGCCCTTGAACGACCACGCGTCCCGCGCCATCGTGGCGCAGATGAAGGACGACGAAGCCCGCCATGCGCGTGAGGCTCAGCACGCAGGTGCCGCTGAATTGCCGGCCCCGGTGAAGGGCCTGATGCGGGCGGCGGCCAAGGTGATGACCACCGTGGCGCACCGAATCTGACCGGACGCTCCGATCAGGGCAGGATCAGGCTTCGATCAGGTCGAAGCTGGTGGTGATCTCGGCAGTCTTGGCCAGCATGATGCTGGCGGAACAGTACTTGTCGTGGCTCATGGCAATCGCCCGCTCCACCGCCGTGGCCGGGATGCCCTTGCCGGTGACGGTGAAGTGCATGTGGATGCGGGTGAACACCTTGGGGTCGGTCTCGGCCCGCTCGCTGGTGAGCTTGACGCTGCAGCCCCGCACATCGTGCCGGCCGCGCTTGAGGATGAGCACCACGTCGTAGGCGGTGCAGCCGCCGGTGCCGGCCAGCACGGTTTCCATGGGGCGCGGGGCCATGTTGGCGCCCCCGTTCTCGGGTTTGGCGGCGTCAGGGGCGCCGTCCATGGTGATCACATGGCCGCTGCCGGTTTCGGCCACAAAACCCATGGCGGAGCGGGTGCCGGTGGCGCCGGTCCAGCTGACGGTGCATTCCATGTCTGTCCGTTCGTCTGTTGTACGGCTCCGTTGGAGACCGCACTCTAAAAAAAGAGGGCCGATTCCAGGGCTGGATGTTGCATCGCAGCATGGCGTCGGTATACTCGCGGCATTGTATTGAAGGTTGTCTCCTCTACCCTCCACGGGTGGATTCAAACCCGGTCCGGTTCGCTGGTCCGGGTTTTTTTTCGCCGGTCGATATGATCCCGGCATGCCCAAGTCCGTACCCCATGGCGCTGCTGCAGCGGCAGCCGACCTCACGCCGGCCGATTACCTCAAGAAGATCCTGACCGCCCGCGTGTACGACGTGGCAGTGGAATCCGACCTGCAGCCGGCCCATGCCCTGGGCCGGCGCCTGCACAACACGGTGCTGCTCAAGCGCGAAGACCAGCAACCCGTGTTCAGCTTCAAGCTGCGCGGGGCGTACAACAAGATCGCCCACCTGTCGAAAGAGCAGCTGTCCAAGGGCGTCATCTGCGCCTCGGCCGGCAACCATGCCCAGGGCGTGGCGCTGAGTGCCCGCAAGCTGGGCATCCGCGCGGTGATCGTCATGCCCACCACCACGCCGCAGGTCAAGATCGATGCGGTCAAGGGCTTCGGTGGCGAGGTGGTGCTGCACGGCGACAGCTACTCCGACGCTTACACCCATGCCCTGACGCTGCAGAAGAAGCAGGGCCTGACCTTCGTGCACCCGTTCGACGATCCGGACGTGATCGCCGGCCAGGGCACGATCGCCATGGAGATGCTGCGCCAGCTGCAGAGCCTGGGCACCGACCGGCTGGACGCGGTGTTCGTGGCCATCGGCGGCGGCGGACTGATCTCGGGCGTGGCCAACTACATCAAGGCGGTACGTCCGGACATCCGGGTGATCGGGGTGCAGATGACCGACTCCGACGCCATGATGCGGTCGGTGGACGAAGGCGAGCGGGTGAACCTCCCCGACGTCGGCCTGTTCTCCGACGGCACGGCGGTCAAGCTGGTGGGCGAGGAAACCTTCCGCATCTCACGCGAGCTGGTGGACGAGTTCATGGCGGTGGACACCGACGCGGTGTGTGCCGCCATCAAGGACGTGTTCATCGACACCCGCAGCATCGTGGAGCCGGCCGGCGCCATGGCGGTGGCGGCCATCAAGGACTATGTGGCCCGCCACAAGACCAAGGGCCAGACCTACGCCGCCATCCTGTGTGGCGCCAACATGAACTTCGACCGGCTGCGTTTCGTGGCCGAGCGGGCCGAGGTGGGCGAGGAGCGCGAGGCGCTGTTCGCGGTGACCATTCCCGAGGAACGCGGCAGCTTCCGGCGTTTCTGCGAGACCATCGGCGGCCTGCCGGGCGGACCGCGCAACGTCACCGAGTTCAACTACCGCATCCACGACGGCAGCAAGGCCCATGTGTTCGTGGGCCTGACCACGCACGGCAAGGGTGAATCCACCCGGATTGCCAGCAACCTGCGCCGCCAGGGCTTCGAGACGCTGGACCTGACCCACGACGACCTGGCCAAGGAACACATCCGCCACATGGTGGGGGGCCATTCCCCGCTGGCCCATGACGAGCGGCTGCTGCGCTTCGTGTTCCCGGAGCGCCCGGGCGCGCTGCTGAAGTTCCTGAGCCTGATGCGGCCGACCTGGAACATCAGCCTGTTCCATTACCGCAACCAGGGCGCCGACTACGGCCGCATCCTGGTGGGCATGCAGGTGCCGGCCAAGGACCACAAGGCCTTCGACCGTTTCCTGGACACGCTGGGCTACCCCTACGTGGAAGAGACGCAGAACCCGGTCTACCGGCTGTTCCTGCAGACCTGAACCCCTCCAGCCCGAACACCACCTGCGCAGCCATGGCCACCGGCGCCCTTCCTCCGCTGCGCAGCCGCATGGCCGCCCTGCCACCGGACCTGGTGCTGCCCCCGGTGGCTCACGCCACCGACAGCGGACGCGATGCCGCCGTGGTGCAGCGCCTGCTGGAGACCGGCCAGCCGGCCCATGCGTTCGGCCGCGTGGGCGATCTCGCACGGCAGCTGGCCCGCATCCGGCCGGACGGTGACTGGTCCCGTGCGCCGGCGCAGCTGCTGGTCTTTGCGGCCGACCACGGACTGGCCGACGAAGGCCTGTCGGACGAACCCCAGACCACCACGGTGGAGCGCGTGGTGGGCCTGCTGGAAGGCCGCACACCGGTCAACCAGCTGGCCCGCCAGCACGGCATGGCGGTGACGGTGGTGGACGCCGGTCTGGGCCATGCCCTGCCGCCGTTGCCGCCGCCCGATTCGGCACACGCCGCGCTGCAGCTGCGCAAGATCGCCTATGGCAGCCGCAACCCGCGCTTGGGTCCGGCCATGTCGGTGCCCCAGGCCGTGGCCGCCCTGCACGCCGGCATGGACGTGGTGCGCCATCTGGAGGGCGACGTGCTGCTGCTGGGCGACACCGCCGTGGCCAACGAGGCCAGCGCGGCGCTGCTGCTCTCCCGCCTGTGCGGCGTGCCGCTGGCCGACGCCTACGCGCCGGGCCTGCAGCAGATGATGGAGACCGACCCCGCGCTGTGGCAGAAGCGGCTGGACGTGCTGCTGGCCGTGGGCACGCGGCACCGGCATGCGGTGGGCCCGATGGCCGCCCTGGCCGCCCTGGGCGGCTACGAGATCGCCATGATGGCCGGCGCCATGCTGCAGGCCGCCAGCGAACGCCGCCTGGTGATGGTGGACAGCCTGGCCGGCGGCGCGGCCGCGCTGGTGGCGCGCGGGCTGGTGCCGGCGGTGGGCGACTACCTGGTGTTTGCCCAACGCACCACCGAGACCGGCCACCGGCTCATGCTGATCCACCTGCAGGCCCAGCCCCTGCTGGATCTGGACATGCGCCTGCAGCAGGGCCTGGCCTGCCTGCTGGCCTGGCCGCTGGTGAAGGCCGCCCGCGATCTGACCTGCGACGGCTCAAGCCGCCCGTATCAGTGAAGCCGTGACATCAGCCAGCGGCGCTGGGCAGCCAGGCGCTGCACATCGCGCCAGCTGCCGCACTGGCGCGCGAGCACCGGCCAGATGCGCAAAAGCAGTTCGCATTCGGCCAGCGTGTCGGCCGCCGCCTGGTGGCGGCGCGGGCACTGGATGCCGAAGTGCGCCATCCACTCGTCCAGCGAACGCGCCTGCACCTGCTCGTGCGTGACCGCACACAGGTGCTCGATGTCCACCCACGGGTTGGACAGTGCCCGGCCGAGGTGCTGGCGGCAGTGGCGGCCGATCAGGGTCTCGTCGAAGGCGCTGTGAAAGGCCAGCAGCGGATCGCCCCCCACGAAATCGGCAAAGGCCTGCAATGCGGCCGCCGGCTCGATGCCCGCCAGCTGCGACTGCACGCCGATGCCGTGCAGCAGGATGTTGTCGCGGCTGGACGCCTGGTCCTGGCGCAGCACCACCTCGAAGCTGTCGGCCAGCTGCACATCGATGCGCCGGGTGGTCCAGTCCACCCGCAAGCCGATGGCAGCCATGGCCAGCAGGCGGTCGCGGTGCATGTCCAGGCCACTGGTCTCCACATCCACCACCACCCAGCGCGCCAGGCGGGCCTGCGGTGCCGGCCGGGCCGGGCCGAGGGCGGTGCGCAGGCGCTGCAGCCAGCTCATCGCTCGTAGTCCAGCTTGACGCGCTGCTGCAGGGTGCGCAGCACGCGCAGGGTTTCCTTGAGGATGCGGCGATCGATGTCGTTGAGGCGGCCCACGTCGATGCGGTTGGGGTTGTCGCCCACGGTGGTGCCGTCGAGCTGCGCATGCAGCCGCAGCAGCTGCAGGAATTCGAAACCGCCGATCCAGGCTTCCGACTCGGCCTCGGGCACGCCCAGCATGGGCGCCACCGCCTGCAGGCGTTCGCGGGTGCCGGTGGCCGGCACGCCGTGGGCCAGGGCGTACAGCCGGGCCACGTCCACGAACAGCGCCGTGCCCTGCAGCTTGAGGTCCAGCGTCTCCACCCCGTCCACTTCGGTGGTGTCGATGCTGCCCAGCCAGTTCAGGGGCGCGGCCCGCTGCAGGGCGTTGGCCGCCATCTGGCGCAGGAAGCGCGGGTTGATCCGGGCCAGCCGCTGCACGCCGTCGCGCAGGCTGCGGGCCAGCGCGTCGTTGCCGACCAGGGGCCGGAAGTCGAAATGGATGCTGGCGTTCAGCAGGTCCTGCGGCGCGCCCTGCTCGATCCAGCCGGCAAACCGCTCCTGCCACTGCGCCAGCGTGAGGCAGCAGGCCGGGTTGCTGGCCATGATCTGGCCCTTGCACAGCGGGTAGCCGCAGTCGTCCAGCGCGTCGTTGATGTCGCGGGCCATCGCGAGCGCCGCCGACGCCGGCAGGTGCGGCGCCAGGATCAGGGCGTTGTCCTGGTCGGTGGCAATGGTCTGTTCGTGGCGGCCTTCGGAGCCGAGCGCGATCCAGCAGAAGTCCTGCGGGTCGATGCCGTGCCGCGCCGCCATGAGGTCCACCAGGCGGCCGGTCAGCACATCGTTGAGGTGGCTGATCAGCGCCGTGAGCTGCTGGGCCTGCACGCCCTGGCCCAGCAGGGTGCGGGCGAAGCGGCGGATGTCGTGCGCCACCACCTTGAGGGTGTCGACATCGCGTGCGTTGCGGATGCTGCTGCTCACCTGCTTGAGGCTCAGGCGCTGCAGCGCAAACAGGTCGCGCTCGGACACCATGCCCGTCACCCGACCATCGCGCGTGACCGGCACATGGCGGATGCCCTGGGACGACATGAGCAGGGCAGCGTCCTGCGCCGTCTGGTCGTGGCGCAGGCTGTGCACCGGACTGACCATGACCTGCGAAATCGGCGTGTCCAGCGGCACCTCGGCCAGGGTCACCCGCGCCAGCACGTCGGAGCGGGTGAGGATGCCCAGCGGACGGTCCTGCGCATCCACCACCAGCATGGAGCCGATGCGCATGCGCTGCATGGTGGCCAGCGCCTCGCGCAGCGGCGCCTCGGGCCGGCAGGTCACCGGCGCCCTCTGCCCGGCCTGGCCGAGCTGGCCCAGGGGCGTTTCCAGCGACTGTTCGGCCAGCGCCTGCGACGAATACGCCACCTGCAGCGCCGCCCGCGAGAGCTCCAGGAACTTCAGGATGCGACGGTTGAGGAAATCCCCGAACACCGCGCTGCGCTCGGCCAGCGACTGCATGGCCTCCACCGGCACCGCGAGCACGAAGGTGTCCTCGGTGGCGCTGTAGCGGGTGGTGGGTGCGCGCTGGGCCAGCACGGCGCTGATGGGGAACAGGTCGCCGGCCTCGTACTGGAAGGCGCCGCCGGACACATCGGACAGGCCACGCTTGCCGGTGACCGCACCCCGGCGGATGAAGAACAGTTCGCGCACCGGCCCGCCCTCGGGCGAGACCACCGTCTCCCCCGGCGCGAAATAAGCCTGGCGTGAGGCGGCCACGAAGTCGCGCACATGGGCCAAGTCCATCTCGTTGAACGGCGCGTGGCGCTGGAGCTCGTCGCCCAGGTTGACCAGCAGGCTGCCCGAGGGCCGCAGGTGTTCGGCAGCAGGATCGATGGGGTCGGGCCGGCTGGTCATGCGGGGCGCGGGATCAGGACGCCGGATCGGGCAGCCGCAGCTCGACCGTGGGCGCGGCGCGGGTCGACGGTGCCAGCCGCGCAATGCGGCCCTGCACCGAATGCAGCACCAGCCCTTCGTCCACCGCCATGCCGACCCGGAACGGCCGCGCCGGGCGTCCCGCCACGGCAATCAGCGCGGCCACGCCGTCGCCCCGGTCGCCCACCACGCCTTGCAGCACATAGCGGGCGTCACCGGCAGCGGGGGCGGCGTCGTCCGGCACGCCGGCCGCACCAGCGCCCAACGCACCCAGGGCCCGCGCCACCAGGCCCGTGTCGGGCGCCACTGGCTGGCTGGCGGGGGGCGGCACCGGCACCGCCGGGGAGCGGCCCAGCAGCTGCAGCCCCCAGTAGCCGGCGCTCAGCCCGGCGGCCAGCCAGAGGACGACCCCGGTGGCGGCCGGAGCCCAGCGTTGCAGTCGGCTTGTCATGAACATGCGACATTATGATCACCGAGCCGTGACAGAACGATCACGGCATGGCCCCTCAGAACGGAGACCCCCGTGCCTGTCCCTCCCCGTCCGATGCCCCTGCGGACCCGCCTGCCCCACGCCCTGGCGCGGGGCTTCACCCTGATCGAGCTGATGGTGGTGCTGGTCATCATCGGCGTGCTGGCCGCGCTCATCGTGCCCAATGTGCTGGACCGGGCCGACGATGCCCGCGTGACCGCCGCCCGCACCGATGTCAACAACCTGGTGCAGGCGCTCAAGCTGTACCGGCTGGACAACCAGCGTTACCCCACCAGCGAGCAGGGCCTGGCCGCACTGGTGAACCGGCCCGCCGCCGCACCCGCGCCGGCCAACTGGCGCCGTTACCTCGACAAACTGCCGGCCGACCCCTGGGGCCGGCCCTACCAGTACATCAACCCCGGCGTGCACGGCGATGTGGACGTGCTGTCCCTGGGTGCCGACGGCGCCCCTGGCGGCGAAGGCCTGAACGCCGACATCGGCAGCTGGCAATGAGGACCGGCAGCCCCTGCTGCTGAACCCATGCGCGCCCACCGCGGTTTCACCCTGCTGGAGCTGATGGTGGTGGTGGCGCTGATTGCCCTGGCCACTGCCACCGTGGTGGTGGGCCTGCGCGACAGCCACCAGGACCGGCTGGAAACCGAGGCCCTGCGCCTGGGTGCCATGCTCGATGCCGCCCGCGCCCAGTCGCGCACCAGCGGCGTGCCGCTGCTGTGGCAGCCGGATGCCGAGGGCTTCAGACTGCGCCCGGCCGACGCCACCGCCGCCACGACGGCATCCACCACCGGCACCCGCAAGGGCTGGCTGCACGCCGGCACCACCGCGCAGATCGTGCAGCCGGCGGGCGCGCCGGTGCTGGTGCTGGGTCCGGAACCGCTGACCCCGCCGCAGCGCATCGAGCTCAGCCTGGGCGAGGCCCGGCTGAGCCTGGTCACCGACGGCCTGGGGCCATTCAGCGTGCAGCGGGGATCGCCATGACCGCCGCAAACCGGCGCCCGCGCGGCTTCACCCTGATCGAGGTGCTGGTCGCCCTGGCCGTGGTGGCCGTGACCCTGCTGGCCGGCCTGCAGGCCAGCGCGGCCCTCACCCGGGCCAGCGAGCGGCAGGAAGAACAGTGGCTGGCCGAGCTGTGCGCCGCCAACGAACTGGCCCGGCTGCGCCTGGTGCGCCAGCTGCCCGGCACCGGCACCACCACCGTGGGCTGCGAACAGGGCCGGCGCCAGCTGCAGGTGCGGCTGACGGTGCAGACCACGCCCAACCCCAACTTCCGCCGCATCGATGCCGCCGTGCTGCGCCCGGCCGCCGACGGCGAGACAGAGGCCGGCGTGCTGCTGCAGGTCTCCACCGTCATGGGGCGCTTCTGATGCGCGCACGCGGCTTCACCCTGGTGGAAATGCTGGTGGCCATCGCCGTGATGGCGGTGGTGGCCCTGCTGGGCTGGCGGGCCATCGACGGCATGCAGCGCGGGCGCGACATCAACCGCGACCATGCCGCCGGCCTGCAGCGGCTGCAGGCCGCCACCGGCCAGTGGACCGCCGACCTGGACGCCCTGATCGACACCGGCGAGATCCGCCCCATCGAGTTCGACGGCCAGGTGCTGCGTCTGACCCGTAACGACCCGCTGCAGAGCCGGCTGGACAGCGAAGGCCTGCGGGTGGTGGCCTGGGCGCGGCGCGACGGCGCCAACGGGTCGCGCTGGATGCGCTGGCAATCCGGGCCGCTGCGCAGCCGCGAGGCCCTGGCCCGCGCCTGGCAGGCCGGCGGCGACTGGGGGCGCGGCGGCCAAGTTAGCGAGGGCGTGGTCGATCTGCTGCCGCTGACCGACTGGCAGATCTACTTCCACCGGGGCGGCAGCTGGACCAACCCGCAGTCGTCCATCGGCAACGAACCGGCGGCCAGCGAACCAGCCACTTCGGCCCGATCCATCGACGCCGAACTGCCGGCCGGCCTGTCGGCCGATCAGGTCAAGGCCGCCCGGGCCGCCGCAGAGCAGGTGGTCAACGACGCTGCCCCGATGGTGTCGGACGAAGCACCGCCGGCCGCCCGCGGCAGCGCCAGCCCGGTGCCCGACGGCGTGCGGCTGGTGCTCGATCTCGGCCCCGGCCTGCCGCAGGGCGGGCGGCTGCGCATCGACTGGGTGCGGCCCACGCTGGAGGCCGGGCGATGAAGCGCCGCCAGACCGGCGCGGCGCTGCTGCTGGCCATGCTCATGGTCACGCTGGTGGCGGTGCTGGCCAGCGCATCCCTGTGGCAGCAGTGGCGCGCCATCGAGATCGAGCGCGCCCAGCGGGTGAGGCTGCAGGCCGGCTGGCTGCTCACCGGCGCGCTGGACTGGACCCGCCTGATCCTGCGCGAGGACGGCCGGGCCAACCAGCTCGCCGGCCAGCCCGACCACCTGGGCGAGCCATGGGCGCTGCCGCTGCAGGAGGCCCGCCTCTCGCGCTTTCTGGCGCTGGACGCCAACGAACGCGGCGACGAACTGCTCGAAGCCTTCTTCTCGGGCGAGGTCATCGACCTGCAGTCGCGCCTGAACTTCGGCAACCTCGTGCGCCAGAGCGGCAGCGGCAACAGCCTGAAGGCCGAGATCTCGCCGGTCGATCTGGAGGCCTTCCGCCGGCTCTATGCCCGCCTGGGCCTGCCGGTGGGCGAGCTCGAAGCCGCCGCCCAGGCCTGGCGCCAGACCCTGCAGCAGGCGCTCACCGATCCGCGCCCCTCGGCCACGGCGCTCATCCCGCAGCGCTTCTCGCAACTGCGCTGGCTGGGCATCTCCAGCGCCAGCCTGGCGGTGCTGGAGCCCCACGCCACCCTGCTGCCCGGGCGCACGCCGCTGAACCTCAACACCGCCTCGGCCGAGGCGCTGGAAGCGGCCATAGCCGGCATCGACGCCACCCAGGCCCGCACCCTGGTGCAGGCCCGCAACCGCCAGCCCCTGCTCACCCTGGCCGACGCCCGCCGCGCGCTCTTCGGCGACCGGGTGGTGGACGGCAACCCGCTGTCGGAGATCTACCACGACGTGCGCACCCGCCACTTCGAGATCCGGGGCCGGCTGCGGCTGGACGACATCACCATCGAGGAGCGGTCGGTGGTGCAGCGCAGCAACCAGGGGGTGCGGGTGCTGTGGCGGGAGCGGTTTTCGCGCCGTTGACAACGGTCCCGCGGTATCGGGACAAGGCCTGAGGCCATTTGTCACACGTCCTCCCTAGAATGGTCACAAACCCCAGGGAGTAATGCTCAATGCGTACTCCGTGGCGACTTTCCGGCCATTCCAGCGGCCCGACGGCCCCCCTTACGTGCTCATCGTCTGTCCTGTCGAATTCGACGCCGGCTCGCCCGTGCGGCCCACCAGCGAGCTGGAATGGGTGCAGCCCGGTCCGCCGGCCGCCCCCCCGCGCCATGGCCGTGGCCCGGTGGCATTGCTGCCACGGGGCGACGACGTGGTGCTGGTGCTGCCGCCCATGGCGGTGTCGTGGCATGCGGTGGCCCTGCCGCGCATGCCGGCCAACCGGGTGCGTGCCGCCCTGGACGGCCTGCTGGAGGACCGGCTGCTCGACGAGGTGGAACACCTGCACCTGGCCCTGGAGCCCGGCGGCAAGCCGGGCCAGAGCCTGTGGGTGGCCGCCTGCCGGCGTGAACCCCTGAAAGCCTGGCTGGCGCTGCTGCAGGACGCCGGCCACCGGGTGGTGCGCATCGCGCCTGCCTTGTGGCCCCAGGTCGATGGGGGTGCTGCGCTGCACCACGCCTTCGACTGGCAGGGCGAGCCCTGGCTGGCCCGGCAGGACGATCAAGGCGTGACCTGCCTGCCGCTGGCCGCCATGGCGGGCGTTGCCCCTGCCCCGGCGGGCACCGCCGCCCGCTGGACCGCCGATCCTTCGGTGGCCAGCGTGGCCGAGGCCCAGCTGCAGCGCCCGGTGTCGGTGCTGACCGGCGCGCAGTGGCTGCAGTCCTGTGCCGACGGCCCCTGGAACCTGGCCCAGTTCGGCCTCAGCCTGAGCCAGGGCGCACGCCAGGGCCAGAAGCTGGGCCAGTGGTGGCAGCAGTTCCGCAGCGCACCGGCCTGGCGGCCCGCCCGCTGGGGGCTGGGCGCGCTGCTGGTGGTGCAGCTGCTGGGCCTGAACCTGATGGCCCAGGCCGAGCGGCATTCGCAGGCGGCGCAGCGCGCGGCCATCGACCGGGTGCTGCAGGAGCAGTTTCCGTCGGTCACGCTGGTGCTGGATGCGCCGGTGCAGATGCAGCGCGAGGTGGAGCGCCTGCAGCGCAGCGCCGGCCTGCTGGACCGCAACGACCTCGAATCCCTGCTGGCGGCCCTGGGCGGGCAGCTGGCCGGCGACGGCAGCCTGCCCACACCCGACCGCGTCCGGTTTGCCGACGGGCAGCTGCGGCTGGAGGGCTGGCGGGTGGAAGCCGCCCGGCTGCAGGCGCTGCAGGACGGCCTGTCGCAGGCCGGCTGGCAGTTGCGCACCGACAGCGAAGGCCTGGTGCTGACCGCATCGCCCGCCACCGGGGGGCGGCCATGAACGCCTGGACCCGTCTGCACGCCGAAGCCCGGGCGGTGCTGGCCGCGCGGCTGGCCGGCCTGAGCGCACGCGAGCGCCGGCTGCTGTCGGCCATGGTGGCCGTGGTGCTGGTCGGCCTGCTGCTGGCCGTGGCCGTGCTGCCGGCCTGGCGCACCCTGGCAGCGGCCCCGGCGCAGCAGCAGACGCTGGATGCCCGCATGGCCCGCATGCAGCAGCTCGCCGCCACCGCCAGCCAGCTCAAGGAAGGCGGCGCGGCCCGCACACCGGCACCCGCCGAGGTGCAACGCGCCCTGCAAGCCGCCACCGAACGCCTGTCCGGCACCGCCCGGGTCAACCTCAGCGCTGGCCAGGCCACGCTGACGGTGCGCGACGCCGAGCCGGCGGCGCTGGCTGCCTGGATCGAACAGGCACGGGTGAATGCCCGGCTCACGCCCCGCAGCGCCGACCTGCGCCGGGGCGACGACGGCCGCTGGAGCGGCACCCTGGTGCTGGGCGGATCGGCCGCCGGCGGCAACTGAACCACGGCTGCCGTGCGCCAAGCCCCTGCCCTCCTTCGCCCGGCCTGGTTCTGGTCGGCGGGCCTGCTGGGCCTGCTGCTGGCCCTGGCCGGGTTTGCGCCCGCCCGCTGGCTGACCGACCACCTGACCCGGGCCAGCGGCGGCCAGGTGCAGCTGGTGAACGCGCGCGGCACCCTGTGGACCGGCTCGGCCGATCTGGTGCTCAGCGCCGGGGCCGACAGCCACGACCGCGCCGGGCTGGATGGCGGCCTGCAATGGCGGCTGCAGCCCGGCCTGAACGGCCCCTGGCCCGCCCTGCGCCTGGCCCTGAGCCTGCCGTGCTGCGCCACGCAGCCGCTGCGGCTGGCCACCCACCCGGTGGCCGGCGGCTGGCAGCTGGCCGCCGAGGCCTGGGACGTGGCCTGGCCGGCCGAGCTGCTGAGCGGCCTGGGCACGCCCTGGAACACGTTGCAGCTGCAGGGTCGCCTGCGGCTGCAGACCCCGGGACTGCAGGCCCGCTGGCAGGACGGTGGCTGGCTGCTGGACGGCAGCGCCGCGCTGCAGGCCAGCGACCTGGCCTCGCGCCTGGCCCCGGTGCGGCCGCTGGGCAGCTACAGCGCCACGCTGCAGGCGGCCGACGGCGCAGCCCCCACGGTGGCCGTGCGCACCGACGCTGGCGCCCTGCGCATCGAAGGCACCGGCCAGTGGCGCGGCGGCCGGCTGCGCTTTGCCGGCGAAGCCCGGGCCGAACCGCCGCACCAGGCCGAACTGGCCAACCTGCTCAACCTCATGGGACGGCGCCGTGGCGACCGCTCCCTGCTCCAGATGGGCTGATGCCCACCGCGCACCGCCCCACACGACGGACACCCCTTTCAGGACGCCCCACATGAACGCCTCACACCGCTGCTTCCGCACCACCCTGGCCGGCTCGCTGCTGGTCCTGGGTCTGACCAGCCTGCCGCTGATGGCCCAGCCGGTGCGCAGCAGCGAACCGGTGACGCTCAACTTCGTGGGCGCCGAGATCGAGGCGGTGGCCCGCACCATGGCCACCATCACCGGGCGCAACGTGGTGGTGGACCCGCGCGTGCAGGGGCAGATCACCCTGGCCACCGACCGCCCGGTCACGCCGGCCGCAGCGGTCAACCAGTTCGCGGCGGCACTGCGGCTGCAAGGCTTCTCGCTGGTGGACACCGGCGGCCTGTACAAGGTGGTGCCGGAGGCCGATGCCAAGCTCATGGGCAGCGTGGTGGTGGGCTCAGGCGGGCCGGGTGCCGCGCCGAACACGGTGGTCACCCAGATCTTCCGGCTCAACCACGAGTCGGCCAACAACCTGGTGCCGGTGCTGCGGCCCCTGATCGGCCCCAACAACACCATCAACGTCAACCCGGGCAACAACTCGCTGGTCATCACCGACTACGCCGACAACCTGCAGCGCATCGGCCGCATCATTGCCTCGCTGGATGTGGCCGGCGCCACCGACATCGAGATCATTCCGCTGCAGCACGCGGTGGCGGCCGATCTGGTGCCGCTGGTGCAGCGCCTGATCGAGCCTGGCGGCAGCACCGGCACCGCCGGCGGCAACGGCGCGGCGGCTGCGGGCGACGCCAGCTACCGCACCACCATCGTGGCCGAGCCGCGCAGCAATGCCCTGGTGCTGCGCGCGGCCAACCCGGCGCGGCTGGCGCTGGTGCGTTCGCTGGTGACCCGGCTCGACCAGCCTTCGGCCGGCGGCAAGGCGGCCGGCAACATTCATGTGGTGTACCTGAAGAACGCCAACGCCGTGGCGCTGGCGGCCACGCTGCGGGCGGCCATTTCGGGCGAGGCCGGCAGTGCCTCGGGCAGCGTGCTGCGCACCGCAGCTGCCCCGTCCGGCGGACTGGCCACCGGCCTGAACACCGGCGTGCGCACCGGGGGCAACCTGGGCGGCAATGGCAGCGGCGGCAACATGGCCGCCAGCGCACCGCTCACGCCCACCGAAGGCCCCAGCACCGGTGGCCAGATCCAGGCCGATCCGGCCACCAACTCGCTCATCATCACCGCGCCGGAGCCGCAGTACCGGCAGCTGCGGGCCGTGATCGACCAGCTCGATTCGCGCCGGGCGCAGGTGTACGTGGAGAGCCTGATCGCCGAGGTGAACGCCGACAAGGCGGCCGAGTTCGGCATCCAGTGGCAGGGTGCGTCGGGCCGCGACGGCGACCGCACCATCGGCCTGCTGGGCACCAACTTCGGCAGCGGCGGGCGCAGCATCGTCGACCTGTCCAAGCAGGACGATCCGTCGCCCGCGCCCGGCCTCAACCTGGGCATCGCGCGGCGCAACAACGGCGTGTACGTGCTGGGCTTCCTGGCCCGCTTCCTGCAGCAGAACGGCGACGGCAACATCCTGTCCACGCCCAACCTGCTCACGCTGGACAACGAGGAGGCGCGCATCGTGATCGGCCAGAACGTGCCCTTCGTGACCGGGCAGTTCACCAACACCGGCGCGGCCAACGGCGCGGTCAACCCGTTCCAGACCATCGAGCGCAAGGACGTGGGCCTCACCTTGCGGGTGCGGCCGCAGATCAGCGAGAACGGCACCATCAAGATGACCATCTACCAGGAGGTCAGCAATGTGCAGCCGCAGTCGGTGAACTCGCCGACCGGCCTCATCACCAACGTGCGCAGCATCGAGTCCACCGTGCTGGTGGACGACGGCGCCATCGTGGTGCTGGGCGGCCTGCTGCAGGACGAATACGCCGGCAACCAGGACAAGGTGCCCGGCCTGGGCGACGTGCCGGTGCTGGGCAACCTGTTCCGCAGCGAGAGCCGCAGCCGCCGCAAGACCAACCTGATGGTGTTCCTGCGCCCGGTGGTCATGCGCGATGGCCGCGAGACCTCCACCCTGGCGCTGGACCGCTACGACCTGATGCGCGCCGCCCAGCGCGAGGTGCAGCCGGCCAACAGCAGCGTGCTGCCGATCAACGAGTCGCCGGTGCTGCCGGCACCCACCGATGCACCGAAGGTCCGGCCGTGAAGTACCCGCTGCCCTACGCGTTTGCGCGCGAGCACCTGTGGCTGCTGGAGCAGGAGCACGACGGTGCGCCGACCGTGCTGCTGGGTGCCCTGCCCGATCCCGGCGATGAACCGCGCCATCGGCTGCGGCTCTCGGCCCTGTCGGAACTGCTGCGCTGGCAGGCGCCGCAGGCCCCGCGGGAGGTGCGCTGGCTGCCGGCGGACGAACTGGCCCAGCGCATCAGCGCCGCCTATGCGGGCAACGAGTCGAGCGCGGCCGCCGTGGTGAGCGAGGTGCAGGGCGTGGCCGACCTCAGCCGCATGATGCAGGAGCTGCCCGCCATCGAAGACCTGCTGGAGGCCGCCGACGACGCGCCCATCATCCGCATGCTCAATGCGCTGCTGACCCAGGCGGTGCGCGACGGGGCCAGCGACATCCACATCGAACCCTACGAGCGGCATTCCAGCGTGCGCTTCCGGGTGGACGGCACGCTGCGCGAGGTGGTGCAGCCCAACCGCGCGCTGCACGCGGCGCTGATCTCGCGGCTGAAGATCATGGCCGAGCTGGACATCTCGGAAAAACGCCTGCCGCAGGACGGGCGCATCAGTCTGCGCATCGGCACCCGGGCGGTGGACGTCCGTGTCTCCACCCTGCCCGGCGCCCATGGCGAACGCGCCGTGCTGCGCCTGCTGGACAAGAGCGAGGGCCAGCTGGAGCTCGAATCGGTGGGCATGCAGGGCGAGGTGCTGCGCCGCTTCGACCAGCTGGTGCGCCAGCCCCACGGCATCATCCTGGTGACCGGCCCCACCGGCTCGGGCAAGACCACCACGCTGTACGCCGCCCTGCAGCGGCTGGACGCCAGCAGCAGCAACATCATGACGGTGGAAGACCCCATCGAGTACGAGCTGCCCGGCATCGGCCAGACGCAGGTGAACGCCAGGATCGACCTCACGTTTGCCAAGGCGCTGCGGGCCATCCTGCGGCAGGACCCGGACGTGATCATGATCGGCGAGATCCGCGATTTCGAGACCGCGCAGATCGCCATCCAGGCCTCCCTCACCGGCCACCTGGTGCTGGCCACCCTGCACACCAACGATGCGGCCAGTGCCATCACCCGGCTGGCCGACATGGGCGTGGAGCCGTTCCTGCTGAGCTCCTCCTTGCTGGGCGTGCTGGCCCAGCGCCTGGTGCGCAAGACCTGCACCGCCTGCGCAGGGGCCGGCTGCGAGGCCTGCGGCCACACCGGCTATGCCGGACGCACCGGGGTGTTCGAACTGCTGGTGGCCGACGAGGCCCTGCGCAGCCTCATCCACCGGCAGGCCAGCGAGGCCGAGCTGCGCGAATGCGCCCTGGCCGGGGGCATGGTGCTCATGCGCGACGACGGCCAGCGCCTGGTGCAGGCCGGCATCACCACCACCGAAGAACTGCTGCGGGTCACCCGCGACAACTGACGCCGCCGGAACCCGGACGGCCTGGCGGCGTCCGGGTTTTTTCTTGCCCTGCATCTGTATCTTTATGTTTCATTAGTTACGTTTGTTCACATCCAAGGGCATTTCGTCACAAACCGATGTCAGTCGGAGGTTTTAGCCCTGAATGCCTCGTTTTGTGAGTACTTGGGTATTCATTATTCAGGCCTTATCCCGACAGAAATACCGTGAATACGCCCATTCTGGCTACACAAACTGTGGATTGACCCCCCGACCGGTGCCCCGAAGAATCGCGCCGTTGGCCCAGATTTGTAAGTAAATCTCGCGAATTGCATCAACGTCTCACACGAACGTGATGTTTCGCGACCGGGCCACAGCGATCACGGGAGCCCTGGCATGCATCACCCATCCACACCGCACGACGACAACGATCAACCGACCCCCGCCGGCATCAGCCGGCGCGACTCGCTCAAGCTGGGCGCCGCCAGCGCGGTGGCTGCCGGCCTGAGCCTGACCCCCAACCGCCAGGCGCAGGCCGAGGACGTGCCCGAAGGCCCGTACACCGCCCCCTGGGTCATGCCCCTGAAGGTGATGCGCCCCAAGGCGCCGGTCGCCTCGCTGTCGCCCGCGCCCACGCGCGAGGCCGCACCCAAGGAAGCCGGCCGCGCACCGCACCAGATCTGGAACGACGAGCCGAAAACGCTCTACCGCGTGGTGGTGAAAGAAGGCCAGCACTCCTTCCACCCCGACCTGCCGACCCAGACCATCCGCGGCTACGACGGCACCTTCCCCGGCCCCTGCATCGTCTCGCGCTACGACGAGGCCGCCCTGGTGCGCTTCGTCAACCAGATCGACCCGTACGCGGTGGGTTTCGGCTCGCCCGAGATCTCGGTGCACCTGCACAACCTGCACTGCGCCTCCGAGAGCGACGGCTTTGCCGGCGACTACTGGGGCACGCTGCGCAACGGCCCCGGCCTGACCCGCCCGGGCAACTACAAGGACCACCTGTTCATGAACTACTACGCCGGGTTCTCGACCGACCCGGCCGGTGTGGGCGACCCGCGCGAGGCCCTGGGCACGCTGTGGTTCCACGACCACCGCATGGACTACACCGAGCAGAACGTGTACCGCGGCATGATCGGCTCGTACCTGCTGTTCGACGAGATCGACTCCGGCAACGAGAACGACCCCAACCCGAAGGCCCTGCGCCTGCCCAGCGGCGTGGGCACCTACGACCAGGTGCTGATGATCTCGGACGTGCAGTTCGACCTCAGCGGCAACATGGTGTTCAACCCGATGTCGGAGAACAAGGGCCACCTGGGCAACAAGATCACGGTCAACGGCCTGATCCAGCCCTACTTCCGGGTGCAGCGTCGCAAGTACCGATTCCGCATCATCGACGCCAGCGTGGCCCGCTTCTATGAGTTCTATCTCATGAACGGCACCAGCTCGGAGGACTTCCAGTTCATCGCCAACGACGGCAACCTGCTCGAAGCCCCGCTGACCATGAACCGCGTGCGCCTGGCCCCCGGCGAGCGCAACGACATCGTCATCGACTTCAGCAAGTACCCGCTGGGCACCAAGCTGTTCCTGGTGAACCGCCTGGCCATGAAGGACGGACGCGGGCCCGAGGGCCTGGTGGCCAAGGGCACGCAGGTGCTGCGCTTCGACGTGGCGGCCAACCCGACCACGCCGGACAACAGCCAGGTGCCGGCCCGCCTGCGCGAGCAGCCCCCCATCGACCTGAGCCAGGTCACCCGCCGCCGCCACTGGGAGTTCGACAAGAAGAACTCCATGTGGGCGGTCAACAGCGAGCTGTTCGATGTGGAAAAGCCGGCGGCCCGCATTCCCAAGGGCAGCACCGAGATCTGGACGCTGCAGGGCAACGGCAGCTGGTTCCACCCCATCCACATCCACATGGAGGAGTTCCGCATCCTCTCGCGCAACGGCAAACCGCCGCCGCCGCACGAAGCCGGCCGCAAGGACGTGGTGGCCCTGGCCCCCGACGAGCGCGTGGAGGTGCTGATCAAGTTCCGGGACTTCACCGGCAAGTACGTCATGCACTGCCACAACCTGTCGCACGAGGACCACGCCATGATGATCCGTTTCGACGTGATCTGACGCCGCCACCGACCCAGGAGCCCTTTCATGAACAGCAAACGCAACCTCCTGCGCCTGGCCGGCACCGCCCTGCTGGCCCCGGTGGCCGCCCAGGCCGCCGCCCCCTCGCTGCGCCGGCGCAGCAGCATGGCCAGCTACTTCCCCAACGTGACGCTGGAGACGCACGACGGGCGCAAGGTGAAGTTCTACGACGACCTCATCCGCGACAAGCTGGTGGCCTTCAACATGATGTATTCCATCTGCGAAGGCATCTGCCCGAAGAACACCGCCAACCTGCGCCAGGTGCACGAGGAACTGGGGTCGCGTGTGGGCCGCGACATCTTCCTCTACTCCATCACGCTGCGGCCCGAGTTCGACAACGCCGCCGCCCTGCGCGACTACATCCGCCACTACAACATCCAGCCGGGCTGGACCTTCCTGACTGGTCGCCGCCAGGACGTGGAGCGGGTGCGCGTGGCGCTGGGCTTCGTGGGTGACGACGCCAAGACCGACGCCGACATCACCCAGCACACCGGCATGCTGCGCATCGGCAACGACCGGCTGGACCGCTGGACCATGACGCCGGCCCTGGGCTCGCACCGCCAGATCAAGCGCACCATACTTGAACTGACCTGATGGCCTGGCGGGCGCGTGGCGTCACGCAGCCGCGCTAACATGCCCGGATGCCCGCCTACTCCTTCGAAGCCCTGGACGAGCAGGGCCAGACCCGCAGCGGCCTGATCGACGCCGACACCGCGCGCGCCGCCCGTGCGCTGCTGCGCGCGCGCTCGCTGGTGCCGCTGGCGGTGGAGCCGGCCAAGGCCGGCAACGAGGCCGACGGGGCGGGCCGCACGGTGCCCGGCCGGCGGGTCTTCAACGCCACCGGCCTGGCCGTGTGGACCCGGCAGCTGGCCGGCCTGGTGGGCGCCGGCCTGCCGCTGGAACGCGCCCTGGCCGCCCTGGGCGACGAAGCCGAAGACCCGCGCCAGCAGCGCCTGGTGGCGGTGCTGCGTGCCGAGGTGAACGGCGGCGCGTCGTTCGCCCGCAGCCTGTCCGACCACCCGCAGGAATTCTCCGCGTCGTACTGCGCGGTCATTGCCGCCGGTGAACAGAGCGGCCAGCTCGCCGCCGTGCTGGACCGGCTGGCCGACGACCTGGAGGCCCGCGAGGCCCTGCGCAACAAGCTGATCGCGGCATCGCTCTACCCGGCCATCGTCACCCTGGTGGCGGTGGTGATCGTGGTGTTCCTGGTGGCCTATGTGGTGCCGCAGGTGGCCAGCGTGTTCGAGGGCAGCCAGCGCGCCCTGCCGCTGCTGACCGTGGTGATGCTGGGCATCAGCGGCTTCGTGCGCAGCTGGGGCTGGTTGCTGCTGGGCCTGCTGGTGGCCGGTGGCATCGGCGTCAAGCTGGCCCGCCGCCAGAGCGCCTTGCGGCTGCGCATGGACCAGGCCTGGCTGCGCCTGCCGCTGGCCGGGCGCATTGCGCGGGGCTACAACGCCGCCCGTTTTGCGGCCACGCTGGCCATGCTGGCCGGCGCGGGCGTGCCCATCCTGCGGGCGCTGCAGACCGCGGCCGAGACCCTGCACAACCAGGCGCTGCGGGCCGACGCCCTGGCCGCGCTGGTGCTGGTGCGTGAAGGTGCGCCGCTGGCCTCGGCCCTGGCCAGCCAGCAGCGTTTTCCGCCGCTGCTTGTGCTGTTTGCCCGCCTGGGCGAACAGACCGGCGAACTGCCGGCCATGCTGCAGCGCGCTGCCGACCAGCTGGGCGCCGAGGTGCAGCGCCGCTCGCTCAACCTGGCCACCCTGCTGGAGCCCCTGCTCATCGTGGGCATGGGCCTGATCGTGATGCTCATCGTGCTGGCGGTGCTCATGCCCATCATCCAGCTCAACCAACTTGTGACCTGAATCCCATGGGCGTTTCGCTGGACGGCAAACTGGTGGTGGCGATCTCCTCGCGCGCCCTGTTCGACTTCGAAGCCGAGAACCACCTGTTCGAAAAGGGCGACGACCGCGCCTACATGCGGCTGCAGCTGGAGAAGCTCGACGAACCCGCCCACCCGGGCGTGGCCTTCTCGCTCATCCGCAAGCTGTTGAGCTTCAACGACGCCGACAACCAGCGGGTCGAGGTGGTCATGCTCTCGCGCAACGACCCGGTGTCGGGCCTGCGGGTGTTCCGCTCGGTCAAGGACCACGACCTGCAGGTGCAGCGCGGCGTGTTCACCCGCGGCCGCGACCCCTGGCGTTACCTGGCCCCGCTCAAGGCCAACCTGTTCCTCTCGGCCAATGCGGCCGACGTGCGCGCGGCCCTCAACATGGGCTTCCCGGCCGCCACCGTGGCCACCCACGCGGCGCGTGCGCTCAACACCTACCCCAACGAAGTGCGCATCGCCTTCGACGGCGACGCGGTTCTGTTCTCCGACGAAGCCGAACAGGTCTACCAGGCCCAGGGCCTGCCGGCCTTCCAGCAGCACGAATCGGCCAAGGCGACTCAGCCCCTGCCGGGCGGGCCGTTCAAGCCGCTGCTCCAGGCCCTGCACAGATTGCAGGCCGAGGGCACGCCGCACATGCGCATCCGCACCGCGCTGGTCACCGCCCGCAGCGCACCGGCGCACGAGCGCGCCATCCGCACCCTGATGGACTGGAACATCGAGGTGGACGAGGCCATGTTCCTGGGCGGCATGGACAAGGGCGAATTCCTGCGCGCCTTTGAACCCGACTTCTTCTTCGACGATCAGACCCGCCACATCGAGTCGGCCGCCCGCCATGTGCCCGCCGGGCATGTGGTCAGCGGCATCGCCAACCCCTGAGGTCCCATGACAGCCGATCCGTCCGTTGCACCGTCCGTGAAGATGTCGCGCTGGCGCGCGTTCCGCGAGTTCGCCGGCAAGGTCGCCCGCCTCACCGCACCGTATTTCAGCTCCGAGGAGAAGTGGAAGGCCCGGGGCCTGCTGGCGGCCATCGTGGCGCTCAACCTGGGCGCGGTCTACATGCTGGTGCAGATCAACGAGTGGAACCGGGTGTTCTACGACGCGCTGCAGAACAAGGACGCCGAGGTCTTCTGGCGCGAGCTCGGCCGCTTCACGTACCTGGCCTTCGGCTTCATCCTGATCGCCGTCTACCGCTTCTACCTGACCCAGCTGCTGGAGATGCGCTGGCGCGCCTGGATGACCGGCCACTACCTGGACCGCTGGCTCACCCAGCAGCGCTTCTACCAGCTCGAACTCCAGCGCCATGCCCGCGGCACCGACGCCCCGCCCGACAACCCGGACCAGCGCATTGCCGAAGACATGAACCTGTTCACCAGCTACTCGGTGAGCCTGTCCATGGGCCTGCTCAATGCGGTGGTCACGCTGGTCAGCTTCGTGGGCATCCTGTGGTCGCTCTCGGGCAGCTTTGCCTTCCACTTCAACGGCCAGAGCTGGGACATCCCGGGCTTCATGGTCTGGATGGCGGTGGTGTATTGCGTGGCCGGCAGCGTCATCACCCACTACATCGGGCGGCCGCAGATCGGGCTGAACTTCCGCCAGCAGCGGTTCGAAGCCGACTTCCGCCACCACCTGGTGCGGGTGCGCGAGTACAGCGAATCCATCGCGCTGGACCGGGGCGAACCGGTGGAGCGCCGCCACCTGGGGCAGCGCTTCCAGGCGGTGCTCTCCAACTACCTGCAGCTCATCAACGCGCAGAAGCGGCTGACCTGGTTCACCGTGGGCTTCGGTCAGGCGGCCGTGGTGTTTCCCTTCATCGTGGCCGCACCCCGCTTCTTCAGCGGCGCCATCCAGCTCGGCGAGCTGATCCAGATCGCCTCGGCCTTCGGCCGGGTGCAGGACGCGCTCTCGTGGTTCGTGGACAACTACAGCAGCCTGGCCGCCTGGCGCGCCACCACCGACCGCATCACCAGCTTCGAGGAGAGCTTCCAGGCCCTGCAGACCACCGACACCGCAGCCGCCCCGACCGGCTCGACCGGCGACACCCTGGCCGTGGACCGCATGGACCTGGCCCTGCCCGGCGGCGTGGCCCTGCTGGGCGTGGCCGGTCTGAGCCTGTCAGCCGGTGACCGGGTGCTGCTGCAAGGCCCGTCGGGCAGCGGCAAGTCCACCCTGTTCCGGGGGCTGGCCGGCATCTGGCCCTGGGCGCAGCGGCAGCTGCGGCTGCCGGCCGACTTTGCCGCGCGCGCCATGTTCCTGCCGCAGCGGCCCTACTTCCCCAACGGCCCGCTGCGCGATGCCCTGGCCTACCCCGAGCCGGCCGAGCGCTACAGCGATGCGCAGCTGCGCCAGGCCCTCAGCGATGCCCTGCTGCCGGACCTGGGGGCGCGGCTGGACGAGGTGGACAGCTGGGGGCAGAAGCTCTCGGGCGGCGAACAGCAGCGCCTGGCCGCCGCGCGGGCCCTGCTCAAGCAGCCGCGCTGGCTGTTCGTGGACGAAGCCACCAGCGCGCTCGACCCGGCCGCCGAGGCCGCACTGTACGAACGCCTGCAGGCGCTGGTGCAGGCCCAGAACGGTGCCCTGATATCGATTGCCCACCGCCCGGCCGTGGCTGCCTTCCACAACCGGCAGTGGACGCTGTTGCCCGGCGACGGGCAGCCGGATTCGCCGCGTTACCGCGTGGCCTCGGCGTAAGCCGCCCAGCCCCGCGCGCGCAGCTCGCAGGCCGGGCAGCTGCCGCAGCCCCAGCCCCAGTCGTGGCGGTGGGTGCGGTCGCCCAGGTAGCAGGTGTGGCTGTGCTCCACGATCAGGTCCACCAGACCCTTCCCGCCCAGCTGCTCGGCCATGCGCCAGGTGTCGGCCTTGTCGATCCACATCAGCGGCGTGTCGATCAGGAAGCGGTGGTCCATGCCCAGGGTCAGCGCCACCTGCAGGGCCTTCATGGTGTCGTCGCGGCAGTCGGGGTAACCGGAGAAGTCGGTCTCGCACACGCCGGTCACCAGCACCGTCATGCCGCGCCGGTAGGCCAGCGCCGCGGCCAGCGTCAGGAACAGCAGGTTGCGGCCGGGCACGAAGGTGTTGGGCAGGCCGCTGGCCTCCATGCGGAAGGCCACGTCGCGGGTGAGCGAGGTGTCGGACACGGCGCCCAGCACGGCGAGGTCGAGCACATGGTCCTCGCCCAGGCGGGCGGCCCAGTGCGGGAAACGTTCGCGCAGTTCACGCAGCACGTTCAGGCGGGCCTGCAGCTCCACATGGTGGCGTTGTCCGTAATCGAAACCCAGGGTTTCGACGTGTTCGAAGCGCTCCAGCGCATGGGCCAGGCAGGTGGTGGAATCCTGGCCGCCGGAGAACAGGACCAGGGCGCGGGTGTGGCGGGTGATGTCGGGCATGGGCGAGATGGTACGGGGCACGGTGATTCACCGGCGATTGACTTTTCAATCAATATTTTGAATGATTGATTTTGATGTCAATACAGGTCAACCTCGTCGACACCCTTCTCCAGGCCGCCCGCGCCCAGGGCCTGGACCAGCGGCAACTGGCCGAGCGCGCCGGCCTGCGGCCGGAAACGGTGTCGCGGGCCAAGCGGCGGGGCACGCTGGACCTGAGCAGCCTGCAGGCGCTGGCGGGGGTGGTAGGGCTGGAACTGGCGCTGCGGCCGGGTCAGCGGTACGACACCACACCACCGAACCCATCCGTGAATCCGCCACCGGTGGCCCGATCGCCGCTGGCCGAACCGCAATGGGGTCTGGCCTGGTCCAACCCGGATGCGCCGGCCGAGGCGCTGGTGCGCAATGCGCTGGCCCATGGCCGGTTCGACCTGCTGCTGCAGGCCGTCATCGGCCACGGACTGGGCAAGGTGCTGGCGCAATGGCAGCAGGTGGCGCCCACCCTGCCGGCGCGGGCGCGGCGGGAGGTGCAGCGCAAGCTGGACAACATCGAGAAAGGCTGGCGCGATGCTGCGTCCTGACACCCAGGCCCTGTGGGACCTGCTGCAGCAGGAGCCGGCGCTGGGCGGCTTCGTGCTGATCGGCGGCACCGCCCTCAGCCTGCACCTGCACCACCGGCTGAGCGAAGACCTGGACTTTGCGTTCGACGGTCCCCGCCTGCCGCGCGCCCGCATCCAGGCATTGCAGCGGCGGCTGGCAGCGCAGGGCTGGCCGCTCAGCCCGAACGATTCCCCGCTGGCGCTGGAAGAGTTCTTCGACAGCGGCCTGGACCTGCTGGACTACCAGCAGAACTTCGTGGCGGACCAGCGCGTCAAGCTCACCCTGCTGGCCCCCGACAACGAACTGCGCCACCTGCTGCGGGCGGCAGCGCCCGACCGCCCCCGGGTGGCGTCGCTGGAGGAGATCTTTCGCCTCAAGTGCCTGGCCTGCGCCAACCGCTCAAAGTCGCGCGACTGGTTCGACCTGTACGTGCTGCTGCGCAACGGTCACTTCCAGCCCATCGACATCAAGGCCGCCTTCGACCTGGCCGGTGTGCCCGGCAAGCTCGACGTGGCCCTGGTGCGGCTGTGTTCGGGCCGCCCCGATGCGGGCGACGAAGGCTACGCCGGCCTGCTGGAACAACCGCCCCCGGTGGCGGAGCTGCGCGACTTCTTTGTGGACCTGCGTGACCGGCTGGAGCAGGACATGGCGCGGCGGGCCCGGATCGACCAGCGCCCGCCCGACCACTGAGCCACGCTCAGGTCATGCGCTCCGAGCGCCGCCCGGCATGGCTGTGGCTGGTGGCCAGCATGCGCAGCAGGCTGCGGTTGGCGGTTTCCAGCGACAGGTCGTGCACCCGGCACACCAGCGGTATGCGGGCGATCTCGGCCGGCTGGCCCAGGGCGCGGGCGGTGTCCACCAGCGGAAAGTACGGGCCGTCGCGGCGCAGCAGCGCATCGAAGATGCGGCCCGGCAGCGGCAGCTTGTTGAGCAGGGTGGCCAGCGGCTGGTGCAGCAGGCGGCCCAGCTCGCCCATGAGCGAGGTGGCATAGACCTCGGCGCGCAGGGTGTCGTCCGAGCCGGTCATGAGCAGGTGCTGGGCCAGGCGGGCGCGCATGACCATGGCCAGGCGCACCGGGTGCAGGTCGGGGTCGGGCTCGACCTCGGTGATCTGTTCGGTCACCCAGCGACCCAGTTCGCGAAAGCCCAGCATCATCAGCGCGTGGCGCAGCGAGCCGATCTCGCGCCGGTTGCCGTACACCGCCGAATTCACCAGCAGCAGCAGCCGGTAGACCAGCACCGCGTCCTGGCGCACCAGGCGCTCCAGGCGCTCGACCGAGCAGTCGTCGTCGTCGATGGCGGCCAGCACCGCATGCAGGATGTCGCGGTCGTAGCTGATGGGGTGGTGGCGGTGCGAGGCCAGCACATCGTCTTCGGGCCAGCCGATCACGCCGTGCACCGACTGCTGCTCGATCAGGTGGCGCACCAGGGTGCGGGTGTCGGCACCGCCGACGATGAGGCCTGGCGGCAGCTGCGGCGCGGCGCGGCCCGGCGCCACGGGCGCCAGCAGGCGCTGGGCCTCGTCGGCCGTGAGGTGCACCAGCGGCCGGGCATCGACGCTGTCCATGCCGGGGCCGTGCAGATCCGACCAGGGCGTGCGGCACACCAGCCGGTGGCCGCGGCGCACCGCAATCGACAGGCGCGCGGCGGTGTCGGCGCGGGCAAACAGGTCGGCCGGCACCTCGATGCAGGTGTTGTGCACCGGATCGACCGCCAGGGTCTGCAGCAGCAGGCGCGGCGATGCGATGGACAGGATGAGCGTGGGCGCCTCTTCGGGCCAGTGCTCGCCCAGCAGTTCCATGAAATGGGCCGCGTCCACCCCGGTGGGCGTGACCGGGTGCAGGTGCAGGCGGGCCGCCACCAGATGGCGGTCGGGCGCCCACACCGGCTCGTAGGCCAGGGCCAGACTGTCGAGCACCGACTGCGTGTTGAGCACGGACACCTCAGCCGATCATGGAGAACAGCGAGAGCTTCTGCACCTGGGCATAGCTCTTGATGGCGGCCTCCAGGCCCTGCTGCTGGGTCTGGAAGTCCGAGATGCCCTTGACCAGATCGATGTCGGTCAGGCGGGAATCCTCGGTCTTGTTGTCGAAGGCCCGGCCTTCGAGCAGGCTGCCCAGCGAGTCGGCACGGTTGAGCAGTTCGCCCACGCGGCCGCGCGCCAGCAGCACCCGGTCATGGCTGGCGTCGACCTCGGTCATGGCGCGGGCCAGTTCCTGGTTGCGGTGGGCCGATTCGTTGGTGCCGTTGTAGCGCAGCGCATCGACGGCGTTCTGCACGATGGAGAAGATGTCGGAGCGCGGGGGCGAGCCTTCGATGTCGATGGCATCGCCGCTGGCGGGCTGTCCGCTGATGGTGAAGCTCATGCCACCGAACTGTACGGCCTTGCCCGGCTCGTAAGGTACGCCGGTGTGACTGGCCAGCGGCGTGTTGCCGTTGGTGACGTCGATCACGGTGTACTGCATCTGGCCGGCCACCTGATTGAAGCTGATGCGGTAGTCGCCGCCGGTGTAGCTGGCCGGGTCGATCACCTCGCCCATGCTGGTGCTGGCCGCACCGGTGTTGCTGTTGGGCAGGCTCACCACGAAGCGGCCGTTGCCCTGCGGCACCTGCATCCAGATGGATTCGCCGTCCAGCGCCTGCGGCAGCGCGGTGTTGGCCGCTGCTGCCTGGCCGCGCTGGCCATTGAAGGTGACGCCGTTGCCGCTGGGGGTGTAGAGGTCCACGAAGGGCGTGGCGGCGCCGCCCAGGCCACCAAACAGGGTGCGCCCGGAACTGTCGGTGCGGTTGGCCACGGCGATCATCTGTTCGCGCAGGCCTTCGAGCTGGCGGGCCACGTCCTCGCGTTCGCTGTCGGTGAAGCCGGCGTTGCCGGCCGTGACCAGCAGGTCGCGCACCCGCTGGATCAGCTCGCCCGATTCGGCCAGGCCGCTCTCGGCCTGCTGCAGGCTGGTGCGGGAAGCCTCCAGCGCACGTTGATCGGCCTCGGCGCGGGCCAGCCGGTTGCGGGCGGCCTCCGACAGGGTGGCGGCCACCGGATCGTCGCTGGCGCGCAGCACGCGCTTGCCGGTGGCCAGGCGCTCCTGCTGCTGGGCCAGCTGGGCCTGGCGGTCGGCCAGGACCTTGATGGTGGAGTCGTAGTTGTTGGCGGTGGCGATGCGCATGTTGGGTCTCCCCCTGAAACTCGGACCGCTCAGCGGCCCACGGTCTGCAGCAGGCTGTCGAAGGTGCTCTGCGCGATCTGCAGGAACTTGGCCGACGCCTGGTAGGCCTGCTGGAACTGCAGCAGCCGGGCGGCTTCCTCGTCGAGGTTGACGCCGGCCACGCCGGCACGGGCGGCCTCGGCGGTGGCCGCCACATTGCCGGAGAACTCGGCCGCGAACTGCGCGCCCTGCACCCGGGTGCCGATGTCGGAGAACAGGCTCACATAGCCGTCGGAGAGCGACACGCCGTCGAAGGTGGCCAGATCGCGCAGGCCCAGCACGGCACTCGCGTTGCCGGCGTTCTGGGCCAGGCCGTTGGCCGGCGAGGCCTGCACCGCGAAGGTGTCGCCCGCCGTGGGCGCGCCACGCAGGGTCAGGCTCCAGCCATTGACCTGGATGGGCTCGCCCGGCGCGTAGTTGTAGACCGTGGCCGGGTTGGCGATGCTGGCACCGCTGAGCGTGTAGGTGCCGTTGGCACCGAAGGTGATGCTGACCGGGCTGGTCAGGTTGGCGTCCGGCGCGGTGGCGTACAGGCTCTCCACCGCCAGGCTGCCGCTGTTGGTGGTGCCCGGGGTCACCGCCACCGGGCTGGCGGCGGCCAGCTTGTCGGGCGCGCCGATGGCCACCTGGATGTTGCGCGCGGCCGCCTCGAACGGGCGGGCCCGGAACCGGTCGGTGGCGCCCACGGTGCCGCTGTCCAGGGTGAAGGTCAGGCCGTCCACCTCGATGGGCAGGGCGCCGGTGGCCAGCGGCGGGTTGCCGGCCGGCGGGGTCATGGTGTTGTCTGACAGCCGCACGATGCGCAGGCCGCCGGCCTCGGCACGGATGTCGTAGTCCGACGCCTTGAGGGCGGTGGCATCGGTCACCGTCACGCTGAAGGCGGCGGTGCCGGTGTTGGCCGGCGCGGCAATGGCCGCGATGGGCGGCGTGGGCGCAAAGAAGGCCTGACCGGGCTGACCGGTCAGGTCCACGCCGAGGGCGTGCTGGTCGTTGACGATGGTGGCGGTGGCCAGGGCCATGCGGCCGATCTGGTTCTGTGCGGCGGCCAGGTCTTCGTTCAGGAAACGCACCATGCCGGCCAGTTCGCCGCCGCCCAGGGCCGCCAGATTCAGGTCCGACTGGGTGTTGCCCTGCTGGAAGGACACCTGGATGCGGGAGGTGTCCACCGGGTCACGGGTGACCGCCAGCCGGGCCGGCTGTGCGCCCAGCACCAGGGGCTGGCTGCCGCCCACGAAGACGTTGACGGTGCCGCTCTCGCCGGGCACGGTGGCGATCTTGACCAGCTTGCTCATCTCGGCGAGCAGCTGGTCGCGCGAATCGAGCAGGTCGTTGGGGGTGTGGGCGCCACCGGCGTTCTCGATGATGCGCTGGTTGACCGAGGCCAGGTCCTTGGCCAGGCGGTTGATGGAGTCCACCGTGGTCTGCACCTGCAGCTCGGTGCCCTGCTTGAGCAGGTCGAGCTGGCCGGCGGTGTTGCGCAGGCGGCTGGCGAACTCGTCGGCGCGGGCGATCGTCACCACCCGGGCGGTCAGGTTGCTGGGGGCCGAGGTCACGTCGTTCCAGGCATTGAGCATGCTGTTGAGCGCCGTGCCCAGGCCGTTCTCGCCCATGGGAAAGGCCGACTCCAGCTGCTGCAGCCGCGCCAGGCGCACGCTGTCGGCCGCGGCGGTGGAGCTGGTGGCACGGGCCTCGCCGGTGAGGTAGGCGCTGTGGGTGCGCTCCACCGTGGCGATCTCCACGCCCTTGCCGAAGTAGCCGCTGCCCATGGCCTGGTAGCCCGAGCTCTGCAGCTGCACCGTCTGGCGCGAATAGCCCTCGGTGTTGACGTTGGCGATGTTGTGGCCGATCACCTGCAGGGCAGACAGGTTGGCATTGAGCGCACGGGTGGCGATGTTGAGGGAGGACATGGCGGTCTCGCGGGTGCCGGTGGGCTCAGGCCTGGGCGCGCTGCAGGCTCAGGGTGGTGTTGATGGCGCGGCTGAGCTTGGCGGCGTAGGCCGGGTCGGTGGCGTAGCCGCCGCGCTGCAGGGCGGTGGCAAAGCCCTTGACCGAATGGCGCTGGGCCATGGCTTCTTCGTAGCGCGGGCTGTTGCCGATCAGGCGGGCGTAGTCGCGGAAGGAGTCGGCATAGCTGTCGTAGGCCCGGAACTTCGCCTTGACCTTGCGCGGCTCGCCGTTGATGTATTCGGTGGTGGTGATCTCGGCCACCTTGCCCTTCCAGCCCGGGCCGGCCTTGATGCCGAACAGGTTGAAGGACGGGGTGCCGTCGGCATGGCGGATCTCGCTGCGGCCCCAGCCGGTCTCGTGACCGGCCTGGCCGATCATGAAGCTGGCCGGGATGCCGGCCTCGCGCTCCACCTGGGCGGCCGCCGCGGTGTGGCGGTTCACGAAATCGGCCTGGCGCGGGCCGGTGGCCGCCTTGTCCAGCGTGCTGGGCACAGCCGGTGCGGCGGGGCTGGCGCCCTGCATCTGCCGGCCGAGCTGGCGCTCGATGGCTTCGGACAGGCCGCCGGGCATGCCGGCCAGGCTGACCGAGAGCTGCTGGTCCAGCAGGTCGGTGCCCAGGTTCTCGCCTTCGCTGTCCATCATGCCGGACTTCTGCGTGGCCTCGCGCATGCTCTTGATGAGCTCGCGCATGAAGAGCGATTCGAACTGCTTGGCCGCCTCCTTGAGGGCGGCACGGTCCTGACCCTGACCCGCCAGCGCCTTGAGCCCACCCAGCGAGGTGGGATCGGCCGCCAGGCCGGAGGGCATGAGCGGGCTGGTGTTCATCAGATCACCTCCAGCTCGGCATTGAGGGCGCCCGAGGCCTTGATGGCCTGCAGGATGGCCAGCAGGTCCTGCGGCGTGGCGCCCAGGCTGTTGAGGGCCTTGACCACATCCGACAGCTGCGCGGCCGGGCCCATCTGGATCAGCGAACCCTTGTCCTGGCTGATCTGGATGCTGGCCTGCTCGGTCACCACGGTCTGGCCGTTGGACAGCGGGTTGGGCTGGCTGATCACGGGGGTGGAGCTGATGCTCACCGACAGGTTGCCGTGGGCCACGGCACACGGGCCGAGGGTGACGGCCTGGTTCATGGCGATGGAGCCGGTGCGCGAATTGATGACCACCTTGGCGGTGGGGATGGCGGCATCCAGCCGAACGTCTTCCACCCGGGCCAGGAAGGCCACGCGGCTGTTGGGGTCGGCCGGGGCACGCAGGCGCACCACCCGGCCATCGACCGCGCTGGCGGTGCCGGCGCCGAAGGCCTTGTTGATGGCATCGGTCACGCGGCTGGCGGTGGTGAAGTCGTTGCTCTGCAGACCCAGGTCGATGGTCTCGCCCAGGGCGAACGGCGTGGCCACGGCGCGCTCGACCTGACCGCCGCCGGGAATGCGGCCGGCGCTCAGGTGGTTGATCTGCACCTTGCTGCCACCGGCCGATGCGCCGGCGCCGCCGACCAGCAGGTTGCCCTGGGCCAGCGCATAGATCTCGCCGTCGGCGCCCTTCAGGGGCGTGGCGATCAGCGTGCCGCCGCGCAGCGACTTGGCATTGCCCATGGACGACACGGTCACGTCGATGGCCTGGCCCGGCTGCGCGAACGCCGGCAGCTCGGCGGTGACCAGCACCGCCGCGATGTTCTTGAACTGCGGGTTCACGCCCGGCGGCAGGGTCAGGCCCAGCTGCTGCAGGTAGTTGGCCATGCCCTGGCTGGTGTAGGGCATCTGGGTGGTCTGGTCGCCGGTGCCGTCCAGGCCGACCACCAGGCCATAGCCGGTGAGCTGGTTGGTGCGCACGCCCTGCACGGCGGCGATTTCCTTGACGCGGATGGACTGCGCCGCTGCCGGCAGGGCGGCTGCCACGGCGGTGGCGGTGAGCACCGCCAGCGTGAGGAAGCGGCTCAAGTTCTGCAGCAGAGGGACGATATTCATCTCAGTACACCCGATGGAAGACAGCCCCATTGTGGGCAGGGATCAGAACGGGATAACGCTCAAAAAGAACCGCGCCAACCAGCCAATTACCATCGCGTCGCCCTGCGCGCCGCGGTTGCGCGACTCGATGCGGGCATTGGCCACCTGGGTGGAAGCCACCACGTTGCCCGGGCGGATGGTGCGCGGATCGATGGTGCCGGAGAAGCGCATCACATCCACGTTGGCGTTCACGCCGATCTGCTTCTCGCCCACCACCAGCAGGTGGCCGTTGGGCAGCACTTCCTGCACCGTGGCGGTGATGGAGCCGTTGAAGGTGTTGTTGGCCTGGTTCTTGCCGTCGCCCGAGAACTTGTTGTCCGACTGGGCACCCACATCGAGCTTGCCCAGCGTGGCGCCCTTGAGGAACGGGAAGGCCGTGATGCCGGCCGACACATCCGCGCTGCGGTCGATGGAGGCCGACGAGTTCTGGCTGGCGGTGACCCGCTCGGTGATCTGGATGGTGACGATGTCGCCCGGCAGCCGCGCCCGCGCATCCTCGAAACCCGGTCGGTAGGTGGCCGGGCGGAACAGGCTGCCGCTGGGCACACCCTGGGCCTGCGGGGCCTGGGCGTATTCCACCGGTTTGGTGGCGGCGACGTCCACCTTGGGTTGCATGGATTCGCAGCCGGCCAGCAGGGCGGTGGCACACAGCACGAGAGCAAGGCGTTGCATGGGATACCTCGACAGGAAGATCAGAGCTGGCTCAGACGCTGCAGCATCTGGTCGGACGTCTGGATGGCCTTGGAATTCATCTCGTAGGCGCGCTGGGTCTGGATCATGGTGACCAGTTCCTGCACCACGTTCACGTTGGAGGCTTCGTTGAAGCCCTGCATCAGGTTGCCCATGCCGGCGGTGCCGGGGTTGCCGTTGATGGGGTTGCCCGAGGCCACGCTCTCGCGGTAGAGGTTCTGGCCCAGCGGCTCCAGGCCGGCCGGGTTGATGAAGTTGGCCAGCTCCAGCACGCCCACCTGGGCCGGTGCGGTGGTGCCGGGCAGCTTGGCGCTGACGATGCCGTCGCCCGAGATGGTGATGCTGGTGGTGTCGGCCGGCAACGTGATGCCGGCGCTCAGCGGATAGCCGCTGTTGGTGACCAGCTGGCCCTGGGCATTGAGCTGGAACGAGCCGTCGCGGGTATAGGCGGTGGTGCCGTCGGGCATCTGCACCTGGAAGAAGCCCTGGCCGTTGATGGCCACGTCCAGCGCATTGCCCGACTGCTGCAGGCTGCCCTGGGTGAACGAGCGCGAGGTGGCCACGGTGCGCACACCCAGGCCGACCTGCAGGCCGGTGGGCAGCTCGGCCTGCTGGGCCGAGTTGGCGCCCACCTGGCGCAGGTTCTGGTACATGAGGTCTTCGAAGACCGCGTTGGACCGCTTGAAGCCGTTGGTGGAGACGTTGGCCAGGTTGTTCGAGATGACGTCGAGCTGGGTCTGCTGCGCCGTCATGCCGGTCTTGGAAATCATCAGGGAATTGATCATGGCGGTGTCCTTTATCCGTTGAGGCTCAGCAGCTGGCTGGCGGTCTGGTCGTTCTTCTCGCCGTTCTGCAGCATGCGCATCTGCACCTCGAACTGGCGGGCCACGGCGATCATCCCGACCATGGCTTCAATGGGGTTCACGTTGGAGCCCTCCAGGGCGCCGTCCTGCAGCAGGGCCACATCGCTGGCCGGCAGCGGATCGCCGCCCGGTGCGCGGAACAGGCCGTCCTCGCTGCGCTTGATCGGGTTGTCGGCATCGGGCGTGACCATCTTCAGGCGCCCCACCACCTGGCCCGGCTCGTTGCCCACGCGGGCGCTCACCGTGCCGTCGGCGGCAATGTCCACCCGCGCATTGGCCGGGATGGTGATGGTGCCGCCGTCGCCCAGCATGGGCAGGCCCGATGCGCCCACCAGGGTGCCGTCGGGGTTGACCTCCAGCGAACCGGCGCGGGTGTAGGCCTCGGTGCCGTCCAGGGCCTGCACCGCAAAGTAGGCGTTGCCCTTGGCCGCCACATCCAGGTTGCGGCCGGTCTGGCTGATGGAGCCCGGCAGGTCGGAATGGCCGGCGGTGGCTTCCACCGAGAACACCCGGGTGCTGGCGCCGTCGCCCCGCACCGGCACGGCGCGGAAGGTGGACATCTCGGCCCGGAAACCGGGCGTGGACACGTTGGCCAGGTTGTTGGCCAGCACCTGCTGCCGGTACTGGGCCGCGCTGGCGCCGGTCATGGCGGTGTAGATCATGCGGTCCATGGGGACTCCTGCGGATCAGAGGGTCAGGCCGGGTTTCAGCGCATGTTGAGCAGGGTGGTGAGCACCTGGTCCTGCGTCTTGATGGTCTGGGCGTTGGCCTGGTAGGCGCGCTGGGCGGTCATCATGTTGACCAGCTCGGCGGTGATGTCGACGTTGGAGTCCTCCAGCGCACCCGAACGCAGCGCACCGAAGTTGCCGGTACCCGGCTCGCCGTGCAGCGCCTCGCCGGAGGCAAAGGTGGCCTGCCAGTTGCCGCCGCCGGTGGGCTGCAGGCCCTGCGCGTTGCGGAAGTTCACCAGCGCCACCTGGCCGGCCGCACGGGTCTGGCCGTTGGAGTACTGGCCGGTCACCACACCGTTCTCGCCGATCTTCAGGCCGATGAACTGGCCGGGCTGGTAGCCGTCCTGGGTGAGGTTGGTCACCGCGAAGCTGGTGCCGAACTGGGTGATCTCGTCCAGGTTCAGGGTGGCGGTGAAGGGACCGTTGGCCGAGCTCATGGCCACCGTGGCCGGGTCGGGCGTGACGGTGTTGAAGGTGCCGTCGGTGTTGAATGTCACGTCGATGAACGGGCTGGTCGCCGGGTCGATCGCCGAGCCGTCGCCGCTGGTGTAGACGCGCCAGGCGTTGTTGCCGGTCTTGGTGAAGGCCATGGAGACCGGCACCTCGATGCCCTGCGCGTCGTAGCCGATGAGCGAGGTGCCGTAGGTGGAGATGGGCGGGGTGTTGGTGGCGGCGTCGTACACCGTGGCGCGCGCATCCAGGTTGAACTCGGCCGTGATGCCGGCGGTCTGGCGGGCCGGGATGGGGCCGCCGGTGGGCAGGGTCAGCGGGCCGGTCTCGAAGCTCAGGCGGTTGCCGGTCTCGTCGGTGGGATAGCCCATGAGCTGGGCGCCCATGTTGGTGACGATGCCACCGTTGCGGTCCAGCTTGAACTGACCGGCGCGGCTGTAGGCGGTGCCGCCGTTGGGCATGGTGAGCTCGAAGAAGCCGGAGCCGTTGATGGCCACGTCCAGGTCGCCGCCGGTGACGGTGATGTTGCCCTGGGTGAACGACTGGGTCACGGCCGTCATGGCCACGCCGATGCCGGAGTTCACGCCGCCGGCCGCATTGACGGAGCTGGCATAGAGCTCGCCGAATTCGGCGCGCGAGGCCTTCATGCCCACCGTGTTGCCGTTGGCGATGTTGTGGCCGATGACGTCGAGGTTCTTGCTCGCGCTGTTCAGGCCGGAGAGTCCTTGCTGGAATGCCATGGGAGTGTCCTTCGGGGATGAATGGGTGGGTTATGGGGCGTCACATGAAGCTGCTGACCTGGTCGTACGCCAGGCTGCGGCCGTCCTGCAGCTGCAGGCTCATGGCACCGTTGTTCAGGCCGGTGGAGGTGACGGTCAGGCGGCTGTAGCTGGTGGCATTGACCGGCTGGCCGCCGTTGGCGGCACGCACCTTGAAGCCGGCCACGCGGGTCGGGTCGATGCCGGTGCCGTCCCAGTTGAAGGAATGCTGGCCGGCGGTGAGTGCGCCGAAGTCCATGGTGTCGATCACGCCACCGGCCTTGTCCAGCACGTCCACCTGCACCGAGGACGCCGGCCCGTCGATGCGGAAGGCCGCCTTGCCCACCGTGCCGTCGAAACCGAACTGGGTGCCGGCCACCAGGGCCTCGCGGCCGATCAGGCTGGTGCCCTGCAGCGACTGCATGAGCCCGAACTGGCTGGCCATGCCCTTGAGCGTCTCGTTGAGCTGCTGGATGCCGCTGACCGTGTTGATCTGCGTCATCTGCGTGGTCATCTGCGCGTTGTCCATCGGGTTCATCGGGTCCTGGTTGTTCAGCTGCGCGACCAGCAGCTTGAGGAACCGGTCCTGGGTGGCGGTGGCATCGGTCTGTGCCGTGGCCGCCTTGGCGGTGGAACTGCCGACGGCAGAGCCGAGATTGGTGAGGTCCAGGGGTTGGGCCAGCATCATGGTGTTGCTCCTTAACTGCCCATCTGCAGCGTCTTGAGCAGCAGGGACTTGGCGGTGTTCATCACCTCGACGTTGTTCTGGTACGAACGCGAGGCCGAAATCATGTTGACCATCTCCTCCACCGGGTTCACGTTGGAGTGCGTCACATAGCCTTCGGCGTCGGCGCTGGGATGGGTGGGGTTGTGTTCGCGGCGGCCCGGGGCCTGGTTCTCGTTGATGTCGCGCACCTTCACGCCGGCATTCGCCTTGCCGCCCATGTCGACGGACTGGAACACCACCTGGCGCGCCTTGTAGGCCTGGCCGTCGGGGCCGGCCACCGCATCGGCGTTGGCCAGGTTGCTGGCCACCACGTTGAGCCGCTGGGCCTGCGAACTGATCGCGCTGCCCGAGACATTGAAGATGCCGAACATGGACATGGTGTCCCTCCTTACTGGCCGGTGATGGCGCTGAGCATGGTCTTCACATGCCCGTTGATGAAGCGCAGGGTGGACTCGTAGCGGATGCTGTTGTCCACAAACGCCGCACGCTCGCGGTCCAGGTCCACGGTGTTGCCGTCCTGGCTGGGCTGGGTCTGCACCGAATAGCCCAGCTTGGGATCGCGCGGATCGCTGGTGCCGCTGCGGATGTGGCGGGCGTCGGTCAGGGCCACGTCGCCACGGGCGGGCGCACCCGACACGTTGCGCAGCGCCTGGGCAAAGTCGAAATCGCGGGCCACGTAGCCCGGGGTGTCGGCGTTGGCGATGTTGCTGGCCAGCACCTGCTGGCGCTGCGAGCGCAGGACCAGCGCATTCGCATGGAAGTCCAGGCGGGCGGTCATCTGTTCAAGCATGGTCACCTCGAAACGGTGGGAATCGGGCCCGCCCGGCGCACGCACGGACGGGGGTTCGAGGTGATTGTGGGAATTCTTGAGGGTGACCAATCCCCCGAACAAAGGGGGTCTTGCCCCCCTGTTTCTTCCCTTCAGCGGCTCAGAGCCGGACCCGGGACGCCAGGTGGGCCAGCTCCACCCGGGCTGCATCGTCCGCGTCGGGACAGCGCCGGACGATGACATCCAGGTCCCGCAGCAGATCGGTCACCGCATGGCGCAGCGCCAGGGCCTCGGCGGAGCCGCCCAGCCAGCCCTGGGACTGGAAGACCTCGTGGGCGGCCACGGCGGCCAGCACCCGCAGCAGCCACTTCACATCGTCGGCGCTGCGGGGATCGGCCGTGGGGCGCAACAGCGTTTCGTGCACCTGCTGCAGCCAGGCCGCCATGGGGGCAGGCTCCAGCGCACACAGCCGCTCTTCCAGCAGCACCGCCTGCACCGCCAGCGCCGATTGCCAGTCGTGGGCCGAAGGCACCCGCGCCGGGTGGGTCAGCCGGTGCAGGGTGGCCCGAACCTGTGCGTGCGCTGCGGACAGCCCCATGGCCTGCAACCGCTCCGGGCCTTCCTCCAGGAAGAACGACAACTGGACGGGTCGGCGACCCGCCAGATGGGCGGCCCAGGCCCGGGCCACCTCGGGCGACAGCGGCTCCTGCACATCGTCGCCCTGGTCGTCCAGCAGGGCGCCCAGTCCGTCCAGGTACAGGCGGGCCGCAATGGCCCAGTGAGGATCGGGGCCTGGCGGGGCGGTGGGTGGCCCCTTGTCGGGGGTGCTGCGGTTCCTGGGCTTGTGCTTGCGGGGCGAGTGGGCCGACGTGGGCGACAAGGGCGACTTTCTGGGCGACCGGGTCGGGGGCTCGCCCGACGGGCTGACCGGCGGTTCCGGTGCACTGTGCGACAGCTCCTGCAACGGAAACACCAGCCGCGGCAGGGTCTGGTGTCCGGGGCGGTCGTTCGGACGCGTGCTGGGGGGCGTCAGCAACCGGGACTTTCGCCAGGTGCTGGCACCCCTTCGCGGGGTGATCGGCGGGGACGACGTGCCGGTGGCACCCGGGGCGTCGGAGGGGGATGACGGAGCAGAAGAATGGAGGAACACGGCGCAGTGGGAGGAGGGGTTGGACAAGGCGTGCCCGGACCGGACACCTCCGTTTGGTGACAGGCTGATCCCTGCAGTCCAGACCAAACCATCAACAATTCAACACAGGTGGCATGCCATCACCCCACGGAGAACCGGCCGGTGATGCCACCGCTTTTCCAGCCTTTGGCCGGCGGCGTCCCCGCCTACAGTGGCGGCATGAAAACCGGTCTGCCCTCCATCCGCTTCCCTCACGCACCCGCCGTGGTGCTTGCCCTGGCGCTGGCTCCGGCCACCGCGGCCCTGGCCCAGTCGACCCCGGCGGCGCCCGGCCCGCACAGCGGCCTGGAGCAGATGGCCAAGGACTTCCTGCAACCCGCGCTCGGCCAGTCGGTGGGCGGCGAGGCCGGCGTGTCCCTGCGGCCCGAGGTGGTCATGGGCCAGCTCGACAGCCGGCTGCGCCTGGCCCCCTGCGGCGCCATCGAACCCTACCTGCCCCCCGGCACCCGGCTATGGGGCCGCAGCAAGGTGGGCCTGCGCTGCGTGGACGGCGTGAGCCGCTGGAACGTGTTCGTGCCGGTCACGGTGAAAGCCTGGGGACCGGCCTGGGTGATGAAGGCCAACGTGCCGGCCGGCGAAACCCTGAGCGCCGACCACGCCGAACAGGCCGAGGTGGACTGGGCTGCCCACCCCTCGCCGGTGCTGGCCGCCAGCCAGCGCTGGATCGGCCACCAGGCCGCCTACCCCCTGCAGGCCGGCCAGCCGCTGCGCGAGAACATGGTGCGCGCCCCGCAGGCCTTCGAGGCCGGTGCGCAGGTCAAGGTGAGCAGCGGCGGCGCCGGCTTCTCGATTGCCGTCATCGGCCAGGCCGTGGCCGCCGCCCGGGTGGGCGAATCGGCCCGGGTGCGCCTGCCCAACGGCCGGGTGGTCACCGGCACCGTGCGGCCGGACCAGACGGTCAGCATCGACCTGTAAGCCCCCCCCTGGCGGGTCCGGGCGCCGGCCCGATCCGCGAACTGGCCGGTTTTTTCCCCGCTGTTCCCGGTTTTGCACCGGCGCCACAGTGCGTACAGTCCTTCCGTGGGTCGCTTTCCGCCCGGCGGAGCGACCCGTCGGCGCCTCGAATCTCAAAAAACCTCGGCAAAGGCCTCAAGTTCCCGCCCGGACAGACGATAGTTCCTGCACAGAGCCCCCGAACAGGGGGTGTGGAGCGTGACATGAAGATCGAATCAACCCCGGATTCCTACATTGGCTCGGTGGCTGGCGGCCCGCACAAGGCCACCCCCACCACGGCCGGCGAAGCCGCTGCGGCCGGTGCAGCGTCGTCGGCTGCGGCCGCCAGGCCGCAGGCGGGCGTGCAGGTGACGCTGTCCAGCGCCACCCAGTCCATGTCGGCCACCGGTTCGGGCAGCAGCGATGTGTTCAACGCCGAGAAGGTCGAGGCCATGAAGCAGGCCATTGCCAACGGCACCTTCCAGGTGAACGCCGAGGCCATTGCCGACAAGATGCTGGCCAACGCGGCCGAAATGCTCAACGGCGCCCGCAGCGCCTGATCACAGGAGTGATGTCCATGCCCACGGTTGCCCTCTCCCACCCCTGGATCCTGCAACTGCAGGGCGCGCTGGACGCACTCGAAAAATCCCTGCTGGCCAGCGACGCCATCGCTGTGGAAGCCGCCAGCGCCCAGGTGCAGGCCATTCTGGGCAACGCCCCGCGCACCGCCGAATTCCAGGCCGAGGGCAGCACCCTGGCCAAGGACCTGCCCACCGCCGCCCGCCGCTTTGCCATGCTGCGCCAGGCCGTGCTGCGCGCCCAGGCCCAGAGCCAGCGCGCCGTGGCCAGCCTGCTCCCGCAAACCGCCGCAGCCCCCGTGTACGGCCGCTCGGGCCAGGGCCGCGCACCGGCCAGCCGGGGCCACCTCAGCGCCTGACAGGCGCGTGCACACCCCGGGGCCGATCCCGGGATCATCGCGCCAGGCTGCAAGGCCCGGTGCTTGAAAACACCCCACGGAAGAACAGCGGTGCAACCTCCCCGTCAGTGAGGTTTCATCATGCCCAGGCACGGCCGGCGTCCCTGGCGGGAGGCCGGCAGGTGCGCCACTGCGGCGCTGTCGTCCGGGGTGGTGATGGGGGTCCGGGGGATGGGGCGAGCCCGTCAGACTGATCGGTCGAGCCCGGCCAGGCCCTGGTCGATCCGGGCCTCGAACACCCGCAGGCCGGCGCGCGAGGCTTCGCGGAACCGGCGCGATCCCTGGAGGTAGTCCTCCAGGTCGTCGAAGGCTTCCCAGGCGGTCAGGGCGTCATCGATGTCCTCGACAGCGTCCTGCATCCAGGGCTTGAGCTGCAGGACCACCTCGCGCAGGGCCTTGTCCACTTCGGTGAGCTGGCGGCGCACCGACGGCCCGCCCGAATGGGCGCGGGACGCCAGCCGATCGGCCTGATCGGCCAGGCGCAGTCCTTCGCGGGCCCGCTGCAGGTACTGGCGCAGGCAGCGCTGCATGCCGGCGTGCAGGCCCGGCTCGGGCGCCTGCGGCGGCAGCGTGGCGGGATGGGCCCGCACCGGCAGCGCGTCCACATGGCAGGACAGTGCGGCGTCCAGCGTGAGCTGGTCGAAACCGCCGATGCGGGCGCCGCCTTCGGTGCAGTTGAGCAGCACCACGTCCGGGCGGGTGTGGCGGGTTTCGGCGGCGATTTCCTGGAACTGGTGGTGGAACAGGAAATAGTCGGGCGCGGTCTGGACGGTGCCGCCGTGGTAGCCGGGCAGCACACGGGGCGAGGCGGGCATGGGGTGGGCATCGCTGCCGGCGGCGGCGGCGTAGCGCTGCTGGCCGGCGAATGCCAGATCCTGGCCGACCAGCATGACCGGCGAGCAGCCCCAATGGAGCGCCAGCTTCAGGCACGAGATCGACACCGAGCCGGCCGCCACCGACGCCGGACGCTGCGCGCGGGCGTTGGCCAGCAGGTGGTCGACCGGGCTGTCGGAGGCAAAGAAGCTGACGCGCGGGAAGGCCGCCAGCACGTTGGGGTGGGTGGTGGTGCTGGCCAGCAGGTCGGGCATCCAGGCGGGGTCGATGCCCTCCAGGAAATTGATGGGTGCCTGGGTCTGGTCCTGGGCATCGAGCACCACGGCAAAGTCGGGGCGGATGCCTTCGCGGAACAGGCGCTTGAGCACCTGCAGCGGCGCCAGCAGCAGCGCCTTGCCTTCGGCCCGGCGCAGCTGCTGGATGTTCTTGTCCAGCGAAGGGCCGGGCGAGACCACGATGGCCGGCAGGCCGGCGAAGCGTCGGGCCAGCGGCTGGATGTCGGGTGCGTCGGCGATGGCGCGCAGATTGCCCAGGCCCTGGTTCATCCAGCGCTCGGCATGGCGGCGCCACGTCACATGGTTGAGCTGCAGGTTCTGGATGGCCCGCGACACCTGCTGGTTGGTGGACTCGACCTGCTCCAGCGTGAGCACGCCTTCGGCCAGATCGAGGCTGGCCATGCGCTTGGGCAGGGAGTGGTGGATGGCGGCCACCTGGCGGTTGACGGCATCGGCATCGGTCACGCCGAACACGCCGGGCAGGCCGGTGCGGGGGGCTGTGGGGTGGTGGTGCAGGGTGCGGTGCTGACCACGGGCGCGCAGGGCGTCGGCCAAGGGCTGGGGCAGCAGGCCGTGAACCACCAGCAGGTCGCACTGGAAGTTCCACTTCATGGGCAGGGCGTGGTCGAGCACGGACTGCCAGTCCTCGGTGGTCATGCCGTCGGCGCGGGCCATGGCGGATTCGCAGCGGGTGCGGGTCCACTCGTGGATGACCTGGTTGCAGATGGCCAGCACCTCGGCGCCGTGGTGGACCGCCTCCACGCCCGAGTCGGAATGCACCCGGGTCTGGCGCGGCGCGAGCTGGCGGGCGTCGCCCCGCGACAGGGTGGACCACTGGGTGCGCAGCTTGTCGATGCGCTGGCGCGCCTGCTGCACCTGCTGCTGCTGGATGGACTCGACCGCCAGCGAGGCGGTGGTGGCCAGGCGGGTCATCTGCAGGATGACCCGGGCATCGGCCGGGGCGTCGATCAGGTCGGTGGACATGGCGGGCATCAGTGCTCGCGCAGCTTGGCGCGCAGGCGGGCAATCGACTGGCTGTGCAGCTGGCAGATGCGCGATTCGGTCACGCCCAGCACGGCAGCGATTTCCTTGAGGTTCATGTCGTGCTCGTAGTACATGGACATGATCTGCTGTTCGCGCTCGGGCAGCACCTTGATGGCGGCCACCAGGGCCATGCGCATGCGCTGGTCCTGCAGCACGGCCGAGGGGTCGACCTCGGTCTCGCCCATGTGGCGGTCCAGGAAGCTGTCGTCGTCGTCCGAGCCGCCGCTGATGTCTTCCAGGTACACCAGCTGGGTGCCGCGCACCTTGGCCAGCAGGCTCTGGTAGTCGGCCAGGCTCATGCCCATTTCCTGGGCGATCTCGCTTTCCATGGGCGAGCGGTGCAGCTTCTGCTGCAGCCGGTTGACGGCCTGCTCGATGTCCTTCTGGCTCTTGCGCGAGCCGCGCGACATCCAGTCGCCGTCGCGCAGCTCATCCAGCATGGCGCCGCGGATGCGCTGGCTGGCAAAGGTCTCGAACTGCACGCCCTGCGAGGGCTCGAAGCGGGCAATCGCCTCGGTCAGGCCGATCATGCCGACCTGGATCAGGTCATCCAGCTCCACGCTGGGCGGCAGCTTGGCGATCATGTGGTGGGCCAGGCGGCGCACCAGCGGGGCGTATTGGCGCAGCTGGGCGTCGCGGTTGAGCGTGCCTTTGGCGGTGTACATCGTCAGCTCCAGAGAAAACGGCCGGGACCGCGTGCGGCGGGCTCTGCGGCAAGGGCTTGCGGGGCGGCGGGGTGGGCCACCGACTGGGCCACCACCGGTATGCGGGCGGCCCAGGATCCGGCGGACCACACCGGCCACTGCGCGTTCAGGTGGCGGCTGGCGCAGTCGCTCACGCTGCGCACGGTGCGGTCGCCGGCAGCGTCCTGCTGCAGCGGGCACAGCACCGGCTGCAGGCCGGCAAAGTGCAGCAGCTTGGCGGCGGCATAGGTGTCCAGGCCGGCCTGGGCCGGGCCCACCACCGGCACCATGGTGTGGGCGCCGGTGTCGCACAGCAGCTCGCCCAGGGCGGCCGCAGGGGCGAACAGCAGCACCACCACGTCGGCGGCAAACGGGGCCAGCAGGCGCGAGAGCGCGGCACGCGGGCCGCCGGCACGGGCGGTGTCCAGCAGCCGTTCCAGGCCCAGGGCGGCCGGCAGCACCAGCCAGTCGGCGTCGTCCAGCGGGCGTTCCAGCTGCACCACCGAGGGGTCGATGAGGGCGCGCAGCAGGCCCAGGGGCAGGTCGCGGCTGCTGCCGGTGCGGTGCAGCGCGGGTTGTTCGGTGGCGGTGGCGTCCAGCACGGCCACGGCGTGGCCGGCAGCGCTCAGGCGGGCAGCCACTTCGCACAGCCAGTCGTACGACTGGGCCGGGCGGGCGCTGCTGGCCAGCGGCATCAGCAGGGCGCTGCCGGACAGGGCGGCGCCTTGCAGCCCTGCGGCCTGGTGGGCGCCAGGCTCAAACACGGGCGCCTCCGAGCTGGATGCCGGCGCCGGTGGCCTGGGCAAAGTAGTAGCCCAGATCGTCAGGCACCGGGTCGTGGGCGGCCTTGGTCTGGGCGCCCATGGACAGGCGGACCAGGGCGGCGGAGTCGGGGTTCTGCCAGTCTTCGGGCACGCGCTGGCCGTTGGCCACGCCGCGCAGCACCGCCTGGTGGCGGATGAGGGCGTCGAGCACCGGGCCGAGCTTGGCGGCCTCGTCCACCTTGGACATGACCACACCGTGCAGGCCACCGACCTTGAAGGAGGCCATGACCTCGTCCAGCGTGTCGCCGTGGGCGCCGGCGTTGAGCACCATCACCTTCTTGATGCCGGGCTGGTCGAGCACGTCCAGCATGTCCTGGATGCGCTGGTCGCGCTGGCCCAGGCCGGCGGTGTCGATGATGACCAGGCGCTTGCCCGAGAGCAGGTTGAGGAGGTCCTTGAGGGCGGCACGGTCGTGGGCCAGGTGGGCCACCACGCCGAGCATGCGGCCGTAGGTGCGCAGCTGTTCGTAGCCGGAGACGCGGTAGGTGTCCAGGGTGATCAGGCCCACGCTGCCGGCGCCGTACTGCTTGACGCACTGGGCGGCCATCTTGGCGGCGGTGGTGGTCTTGCCCACGCCGGTGGCGCCGATCAGGGCGACCACACCACCCTCTTCCACCAGGCCGGCACCGGGGGCGGCGACCTTGAGGTTGCGGGTGAGCACGTCCATGACCCAGCGCACGGCTTCGGCCGGGCCGGCTTCGGTGGGGACTCGCTCCAGCACGGCACGGGCCATGGAGGGCGAGTAGCCGGCACGGATGAGCTTGTGCATGAGCTGCGACTGGATCGGGTTCTGGCGCGACGAGCCGATCCAGGCCAGGGTGTTGAAGCGCTCTTCGATCATCTCGCGCAGGGCCGAGATCTCGACCGCCATGCGGTTGTTCTCGTCCTTGGGGAAGCGGGCCGGCTCGGAATGGGCCCAGGCGGCCTCTTCGCGGGTGCGGATGGGCTGCGGCGCGGGCGCCATGGTGATGGGGCCGGTCGGGGCGTTGAAGCGCTGCACCGGAATGGCCGGGGCGGCGGGCTGGGCCACCGGGCGGGCCACGGGCTGGGCGGCGGCACGCTCGGCGGGGCGGGCGGCTTCCTGCACCGGGGCAGCGGCGGCGCCCATTTCCTCGCGGCGCTTGCGCAGCATGCGTTCACGCACATAGTCCTGGAACGACAGGGTGCTCATGGCCAGGGCCTCGGTGTCGCTCTCCACCGACTGGCTGGCCGGGGCGGCGCTGCGGGCAGCCGGTTCGGCCACCGGCTGGGCCGGCGCTTGAACGGCCGGCTGGGGCAGGCCACGGGCCGCACCGGTGAGGCTGGCCAGGCTTTCTTCGGCCGCGGCCATGACCTCGAAACCCTCGGCGGTGTTGCGGGACGACAGGATCACCGCGCTGTCGCCCAGGGCCCGGCGGGCCTTGGACATGGCTTCACGCGAGGTGGGGGCAAGGAATCGCTGGATGTTCATGCTGCAAGCTCTCCAAGAATCGGGCCGATGCGGATCAGGTGGGTTTCAGGAATTTCGCCGTGGGCGAGCACCTGCAGGCGCGGGGCTGCGCGGCGCAGCAGACGGGCCATGGCGGTGCGGATGGCGTCGGGCACCAGCAGGCAGGCGGGCACGCCCTTTTCTTCCTGCCGGATGGCGATGTCGGTGGCGGATTTGCTCAGCATCTCGGCCACACCGGGGTCCAGGGCAGCGCCGCCCTGGCCGGTGAGGGCCTGCATCAGCAGGCGCTCCAGGCCGGGCTCGATGGCGATGACTTCGAGCTCTTTGACCGGGCCGTAGATCTGCTGGACGATGGCCGGGGCCAGGGCCAGGCGCACGCGGCGGGCCAGTTCGGCCGGGTCGGTGACGCTGGGGGCGTGTTCGGCGATCGCCTCGATGATGGTGCGGATGTCGCGCACGTGCACACCTTCTTCCAGCAGCAGCTGCAGGACTTTCTGGAAGGTGGCCACAGGAATCATTTTGGGGACGACTTCTTCGATCAGCTTGGGGGCCAGGCGGGTCACGTGTTCGACCAGGTCCTGGGTCTCGGTCCGGCTGAGCAAGCGCGCGGCCTGGACTTGCATCAAGTGTGAGAGATGGGTGGCCAGCACGGTCTCGGAATCAACGACCGTAAAACCGGCCATTTGCGCGCTCTCCTTCTGCTTCTCGTCGATCCAGTGCGCGGGCAGGCCGAAAGCGGGGTCGGTGGTGGGGGTGCCGATCAGCGGGGTGCCGATGCCGCCCGGATCGATGGCCAGGAACATGCCGGGAAACACCTCGCCCTGGCCCACCACCACGCCACGCAGGGTGATGCGGTAGGCGCTGGGGTGCAGCTCCAGGTTGTCGCGCACATGCACCGGCGGCGGCAGGAAACCCACGTCCTGGGCGAACTTCTTGCGCACGCCCTTGATGCGGGTCAGCAGGTCGCCCTGGCGGGTCTTGTCCACCAGCGCGATCAGGCGGTAGCCCAGCTCCAGGCCCAGCAGGTCGATGGGCTGCAGGTCGTCCCAGCTGGCTTCGCCGTCGGCGGCCGGGGCGGCCGGGGCTTCCTCGGCCACCGGCTGGAGCGACTGCTGGTGGCGCCACCAGGCCAGACCGCCGGCCATGGCGGCGAACGCCAGGAAAAACACATGCGGCATGCCCGGAATCACGCCGAGCAGGAACAGCACGCCGGCGGTCACGCCCAGCACCCGGGTGGACAGGAACATCTGCTCCACCACCTGGGCACCCAGGTCTTCGTCCTTGCCCACCCGCGAGACCACCATGGCGGCGGCCACCGAGATCAGCAGCGAGGGGATCTGCGCCACCAGCGCGTCGCCCACGGCCAGCAGGATGTAGCTGTCGGCGGCCTGGCCGGCCGACAGGCCGTGCTGGACCATGCCGATGATCAGGCCGCCGACGATGTTGATGATCAGGATCAGGATGCCGGCGATGGCGTCGCCGCGCACGAACTTGGAGGCACCGTCCATGGAGCCGAAGAACTCGGCTTCCTCGCCCACCTCGGCGCGGCGGCGCTTGGCCTCCTTCTCGTCGATCAGGCCGGCGCCCAGGTCAGCGTCGATGGCCATCTGCTTGCCGGGCATGGCGTCCAGGGTGAAGCGGGCCGACACCTCGGCGATGCGCTCGGAACCCTTGGTGATCACCACGAAGTTGATCACCACCAGGATGATGAACACCACGAAACCGACCGCGAAGTTGCCGCCGATCAGGAAGTGGCCGAAGGCCTCGATCACCGCACCGGCCGCGCCAGGGCCGGTGTGGCCTTCCAGCAGCACCACCCGGGTGGAGGCCACGTTGAGCGACAGGCGCAGCAGCGTGGTGAGCAGCAGCACGGTGGGGAACACCGAGAAGTCCAGCGGCCGCTTCATGTAGGCGGCCACCATCATCACGATCAGCGCCAGCGCGATGTTGAGGGTGAAGAAGGTGTCCAGCAGCCAGGGCGGCAGGGGCAGCACCATCATGGAGAGGATGGTGATCACCAGCATGGGGGCGGCCAGGCCACCGGCCCAGCCGGCGTTGCGGCGGAACCATTGCTGCAGGGGCTCGAGAGCGTTCATGCAGCGATTGTGAAAATCTTGAGGGTTGGCGATCGCGGGAAAAGCGGGGGGAAAACGGCCAGATCGGACTGCGCACGGTGCACCGGACGGGTTTTAAGCCCTGACCGATTCGTCAAGGTTTCAAGGGCCCGGGAACGGGCGGCCCCGACATGCGTACCCAGGGGCTTCGTCACTTCCCCAGGCAGGTCCGCATGAAACGCACGTCATCCTCCCTCACGCCGCCCCCGCAAGGGTCACCCGACCGCGCCACGGTGGCCGTGTCCACGGCGTCCACCGCAGAGCAGCCACCCGAGGTCGACGTGGCGGAACCGATCACGGAAGACACGCCCGACGAGGTCCTCACGGCGCGGCGGCATCAAGCCCTGCAGAGCGGCGACGACGAGACCCTGAGCGACCTGCTGGCGATCAGGCCGCAACTGCCCATGCAGCTGCACATGGACGGCTCGACCCAGGCCGAGACGGTGTGCACCCTGGTCCATGCACTGCCGGACGACAGCCCCTCGCCCCCCATCGAGCTGAGCGGCTCGCTGCCGGACCAGACACCGGTCGAGGCACTGGCCACCCTGTTCACCCACCCGACGCTGAGCACCCTGTCCCTGACCCGGATCGTGCTGACCCGCGAGGAGGTGGCCGGCGTGGCCAACGCGGTCCGGACCGCGCCATCGGCACTGACCTCGCTGAGCTGCAGCGACGACATGGACTGCCTTCTGGACCCGGGCTTCGCGGACCTGATCGAGGCGCTCGGCTCGCTTCGCCGGCTCAAGCTGGTCAACGCCAGCGGCGCGTTCAACCCCATGGACGCCGACGGCCCGGCAGCGCTCCGGCTCGGACAGGTGCTGCTGGACAAGGCACTGGATGCCATCGAGCTGCATGATTTCGGCCCCTTCATGGAGGCCCTGCGACACGGCTGCACGGGCGGGCATCTGCCCGCCTGGGGCGAGTTGACCGTATCGAAGATGGGGCTGACCCCGAACGACACCCGCGAGATCACGGAACTGACCGTCGTGCTGGCCCACTGTGTGGCCACGCCCGATCTGCGCACGCTCACCCTCAAGGGCTTCTTCATCCGGGAACAGGATGCGGACGATCCCGCTGGCGGCACGCTGGTGCTGGATGACTTCTTCTTCGACGAAGAAAACCCCGAGCCGCCGGCAGAGACCCAGGGGCCGTGCAGCGGCGCGGCCTACGGCATGGCACGGGCCTTGGCCGAGGCGCTGTCCCGGCGGAGCGCACCGTTGCAGGTCGCGCTGGAATCGCCCGACATCGAGGTGCTGAACCTGCTGATGGGCGGGTTCACCGGGCACCCCGCCGAACCCGGTGCCAGCCTGACGACACACGGCGTGGCCGACAGTCCCGGGCCGGGCGGCGCCCATTGCCTGTGCGCGCTCGGCATCGTCTGGCGACCCGACCTCGTGGATCTCGTGACGGTCATGCCGGACACCGGCCCGCACCCCTGGGTGGATGGCTTCCTGCAGGGCATCGCGGCATGGGTGACGCGGCTGGGCCGGCTGGACTCGCTGACGGTCACGCTGGACCCGGCGCTGGCCCCCAGGGACGAGATCAGGGGACCCATCGATTTCGCACCGATGCCGGGGACCGGCAGCTTGAGCGAGCTGGCCCGGGCCCTGGCGCCCACCCACCTGACATCGCTCACGTTCGACGGTGCCGTGTTCACACCAGTGCCGGACCTGCTGCACCCCTGCCTGCAGCGGGTCCATGCGCGCGCGCTGCACGTCGAACTGCAGACGAGTGCGCTCGACGTCTGCTTCGATTTCCTGTACCCGGGCCAGGACCCCGACCAGGTCCCGCACATGCACCTGCCCGCCGAGCTGGGCCGGCGCCTGGTCACCGACATCGGCGCATCCAGACCCCATCCGATGACCACCCTGCCGGCACTGACACGCCGGCAGCTGACCACCTTCGTGGACCGTTACAACGAGCTGGTCCGCAGGGAGAATGCCCGCCGCCCGGATTCCATGCCCCGGTTGCCGGAGCACCCGCTGACCGCGACCGCCGCGGGCGGGTCGGGCGATCCGGGCTGATCAGGTGCCCGCCGCCGCCGGCTTGCGGTAGTGCGGATCGAGTTCCTGCGGCACCTGCGGCACCGGCTCGGCCGGCATCACGCCCTCGCCCCGCAAGGCGGCCTTGAGCTGGTACACATAGGCCAGCACCTGGGCCACGGCGGTGTAGAGGGCCGAGGGGATTTCCTGGTCGATCTCGGCATGGGCATACAGGGCACGGGCCAGCATGGGCGACTGCAGCACCGGCACCTTGGCATCCTTGGCCACATCGCGGATCTTCAGGGCCAGCATGTCCGAGCCCTTGGCCACCACGCGGGGTGCGGCCATGGTGGCCTCGTCGTAGCGCAGGGCCACGGCGTAGTGGGTGGGGTTCATGACCACCAGGTCGGCCTTGGGCACGGCCTTGATGCTCATGCGCTGGGCGATCTCGCGGGCGCGGGCGCGGCGCTTGCCCTTGAGGTGCGGGTCGCCTTCGCTTTCCTTGTGCTCGCGCTTGACCTCGTCGTGCGACATGCGCAGCTGCTGCTTGTGCAGGAACTTCTGGACGGGGAAGTCGATGGCCGCCACCACCGCCACGGTCACCATGAGGCCGGCCACGCCGGCCATCATCCAGCGGCCGAGCTGGCCGATGCCGGACTCCAGCGGCTGCATCACCAGCGAGCTGAAATCACCCAGGTGCGATGACAGGAACTGCCAGCCCACGGCCCCCACGATGAGGGTGATGACGCTGAGCTTGGCGGTCTCCACCAGCTGCTGCTTCGAGAACAGCCGACCGAAACCGGAGAGCGGGTTGATGCGCGAGAGATCGGGCGTGATGGGCTTGGTGGACAGCGTCCAGCTGCCCGAGGCAAAGGCCACGGCCAGAACGAACACCAGCAGCACCACCCCCAGCGGCAGGTACAGCACCAGCCCCTGACCGAAGGCGTCCATGGCGCGCTGCAGGCCGACCTCGGGCGTGACCACGGCGGCCCGGTCGAAGCGCAGCTGGCCGCGCAGGCCGTCGCGCAGCAGGCCGAAGGCCAGCGGCAAGGCCAGCATGAGCAGGGCCGATCCGGCACCGAGCACCGCCAGATTGAGCAGGTCCTTGGAACGCGCCACCTGGCCATCGTCGCGCGCCTTCTTCAGGCGCTGCGGCGTGGCTGGCAGGGTTTTGTCTTGGGCGGAATCGGACATGGATCGACCTGGAAGATGTCAGGTCGATTGTGCGAAGCCGCCCTGCGCACAAAGCCGCGATAAGGCGCCAGGCCCGGGCGCATTTGCAGGGATCAGAACCCCAGGCTGGCCAGCAGGTCGTCCACGCCCTGCTGGTCGGTCACCACGTCGGTGCGGCCTTCGGCGTTGACCACCGGGCCGGCCAGGGCTTCGCAGGAGGCGTCCTGGCCGGGCTGGCCGGACGGGGCGCTCTGCAGCAGCAGGCCCAGCAGCTGTTCTTCTATCGTGCCGGCGAGCTGCACCACGCGCGCGATCACCTGGCCGGTGAGGTCGTGGAAGTCCTGGGCCATCATGATTTCGGTCAGGCGGCTGTCGGTCTTCTCGCTCAGGGCCACCACGTCGGTGGACCATTCCATGAGTTCGGGCATGGCATGGCGCAGGCCCGGCACACGGCGGATGGTGTCGGACAGGTCGCGGCCGCGCTGCATGAGCTGTTCCTGCTCCTGCTTGGCCAGCTCGACCTGGCTGAGCACCTTCTCGGCCGCCTCGCCGGTGAGGCGGGCGATGTAGGACAGGCGGCTCTGCGCGTCGGGCAGCTGGTCCACCGTGCCCTTGAGCTTGTCGGTGTAGCCCAGCTCCTTGAGCGCTTCGTGCAGCTGGCGCGTGATGGCGCCGAGCTGCTGGAACATCTCGTGGTTGCTGGCCTGGCCGGTCGGGGTGGTCGGTGCAGCCTGGGTTTCAGGGGTTGGCGTCATGGCTCTACTCCTTCACAGGCCGAGTTTCTTGAAGATGTTGGCGAGCTTCTCTTCGAGCGTGGCTTTGGTGAAGGGCTTGACGATGTAGCCGGCCGCGCCGTTCTGCGCAGCCATCACGATGTCTTCCTTGCGGGCTTCGGCCGTGACCATGAGCACCGGCAGGTGCTTGAGCTTCTCGTCCTGCTTGATGGCCGAGAGCAGCTCGAAGCCGTTCATGTTGGGCATGTTGATGTCGGTCACCACGAAGTTGAAGTTGCCGGCCTTGAGCTTGCTCAGGGCAATGGCACCGTCTTCGGCCTCGTCGGCATCGGCATGGCCGATCTCCTTGAGCAGGTTGCGCACGATGCGGCGCATGGTGGAGAAATCGTCAACGATCAGGAATTTCATCGGCGTGGACATGCTGAGCCTCCGCTGGCTGGGGTGTTTGTGACCGCGCTCAGGGCCGCGGCGTTGCCTGGGTTTTCGTCATATCGACGGGAATCTGTAGCGCGGGCCGTGGCGGCACCAGCACCGGACCGGTGGCCGGGGCCTGCGAGGTGGTCACGGCCGGGGTGGCGGCGGCCTCGGGTTCGGGCTTGACCGGCTGGGGCGCACCCGGGGCCGGCAGCATGCGCTCCTCGGCCTCGCGGGTCATGATGACGATGCTGATGCGCCGGTTGGCGGGGTCGTTGGGGCGGGCGGGGTACAGGAGCCGGCTCGATGCCAGGCCCTCCACCCGCACCAGCTTGTCGTCCGGCAGGCCGCCGGCCACCAGCTCGCGGCGCGTGGCATTGGCCCGGTCGGCCGAGAGCTCCCAGTTGCTGTAGCCCCGCTCGCCGTTGCCGTAGGGCTTGGCATCGGTATGGCCGGAGAGCGTGATGCGGTTCTCCACCTTGCCCATGGCCTTGCCGATGGTCTGCAGGATCTCGCGCATGTGGGGTTTGACCAGGGCACTGCCGGTGTCGAACATGGGCCGGTTCTGGTCGTCGACGATCAGGATGCTCAGGCCGTCGGGCGTCTTCTGCAGCTGGATCTGGCCCTTGAAGGCCGCCAGCTCGGGCTTGCTCTCGATGAGGTCGCGGATGTTGGCCTCCAGCTCGTCCAGCCGGACCTGTTCCTGGCGCATCTGCTCGCGCTTGATGTCGTCGGCCCGCGCCATCTGGGCGCCCATCATCTTGGCGGCGCGCTGGGCATCGCCGCTGTCGACCTGGCCGGCCTGCTTGGAGAGGTCGCGCCCGCCACCGGGCAGGATGCTGTCGCTGTTGCCGGTGCCCGCGCCGCCCATGAGCGACACCTTGATCGGGTTCTGGAAATACTCCGCAATGCCTTCGAGCTCGCCCTTGGCGGTGGAGCCGAGCAGCCACATGAGCAGGAAGAAGGCCATCATGGCCGTCACGAAGTCGGCGTAGGCGATCTTCCACGCGCCCCCGTGGGCGGCATGGCCGCCCTTCTTGACGCGCTTGATGATGATGGGCTGCAGCTGCTTGCCGTTGGCCATGTCAGCCTCCTGCCTGCATCACGGCGTTCATGCCTTCTTGCCCTTCACGTGGCCTTCAAGCTCGCTGAAGCTAGGACGCACGTCGGAGAACAGCACCTTGCGGCCGAACTCGATGGCCGTGGCCGGCGAATAGCCCTGCATGCTGGCCAGCAGCGTGGTCTTGATGCACTGGAATTCCTTGCCGCTCTCCTCGACCTTCTGCTCCATCAGGCCGCCGATGGGCTCGAACACGCCGTAGGCCAGCAGGATGCCCAGGAAGGTGCCCACCAGGGCCGAGGCGATCATGCCGCCCAGCACCGCCGGGGGCTGGCCCACCGAGCCCATGGTGTTGACCACGCCCAGCACGGCGGCCACGATGCCGAAGGCCGGCAGGCCGCCGGCCAGGCGGGCCACCGCCGCCACGGGCGCGTGGGCTTCCTGGTGGTGGGTCTCGATCTCGGCGTCCATCAGCGCCTCGATCTCGTGGGCATTGAGGTTGCCCGAGACCATCATGCGCAGGTAATCGGTGATGAACTCGACCACATGGTGGTCGGAGGCGATGGTGGGGTACTTCTTGAACACCGGCGACTGGTCCGGGTTCTCCACGTCCTGCTCGATGGCCATCAGGCCTTCCTTGCGGGCCTTCTGCAGCAGGTCGTACTGCAGGGCCAGCAGCTGCATGTAGCGGTCCTTGGTGAAGTGGCTGCCCTTGAAGCAGCCGGCCATGCCTTTGAAGGCGGCCTTGACCACCTTCATCTGGTTGTTGATCAGGAAGGCACCCAGGGCGGCGCCCAGGATGGTGGTCATCTCGAAGGGCAGTGCCTTGAGCACCACGCCGATGTTGCCCCCGTGGCCGATGTACACCCCGAAGATGCAGGCCATGGAGAACAGGAAACCGATGATCACGAACATGGCGGAGAACCTGTCTGTTGTATGGGTGGACCGCGCAGAGAAGCGGTGCGATGCAATGACTATCGGCCAGAACCCGCCCGGGCATGAACGCAAAAAAGCCCCCGTTGGGGGGCTTATTCGGGCTTTGAAGGGGAATCGGCTTCAGTGCAGGCGCAGGCCGCCCTGGCTGCTGCCCTTGCCGGCGCGGGCCGGCGGCTGGCACAGGCCGCAGACGAACTGGCGGGCGTTCTCGTAGGGTTCGGTCACGAAGTGGCCACCGCAGCAGGAGCACTTGGTCAGCGTCAGCATGCCGTTGTCCACGAACTTCACCAGGCGCCAGGCACGGGTGATGGACAGCAGGGGCTCGATGGCGCTGGCGGTCATCTGCTCGCTGTAGAGGCGGAAGGCCTTGATCACCGTGTCGATCTCTTCGAGTTCGCTGGTCTTGGACAGGTACTCGTGGATGTTGAGGAACAGCGAGGCGTGGATGTTGGGCTGCCAGGTCAGGAACCAGTCGGTGGAGAACGGCAGCTGGCCCTTGGACGGGCTCTTGCCGGCCACTTCCTTGTACAGGCGCAGCAGACGCTCGTAGGACAGGCTGGTCTCGTACTCCAGCACCTGCAGGCGGGCGCCCAGCTGGATCAGGGCCACGGCGCGCTCGATGTCACGCGACTCGTTGAGGATGCTTTTCTGGGTGGCCATGTCGTTCTCCTGGTTCAGCTTCTGTGCGTGTCGGGCCGGCTCAGTGAGCGGTGGCGGTGGACATGCTCTCGGCGAACTTGCCGGCCATCAGGATGGAGGCGTGCAGCTGGGTGGTGGTGCTGTTCTCCACCTTCTTCACGTTGTGGTTGGTCAGCAGGTTCCAGACCATGTCGTCGTCCACCCGGAAGCGGCACAGCAGCATGTTGGTGGAAGCGATCTTGAGCAGCTGGGCCGGGGTCAGCATGGCCAGCAGGTCGGCGGCTTCCTCGGTCAGGCCCAGGCGGTAAAGGGCTTCTGCACGGTCCTTGCGGATCAGGTTCTGGGCCAGCATCAGGTAGGTGAGGTTGGCTTCGCGGATCTCTGCCAGAAGTTGTTCGCTGTCCATGTCGTGCTCCTTGAATCTCGGTGGTGGGGTGGGCGGTGTCTTGCAACAACTGCTGTCCCGATGTGAGTAATTGTGTCGACCGGTAAAGAAACTTGAATCGGTAAACGGCTGTTCGGCGCGTCGGCAAAGCCCTCACAGCGTGTCATCCAGACGCCTACATCTTTGGTTCTCAAACCGGTGTGGCCTGTGCAGCGCCCGAATGCGGCAAAGCACGGAATTGGCAGGCTGCGCAGCCGCTTATCCACGCGCTGCCCATCCGCCAAATCTCAAGAATTCACCCTCATCACCGAAATTGACTCAACGAACTTCGCTGAAAGGGGTTCGTCGTCCGGCCCTCAGGGCGGCGAGCAGTGGCGGTGAGGCCCGAGGTGCAGGGAACCGGGTCACCTTCTCACAACCCTTTCAGGAGTTAGTCATGACCACGATCAACACCAACATCATGTCGATGAACGCTCAGCGCAATCTGAGCTCGTCGCAGGGCGCACTGGCCACGTCCATGCAGCGCCTGTCCTCCGGCCTGCGCGTCAATTCCGCCAAGGACGACGCTGCCGGCCTGGCCATTTCCGAGCGCATGAACACGCAGGTGCGCGGCCTCAACGTGGCCGCCCGCAACGCCAACGACGGCATCTCGCTCTCGCAGGTGGCCGAAGGTGCCCTGGGCAAGGTCGGCGACATGCTGCAGCGCATGCGCGAACTCGCCGTGCAGTCGGCCAACGCCTCCAACAACGCCGATGACCGCAAGGCCCTCAATGCCGAGGTGGCCCAGCTGCGCCAGGAAATCGACCGCGTGGCCAAGACCACCAGCTTCAACGGCACCAAGCTCATCGACGGCAGCTTTGCCAACGCCACCTTCCAGGTGGGCGCGAACGCCGGTGAAGGCATCTCGATCGAATCGATCGTCAGCGCCAAGACCACCTCGCTGGGCACGACCGATGTCTTCATGTCCGCCGAGATCCAGGTGACCGATCCCGCCACCGGCGCCACCCTGCCCGCCGTGAGCGGCGGCACCTACTCGGTCAACGGTGTGGACCTGGGCGCCATCGCCGAGGCCAGCACCGGTGCCCAGCGCGCCAGCCAGATCGTGGCCGCCATCAATGCCAAGTCGTCGGATTCCGGCGTGTTCGCCCGCGAGGTCAAGGACGCCACCGGCGCCGTCACCGGCTACCAGCTGTTCTCCGACACCGCGCTGGACGCAGCCACCGGCGGCAACATCGCCGGCCTGGCCGGCGCCTCGGCCGCCCTGGGCGTCGTCACCGGTGCGGCCACCGCCAGCGTCTTCACGCTGGGCGACAACGGCACCACCAGCGGCGTGAACATCAACAGCTTCGGCGACAGCCAGCTGGCCATGAAAGTGATCGACAACGCCATCAACGCCATCAACAGCTCGCGCGCCGACCTGGGCGCCCTGCAGAGCCGTTTCGAGAACGCCGTGGCCAACATCAACATCGCCGGCGAGAACATCTCGGCCGCCCGTGGCCGCATCGTCGATGCCGACTTCGCCAAGGAAACCGCAGCGCTCTCGCGCGCCCAGATCCTGCAGCAGGCCGGCACCGCCATGGTGGCCCAGGCCAACCAGGTACCGCAGGGCGTGCTGTCGCTGCTGCGTTCGTGAACCCGTAAAGGAGCTACCGCATGGCCATCTCTTCCCCTGGACTCGCCAGCGGTATCGACGTCAAGAGCATCGTCTCGCAGCTGGTGGCGCTGGAGCGCGCGCCGCTGGCCCAGTTGCAGACACAGGCCAGCGGCTTCCAGGCCAAGCTCTCGGTGCTCGGCAGCATCACCTCCATGGTGAGCGGTCTGGGCGACGCAGCCGCCAGGCTGGCCGCCGCCAACACCTTCACGCAGGTGAAGGGCACGTCGTCGCAGGCCGATGCGGTCAGCGTGTCGGTGGCCGACAGCACGGCGCCCACCACGCTGGCACTGGATGTGGTGTCGCTGGCCCAGGCGCAGTCCACGGCCAGTGCCGCGGTGCCGGTGGGCAGCGGCATGGGCGCGGGCACGCTCACCATCACCCTGGGTGACTGGAGCAGCGGCAGCTTTGCCGCCGGCAGCGCCACGCCGATGACCATCAATGTGGTCGAAGGCAAGGACAAGCTCACCGACATCGCGGCGCAGATCAATGCCGCCAAGGGCGGTGTGACCGCCACCGTGCTGCGCGATGCCTCGGGCGAGCGCCTGCTGATGCGCTCCCGGGACACGGGCAAGGCGCTGGGCTACCAGGTGGCGGCGGCCGACGGCGACGCCACCGACGGCAAGGACCTTGGCCGACTCGCCTTCACCAGCCTGTCCGGCTCGGGCATGAGCCTGACCCAGGCCGGACTCAATGCCGTGGCCAAGGTCAACGGCGTGACCATCGAATCGGCCAGCAACACGGTCAAGGACGCCCTGCCCGGCATCACGCTGAACCTGCTCAAGCCCACCACCAGCTCGGCCACCATCACGGTGAGCAACGACAAGGACAGCATGCGCAAGGCGGTGCAGGGCTTCGTGGACGCCTACAACACGCTCTCCGACATGCTGGCCACCTCCACCAAATACGACGCCGACACCAAGACCCGGGGATCGCTGCAGGGCGACTCCACGGCAGTGGGACTGCAGCGGGCCCTGCGCAGCATGATGCGTTCCGAGACGCCGGGCGGTGCCTTCACGCGTCTGTCCGACGTGGGCCTGGAGATCAAGGCCGACGGCAAGCTGAGCATCAACAGCAGCAAGCTCGACGCCGCGCTGGACCAGCCCGCCGAGATGACCCGCCTGTTCGGCGCAGACAGCGACAACCCCACGCTCAAGGGCTTCGGCTTCAAGCTCGACAACTTTGCCGACGGCCTGGTCGCAGCCGACGGCTCGCTCTCGGCGCGCACCTCCTCGCTGCGCAGCGCCATCCAGCGCAACTCCAAGGAAATGGACAAGGTCAACGACCGCGCCTCGCGCGCCGAGACCCGTTACCTGGCGCAATACAACGCGATGGACGCTGCCGTGGCCAAGTTCAGCTCGCTCAACGCGTACGTGGCGCAGCAGATCACGCTCTGGAACAAGAACTCGGGCTGAACTTTAGGGTGGACAAGAAAAAATTTTCTTGTCAAGTCCTTCTAAAGATCGCGAAACGCAGCACCGATAAAGCAAGCAACGGACTCCACTTCGGGTTCGTGGTCCGGCACCCAGAGCCGGTTGTCCTCACCAGTCCTTTCCAGGAGTCAGATATGACCACCATCAACACCAACGTGATGTCGATGACCGCTCAGCGCAACCTGAGCGCATCGCAAGGCGCCCTCGCCACCTCCATGCAGCGCCTGTCCTCCGGCCTGCGCGTCAATTCCGCCAAGGACGACGCTGCCGGCCTGGCCATCTCCGAGCGCATGAACGCCCAGGTCCGCGGCCTCAACGTCGCTGCCCGCAACGCCAACGACGGCATCTCGCTGGCCCAGACCGCTGAAGGCGCCCTGGGCAAGGTCGGCGACATGCTGCAGCGCATGCGTGAACTCGCCGTGCAGTCGGCCAACGCCTCCAACAACGCCGATGACCGCAAGGCCCTGCAGGCCGAAGTCACCCAGCTGAGCTCGGAGATCGACCGCGTGGCCAAGACCACCAGCTTCAACGGCACCAAGCTGCTCGACGGCAGCTTCGCCAACGCCACCTTCCAGGTGGGCGCGAACGCCGGTGAAGGCATCGCCATCGACTCCATCGTCAGCGCCAAGACCACCTCGCTGGGTTCGACCGACGTCTACATGTCCGCCGAGATCCAGGTGGCCGACCCCGCCACCGGCGCCACCCTGGCTGCCGTGAGCGGCGGCACCTACTCGGTCAACGGTGTGGACCTGGGCGCCATCGCCGAGGCCAGCACCGGTGCCGAGCGCGCCAGCCAGATCGTGGCCGCCATCAACGCCAAGTCCTCCGATTCCGGCGTGTTCGCCCGTGAAGTCAAGGACAACACCGGCGCCGTGACCGGCTACCAGCTGTTCTCCGACACCGCGCTGGACGCAGCCACCGGTGGCAACATCGCCGGCCTGGCCGGCGCCTCGGCCGCCCTGGGCGTCGTGACCGGCGCCGCCACCGCCAGCAAGTACACCCTGGGTGACAACGGCACCACCGACGGCATCAACATCAACAGCTTCGGCGACAGCCAGCTGGCCATGAAGGTGATCGACAGCGCCATCAACGCCATCAACAGCTCGCGCGCCGACCTGGGCGCCCTGCAGAGCCGCTTCGAGAACGCCGTGGCCAACATCAACATCGCCGGCGAGAACATCTCGGCCGCCCGTGGCCGCATCGTGGACGCGGACTTCGCCAAGGAAACCGCCAACCTGTCGCGCTCGCAGATCCTGCAGCAGGCCGGTACCGCCATGGTGGCCCAGGCCAACCAGGCTTCGCAGGGCGTGCTGTCCCTGCTGCGCTGATCTCCGCGTGGGCTCCTCCGGGCGCTGACAGCGCCCGGACCATGACGGCAGTGCCTTCGGGTACTGCCGTTTTTTTGTGTCTGAAGCCGGCCTGAACAGTGTTCGATAAGGGGTGTGAAACCGGCTGTTTCCGGGGCGTCAGCACCCTACAGTCCGCCCGCAGACGGCCGATACATGAATCATCAAGCACAAGGAACCGACGCCATGTACACCCCAGTCAGCACCCGATCCGCCTCCGCCTACAAGCGCGTTGCCGTCGACACCGGCGTGCAGTCGGCCGACCCGCACCAGCTGGTGGGCATGCTGTACGACGGCCTGCTGCAGAACCTGCACCTGGCGCGTGGCGCCATGGCCCGCCAGGACGTGGCCGCCAAGGGCGGCGCCCTGATCAAGGCAGTGCGCATCCTGGAAGAAGGCCTGAAGGCCGGCCTGAACCCCGCCGAAGGCGGCGAGCTGGCGCAGAACCTGCGTGCCCTCTACGACTACTGCGTCAAGCGCCTGACCGAAGCCAACCTGCGCAACGACGACGCTGCGGTGGCCGAGGTGGTGGCCCTCATCGAACCCCTGGCCCAGTCCTGGAAGGACATCCGCGGTCAGGTGGCCAAGGGAGTCTGAGCATGGAACACGGACTGCTGGACTACTACAAGGCCATCGAACGCACCAGCCGCGAGATGCTGGAAGCGGCCCAACAGGAAAACTGGGATCAGGTGGTGCGCCTGGAAGGCGCCTGTGCGGTGCTGATCGAACAGCTGCGCTACCGCTCGCGCAGCCTGCAGCTGGCCCCGCAGGAGCGCAAGGAAAAGGCGCAGATCATGCAGCGCATCCTGCGCACCGATGCCGAGATCCGGCACCTGGCCGAGCCCTGGCTGCAGGACCTGGCCCAGCTCTTCCACAAGAGCAGCCCGGCGCCGATGCACTGAGGCACCCGCGCATGGCCGGCTCAGACGCTCATGTTCATGATGTCGGTGTAGGCCTGCACCATGCGGTTGCGCACATGCAGCGTGGCCTGGAAACCGATCTGGGCCTTCTGCATGGCCAGCATGGTTTCTTCGAGGCTGACCTTGGGGTCGCCCATCTGAACCCGGGTCTGCAGGCTCGATGCCTCGTTCTGGGCCTTGCTGACCTCGCGCAGCGCGCTCTTGAAGCTCTCCGCCACGCCGCCACCGGCACCGGTGGCACCCAGGCCACCTGCACCGGCTGACTTGCCGGCAGAAAGCGATTTCAGACCGCCCAGGGTCTGGCTGGAGAGGGGCGAGAGTCGGACGTCCATGGCATGTTCCTTCCGCAAAGGGGAATGCCCCGACTCTAGGGAAACGGCCTGTGGCGCGTGGCCGGAATAAGGGGCCAAAGCCCGGGCTTTTCGCCGCTATGGCGCAGGGGGTGGAACTCCATACTCGGTCGCAACGGGGAATGTCTCCCCGACCCGATACCCACCGAGCACCGACCCCGCCATGAGCACCACCGTTGCCGAACTGGACATACAGCCCGCGCGCCGCAGCCCGCTGGGGGAAGGCCTGTCCCGCATGGACAACAGCCAGAAGATCAAGCTCGGCCTGGGCGCCCTGGCCCTGCTGGCCCTGGCCCTGGCCGCCTTCTTCATGGGCCGCCAGCCGGACTGGAAGGTCCTCTACAGCAACCTCGGCGACAAGGACGGCGGCGCCATCGTCGCCCAGCTCTCGCAGATGAACGTGCCCTACCGCCACGCCGAGGGCGGCGGCGCCATCATGGTGCCGGCCGACAAGGTGCACGACACCCGCCTGCGCCTGGCCTCGCAAGGCCTGCCCAAGGGCTCGGTCACCGGTTTCGAGCTGATGGAGAGCAACCGCTTCGGCATGACCCAGTTCCAGGAGCGCCTGACCTTCCAGCGCGGCCTGGAAGGCGAACTCACCCGCTCCATCCAGTCGCTCTCGTCGGTGCAGAACGCCCGGGTGCACCTGGCCCTGCCCAACCAGAACGGTTTCTTCCGCGAACAGCAGAAGGCCAGCGCCTCGGTGCTGCTCACGCTGCACCCCGGCCGCACGCTGGACCGCGCCCAGGTGGCCGGCATCGTGCACCTGGTGGCCAGCAGCGTGCCCGAGATGAACCCCAAGGCGGTGAGCATCGTGGACGACGCCGGCAACCTGCTGTCGGCCCCGCCGGATGCCGCCGGCCAGGCCCAGGGCGCCGACGTGCAGAAGCTGCAGTACGTGACCCAGATCGAACAGCTGCACACCCGCCGCATCCTGGACATGCTCGAACCCCTGGTGGGCGCCGGCAACGTGAAGGCCCAGGTGACGGCCGACGTGGACTTCTCGCTGGTGGAATCCACCTCCGAGCAGCACGCCCCCAACCAGGGCGGCGCCCCCAGCGCGGTGCGCAGCCAGCAGCTGGTGGAAGACGGCAGTGGCGCCTCGGCCCAGCCCTCGGGCGTGCCGGGTGCGGTGAGCAACCAGCCGCCGGCCCCCAGCTCGGCCCCCATCAATGGCGCGGCCGCTCCGGTGGGCGTGAACCCGCAGGGCGCTGCCAGCGCCGACAAGGGCTCCATGCGCCGCGAATCCACCGTGAACTACGAGGTGGACAAGACGGTGAAGGTGGTGCGCGAGGCCACCGGCACGGTGCGCCGCCTGAGTGCTGCCGTGGTGGTGAACCACCGCACCTCGGTCAACCCGCAGGGCAAGACCGTGACCCAGCCCATCCCGCCCGAACAGCTGGAGCAGATGACCGCCCTGGTGCGCGAGACCATCGGCTTCAGCAAGGAGCGCGGTGATTCGGTGAACCTGGTGAATGCCGCCTTCAATGCGGTCAAGACGCCGGAAGCCGAAGACCTGCCGCTGTGGAAGCAGCCCGAGATGATCGACCTGGCCCGCAGCCTGGCCTGGCCGGTGGGCATGGTGGCCGTGGGCCTGCTGGTGCTGCTGGGCCTGGTGCGCCCGGTGCTCAAGCAGATGAAGAACCCCGCGCCGCGCCTGACCCCGCTGGAAGCGCAGCCGCTCAATGCGGTGCTCAACGACACGCCGGAGCGCCCGGGCCTGCCCGGCCCGGCCGCCGCCGAAGTCACGGCCGAACAGCAGCGCCTGGCCGATGCCAAGCGGCTGGCGCTGGAGAACCCGGCGGCGGTGGCCAACATCGTCAAGGGCTGGGTCAACGGCGAAGCGCCGGCCTGACGCGCAGAGGACCAACACATGGAAGACCAGGGAATCCAGGACGCAGCCATCTTCCTCATGTCGCTGGGCGAAGAGGAAGCGGCCGAGGTGTTCAAGCACCTCAGTCCGAAGGAAGTGCAGAAGCTGGGCGAGACCATCGCCAAGACCCGCGCCGTCTCGCACGATCGGGTGGACCAGGTGATGCAGCGCTTTGCCAGCGAGGCCTCGTCGCAGAGCCTGCTGGTGAGCGACACCGACAACTATGTGCGCTCGGTGCTCAAGCGCGCACTCGGCGACGACAAGGCCTCGCTGCTGATCGACCGCATCCTGCAGGGCGGCGACGTGTCGGGCATCGAGAGCCTGAAGTGGATGGACCCGCTGTCCATTGCCGAACTGCTGCGCAACGAGCACCCGCAGATCGTGGCCGCCATCCTGGTGCACCTGGAAGCCGACCAGACCGCCGGCGTGCTGAAGAACTTCTCCGAACGCACCCGCAACGAGGTGATGCTGCGCATCGCCACGCTCGAAGGCATCCAGCCCACTGCGCTGAAGGACCTCAACGAGGTGCTCTACAAGGTGCTGGCCGGCGGCGACAAGATCCGCAAGACCAGCATGGGCGGCGTGAAGACCGCGGCCGAGATCATCAACATGATGGGCACCCAGATCGAAGGCTCGGTGATCGAGTCGATCCGGGGCTTCGACCCGGACCTGGCACAGAAGATCATGGACAAGATGTTCACCTTCGAGGACCTGCTCAAGCTCGACGGCAAGTCGGTGCAGCTGGTGCTCAAGGAAGTGGCCACCGACCAGCTGGTGGTGGCCCTCAAGGGCGCCAGCACCGAGCTGCGCGAACTGGTGCTGGGCAACATGTCCAGCCGCGCCGCCGAGGCCCTGCGCGAGGACCTGGAGTCGCGCGGTCCGGTGCGGCTGTCGGAGGTGGAAGCCCAGCAGAAGGACATCCTCAAGGTCGTGCGTCGCCTGTCCGACGAAGGCCAGATCATGATCGGCGGAGGCGAAGATGAAGCCTTTGTCTGAACGCATTGCCGCCATGGAGGCGCAGGCCGCCAAGCCGGCCGGCAGCGTGCACTCGCGCTTCATCCCGCGCGAGGAAATCGACGGCGTGGCCGCCTGGCAGTTCGATGCGGTGGACGGCAGCCAGCCGGCTGCGGCCGCTGACAGCGGCCCGACCCTGAGCGACGAGGTCCTGCACGAGATCCGTCAGCAGGCCTATGCCGAGGGCTTCGCCCATGGCCATGACGCCGGCAGCCAGGAAGTGCGCGATGCCCTGGAGGCCCCGCTGCGCCACCAGGCCGAAGAAGCCGGCGTGCGCCTGGCGCAGCTGCTGCAGAGCACCCGCAACAGCCTGATCCGCAGCGAGCAGCAGATCTCGCAGCACATCCTGGAGCTGGCCTGCGACCTGGCCCGCCAGGTGGTGCGCCGCGAACTGCGTGCCGACCACGAAGCCCTCAAGCCGGTGATCGACGAAGCCCTGCGCGAACTCGTCATCGACGGCCTGCCCGCCACCGTGCGCCTGAACCCGGCCGACCTGCAGGCCATGGGCGGCGCACTGCGCGAGACCCTGGCCAGCCCGGTGCCCGAGCTGGTGGCCGACCCCACCATCAGCCCCGGTGGCTGCGTGGTGGAGACCGCCGCCACCTCGGTGGACGCCACGGTGGAGAAACGCTGGGCCCGCGCCGTGGGCAACCTGGGCATGAACGTGCCCTGGGACCCGGAGAACGCCGATGTCTGATTCCATCCTGCCCGACCTGGACGGCCCCAACCAGTGGGACCGCTACATGGAAGACCTGCGGGCCCATGCCACGGTGCCGACCTCGCTGGAGGTCAGCGGCACCCTGACGCGCCTGGCGGGTCTGGTGCTCGAAGCGGTGGGCCTGAAGGTGCCGGTGGGCTCGCAGTGCCTGATCGGCAACGGCCAGAAGACGCCGGTGCTGGCCGAGGTGGTGGGCTTCTCCAACGACCGCGCCTACCTCATGCCGGCCGGTGATGTGCACGGCCTCTCCAGCGGCGCCACCGTCACTCCGCTGCCGCCTTACCGCGCCGTGCCGCGCCTGGGCCAGGAGAACCGCCCGCCGTCGCCCGACGACCGGGGCGCCCTGCAGCTGCCCATGGGCCGTGGCCTGCTGGGCCGTGTGGTGGACGCCCACGGCCACCCGCTGGACCACCAGGGCCCCATCGTCGATGTGGACATCGCGCCCATGGACCGGGCACCGCTGAACGCCATGGACCGCGACCCGGTGCGCGAACCGCTGGACACCGGCGTGCGCGCCATCAACGCCCTGCTGACCGTGGGCCGGGGCCAGCGCATCGGCCTGTTTGCCGGATCGGGCGTGGGCAAGTCGGTGCTGCTGGGCATGATGGCCCGCTACACCAAGGCCGACGTGATCGTGGTGGGCCTCATCGGCGAACGTGGCCGCGAGGTGAAGGAATTCATCGAGGACATCCTGGGCGATGACGGCCGGGCCCGCTCGGTCGTGGTGGCCGCACCCGCCGACGCCCCGCCGCTGGTGCGCATGCAGGGCGCGGCCTACGCCACCGCCATCGCCGAACGCTTCCGCGACGACGGCCTGCATGTGCTGCTGCTCATGGATTCGCTCACCCGCTATGCCATGGCCCAGCGCGAGATCGCCCTGGCCATCGGCGAACCGCCGGCCACCAAGGGTTACCCGCCGAGCTGCTTTGCCCGCCTGCCCCAGCTGGTGGAGCGCAGCGGCAACGGCCTGAACGGCGTGGGCTCGATCACCGCCTTCTACACCGTGCTGTCCGAAGGCGACGACCAACAGGACCCGATTGCCGATGCCGCCCGCGCCATCCTGGACGGCCACATCGTGCTGTCGCGGGCGCTGGCCGAATCGGGCCACTACCCGGCCATCGACGTGGAGGCATCGGCCTCGCGCGTGATGCACAACGTGGCCAGCCGCACCCACCTGGAGGCCGCGCGCCGCTTCCGCAGCGCCTACTCGCGCTACCAGAAGACGCGCGACCTGATCCAGCTCGGCGCCTATGTGCCGGGCTCCGACCCCGAGACCGACCAGGCGATCGCGCTGTACCCCGCGCTGCAGCGCTTCCTGCAGCAGGGCATGCATGAGGCCGCCACGCTCAACGACAGCCTGCAGGGCCTGCAGCAGGCCCTGATGCCGCCCGCCCGAACCAACGCACGCACCAACAACCCTGAAGGCAGGACCGCATGAGCCGCATACAGACACTGACCAAGGTGGTGGAACTGGCCGAACAGCGCCGTGACGAGGCGCTGTCCGAACACGCCCGCCAGGTGCGCGACCTGCAGATGGCCCAGGAACAGATGGACCAGCTGCAGGGCTATGTGGTGGAAGCGCAGGCCCGATGGGCGCAGCGCGGCAGCCAGGGTGTCGACGTGACGCTGCTGCTGCACCACCGCCAGTTCATGCAGAAGATCCACCACGCCATCGAATTCCAGACCGGTGTGCTGGCCGACAAGCAGGCCCGCATCGACCAGGCCCTGGCCGACCTGCAGACCGCCGAACGCGAACTCGCCGGCCTGCGCCGCTTCACCGAGAAGCAGATCGAGGCGCTGCAGAAGCAGGCCCAGCGCCAGGAACAGAAAGCCAACGACGAGATGGCCCTCAATGTCTACCTGCGCCAGCAGGTGGCCCTGGCCCAGGCCGCAGGAGCACGCCCATGAGCCAGACCTCAGCCGCCGGCGGCAGCCCGGCCAGCCACACCACCGCACCGGCCCAGCAGGCGCAGAACGGCCACCAGGGGACCAGACCGCGCCAGGGCGCCGAGACCGGGGGCGACCTGTTCTCCAGCCTGCTCTCGCTGCTGGCCAGCACCACCCTGCCGGCCGACGACAGCGCCGCGCCCCTCGCCGACAGCGCCGATGCGGAGCGCACCGATGCCCCCCAGGACAACCCGCTGGCCGGCCTGCTGGCCACCCTGCCCGGCTGGATGCCCGCTGGCATGAAGGCCGCCACGTCCACCGCAGGTGGCGCCGGCACCGACGCCACCGACCGTGCAGGCCCCGCACCGACCCTGACCCCGCCCGGCAAGATCGACGGCGCCACCCCGCTCACCGCCGAAGCCCGCGCACTGCTGCAGCCGCTGGAGCCCGGCGCCGCCCGCGAGCGCGGTCTGGAAGCCCGGGTGGAGCGCAGCCTGAACCACGACAAGGCACGCCCTGCACCGGGCGCCGCCAGCTTCGCCGCACAGGCCGGCCATATGGGTGCCAGCGGCGCCACCGGCCAGCCCGGCCGTGGCACCGAGCAGGCCCCGGGCCTGAGCTGGGTGCGTGCCGGTGGCGCCAGCGACACGGCCGCCCAGGCCCTGGCCAGCTCGCGCCCCACGGTGGCGCTGGACGAGCGTTTTGCCGGCACGCCTGCCCCGAGCTGGGGTGCGGTGGCACGGCGCGAAGCCGGCGCCGACGATGACCTTCGCCCCGGCGAGGCCCTGGGCCTGCGCAGCGGCGCGGTGAACGCTTCGGCTGAAGGCAGCGGCAGCATCGGCACGGCCGGTGCCGGCGGCGCCACCACCGGCGACGGCAGCCTGGGCGGTGATGCCGGCCAGGGCAGCAGCGCCAGCGGCAGCGACACCCCGCGCGACGACAGCACCCAGCAGCCTTGGGCCGCGGCCGCCGACGACACCGAAGTCACCCACTGGGGCGCCGGCCATGTGCGCCATGCCAGCCTGCGGGTGGGCGGCGAAGGCGAGGACGCCATCGACATCCGCCTGCAGATGCAGGGCCAGGAAGTGCAGGTGGGTTTTGCCACCGACGACGCCCAGACCCGCGAACTGCTGCGCGAACAGGCGCCCCAGGTGCTGGGCGAGCTGCTGGGCCGCAGCGGCGTGGAGCTGGGTGGCGTGTCGGTGGGAGCGCAGGGCCAGCACGGCCAGCACGCCGGATCGGGCACCCTCGCCGAACGCGCTGCCGGCATCGAACGGGCCGGCCGATCGGGCCGCACCGAGGCCGCTGCCGGCCCGGTGCTGCAGCCGCTGCAGCCGAAAACCGACGGCAACCGCCCGCTGGACGTGTTCGCCTGAACACCCCGCCGGTGCCCGGGCAGGGCACCGGCATGGCGGCGGATTGAGGCGTTTTTCCCCGGTTTATCCGGCGACCGGTCGATGGGGGGGGCACCCACAATGCCTTTCATGCCCCACCCCCTGCGGGCCCCACCGACCTGAGCGAGAAACACCATGTCTGCCGCTGCCGCCTCCGCCTCCGACGCCCCCGAAGCGCCCAAGAAAAAGAGCAAGAAGCTGCTGTTCATCATCATCGGCGTGCTCGTGCTGGGCCTGGCCGGTGCGGGTGGTGCGTTCTACATCATGAAGAAGAACGCAGCCGCCGCCGAAGGCGCCGACGAGGAAGAAGACGCACCGGCCAAGGTGCACAAGGTCGACCCCAAGCACGCCCCCACCTTCCTGCCGCTGGACAACATGGTGGTGAACCTGGCGGATGCCGGTGGCAACCGCTTCATCCAGGTGGGCCTGACGCTGCAGCTGCAGGACGCCGCCACCGGCGAGGCCGTCAAGGCCTTCATGCCCAGCATCCGCAGCCAGATCCTGCTGCTGCTCTCGCAGCGCACCGCCGACGAGGTGCTGCAGGTGCACGGCAAGGAAAAACTCTCGGCCGACATCATTGCGGCCGTCAGCGAGACCATGGGCTATCCGGTGCCCGAGGCCGAAGACCCCGACGCCGACGCCAAGCCGAAGAAGAAGCGCAAGAAGGCCGAGCCCAGCCCGGTGCAGGCCGTGCTGTTCTCCAGCTTCATCGTCCAGTAAGGCACACCAGAAACACCGGGGACCCCCATGTCCGAATCGTTTCTCTCCCAGGAAGAAGTCGACGCGCTGCTCGAAGGCGTGACCGGCGAGAGCCAGAAGCTGGAGAAGGAAGACACGCCCACCGACGGCGTGCGCACCTACAACCTCTCCAGCCAGGAACGCATCGTCCGCGGTCGCATGCCGACGATGGAGATCGTCAACGAGCGCTTCTCGCGCAACCTGCGCCTGGGGCTGTTCAACTTCATCCGCCGCAGCCCGGAGATCTCGGTCGGTGCGGTGCAGGTGCAGAAGTACAGCGCCTTCCTGCGCGAGCTGGTGGTGCCGACCAACTTCAACATCATGGCCATCCGCCCGCTGCGCGGCAACGGCCTGGTGGTGTGCGAACCCACGCTGCTGTTCGGCGTGATCGACAGCCTGTTCGGCGGCAACGGCAAGTTCCACACCCGCATCGAGGGCCGCGACTTCTCGCCCACCGAGCAGCGCGTGATCAACCGCCTGGTGGAGGTGGTGAGCGAGGAATACAAGAAGGCCTGGCGCGGCGTGTACCCCATCGAGCTGGCCTACCAGCGCTCGGAGATGCAGCCCCAGTTCGCCACCATCGCCACCCCGAGCGAGATCGTGGTGTCCACCAGCTTCACGCTGGAGATCGGCGACATCACCGGCTCGCTGCACATCTGCATTCCCTACGCCACGCTCGAACCCATCCGCGACGTGCTGTATTCCAGCGTGCAGGGCGACGCCATCGAGGTGGACCGCCGCTGGGTCAAGCTGCTGAGCCACGAGATCCAGGCTGCCGAAGTGACCATGGTGGCCGAGCTGGCCCAGACCGAGGCCACGGTGGAACAGCTGCTGGCCATGCAGGTCGGCGACTTCATCGAGCTCGACCGCAGCCCCTCCATCACCGCCCACGTGGACGGGGTTCCCATCTTCGAGTGCCAGTACGGCACCCACAAAGGCAAATATGCGCTGCGCGTGGAACGCAACCTGCGCGGCATCGACATGAACTGGCTGGGAGATTCCTATGTCAACTGACACCACCAACCAAGACGCCATTGCGGACGAATGGGCGCAGGCCCTGGAAGAGCAGGCGGCCACCCCGTCGGCCGACGGCGCACCGGCTTTCGACAGCCACCCGGCCATCACGGCCGAAGCCGCCGCGGCCAGCACCGCCGGCAACGCCATGTCCGACATCCAGCGGGTGCTCGACATCCCGGTGCAGCTGTCGGTGGAACTGGGCCGCACCCGGGTGCCCATCAAGTACATCCTGCAGCTGGCCCAGGGCTCCATCGTCGAGCTCGACGCCCTGGCCGGCGAACCCATGGACGTGCTGGTCAACGGCTACCTGATTGCCCAGGGCGAGGTGGTGGTGGTGAACGACAAGTTCGGCATCCGCCTGACCGACATCGTGACCCCGTCCGAGCGCATGCGCCGCGTCAGCCGCACATGAACCCGATGCTGCAGAACGCCCTGCCCGCCGTGCTGCTGCTGGCCGTGATGGTCGGCATCGCACTGGCCCTGAAGTGGGCCCGTGGCCGCATCCCCGGTCTGCCGGGCGTGCCGGCCGGCGGTGCCGCCAAAGGCCCTTCGCTGCAGCTGCTGACCAGCCTGCCGCTGGGTCCGCAGCAGCGTGTGATCACGGTGCAGGTGGACGATGGCCAGACCCGCACCTGCCTGGTGCTGGGCGTGGCCGCCGGCAGCATCACCCCGCTGCACAGCCTGCCCATGCCGGCCGCACCGGCGCCGCAGGCCGATGCCGGCGCCACCGCACCCGGCGGCTTCGCTGCCCGGCTGGCACAGCTCACGGCCCGCAAGGATGCCCATGGCCCGCAGTGACATCATCTCCCGCGCCGGTGTGCGCACCCTGGCGCTGCTGCTGGCCCTCATGCTGCTGAGCCTGGGCGCCTGGGCACAGGCCCCGGTGGCCACGCCGCAAGGCCCCTCGCTGCCGCTGATGGTCGGCCAGGGTGGCGGCACCAGCTTCTCGGTGCCGATCCAGACGCTGCTGTTCTTCACCGCGCTGTCCTTCCTGCCGGCGGTGCTGCTGCTGATGACCGGCTTCACCCGCATCGTCATCGTGCTGTCGCTGCTGCGCCAGGCCCTGGGCACCCAGGCCTCGCCGCCCAACCAGGTGATCGTGGGCCTGTCGCTGTTCCTCACGCTGTTCGTGATGGGGCCCACCCTGGACAAGGTGTATGCCGACGCCTACGGCCCGTATTCCCGCAACGAGATCAGCTTCGAGGTGGCTCTGGAGCGCGGTCAGGCCCCCATGCGCGAGTTCATGCTCAAGCAGACCCGCCAGTCCGACTTCGAACTCTTTGCCCGGCTGGCCAAGCTGCCGCCGGAGGTGACCGCCGCCAACGCGCCGTTCCGGGTGCTGGTGCCGGCCTTCGTCACCAGCGAACTGAAGACCGCCTTCCAGATCGGCTTCATGATCTTCATCCCCTTCCTGGTCATCGACCTGGTGGTGGCCAGCGTGCTGATGTCGCTGGGCATGATGATGCTGTCGCCGGTGCTGGTGGCCCTGCCCTTCAAGCTCATGCTGTTCGTGCTGGCCGATGGCTGGAACCTGCTGCTGGGCTCCCTGGCGGCCTCCTTCGCCACCTGACCCCACCGAACGGAACACCATGGATCCGCAAGCCGCACTCACCCTGGGCCAGAACGCCCTCTTCCTGCTGCTCCTGGTGGCCGCCCCGGTGCTGGCGGTGGTGCTGGCGGTGGGTCTGGTGATCAGCCTGTTCCAGGCCATCACCCAGATCCACGAAGCCACGCTGTCCTTCGTGCCCAAGCTGATCGCGGCCATTGCGGTGTTCGCCATTGCCGGGCCGTGGATGATGACCACGCTGGTGGAGTTCATCCGCAACACCATCCTGTCCATCCCCAACTACGCGATCTGACGCCGTGCCCACGTTCACCGAAGCGCAGATCATGGCCGTGGTCAGCCCGGTGTTCTGGCCGTTCCTGCGCATCCTGGCGGTGTTCTCCAGTGCGCCTGTCTTCTCGGCGCGGTCGGTGCCGGTGCGCACCCGGGTGGCCCTGGCCATGCTGGTGGCGCTGTGCGCCCAGGCCGGCCTGCCCGAGCAGCCCGTCATCGGCCTGACCGACCCGGGTGCCTTCGGCGCCGTGGTGCAGCAGGTGGTGGTGGGGCTGGCCATCGGTCTGGCGGTGCGCATCGTGTTCGCCTCGGTCGAGCTCGCGGGCGAACTCATCGGCCTGCAGATGGGCCTGAACTTTGCCGGCTTCTTCGATCCCGCCACCAGCTCGCAGTCCAGCGCCGTGGGCCGCTTCTTCGGCAACATCACCATGCTGCTGTTCGTGGTGATGGGCGGCCACCTGATGCTGCTGCAGGCGGTGATCGCCAGCTACGAGACCTTCCCGCTGGGGGGCAGCGCGATCGAGTCGGTCAACCGCCTGCAGCTGCACGAGCTGGGCGCGGTGGTGTTCCGCTACGGGCTGTGGATCGCCCTGCCCATGATCGGCATGCTGATGTTCATCAACACGGTGCTGGGCTTCATCTCGCGCGTGGCGCCGCAGATGAATGCGTTTGCCATCGGCTTTCCGCTCACGCTCTCGGCCGGCCTGGTGGGCATCGCCTTCACCCTGCCCATGCTGGGCACGCCGGTGGCCGGGCTGCTCAAGCTGGCCACCGACCTGTTCATGGGCGGCTGAACGCGGCCGTGCTGTCGCGCTCGCGCAGCCCCAGGGTGCGCAGGCCGGCGGCCCACACCGCCAGCACGTCGTCGTGACCGCGCTGGCGGGCCAGGTCCAGACCACACACCGCGTCGTTGCCGATGCGCCGGTGCGTCTGCAGCACCTCGACCACCTCACCCAGGCCCAGACGGCCATCGTCCAGCAGGCCCCGCAGCCCCAGCATCCAGGCCGAGAGCGCGGCGCTGCGGCCCTCGGCCAGCACGTCGTGCAGGGGCATGCCGGCTCCCTGGGTCGTGGACAGCGGCGGGCGCAGCACCATCACCAGTTCGGCCGGGCTCAGCGGCAGCCGGCGCAGGGCCTGCATGAACAGCGGCAGGCGGCCGGGCTGGCCGGTCAGCAGCCGGTGCAGCGCCTGTTCCGGCCGGTCGCCCTCGGGACCGAAGGCCCGCGCCAGGGTCAGTGCCAGCGGCAGCCCCTGCAGGCCCAGGTCCTGCAGGGCACCCAGGTAGGCCTTCAGGGCTGGGGCCGGCATGGGCGATCGCATGAGCAGCGAATGGCCCTGGCGGTCACGCGCCTCCAGGAACGCCAGCGTGAGGGCCAGATCGCCCCGGCGGGCATGCTGGCGCAGCAGCGCCGCGCGCCAGCGCTCGTGCCGCCCGGCCTTGAACAGCTGGCCGATGCACGCGGGCGCGAGCAGGCTGTCGCCGGGCATCCAGTCCTCGGGCACATCGTCGGCACCGGTGCCAGGGGCCGGGTCCAGGCAGGGCTGTCCGGCGGGCCCGAAGGCCAGCCGGGGACTCACGGGGTACAGGCGCCACAGCGGGTCGGCCACGCCGGGCGCATGGGCGCGCGGCCCGGGCCACACGCCCAGCTGCAGTGCGCCCAGCCTGAGGTGGCGCAGCTCGTTGCGGTCGTGCGCCCACCACTCCAGGTGCACCGTGGTGTGGTCCGGGTCGTACAGGCGCACCACCCAGCGCGGCACGGCCGGCCCGCCCTGGGCATGGGCATCGGTCTCGATGGCCAGCTCGAGTGCCATGGCGTGGTGCAGCGAGCCCAGCCAGTAGTGGCTGCTGGTGCGGCCCTGGGCCGCCATGCGGTCCATGCGCACCCGCAGCCATTCGCCGCTGCGCGAGTCCGCCACCAGATGCACCGGGCGCGACCCGTGCCGCAGCAGGGCCTTGAGGGCCAGGGCGGCGTCGGCCCGCTCCAGCAGCGCATCGGGGCTGGCCATGGCGCGGTAATCGAACGCCTCGGGCGATGCCTCGCCACGGCGCACCCGGGCCTGGTGTTCGATCCGCTCGCGCAGCCAGATGCAGACCAGATCCCCGCAGGCCAGCGGCCGTCCGCCCGGTGTGCGCACCCGCTGGTTGAGGTTGAGGCGCTCGTCCACCCCGGGCCCCGGGTCGGGATGCACGCGCACCGTCTGCGGCACGGCCGCGCGGGCGGGCAGCCGCCGGCAGGTGGAGACGGCCGGACCGTGCACATGGATGTCCAGATCGAACGGCCCCGGCTCGATCCAGGACGATGCGCGTGCCGGCAGATCGATGCGGCGCAGCCGGTGTTCACCCGGCAGGCACACCTGCCGCAGCGCGGGCAGCGGGCGCAGGTCCAGCGCGCTGGCCTGGCAGTCCGGCAGCTCCAGGCGCTGCAGGCGCGGCAGGGCGGTCAGCCAGGCCGGCAGCCGGCGCAGCCGGGCCAGCCGCACCGCGTGCACCGCCATGCCCTGCTCGGTGGCCAGGGCCGCATGCAGCCGCAGCCAGGCCGGCTGCAGCAGCATGACCAGCCCCACCGGGTGGTCGGCGAGGTCCAGCACCGGCTGCGGCTGCAGCAGCCGGTCCAGGCACTGCTGCCAGAGCTGGCGCGCCTGGCGGTCGCGGAAGGGATGGCTGCGCACCGCCTCCAGCAGGATCTCCAGCCGCTGGGCTGCGGTGGGCACGGTACCGACGTATCCGGAACGGGGATGGCGGGTGGTGGTCATGGCACGCAGCAGAAGCCTGGGGTGCCGATGGGTGGCATGGCGCTGCTGCGGGTTCACCGCCGGCCCGCCGTTGACCGGGGCGGGCGCCGGATGGAAGGTGACCGGGCACGAACGGTGCCCGGCAGGGCATCAGACCAGTCCGTTGCGGATGGCGTAGACCGTGAGTTCGGCGTTGTTGGTCAGGTGCAGCTTTTCCAGCACCCGGGCCCGGTAGACGCTGACCGTCTTGGGGCTGAGCATGAGCTCTTCGGCGATGTCGGAGAGCTTGCGGCCCGAGGCGATCTTCTGCAGGGTCTGCAGCTCGCGCTCGGACAGGCTGGCATGCAGCTCTTCGGTCTCGGGCGCGTTGAGGGTGTCCACCAGCATCTCGGCCACCGCCGGGGTGACGTACTTGCGGCCCTGCATCACCACCCGGATGGCCTGCACCAGCTCGGCCGGGTCGCCGGCCTTGTTGAGGTAACCGCGGGCGCCGGCCCGCAGGCAGCGGATGGCGTACTGGTCTTCGGGGTACATGGAGACCACCAGCGTCTTCACCGACGAGCCCTCTTCCTTCAGGGCCGCCAGCACTTCCAGCCCGCCCCGCCCGGGCATGTTGAGGTCGAGCACCAGCACATCGCAGGGCGACTTGCGCATCAGTTCACGCAGCTCGGGGTAGCTGCCGGCCTCGCCCACCACCTGGATGTCCACCGCCTCGGCGATGGTGTCGCGGATGCCCCGCCGCACCACGGCGTGGTCGTCACACAGAATCACCTTGATCATGCTGTTCCCTGTTCTGCATCGGCCATGTCGGTGGCCGACGGCAGCGGCACCGACAGGATGACCGAGGTGCCGCCCGATGACGAGCTGATGTCGAGCCAGCCACCCACCTGGGCTGCGCGCTCGCGCAGACCGAGCAGGCCGAAGGACTTGGCCTTGCGCAGGGCATCGCCCTGCAGGCCGCATCCGTTGTCGCTGACCTCCACGGTGAGCACGCCCTCGCGGTCGCTGAGGTCGATGTCGACCGAGCTGGCCTGGGCATGCTTGATGACGTTGGTGAGCGCTTCCTGCGCCGTGCGGTAGGCCACCAGCTGCAGGTGGCGCGGCACATCGATGGTCTCGGCCGACTTGCGCAGCACCACCCGGATGCCGGTGCGGCGCTCGAAACCGCTGGCCAGCCACTGCACCGCGGCCACCAGGCCCTGGTCCAGGATGGGCGGGCGCAGGTTGAGCATGATGCGCTGGCTGGCGTCCAGGGCATGCTGCAGCATCTCCAGGGCGGCCGACACATGGGCCTGCATGTCCGGGTCGGTGGCACGGCGGCCGACCCAGGCCAGGTCCAGCTTGACCGCGGCCAGCGCGCCGCCGATGTCGTCATGGATCTCGCGGGCGATGCCGGCGCGCTCCTGCTCGATGCTGGTCTGCAGGTGCTCGGCCAGCTCGGCGATGCGCCGGCGCGACTCGGCCAGCTCGGCGTCGGCCCGGGCCTTGGCACGGCGGGTCTGCGACATCTCCAGCGCCCGCTCGATGACGTGCGAGAGCCGGTGCATGCTGTCCTTGAGCAGGTAGTCGCTCACGCCCTTGTGCATGGCCTCCACCGCAGCGGCCTCGCCGATGGCGCCCGAGAGGATGACGAAGGGCAGGTCCGGGCGCAGTTCGCGGGCCACTTCCCAGGCGTCCAGCCCGGTGAAGCCGGGCAGGTGGTAGTCGGCCAGCACCACGTCGAAATGGCCCTGGGTGAGCTCGCGCCGGAAATCGTCCATGGCGTCCACCAGCACCAGTTCGGTGGGCAGCTTGCTGCGCTGCAGCGCGAACTTCACCAGCGCGTGGTCGACGCGGGAATCCTCGAGGTGAAGGATGCGGACCGGGGGGGTGTCGGTGGTCACGGGTGGAAAAGGCTCTGAATTCGGCCCGTTTTCAGCCGATAAGGGGTTTCGAGGCTGTTGAAAATTGTAATACCCCACCCTTTCGAACCACCCGACGACCATGGACCCCCAACCGACGATGCCCCCGCCGCCGTCCGTATCGATGCCGGTCGCTCTGGTGGCCGACGTACAGGACGCCTTGCTGATGGTGATGACCGACCTGCAGCGCCTGGAAGGCCTGCTCGATCACGCCACCGCCAACCTGCTGGACCGATTCAACCGGGCCGATGCCGCCCTGGGCACGCTGGAAGCGCCCCAGACCGCCGAGCTCATGCGCATCCGCCAGAACCTCAACCAGGCCGTGACCGAGCTGCAGTTCCACGACATGGCCACCCAGTTGCTGGTGCACACCGGCCAGGTGCTCAAGAGCTGTGCCTGGCGGCTGGGCGCCGAGGTGATCGACGCCGAGGAGGACGAAGTGCCCCTCAAGCTCGACCCCATGCCCGGCCGGCCCAGCCCGGTCACCCAGAACGAGATGGATGCCGGATCCATCGAGCTTTTCTGAGGCCGGCCCATTCAAGCCACCGCCCCAGCAGTCGATAACAGACGAAACACGGAGCCCCTCATGCGATCCATTCTTGCCGTAGACGATTCGGCCTCCATGCGAAAAATGGTGTCTTTCACCCTGACCGGCGCGGGCTACCACGTGGTGGAAGCGGTGGACGGACAGGACGCCTACGAGAAGGCGCAGAACCACACCATCGATCTGGTGCTGACCGACCAGAACATGCCCGGGCTGGACGGCCTGACGCTGACCCGCAAGCTGCGCGAACACCCGCGCTTCAAGACCACGCCCATCCTTATCCTGACCACCGAGTCCAGCGACCTGATGAAACAGGCCGGTCGCAACGCCGGTGCCACGGGCTGGCTGGTCAAGCCCTTCGACCCGGCCCGGCTGATCGAAGTGATCGAAAAGGTCATCCGCTGAACGGCGGTCCAGGAGCAAGCCATGGGTGAACTGATGAACGAGGGCCAGAACCTCGGCAACGATTTCGACCTGACCCAGTTCTATGCCATCTTCTTTGAAGAAGCTGGCGAGAACCTGGACCAGATGGAGCAGATGCTGCTGGCGGTGGACGTGAACGCCGCCGACGACGAAGAGCTCAACGCCATCTTCCGCTGCGCGCACTCGATCAAGGGCGGTGCGGCCACCTTCGGCTTTGCCGACGTGGCCGAACTCACCCACCAGATGGAGTCGCTGCTGGACAAGCTGCGCCGCCACGAGCTGCAGCCCACCGCCGCCATGGTGGACGTGCTGCTGGAGTCGTCGGATGCGCTGCGCGGCCTGCTGGGCCGCCACCAGACCGGCGGCGGCGAAGGCCCGTCCAACCACGAGCTGGTGGCCCGCATCTATGCGCTGGCCAACGGCGGTGCACAGGCCCCGGCGGCCGAGCCGGTGTCTGCCGCTCCCGCGCTGGTGCCCGCTGCGCCGGTGGTGCAGGCCGTGGCCGAACTGGTCACCGACCCGGCCCTGACCGCGCCGGTGGCTCCCGCTGCAGCCACGCCCTCCGGCATGCCGGCCGCCCGTCCCCCGCAGGGCGAGCGCCAGCTCGACATCCACATCGGCCCGCTGACCAGCCTGTCCCAGGCCGACGGCATTGCCGAACTGTTCCGCGACATTCCCGGCCTGGGCCAGATCGAACGCGAATCCACCCAGGGCGGCACCCACCGCTGCTTCCATGTGCGCACCAGCGCCAGCGACGGCGATCTGCTGGACCTGTTCACCTTCCATGTGGGCAAGGAGCAGATCCGCATCGAGGCCGCCGGTGGCGCCCCCGTGGCGGCCGCACCGGCCGACTTCGGCTTCTTCGAGGGCGCGCCCGGCGTGCCGGCCCATGCCGATGTGCCCAGTGCGCCGGCGGCCGCCGCACCCGCGGCCGCGAGCGCACCCAAGGCCGCCGAGTCCGCACCGCCAGCAGGCGGTTCGGCGGCAGCCCCCGTCAAACCCGACCAGCGTGCCGGAGCCGCCGCCGGCCTGGAATCGACCACCCTGCGGGTGTCGGTGAGCAAGGTCGACCAGCTCATCAACCTGGTGGGCGAACTCGTCATCACCCAGGCCATGCTGGCCCAGAAAAGCCGCGACCTGGAGCCCAGCGTGAACCAGGCGCTGCTGGCCGGCCTGGCCGACCTGGACCGCAACACCCGCGACCTGCAGGAAGCGGTGATGTCGATCCGCATGATTCCCATGTCGGTCGTGTTCAACCGCTTCCCGCGCATGCTGCGCGACCTGGCCAGCAAGCTGGGCAAGAAGGTGGAACTGGTCACCCACGGTGAAGCCACCGAGCTGGACAAGGGTCTGGTCGAGAAGATCACCGACCCGCTGACCCACCTGATCCGCAACAGCTGCGATCACGGCATCGAACTGCCGGCCGACCGCCGCGCCAAGGGCAAGAACGAGACCGGCACCATCACCCTGTCGGCCACCCACCAGGGCGGCAGCATCCTCATCGAGGTGCGCGACGACGGCCGGGGCCTGTCGCGCGAGAAGCTGCTGACCAAGGCCCGCGAGAAGGGCATCGATGCGCCGGACTCCATGTCCGACGCCGAGGTCTGGGGCCTGATCTTTGCACCCGGCTTCTCCACCGCCGCCGAGGTCACCGACGTGTCGGGCCGTGGCGTGGGCATGGACGTGGTCAAGAAGAACATCACCGCCCTGGGCGGCACGGTGGAGATCGACTCCGCCGAAGGCTATGGCATGCGTGTCTCGGTGCGCCTGCCGCTGACCCTGGCCATCATGGACGGCATGTCGGTGCGGGTGAGCGAGGAGGTCTACATCCTGCCGCTGGCCAGCGTGATCGAGTCGTTCCAGATCAAGCCCGCCGACATCAACACCGTGGCGCAGGGCGCCCGCGTGGTGAAGGTGCGCGAGGAATACATGCCGGTGATCGAGCTGGAGCAGGTGTTCCACGTGCCGCGCTTCGAGCACAACGGCAACAGCCCGATCATGGTGGTGGTGGAAGCCGACGGCTCCCGCGTGGCGCTGATGGTCGACGAGCTGCTGGGCCAGCAGCAGGTGGTCATCAAGAACCTCGAATCCAACTACCGCAAGGTGCCCAATGTGTCGGGCGCCACCATCCTGGGCGACGGCAAGGTGGCCCTGATCCTGGACACCTCGGGACTGGTCCGCCGTTCGCGCCACTGAGCCTGTCGATCCGTCATCACCGGGGCCGTGCCCCGGACTTTGAAAGTCTCCGATGCTGCTGCAGTCCACTTCCCCCCGGCGCCCGGCGGCGACGCCCGCACCCCGCGTGCCGGCCAGTGCCGACGGTCCGCTGGCCGAGGGCCGCGAGTTCGTCTGGTCGGACAGCGACTTCACCCGCATCAAGGCGCTGATCTACCGCCACGCCGGCATCAGCCTGCACGACGGCAAGCACGCCATGGTCTACAGCCGGGTGTCGCGCCGGCTGCGCGAGACCGGCCACGGCAGCTTCAAGAGCTACCTGGACTGGCTGGAGAACCACGACGGGCCGGAGTGGCAGGAGTTCGTGAACGCGCTGACCACCAACCTCACCGCGTTCTTCCGCGAGTCGCACCATTTCGACATCCTCTCGAAGCTGCTGGCCGAGCGCCGCACCCACGACTGGAAGATCTGGTGTTCGGCCGCCTCCACCGGCGAGGAGCCCTATTCGATTGCCATGACCTGCGCCGAGGTGCTGGGCACCAGCGGGCACTACGACATCCTCAACAGCGACATCGACACCAAGGTGCTGCAGACCGCCCAGCGCGGCGTCTACAAGGCCGATGCCAAGGGCCTGTCGCCCGAGCGGCTGCAGCGCTTCTTCCTGCGCGGCAAGGGCGCCAACGCCGGCCTGATGCGGGTCAAGCCCGAGCTGCAGAAGCACCTGCGCTTCCAGACCGTCAACCTGATCCAGGAACTGCCGCTGCGCGATGCCTTCGACGTGGTGTTCTGCCGCAACGTCATGATCTATTTCGATGCGCCCACCCAGCGCGCCGTGCTGGAACGCATCCACCGGGTGATGAAGCCCGGCGGCATGCTGTTCGTGGGCCATGCCGAGAACTTCAGCGACGCACGCAACCTGTTCGTGCTGCGCGGAAAGACCGTCTATGAGCGCATCTGATGCCGGCCTGATCAAGCGGCCCGCGGCGGTCGACCGCTCGCGGCTGGACGCCCTGAAGGCCCGTCGGCCCAAGCCGGGCGAGGCCAGCTTCTTCTACCGCGACCACCACTTCAAGCAGGACGCGGTCAAGGTGCTGCCGGGCGAGTACTACGTGACCGGCGACGACATCGTCATCATGACGGTGCTGGGCTCGTGCATCGCCGCCTGCATCTACGACCCCTATGCCCGGGTCGGCGGCATGAACCACTTCATGCTGCCCGAGGGCGGCGCCGACTCCGGCGGCCGCTACGGCTCGTACGCGATGGAACTGCTGATCAACGAGATGATGAAGCTCGGTGCCCGGCGCGAGTCGATGCAGGCCAAGGTGTTCGGCGGCGGTCAGGTGATGCACACCTTCACCACCATGAACGTGGGCGAGCGCAACACCAAGTTCGTGCTGGACTACCTGCAGACCGAGCGCATCGCCGTGGTGTCCAAGGACGTGCTGGACATCCACCCGCGCAAGGTGGTGTTCTTCCCGTCCACCGGCAAGGCCATGGTCAAGCGCCTGGCCCATTCGCACCCGGAAACCCTGGAGACCCAGGAACGCAAGGGCAACGCTGCGGTGGTCGCCACGACCACGGCCGGCGGCTCGATCGACCTTTTCTGACGGAGATATCCCATGGCCAAGATCCGCGTCGTGGTGGTGGACGATTCGGCGCTGGTTCGCAGCCTGCTCACCGAGATCATCAACCGCCAGCCCGACATGACCTGTGTCGGCGCCGCCGCCGACCCGCTGGTGGCGCGCGAGATGATCCGCGAGACCAACCCCGACGTCATCACCCTGGACGTGGAGATGCCCCGCATGGACGGGCTGGAGTTCCTCTCGCGCCTGATGCGGCTGCGGCCCATGCCGGTGGTGATGGTCTCCACCCTCACCGAGCAGGGCGCCGAGATCACGCTGCGGGCCCTCGAGATGGGTGCCGTGGACTTCGTGGCCAAGCCCCGCATCGGCGTGTCGGCCGGGCTGCAGGAACTGGCCGGGGACATCGTCGACAAGATCCGGGTGGCTGCCGCCGCCCATGTGCGCCGCCTGGCACCGACGCCTGCGGGCAACAGCCGCGTGCCGAACGCCACGCCGGCGGCCTCGGCACCGGCCGAACCGCCCCGTGCCCCATTGCCTCGGCTGTCCACCGAGAAGATCATCTGCATCGGCGCATCCACCGGCGGCACCGAGGCCATCCGGGAGGTGCTCACTCCCATGCCCGCCGACGCTCCCGCCATCGTCATCACCCAGCACATGCCCGCCGGATTCACCACCAGCTTTGCCAACCGGCTCGACACCCTGTGCAAGATCCGGGTGCAGGAAGCCCGTGACGGCCAGCGCATCCTGCCCGGGCATGCGTACATCGCCCCGGGCGGCCGGCACCTGCGCATCGACCGCAGCGGCTCCAACTATGTGGCCGTGGTGGAAGACACCGAACCGGTGAACCGCCACCGCCCCTCGGTGGAGGTGCTGTTCCGCTCCGCCGCCCGCGTGCTCGGGCCCAACGCCATCGGCATCATGCTCACCGGCATGGGCGGCGACGGCGCCGTGGCCATGCGCGAGATGAAGGACGCCGGCAGCTACAACTATGTGCAGGACGAAGCGTCCTGCGTGGTGTTCGGCATGCCGCGCATGGCCATCCAGCACGGCGCTGCCCACGAGGTCCTGCCCCTGACCCAGATCGCGCCGGCGGTGCTCAACCGCCTGGCCAGCGCGCCCGCCGGTGTGCGCCACCGCATCTGAGCCCCAAAGCGTTACATTCACCGTTCATCCCCATTGCCGGGTTTTCCGAAGGTTCTTGCCATGGACATGCTTCGCCGTTGCGTCACCCTCTGCCTGATGTCTGCCGTCCTGCCGGTGATGGCCCAGACCAAAGCCCTGCCGGAGCCCAAAGGGCGAGCAGTCCTCACGGTCGGCGGCAAGATCGGCGTGAAGAACCGGGGCGAGACGGCGGCCTTCGACATGGCCATGATCGAGGCCCTGCCCCAGCACAGCTTCACCACCCGCACCCCCTGGTACGACCGACCGGTCAAGTTCACCGGCCCGCTGCTGTCGGACGTGCTGGACGCGGTGCAGGCCAGCGGCGCCACCATCAGCGCCGTGGCCATCAACGACTACAAGATCACCATCCCGGCCGATGACACCCGCAAGTTCAAGGTGGTCATGGCCCGCCTGATCGACGACAAGCCGATCTCGGTGCGTGACAAGGGCCCGCTGTTCATCGTCTACCCCTTCGACAGCGCCGCCGAGCTGCGCTCCTCCACCTACTACGAACGCTCGATCTGGCAGCTCAAGGCCATGGAGATTCAATGAACAGCGAGCCCACCGGGCTGGGCCAGTGGCGCACCGGCCAGTGGCTGCTGGCCATCGGCGCCGTTCTCCTGATCACGCTCACGCCGCTGACCTGGATCCAGTGGAAGCAGTTCCGGCTCATGGAGTCGGCCAACCGCAACCAGGTGGATGCGCTGATGTGGCAGGCGTACCAGCTCGAACGCGAGTTCGGCCGCCTGGGCTACGCCCTCCATGCCTCCCTGGACGAGCCCAGCCCGCCCAATGTGGCTGGAGAGCTGCAGGAGCGCTACGAGGTGTTCGTCAGCCGCATCGGCCTGCTCACCGATCTGCCGCGGCGCGATCTGCTGGAAGGCACCACCGCCTACGAGGAGAGCATCGGCAAGGCCCAGGCCTTCGTGCAGCGGGCCGACCCGCTGTTCGCCGACCCGGACGCCCTGATGCGCGACAAGGCCACCCGGCAGGCCCTGACGCTGGAGGTGGAACAGCTTGCACCCAGGTTCGGCGAGCTCACCCGCGAGGCCAACCGGGCCACCGCCCGGCTGTTCGACGAACGCAACCAGCTGCTGCACCAGCAGAGCCTGCTGGTGATCGGCCTGGCGGCCGCCCAGACGGCCCTGCTGCTGATCTTCCTGGGTCTGCTGCTGCGCGAGGTGCGCCGCAAGCAGGCCCAGAACAACCACCTGCGCCAGCTGGGCCGCGAACTCATGGTCGCGCGCGACCAGGCCGAGGCCGCCAACCAGGCCAAGAGCGTGTTCCTGGCCAACATGAGCCACGAGATCCGCACCCCCTTCCAGGGCGTGCTGGGCATGCTCAACCTGCTGGAGGAAAGCGCCCTGGACAACCGGCAGCGCGACTATGTGGAAACCGCGCGCGACTCCGCCCAGCACCTGCTGGGGGTGATCAACGACATCCTGGACGTGTCGTCCATGGAGACCGGCACCCTGCGCCTGGCGCCGGCCCCGGTCGAGGTGTCGTCCATGCTGCACGACGTGGAAGCCCTGATGCAGGTGGCGGCGCGCGAGAAGAACCTGGAACTGCGCATCGAGACCGATGCGTCGGTGCCGACCTGGGTCATGGCCGACGCCACCCGGGTGCGCCAGATCCTGTTCAACCTGATCAACAACGCCATCAAGTTCACACCCCAGGGTGTGATCGATGTGCAGATCGACGCCCTGCCCCAGCGGCCCGGCATCGTGCGCATCCGTGTGCGCGACACCGGCGTGGGCATGGACAGCGAAACCCTGGCGCAGCTGTTCACCCGCTTCTACCAGGCTGACAACTCGCTGCGCCGGCGCATCGGGGGCACCGGGCTGGGGCTGGAGATCTCGCGTAACCTGGCGCGCCTGATGGGGGGCGACATCGAGGTGACGAGCACGCCCGGCGAAGGCTCCACCTTCACCGTGACCCTGGACCTGCCGGCCACGCAGGCGCCCACCGACGCGGTCGACAGCCGCACCAGCGTGCTGACATCGCGCCGCCTGCGGGTGCTGGTGGCCGAGGACCACCCGATCAACCTCAAGTACATCCACATCCTGCTGGAGCAGATGGGCCACGACGCCGTGTTCTGCGAGAACGGCCAGGAAGCCCTGCAGCTGCTGCAGCGCGAGCCCTTTGACGTGGTGCTGCTGGACTACCACATGCCGGTGCTCGACGGCCTGGCCACCACCCAGGCGGTGCGCGCCTCCGACGGCCCCAACCGGGACGTGAAGATCATTCTGGTCACGGCCGACGTGGTCAACGACACCCGGCGCAAGGCCCAGGAAGCGGGCGTCAACGAGTTCACCACCAAACCGCTGCAGGCCTCCGACCTGCGCCGCGCCCTGATCCGCTGCGGCCTGATCGACCCGGCCAGCGAGACGGCGGAACCGGCGCCGGCCCCCGGCCCCTCGCCAGAGGAATCCATCCTGCTGCGCATGGACCAGCTGCCGGAAGAACTGTTCGACCGCGATTCCTACGCCGAGATCCGCTCCATGATGCCGGCCGACACGCTGGACGAGCTGCTGGGCACCCTCTTCGATCCCCCCGTCGGCACCGTGCCGGTGCTGATGGCGGCGCTCGACCAGGGCGAAGCCGCCGAGATCGCCTACCAGGCGCACAAGCTCAAGGGCACGTCCATGCTCATGGGTTTCCGGGCCATCGTGGCCACCGCCGCCTGGATGGAGCGCCTGGCCCAGGACGGTCTGGCGGCCGATGCGGTGGCGCTCAAGCCCCAGCTGCAGGAGGATGTGCGTCGCACCCGCGAGGCCATCGACCGGCTGGAGCCGGTGCAACAGGTCGACTGAAGAGACCGACCGATCGGCCCCGGGCGGGTGTCAGACCCGCCGGCTGATGATCTGGCCGGTCTGGCCGGCCGCCGGATCGAGGGCAGCAGCGTCGTACAGGGCGGCCGCACGGGAGCCGCCACCGGATGCCGTCGGGTCCTTCTCGGCCAGGGCCTGCTCCACCACGGCGGCGCTGGCGTCCCAGGCATCCACCAGGGCCTGCCGCAGGCGTTCGATGGCCTCGCGGTCGGCCTGCTCCCGCGCCTCCAGGGCTTCCTGGTCCGCCTTCTGCTGTTCGGCCTTGGCCTGGGTGTCGGCCAAGGTGGTGGCCACGCTACCATCGGGTGGAGAGGCTGCCGCGTCGGTGCCGGCATCGCCCGGCACGCGGCGCCGGGCTTCCTCGTCGGCACGGGCCGACGCCACCGGACCCACGGGCGCCACGGGCGTGACCACCGCCACCGGCCGGGCCGGGCCGGTCAGCGGCGTGTTCGCACCCGGCCAGCTGGCCGGCGCGGTGGTTGAAATCTGGATCATGGTGAGGTCCCCCATCGACCGCAGCCAGGAGGCTTTCCCGGCTGTCTGACCCTTGATTCGACAAAAAGCGCCGGAACTTGAGCGCTTTTTCGGGCTTCGGTGCGGCCGGCTCAGTAGGCGCGCTCGTTGGCGCTGCACCAGTAGGACTCGATCTGGGCGGCGATGTCGAGGAACCGGGAGAAGCTCACCGGCTTCTCGATGTAGGAGTTGGCGCCCAGGTCGTAGGTGGTCTGCAGGTCGCGCGATTCCCGCGACGACGTGAGCATGACCACCGGAATGCGCCGGTAGTGGGGGTGCTGCTTGAGCTGCTGCAGCACCTCGATGCCGTTGACCCGGGGCATGTTGATGTCGAGCAGGATGACCGCCGGCTGCGGCTCTCCGGCGTCCCATCGCTGCAGGTAAGCGAGCGCCTCCTCACCGTCACGGGCCACCTGGATGGGGTTGGCACAGGCCCGGCGGCTGAAGGCCCGCAGGGTGAGATCGAGGTCCATGGGGTTGTCCTCGACCACCAGGATGGGGGCCAGCGCACCCGGTGCGGCGGTAGCCGAGGGGCTCATGCCGGCAGCTCCACATGAAAGGTGGCGCCCTGCCCGGGCGCGCTCTCGGCCCACACCCGACCGCCCATGCGCTGGGCCGCCTTGCTCACCAGCGCCAGCCCCACCCCGGTGCCGGGGTAGGCGTCGGAGCGCTGCAGCCGCTGGAAGATGCCGAAGATCCTGTCGCTGTATTTCATGTCGAAACCCACGCCGTTGTCTTTCACCCAGATGCGATGGTGCCCGTTTTCGAGCCGGCTGCCCATCACCAGTTCTGGGTAGACACCCGGCCGGTGGAACTTGAGCGCGTTGCCGATCAGGTTGCGCAGGATGACGGCCAGCCCCTCCCGGTCGGTGGTCAGCATCAGGGGCTGCAGCGCCGACAGATCGATCCGGGCGCCCAGGCGTTCGATGTCCGCGCTGTGCTCGTCCAGCACCCGCTCCACCAGCGGCAGCAGCTCCACGGCCTGCTGGTCCAGCGATCGGCGCTCCATGCGCGAATAGGCCAGCAGGTCGCTGATGAGCAGCCCCATCTGGGCCACGCCGCGGCGGATGCGCTCCAGATAGGCGCGCCCGGTGTCGTCCAGCCGCTCGGCATGGTCTTCCTGCAGCAGCTGGCTGTAGCCGTCGATGCCCCGCAGCGGCGCCTTGAGGTCGTGCGAGACGGTGTAGGAAAAGGCCTCCAGTTCGCGGTTGGCGGCCAGCAGCTGCTCGGTGCGCTGCTCGACCCGCTGTTCCAGCTCGGCATTGGTCTGCTCCAGGGCCGCCTGGGCCAGGCGCAGCGCGGTGATGTCGAGCACCGTGCCCGAGAGCCGGTGGCCGCCGTGGGCACTGGGCTCCTTGCGCACGCTGACGCGGAACCACCGCTCCGGCCCCAGGTCGGGGTGGCGCCGGAACTCCAGGCTGTCGGTCTGGCCGGGCTCGCGGCGGGCCGGCACGAAAGCGGCCACCGCCGCCACATCCTGCGGATGCACCAGGGCGAGGTGCGCCTTGAGGTCGCGCGGCGGGCCCTGGGCCGGGTCGATGCCGATGTTGCGGTAGAGCTGTCCGGACCACCAGACCGGCTCGCCCGCCCCGGGGTCGAACGACCAGCTGCCCAGACCGGCGATGGCTTCGGCCTGCTCCAGCAACTGGGTCTGCCGGCGCAGGGCTTCGTTGGCGCGGCTGCGTTCGGTCACGTCCTGCACGGTGGACAGCAGGCGCAGCAGGCGGCCCTGGGCGTCGCGCACCGCACGCACCTCGATCTCGGCCTCCACCAGCTGCCCGTCCTTGCGCACGAAACGCTTGTGCATGCTGTAGCTGTCGCGCAGCCCGTCCTTCATCTGCTGCAGCAAGGCCAGGTTGTTCTGCAGGTCGGGGGACGGGGTCATCTCGGTCCAGGTCATGCGCAGCAACTCGTCGCGCGGGTAACCCAGGATGTCGCACAACCGGTCGTTCACCTGCAGCCAGCGCTTGCTCTCCGGCGAGGAAATGGCCATGCCGATGAAGGGCAGGTCGTAGAACAGCCGCAGCTGCTCGGCCTGTTCGCGCTGGGCCAGCTGGGCTTCCTTCTGCACCGTGATGTCGAGCAGGATGCCGGTGATGCCGATCACCCGACCTTCGGCATCGCGGTCGACGGCCGAGCGGTCTTCGACCCAGATCCAGCGCCCGTCGCCGGTGCGCAGGCGGTATTCCTGGCGGTACTCGTCCGGGCCATGGACCCGGTGGTGTTCCGACTGCGACCAGACCGCGAGCCAGTCGTCGGGATGCACCAGATCGCCGAACGAGAGGCGGCGGGAGACCAGATCCCTCGGGCTGTGCTGCCACTGCTCGATGGAGGCGCTGACGAAGCGGACCGCCCGGTCGGCCTCGGGCGACCACTCCACAAAGACCACCGGCGAGCGGGCCACCAGCGAGCCCAGGTACCGCAGCTCGGTCTGCTGGGCCTGCAGGCGCTGGGCCATGCGGTCGACCTCGTTGCCGATGCTGGCGAGTTCGTCGCGTCCGGACAAGGCGGCACGGGCCTGCAGCTGACCGTCGCCCACCTGCTCCAGCGTGCGCACCAGGCGGCTGGCCCGGGTGAACCACAGGCGGTGCATCAGCAGGGCCAGCAAGGCCGCCAGCACCATCAGCAGGAAGCTCTCGCGCACCACCTCGGTCACCAGGGTGGAACGCAGCCGGGCCTTGGGCAGGGTGAGGTCGACCAGGGTGACCAGGCGCCGGTCACCGGCGAAAGGCGCCACGCCCACCAGGGTGGTGCGGTCCTCCAGCAGGCGCACCTGGATGCCCATGCGGTCGGCTGCGAACAGCTCGGGGTGGCGGGCCGGTGCGGGCATCTGCGCCATCACTTCGTCGAAGCCGCGCCCGATGTCGGCGCGGATGATGGAGGCATTGATGCGGCCGTCGGGCGCCAGCAGGTAGGCCGACTGCATGCCGGTGTACAGGCCCAGTCCGCCGATGATGCGCCGCACCTGCTGGGCATCTTCCAGCGTGGACAGAAAGCTCAGCCGGCTCTGCTCGACGCTCAGGCGCTCGCGCAGGCGTCGGGTCTCCTGCTCGACCACGTCGGCCTGCAGGGTGCGCAGCTGGGACAGGAAGTTCACCCCCGAGGCCAGCACCGCAAACAGCACCATGATCAGGGGCGCCATCCAGCGCCCGGGCAGGCTGACCAGTGACGGGCGGCGGCTCATCGGAGACCTGCTGCAATCACCCGCCGGGCCGGGCCGGTATCCACCATGCGCGTCCAGTCGGGCTCGCTGCGGATCATGCCCAAGCGCGTCATGAGCCGGCCCACCTCGCGTGCGCCCTGCAGCACCGGGCTGGCCGGGTCGGACAGCGCCGCCAGCGATTCGTCGGGGGCAAAGAACTGCAGCCCCTTCATGACGGTGCGGTACTCGGCCAGACTGAGATCGGTGCCCACGCTGAGGGATTCGGCCGCCCCTGCCGGATCGAGCATGAGCAGGGCCAGGCCGCGCTGCCAGGCCTGCAGCATGGCGTCCACCGCCGCCGGCCGGGACTGCAGCACGTCGTGCCGCACCGCCAGCACGTCCAGCACCTGACCGGGGATCTGGCGCGAATCGAACACCGGCCGGAATCCGGCCGCGGCCATCGGGCCGGCCAGCGGCTGGTACGAGACGGCGGCCGCCACCTGACCGGCCTTGAGGGCCTGCAGGTGCAACGTGGCCTCGATGTTGACCTGCCGGACATCACCCGGCGCCAGACCGGCCGCTTCGAGCAGCCGGTGCAGCATGAGCGTGCCCACCGAGGAATCTTCGACCGCGATGGCCTGCCCCAGCAGATCGCCCAGCTGGCGGATGCGGGGAGCGGCCATGACCACATCGCCGCCGCGCGAGGTGTCGAGCAGGGCCACGATGCGCAGGTCCAGCCCGTTGTCGCGCATGCGCAGCACCTCGTCGAAGGTGAGCGCGCCGGCATCGAGCAGGTTGTTGCGCAGGTGGCGCTGGGTCTCGGCGCCGGTGGCCAGCTCCACCACCTGGAGCACGCCGCCATCGAACAGGCGGCGGTCGCGCGCCAGCACCAGCGGGTCGTAACCGACCCAGGCATTGATGCCCAGCCGGGCCGGTGGCAAGGGGGCCTCGATGCAGCCGGTCAGACAGCCGCCCAGCAGGACCAGTGCGCCCCGCCGCCCGACCCGGGGCAGACCGCCCCCGGTGGCTGCAAGGCTCACGGCTGCCCTCCGAGCGGCAGCACCACGGTGAACACCGAGCCGTCGCCGGGCACCGACTCGACCTCGATGCGACCGCCATGGGCCTCGGCGATCTGCTGCGAAATGGTCAGGCCCAGACCGGACCCCTCGAACTCGCTGCGCAGGTGCAGGCGCCGGAAGGGCTGGAACAGCTGTTCCACGTGTTGCGGCTCGATGCCGATGCCGTTGTCGACCACCCGGATGCGGGCCTGGCCCTGGTGGATGCGGGCATCCACCCGCACCTGCGGCACCCGACCCGGGGGCACGAACTTCAGGGCGTTGGACAGCAGGTTCTGGAACAGCAGCGACAGCAGGCTGGCATGCCCTTGCACCACCGGCAGCGGCGAGAGCTCCAGCCGGGCACCGGTGGCGGCCAGGCGGGCCGCCAGTGCATCGCGCAGCTCGGTCAGGGTGCGGTCCAGGGCCACCGGCTGCGGCGGGTCGCCCTCGGCATTCTGGAGCCGGGCGTAGCGGACCACGTCGTCCAGCAGGGTGCGCATGCGGGCGCCGGCCCGGGTGGCCAGGCGCAGGAAATGACGGGCCTCTTCGGGCAGCACCGGGCCATGGTCTTCCTCGACCAGGCCGACGAACTGGACGATGGTGTTGAGCGGCTCGCGCAGGTCGTGCGAGGCGATGCGGACGAACTGCAGCAGGCTCTCGTTGGCCACCTTCAGTTCGTCGGCGGTGCGCAGCAGCTCGTGGTGGCTCTGCTGCAGGTCGCGCAGGGCCACCGCCAGGTTCTGGCGGTCGGTGACGGACGACTGCTTGAGCACATCGTTGGCCTGCTTGAGGCGCAGCTGGGTGCGCACACGGGCCTGCACGATGGCCGGCCGCACCGGCTTGGCAATGAAGTCGGCGGCGCCTTTTTCCAGGCCGGCCTGCTCGAAATCCTCTTCGCTCAGGCTGGTGACCATGATCACCGGCAGGTCGGCCAGTGCCGGCGTGGCCTTGAGGGTCTCCAGCACCTCGAAGCCGTTGAGCCCCGGCATCTGGGCATCGAGCAGCAGCAGGTCCGGCGGGCTGTCGTGGATCAGCCGCAGGGCATCGGTGCCGTTGGTGGAGAACCGCAGATGCCCGAGATCGCGCAGGGCCTTGCCCAGCGCGCGGATCATGCCCGGATCGTCATCGACGATCAGGATGTCCGGCGCCGTCGACCTCTCCCTGCTGGCGATGTCTGCCGGGTCCGCTCGGTTCATGAGGCCGATTCTCCCTGCAAAAGACGGGCGGCGGCAGCGAAATCCAGGGCGTCCATGAGTTGTCCTGCCGCCTCCATGGTGGCGTCGCCCAGGCGGGCGCGCAGGCCGTCGGCCTCGGTCTCGAACACACCCAGGGCATCCATGTCGTTGTTCGACAGCAGACCGATCAGGCGCTGCACCACGGCGTCGCTGGCCGGCGGCACGCCGACCGGCACCGGGCGCGGCACGCCCTGGCGGCCGATCCACTGTGCCGATGCCGCCATCAGCCCTGCCATGGCCTGCTGCAGCGCCTGCCAGGGTTCGGCCAGGGCATCGGCGGGTTCGCCGTCGCGCAGACCACACTCGATGCGGTCGGCCGTGCGGGCCACCTCCACCGCATCGATCATGCTGGCCGCACCGCGCAGCTTGTGCAGGCGGGCCGCCAGCGCAGCCCGTTCCGCCTCGCCGGACGGCGCCGGCCAGGGCTGGGTCGCCATGTCGCCGAAACCGTCGGCCAGCCGGGTGAGGGACAGGCGCAGCAGGGACACGTCGTGGCCCAGGCGGGCGGCGGCCCGGGGGCCGTCGATGCCGGCGATCTCGGGCCAGTCCTGCGGGTTCACCGGCGGTCGCTCCTCGTCCAGGCTGAGCACCGGCACCCGCAGTCCGGTGGCGCGTTCGATGGCCTGCCGCACGGTGCGCACCATGGTGGCGGGCTCCAGCGGCTTGGTCAGGAACTCGTTCATGCCGGCCTCCATGGCGCGCCGCCGTTCCTGGGCCAGCGCGCCGGCGGTCAGGGCCACCACCGGCAGTCCGGCCAGCTCGGGCTGCTGGCGCATGGCGCGGGTGGCTTCCAGCCCGTCCATCTCGGGCATCTGGACATCCATGAGGACCACATCGAACTCCGCCGGGTCCTGGCGCAGGATGGCCAGCGCCTCGCGCCCGTTGCTGGCGGTGGTGACGGTGGCACCTTCGCGCGAGAGCAGGTGGGTGCCGATCTCCAGGTTGATGTCGCTGTCGTCGACCAGCAGGATGCGCACGCCCGGCAGCGACTGCACCTGCCCGCCGCTGCTGAGCACCGGCGAGGGCATCACGCGCGCCTGGCTGCCCTGGCGCCGCACGACGCTGTGGTTGACGGCGTTGAACAGCACCGAGGCATTGACCGGCTTGGTGAGGATGGCATCGGCCAGCCGGCCGACATCCAGGCCGGCCACCCGGTCGCGGTCGGAGGAAGACACCATCAGGGTGGCGGGCAGGTTGACCGCCCCCATCGCCTCGGTGACGCGCTGCAGCGCGGTCAGGCCGTCGATGCCGGGCAGCATCCAGTCCACCAGCATGGCGTCGGGCATCGGCAGCCCCTCGGCCTGGCGGCGGGCCATCCAGGCGACCAGGGCCTCGCCCGATTCGCAGGTCTCGGTGCGCCAGCCAAACGCCCGGGCCATGTCGACCAGCGCCTTGCGTTCGGCCGGCACGTCGTCGACCACCAGCAGTTCCAGCGTGCCCCGGGCTTCCTGGTCGCTGGCCTGCCGCAAGGGCAGTTCGAACCGGAATTCGCTGCCCTGACCCGGGGTGCTGTCCAGCCCCACCGATCCGCCCATGAGCTCGACCAGCCGGCGCACGATCGACAGGCCCAGGCCGGTGCCGCCGAAACGCCGGGTGGTGGAGGCATCGGCCTGCGAGAACGGCGAGAACAGACGCTCCTGCACATCGGCCGGAATGCCCACGCCGGTGTCGACCACCCGCACACCGAGGCGGACCTCGTCGGACGGCGCCTCCGCCGGCAGCGGCAGTCGATCCAGATGCACCGTCACCGAACCCTGCTCGGTGAACTTCAGGGCGTTGCCGACCAGGTTGGTGACCACCTGGCGCAGCCGCAGCGCATCGCCCAGCAGGGTGGCGGGCAAGGTCGGATCGAGCCGGAACGCCAGGGCCACCCCCTTGCCTTCGGCCTGCTGCACGAAGACGGCTTCCATCTCGGTGATGAGCTCGCGCAAGCGGAAGGGCTCGGCCTCCAGCGGCATCTCGCCGGCTTCGATCTTGGCCAGGTCCAGCACGTTGTTGACGATGGCCAGCAGCGACTGGCTGGCCATCTGCGACTTGCCCAGCAACTGCTGCTGCCGCAGGCTCAGCGGCGTGTCGCTCAGCAGGTGGGTCAGGCCGATCACCGCGTGCAGCGGCGTGCGGATCTCGTGGCTCATGTTGGCCAGGAACTCGCCCTTGGCACGCGAGGCCTCCTGGGCCGCCTCGGTGGCCCGGACCAGGTCGGTGATGTCCAGGCGGAAACCCACGGTGTGTCCGTCGGGCATGCGGCGGTCGATCACCCGCACCACCTTGCCGCTGTCCAGACGGTGGACGCTGGTGTGCTCGCCAGCCCGGAAGTCGGCCATGCGGCGCGCGATCCAGCCGGCCGGATCGGCCTGCGCCTCGGGGTACTGGGCCCGGCCCACGCCCACCCGCAGGATGTCCTCGAAGCGGCTGCCCGGCACGATCAGGTCGGCCACCGTCTCGTAGAGCGCACGGAACTTGTCGTTGCAGAAGACCAGCCGCTCCTGCGCATCGAACAGCACGAAGGCTTCGTCGATGGCGGTGATGGCACCGCGCAGCAGGGCCTCGTTGCGTTCGCTGCGGCGCTCGGCCTGCTTGCGGTCGGCCAGGTCGGTGTAGGTGGTGACGAAACCGCCACCGGGCATGGGCGTGCCACGCACCTCGATCGGCGTGCCGTTGGGGCGCTGTCGCTCGAAGCGGTGCGGCACCGGCGTGCGGGCCCGGGCCACGATCTGTTCGACCGCTTCCTCCACGTCCACGTTGCCGTACTCGCCGCGTTCGGCATTGAAACGGATGATGTCCTCGAAGCTGGGCACGCCGTTCTCGAACAGCGGCTCCAGGCCCAGCAGCGTGACGAACTCCTTGTTGCAGGCCACCAGGTTGAGCTGGTCATCGAACGCGCTCAGGCCGCAGGGCAGGTTGTCCAGGATGCTCTGCTGCAGTTCGTTGACCCGCCGCAGCTCGGCCTCCATGAGGTAGCGCGGCGTGATGTCCTGCAGCGCACCGACGATGCGGCGCGGACGCCCCTGATCATCGAGCACCGGTTCGCCCACGGCGCGCACCCGGATCTGCCGGCCCCGCGCCGTGACGAAGGGCAGCTCCAGATCGAAGGGCTCGCCTTCCTTGAGCGCACAGGCGATGGCCGCACGCAGCCGGTCGCGGGCCTCGCCTTCCGGGTAGAAGGCCAGCAGGCGCTCGGGGTCGGCCTGGTAGCTGTCGTCCACCTCGTGGATCTCGCGGGTCTGGCGGGTCCAGGCCACGCTGTTGTCCTCGGGGTCGAACTGCCAGCCGCCCACGCCCGCCACACGGCCGGTGCGGCGCAGCAGCGACTCGCTCTCGGCCAGGCGGATCTGGGCTTCCCGCGCACGGGTGATGTCCTGGTGGGTGCCATGCATCCATTCGGGCTGCCCGTCGTCGGTCCAGCTGGTCACGCGGCCCCGATCGAGCACCCAGACCCAGTGGCCGTCCTTGTGGCGCATGCGGGCTTCGACCTCGTAGTCGGGGGCTTCGCCGGCAAAGTGGCGTTGCAGCGCAGCCTCCGAGAGCTTGAGGTCGTCCGGATGGGTCAGGCGCTCCCAGGTCTGGATGCTCAGCGGTCCGAGCTCGTCGAGCCGGTAGCCCACGATGTCGGCCCAGCGCTCGTTGAAACGGGTCTCGCCGGTCTGCACGTTCCAGGCCCAGGTGCCGGCGTTGGTGCCGCGCAGCACGTCGCGCAGCATGCGGCGCTCGTCCATGAGCGAGGCGGTGCGTTCCCGCACCGTAGCCTCCAGGTTGGCATTGAGTTCGGCCAGGGCCCGCTGGGCCTCGCGCTCGCCGGTGATGTCGCGCACCATGGCCGACACACCGACCACGCTGCCGTCCAGATCGCGCAGGACCGACAGCGACATCGACACCTGCAGGCCATCCCCCTTGCGGGTGCGGCAGGCCAGCTCCAGCACGCGCGCGCCCGACTGGTCGGCCAGACCGTCCAGTGGCAGGTAGCCGCTGCCGATGCGGTCGTCGGGCGCGATCAGCGCCTCCAGCAGCCGGCCCACCGCCTGCTCGGCGCTGTAGCCGAACAGCTCGCGCGCACCCCGGTTCCACGAGGTGACCCGTCCCTGGGCGTCCATGCCGATGATGGCGTCCGACGTCTGCTCCACCAGATCGGCCAGCCGCAGCCGCTGGCTGCGGGCGTCCAGGCGGCGGCGCACGCCCACCCAGTACAGGTACAGCATGACGCCGCCCACACCGCCCAGTGCCACATACATCGGCAGGCGGGACAGGGCCTCGTTCCAGGCACGGGCCTGCAGGCGGTTCACCGGCAAGGTGGCGATGTAGCGCAGGCTGCCCAGATCGGAGTCCGGGTTGCTCTGCAGCACCCGCATGGCCAGCACCACCGGCCCTTCGGGGCTGTTCCAGCGGGTGCGACCGGTCTGCGCGTCCAGCACCTCGACCTGGTAGTCGTCGGTCCAGCGGCGGGCCGGACCGAACTCGTGGGCATACCGGCGCGCTGCGTCCGGATGCTCCAGGTAATCGCCCCGGCTGTTGAGCACCATGGAGGTGACGGCCCCGCCCAGTTCTTCCTCGATGGGGTTGCCCGCCGGCAGCACCGAGATCGGCAGGAACGACACGCTGTTGACCGACATCACCAGCACGGCCACCGGCTGGCCGCTGGCGTCCAGCACCGGGGTGGAGAGCTGGACCAGCGGGCGCAACGGGCGGCGCACCTCGCCGTGCTCGCGCAGCAGGGCCACATCGGAAACGAACACCTCGCCCTGCCCCAGCCGCGCGGCCTGCACGATGGCCTGGGCGTCGGGCTCGGCCCGCAGTTCCTGCGGCGGCACCGCAAACACTGCGTCGCCCCGGCGCTCCACGCGGAACAGCTCACGCGCGCCGTTGCGCAGCCCGGTCAGCCGCAGCGAATGCAGCTCGGGGTTGGCCTTGAGATAGGCCGCGAACAGGCGCTCCAGGGCCCGCTGGTCCCGGCCGAGGCTGGTCCCGTCGAGCGAACGGCCCTGCGCGATGGCCTCGACCTCCGAAGTGGACGCCAGGAACACCACGCTCTTGCGGCGAAACGCCCGCCGGGCATCGACCGCTTCGGCCTGGGCCGACACCAGGGACTCCAGCTGAGCCCTGGCCTGGCGCAGTCCGGCGTTCAGGCGGCTGTCGTGGTCCAGCCACAGCAACGCCGCCACCGCCAGAACGTAGGCGGTGAACACCGTGAGCGTGAGGCGCTGGCGCAGAAAGGCCGACAGCCCGAGACGGCCCCCGTCGGCCGCCATGGACGGGTAGTCGACCGGCACCAGGGCAGCGCCGGCCTCGCGCTGGCGCAGCAACAGCCACAGCAGCAGGGCCAGCACCGTGCTCACCAGGGCGCCCTGCCAGAACCGGGCCGCTGCCGACGAGGTCTGAACCGCCTCCAGCAAGGGCGTGAGCGCGCGCACCTCCAGCACCCAGTCGCGGCCGGCCACCGTGATGTCCCGCCGCGACGGAGCCATGTCCAGCTCCGACCCGTCCAGACCGGTCGTTCGCTGCAGGAACGGCTGCCCGTTGGCCTTGTCGCTCAAGGTGACCGACACCTCGGGGGCCATGGGCCCCAGGTCGGCCAGGATTTCCTCGGCCACCAGCGGTGCATAGGCCCAGCCCAAGGTGGCCTGTCGGCGGGCTTCGGTTTCCACCGGCACCGATCCGCTGCGGTAGACCGGCAACAGCATGAGGAAACCGCTGCCGGCCTTGCCGGAGGCCTGAACCAGCGTGATCGGCGCGGTCAGACGCGCCTCGGTGCTGTCCATGGCAGCGATGGCCGCCTCGCGCCGGTGGACCTCGGAGGCGATGTCCAGCCCGGTGGCCCCGGTGTTGTCGGCCAACGGATAGATGTACTGGATGACGAAGCGTTCGCCATCATGGGGGCCGATCTCCCGGATGCTGAAGCCCGCAGGCCCTTCCTGGCGCGCACGGGCGAGGAAATCGGCCTCGGCGGCGCGCGGCACCTTGCGGATGAAGCCGAAACCCCGGGCTCCGGGAAACTCCCGCCGCATGTCCCGACTGGCCACATAGGCCTCGAAGGCCTGCCGGCTGATGCCGTCACCACCGGCCGCCATCACGGCGCCGCGCGTCCCCTTGAGGCCGTACTCGTAGATCAGGAAGCGGTCCTGGACATGCTGGGCCACGCTGCTGGTGGCCTCGACCAGCCGGCGCTCGGCCGCGCGCCGGTTGTCCTGCAGGGTGGACCAGGCCAGGCCGGCCGACACCAGCATGCCCAGGATCCACAACAAGGTCGCTGAGCGGCGCGGACCGGCCAGTCGCCACATCGAATTCGCCATCCTCCGGGCCTCCACCCACGAACGAGCACGGACGCACCCCGAATGGGCGCCCTTCTGAACCCATGCTAGCACCCGTATACGGGCCACCCGCGTGAAAGAACGGCCGAATCGTGGCCTATTTCCGGTGGGTGTCGCCGGCGCCCCTCAGGTGGTCGGGGCGTCGGGGGCCAGACCGGCCAGCGCGGGCAGCACGGCCGCCACCTGGCGCTCCAGCGGCTTGGTCAGGTAACCCTTGACCGAGGCGTGCCGGGCTGCGCGCTCGCGATCCGCCGGATCGGCCGACGAGGACAGCATGAGCACCACCGCCCCACCCCGTTGCGCCGGGCTGAGCGCCTCGAAAGCCTCCAGGAACTCGAACCCGTTCATGACCGGCATGTTGATGTCGAGCAGGATGATGGAGACCCCGTGGTCCGGCGTGTTGCGCAGGTGATCGAGCGCCTGTGCCGCTCGCTCGAAGCCCAGGATGTCGTACCCGACACCGCTGCGCTGCAGGATCAGCCGGGTGAACAGCAGGTCGTTGTCGTTGTCGTCGACCATCATCACTCGACACGTCATGGCTTCTCCAGGGGGACACAGGACAGGTTCCGGCTGGGGTATGGTATTGCGGTTTTGGGCTGGCGCAGACCGGCTTTCGGGAGACACGACATGCAGGCAGCCTGGTACGAGCGCAATGGCCCCGCGGACGAAGTTCTGGTGGTGGGCGAGATGCCGACCCCGGAACCGGGGCCCGGCGAGGTGCGGGTACGGCTGGCCTGGTCGGGCGTCAATCCGTCCGACGTCAAATCCCGTGCGCGGCGGCCGCTGATCGCGCCCCGCATCGTGCCGCACAGCGACGGCAGCGGCGTGATCGATGCCGTGGGCGCCGGGGTACCGGCCGCGCGGCTGGGGCAACGGGTGTGGACCTGGAACGCCCAGTGGAAGCGCCCCATGGGCACGGCTGCCGGCTTCGTGACCCTGCCCTCGGAACAGGCGGTGGACCTGCCGGCGTCGGTCTCGCTGGAAGCGGGTGCCTGTCTGGGCATCCCCGGGCTGACCGCGGTCCAGGCCGTGCGCCTGGCCGCGCCACAGCCCGGGCAGACGGTGCTGGTCACCGGCGCCGGCAACGCGGTGGGTCATCTGGTGGTGCAGCTCGCGCGGCGGCTCGGTGCCCGTGTCATCGGCACCGCCGGGTCGGATGCGCGGCGGGCGCTGGCCTTGCAGTCCGGTGCCATCGAGGTGGTGGACTACCGCCAGCCCGAGGCCGTGCGCCAGGTGCTCGACCTCACCGGCGGCGCCGGCGTCGACCTGGTCATCGACATGGATTTTTCGGGCACGGCGGCCTGGCTGCCCCAGGGCGTGCTGCGCCCGCATGGCCGGGTGGTCTGCTACGGCTCCAACAACCCGGGCGAGGTGACGGTCGATTTCCGCACCTTGCTGTTCCAGTCCATCGCCTGCCAGTTCTTCGTGGTGTACGAGCTGACCCCTGGCGATCGGGCAGCGTGCATCGCCGAGCTGCGTGCACGGCTGGAGGCTGGTCAGCTGGACATCCACACCGGTGCGCAGTGGGCCCTGACCGACATCGCGCATGCCCACCGGTGCGTGGAAAGCGGGGCGTCGCTGGGCACCGTGCTGGTGGCCACCTGAGGCCACCTGAGCGGCACGGATCGGAAGAAACGCACATCTCGCGCCATTTCGGCGCGCGTCCCCTCAAGTAGGGACACATCCGTCCGACATACAGACATCGCCAACTGGAGAGGTGTCTTATGTTTCGGAACATGACTCTGGCCCAGCGGCTGCTGGCCATCAACGGCGTGCTGATGTTCACGCTGCTGGCCACCGCACTCACCGTCTGGGTGCTGATGAGCAACCTCAGCTCGGCGGCCGACCGGATCAATGCGGTCAATGTGCCTCAACTGCAGCGCATCGCCGACCTCGAACTCAACGTCACCCGCGTGTCGCTGCAGCTGCGCCACGCCATCCTGTCCCGCAATCCGGCCGAGCTGGACACCGCCCTGGCCGACATCGCCGCCAAACGCACCGTGCTGGAACGGGAACTGGAGCTGTTTGGCCAGTCGATGAAGGACGACGCTGGTCGACAGGCCTTTGCGCCGCTGCCCGGCCTCATGAACACCTTCTGGAAAGCGGGTGAGGCCAACATCGCGCTCATCCGCTCGGGTCAACGCGCTGAGGCATTTGCCTATCTGGTGGACACCACCATTCCGGCCCGCAACGCTTTGCTGGCGCCGCTGGGCGAAGAGAAACTGCGCCAAGGCCGGCAGCTGTCTGACCGGGTCCACGACATCGATGAATTCGCCAGCCTGGACCGCAATATGGTCATGGGTGCCGTGGCCTTTGCATCGCTGGTGCTGATCGGACTGACCCTGTACCTGCGCCGCGTCACCCGCGACCTGGGCGCCGATCCGGCCGTGCTCAAGCAGGTCGCCCAGTCGGTGGCGGCGGGCGACCTGTCCATCCACATCCCGCTGCGTGCCGGCGACCGCGACAGCACCCTGGCCAACCTCAAGGCCATGGTCGAACAGCTGGAGCAATCGGTGCGCACCGTGCGCCAGTGCGCCGATGCGGTGTCGCTGGGCAGCAGCGAGATCGCCAGCGGCAACAGCGACCTGTCCCAACGCACCGAAAGCCAGGCCAGCGCGCTGGAGGAAACCTCGGCCTCCATGGAACAGGTGGGCAGCACGGTGCGGCAGAACTCGGACAACGCACAGACGGCGAATCAGCTCGCCATGAGTGCGTCCAGCGTCACCGCCGAGGGCGGGCAGGTGGTGACCGAAGTGGTCGGCACCATGCGGGACATCGAGCAGAGCGCACGCCGCATCGGCGAGATCATCGGCGTCATCGACGGCATCGCCTTCCAGACCAACATCCTGGCCTTGAACGCGGCGGTCGAAGCCGCCCGTGCCGGCGAGCAGGGCCGAGGCTTTGCGGTGGTGGCCGGCGAGGTCCGCAACCTGGCCCGACGCAGCGCCGAGGCCGCCAAGGAAGTGCGCCGCCTCATCGAGGACAGCGTGGACCGTGTCGAGAAGGGCACCGCGCTGGCCGACAAGGCCGGCACGACCATGCAGGAGATCGTGACCAGCATCCGCCGCGTGTCCGACATCGTGGGCGAGATCAGTTCGGCCAGCGCCGAGCAGAGCGCCGGCGTGTCCCAGGTGGGAGAAGCCATCACCCAGATGGACCAGGCCACCCAGCAGAACGCGGCCCTGGTGGAAGAAATGGCCGCTGCCGCCAGCAGCCTGCGCACCCAGGCCCAGCAGATGGTGGATGCCGTGGCCGTGTTCCGCTTGCGTGATCACGCTGCGCGGATCTGATGCCATGGCGGGGTCGACATCGACCCCAACGTGTTTCCCGCCCCCAAGAAAAAAGCCCTCCGATGGAGGGCTTTTTCATGGTCACTGCCGTGCTGGAGTGACCGTCTGGTTTGGTTGCGCGGGCAAGATTTGAACTTGCGACCTTTGGGTTATGAGCCCAACGAGCTACCAGGCTGCTCCACCGCGCGTCAAGCCTTCTAGTATATCACGCTTTGGCAGCGTCACCGGCAGCAGCGTCGGCCTTTTCTTCGGCACGGTCCACCAGCTCGATGTAAGCCATGGGCGCGTTGTCGCCCACGCGGAAACCCATCTTCAGGATGCGGGTGTAACCGCCCGGACGCGCCTTGAAGCGCGGGCCCAGCTCGTCGAACAGCTTGACGACCACATCGCGGTCGCGCAGGCGGTCAAAAGCCAGACGGCGGTTGGCCACGGTGGGCACCTTGGCCAGGGTGATCATGCGCTCGACCACGCGGCGCAGTTCCTTGGCTTTGGGCACCGTGGTCTTGATGGCTTCGTGCGTGAGCAGCGAATTCATCATGTTGCGCAGCATCGCCTGGCGATGCTCGCTGGTGCGGTTGAGTTTGCGAAGTCCGTGTCCGTGACGCATGGTGATGTCCTTTCAATGTTTTGCCCCCAGCCGGATCAGGTACTGGAGGGACGTCAGGTGAGGGCTTGCGCCCCCGTCTTTCAGTGCTTGTCGAGACCGGCCGGCGGCCAGTTTTCGAGCTTCATGCCCAAGGTCAGGCCGCGCGAGGCGAGCACTTCCTTGATTTCGTTGAGCGACTTGCGACCCAGGTTCGGGGTCTTCAGCAGCTCGTTCTCGGTGCGCTGGATCAGGTCACCGATGTAGTAGATGTTCTCGGCCTTCAGGCAGTTGGCCGAACGCACGGTGAGCTCCAGCTCGTCGACCGGACGCAGCAGGATCGGATCGAACTGCTGCGGATTGCGGGTCGGCTCGGAGGTCGGGAAGATCTCGGCGCCTTCGAGGTGCGCAAACACCGCGAGTTGCTCGACCAGGATCTTGGCGGAGGCGCGGACCGCCTCTTCGGGGCCGATGGAGCCGTTGGTCTCGATCTCCAGCACCAGCTTGTCCAGGTCGGTGCGCTGTTCCACACGCGCGCTTTCCACGGTGTAGCTCACGCGCTTGACCGGCGAGAAGGACGCATCCAGGATGATCCGGCCGATGGAGCGGGACTGCTCGTCACCGCGGCGCAGGCTGCCGGGCACATAGCCACGGCCCTTCTCCACCTTGATCTGCATGTCCAGCTTGGCGCCGGCCGACAGGGTGGCGATCACGTGACCCGGGTTGACGATCTCGACGTCATGGGGCGTCTGGATGTCGGCGGCGGTCACCACGCCTTCGCCATCCTTGCGCAGGCTCAGGGTCACCTCGTCGCGGTTGTGGAGCTTGAACACCACACCCTTGAGGTTGAGCAGCATGTTGACCACGTCCTCCTGGACGCCGTCGATGGACGAGTACTCGTGCACCACGCCAGCGATCGTCACCTCGGTCGGCGCGTGACCCACCATCGACGACAGCAGCACACGGCGCAGGGCGTTGCCCAGCGTGTGGCCGTAACCGCGCTCGAACGGCTCCAGGGTCACCTTGGCGCGGTTGGCCGAGACTTGCTCGACATTGATGGTTTTGGGCTTGAGCAGATTGTTCAGCATTCAGACTTCCTTCAGGACCCTCGGCTCGTTACACCGATAAGGCAGACGGAGCATGGCCCGACGGATGCCGCAAGGGCGACCGCCGGGAACGGGATTAACGCGAATACAGTTCGACGATCAGCGATTCGTTGATGTCCGAACCGAACTCGTCGCGGTCAGGCGACTTCTTGAAGACGCCTTCGACCTTGTCGACCGACACGTCCACCCAGCCGGGGAAGCCGATCTGCTTGGCCAGTTCCAGGGCCTCGACCACGCGGGCCTGCTTCTTGGACTTCTCACGCACGGCGATCACGTCGCCAGCCTTGACGCTGTAGGACGGGATGTTCACCGACTTGCCGTTCACGGTGATCGCCTTGTGCGACACCATCTGGCGGGCTTCGGCACGGGTGGATGCAAAACCCATGCGGAACACCACGTTGTCCAGGCGGGACTCGAGCAGCTCCAGCAGGTTGGAGCCGGTGTTGCCACGGCGACGGTCGGCTTCGGCGAAGTAGCGGCGGAACTGGCGCTCCAGCACGCCGTAGGTGCGCTTGACCTTCTGCTTCTCGCGCAGCTGCAGACCGAAATCGGAAGTGCGCTGACCCGAGGTGCGGCCGTGCTGGCCAGGCTTGGAGTCGAACTTGGCCTTGTCGCTGATCGAGCGGCGGGCGCTCTTGAGCAGCAGGTCGGAGCCTTCACGGCGGGAAAGTTTGGCCTTGGGGCCGAGGTAACGTGCCACGTGGATATCCTTGGTTGGTACTGCCGCGACCGGCCCGAAACCGGGTCATCGCGGGAGCCTTCCGCTGCAGGCGGAGGCGGTGGGCTTAAAGACAACACCACCGCAGGGGACTGCGGTGGTGATCGGGAAAACCCCGGAGTATAGCGCGCCAGTGGCGCGCCACTCCAGTGAGGGGGTCAGATGCGGCGGCGCTTCTGGGGACGGCAGCCGTTGTGCGGCACCGGGGTCACGTCCGAAATGGAGGTGATGCGGATGCCCAGGGCGCCCAGTGCACGAACCGACGACTCGCGGCCAGGACCGGGACCCTTGATCTCGACGTCCAGGTTCTTGATGCCCTGTTCCTGCGCGGCACGACCGGCCACTTCGGAAGCCACCTGGGCTGCAAACGGGGTCGACTTGCGCGAACCCTTGAAGCCCTGACCACCCGACGAAGCCCAGGACAGTGCGTTGCCCTGGCGATCGGTGATGGTGATGATGGTGTTGTTGAACGAGGCGTGCACGTGGGCGATGCCGTCAGCAATGTTCTTGCGGACTTTCTTGCGGACGCGAGCGGCAGCGCTGCTGGAGGGAGACTTGGCCATGGGGATCCTTCAATCCAATTATTTCTTCAGCGACTGGGCGGCTTTGCGCGGGCCCTTGCGCGTGCGGGCATTGGTCTTGGTGCGCTGACCACGCAGCGGCAGACCACGGCGGTGACGGAAGCCGCGGTAGCAGCCGATGTCCATCAGACGCTTGATGTTCATGGTGGTCTCGCGACGCAGGTCACCTTCAATGGTGAAGGTGCCGACCTGCTCACGAACCTTCTCCAGTTCGGCGTCGGTCAGATCCTTGATCTTCTTGTCGTAGGCAATGCCGCAGGCTTCGCAGATCTTGCGAGCACGGGTGCGGCCAATGCCGAAAATGGCCGTCAAGCCGATCTCGGCGTGCTTGTGCGGCGGAATGTTGATACCTGCAATACGAGCCATGATGGTCCTCTAACTAAACCTGTCAGCCTTGACGCTGCTTGTGACGCGGGTCGGTGCAAATCACGCGCACGATGCCATGGCGCTTGATGATCTTACAGTTGCGGCACATTTTCTTGACCGAAGCCGAAACTCTCATTGTCTTCTCCTAGAAATTCAAAAATTCTGACCAGTTGCGCTCACTTGGAGCGGAATACGATCCTTGCCCGGGTGAGGTCGTACGGCGTGAGCTCGACCTTCACCTTGTCCCCCGGCAGGATGCGGATGTAGTGCATCCTCATCTTCCCGGATATGTGTCCCAGAACCACGTGGCCGTTTTCGAGTTTGACCCGAAAGGTTGCGTTGGGAAGGTTTTCAACCACCTCCCCCTGCATCTCGATCACATCATCCTTGGCCATACCAGATCAATTGCCGAGGGAGGTTTTGAAATTGGCTTTCTTCAACAGGGATTCGTATTGCTGGGACATCAGGTAGTTCTGCACCTGGGCCATGAAATCCATGGTCACCACCACGATGATCAGCAGGGACGTACCGCCAAAGTAGAAAGGCACGTTGTACTCAAGGATCAGGAACTCCGGCAGCAGACAGACCGCCGTGATGTATACCGCTCCGGCCAGCGTCAGACGCAGCAGGATCTTGTCGATGTAGCGGGCCGTCTGGTCGCCAGGGCGGATGCCCGGAATGAAGGCGCCGCTCTTCTTCAGGTTGTCGGCGGTTTCCCGGCTGTTGAACACCAGGGCCGTGTAGAAGAAGCAGAAGAACACGATGGCGGCCGCATACAGCGCCACGTAGACCGGCTGACCCGGCGACAGCGCCGACGCGATGTCGCGCAGCCAGCGGGTGGACTCACCGGTACTGACCCAGCTGACGATGGTGGTCGGCAGCAGGATGATCGACGAGGCGAAGATCGGCGGGATCACGCCGGCCATGTTGAGCTTCAGGGGCAGGTGCGACGACTGACCGCCATACACCTTGTTGCCCACCTGACGGCGTGCGTAGTTCACCAGGATCTTGCGCTGGCCGCGCTCCACGAACACCACGAAATAGGTGACGAGGATGACCAGGGCAATGATGAACAGCGACACCAGGATACTCATGGCGCCGGTACGGACCAGCTCCAGCAGGCCGCCGATGGCGTTGGGCAGACCGGCTGCGATGCCTGCAAAGATCAGGATCGAGATGCCGTTGCCCAGGCCACGCTCGGTGATCTGTTCGCCCAGCCACATCAGGAACATGGTGCCCGCGACCAGGCTGACCACCGCCGTCAGACGGAAGCCCATGCCGGGATCGATCACCAGACCGGCCTGACCTTCCAGGGCCAGGGCAATGCCCATGGCCTGGAAGATCGCCAAGCCCAGAGTGCCGAAACGGGTGTACTGGGTGATCTTGCGACGACCCGCCTCGCCCTCTTTCTTCAGCTGCTCGAACGCAGGGACCACATAGGTCATGAGCTGCATGATGATCGAGGCCGAGATGTACGGCATGATCCCGAGAGCGAACACCGTGAACCGGGACAGCGCGCCGCCCGAGAACATGTTGAACAGGCTCAGGATGCCGCCCTGCTGTCCCTTGAACAGCTGCTCCAGCTGCGCCGGGTCGATGCCCGGCACAGGGATGTGGGCGCCAATGCGGTACACCACCAGCGCCAGCAACAGGAAAACGAGTCGGCGACGCAGGTCACCGAACTTTCCGGTCTTGGCGAGAGAGGGGTTGCCAGTAGCCACAGATGGGTTCCGTCAGGTCGGTATCAGGCCACGCTGCCGCCGGCTGCCTCGATGGCGGCCTTGGCACCTGCGGTGGCGGCGATGTCCTTGAGGGTCACGGCGCGGGTGATCTCACCCGTCTTGATGACCTTCACGCGCTTGGCGAGGTTGGCCACCAGGCCAGCCTGCTTGAGCACGAGCACATCGATCTCGGCCACGTCCAGACCGTTCAGGTCGGACAGGGTGACTTCGGCGTTGAACTGCAGCAGGGCGGACTTGAAGCCGCGCTTGGGCAGACGGCGCTGCAGGGGCATCTGGCCGCCTTCGAAGCCGACCTTGTGGTAGCCGCCCGAACGCGATTTCTGACCCTTGTGGCCGCGACCGGCGGTCTTGCCCAGGCCGGAGCCGATGCCGCGACCCACGCGACGCTTGGCGTGCTTGGCGCCGTCGGCGGGCTTGATGGTGTTGAGTTGCATGTCAGTGGCTCCGATCAGAGGACTTTGACCAGGTAGCTGATCTTGTTGATCATGCCGCGCACGGCGGGGGTGTCCTGCAGCTCACTCACGCTGTTGAGCTTGCGCAGGCCCAGGCCACGCACGGTGGCGCGGTGGTCCTGCTTGCAGCCAATAGGGCTGCGGACCAGCTGGACTTTGACAGTGGTTTGGGTGGTCATGGTCGTTCCTATCAACCCAGGATGTCTTCCACCGACTTGCCACGCTTGGCGGCGACTTCGGAGGGGGTGGTCGAGTTCTTCAGGGCGTCCAGGGTGGCGCGCACGAGGTTGTACGGGTTGCTCGAGCCATGGCTCTTGGCCACGACGTCGGTCACACCCAGCACCTCGAACACGGCACGCATCGGACCACCGGCGATGATGCCGGTACCCTTGACGGCGGGCAGCATCATGACGTTGGCGGCACCGTGCTCGCCGGTCACGCTGTGGTGCAGCGAACCGTTGCGCAGGGACACCTTAATCATGTTGCGGCGGGCCTGCTCCATGGCCTTCTGCACGGCGACCGGCACTTCGCGGGCCTTGCCCTTGCCCATGCCGACGCGGCCATCGCCGTCACCGACCACGGTCAGTGCTGCGAAACCGAGGATGCGACCGCCCTTGACCACCTTGGTCACGCGGTTGATCGCGATCATCTTCTCGCGCAGACCGTCGTCGTTCGCTTCGTTCTTGATGTTTGCCTGAAATTTAGCCATTTTGGTATCCCGTCCGATCAGAACTGCAGGCCGGCTTCACGGGCTGCGTCGGCCAGAGCCTTGACGCGACCGTGGTAGGCGAAACCGGAGCGGTCGAAGGCGACCTTCTCGATGCCGGCGGCCTTGGCCTTCTCGGCGATGCGCTTGCCGATCAGTGCAGCGGCAGCGGCGTTGCCGCCCTTGCCGGAAGCACCCAGCTGGGCGCGGACTTCGGCTTCGGCGGTGGAGGCCGAGGCCAGCACACGGGAACCATCGTCGGAGATGACGTTGGCGTAGATGTGCAGGTTGGTGCGGTTCACCGTCAGACGCACGGCGCCCTGCTGGGCGATGCGGATGCGGGTCTGACGGGCGCGACGCAGGCGTTGCTCTTTTTTGGTCAGCATGATCGGCGTCCTTATTTCTTCTTGGTTTCCTTGATCACGACCTTCTCATCCGCATAACGGATGCCCTTGCCCTTGTAGGGCTCGGGAGGACGGACAGCGCGAACCTCGGCGGCGATCTGACCCACGGTCTGGCGGTCGGCACCCTTGATGACGATTTCGGTCGGCGTGGGGGTTTCCACCTTGATGCCGGCCGGCATGTCGATGACGACCGGGTGGGAGAAGCCCACGTTCAGATTGAGCTTGGCGCCTTGTGCCTGGGCCTTGTAGCCCACGCCGATCAGGCTAAGCTTCTTCTCGAAGCCCTTGCTCACACCGTTGACCATGTTGTTGACCAGCTGGCGCAGGGTACCGGACATGGCGTTGGCTTCGCGGGACTCGTCCACCGGGACGAAAGTCAGCGAACCGGCCTTGTTCTCGATCTTGACCAGCGGGTTCAGGTTCAGGCTCAGGGCACCGAGTGCACCCTTGACGTTCACCTGCGTGTCGTTCACCGCGACATCGACCCCGGCGGGGACGGCGACGGGCAGTTTTCCAATACGTGACATTCAGTCTCTCCTCAATGCCCGCGTCAGGCGACGTAACACAGGACTTCGCCACCCACGCCGGAGGCGCGGGCCTTGCGATCGGTCATCACGCCCTTCGGGGTGGTGACGATGGCGACGCCCAGACCGTTCATGACCTGGGGGATGGCGTCACGGCCGCGGTAGATGCGCAGGCCAGGACGGCTGACGCGCTCGATGCGCTCGATGACGGGGCGGCCGGCGTAGTACTTGAGGGAAATCTCGAGTTCGCTCTTGCCACCATCGGTCTTGACCTGGAAGCCGTCGATGTAGCCCTCGTCCTTCAGGACCTGGGCAATCGCTGCCTTGACTTTGGACGACGGCATCGACACGGAAGCCTTTTCGACGGCTTGCGCGTTGCGGATGCGGGTCAACATGTCGGCGATAGGATCACTCATGCTCATGTGGGGTTCTCCTAAGGCTTACCAGCTGGCTTTGGTCACGCCAGGGATCTCGCCGGCAAATGCCATCTCGCGAACCTTGGCACGGGCCAGACCGAAGTAGTTGAAGGTGCCGCGCGGACGACCGGTGATCTCGCAGCGGTTGCGCTGGCGGGTCGGGTTGGCGTTGCGGGGCAGTTTCTGCAGAGCCAGGCGGGCAGCGTCGCGTTCCTCGTCGGAACGCTTGGCGTCACCGGCGATGGCCTTGAGCTCGTTGTATTTGTTGGCGAACTTGGCGGCGAGCTTCTCGCGCTTGAGTTCACGTTGGAGTAGTGCTTGTTTAGCCACGCGCCACCTCAGTTCTTGAACGGGAAACGGAAACCAGCCAGCAGTGCCTTGCACTCTTCGTCGGTCTTGGCGGTTGTCGTGATGCTGATGTTCAGGCCGCGCAGGGCATCGACCTTGTCGTACTCGATCTCGGGGAAGATGATCTGTTCCTTGACGCCGATGTTGTAGTTGCCACGGCCATCGAACGAACGACCCGAGATGCCACGGAAGTCGCGCACGCGGGGCAGGGCCACGGTGACGAAACGGTCCAGGAATTCGTACATGCGGGCGCCACGCAGGGTGACCATGCAGCCGATGGGCTGCTGCTCGCGGATCTTGAAACCGGCGATGGCCTTCTTGGCCTTGGTGACCACCGGCTTCTGGCCGGAGATCTTGGTCAGGTCGCCCACGGCGTTGTCCATGACCTTCTTGTCGGCCACGGCTTCGCTCACGCCCATGTTCAGCGTGATCTTGGTGATGCGGGGCACCTCCATGACCGACTTGTAGCCAAACTTGGTGACCAGCTCGGGTGCGACCTTGTCGCGGTAGATGTCTTGAAAGCGTGCCATGGTCATGCCACCTTGATCTCTTCGCCGCTGGACTTGTAGACGCGCACTTTCTTGCCGTCTGCCAGGACCTTCACACCCACGCGATCGGCCTTGCCCGTGGCGCCATTGAAGATGGCGATGTTGGACTGGTGGATCGGCATGGTCTTTTCGATGATGCCGCCGGCCACGCCCTTCATGGGGTTCGGCTTGGCGTGCTTCTTGACGATGTTCACGCCCTCGACGACCACGCGGTCCTCGTCGGTGCGCTGCAGGACCTTGCCCCGCTTGCCCTTGTCGCGGCCAGCGATCACGATGACTTCATCGCCACTACGGATCTTGTTCATGTTGATTCCTCAGAGAACCTCGGGCGCCAGGGACACGATCTTCATGAACTTCTCGGTACGCAGTTCGCGCGTGACCGGGCCGAAGATGCGGGTGCCGATGGGCTCCAGCTTGGCGTTGAGCAACACAGCGGCGTTGCCATCGAATTTGATCAGCGCGCCGTCCTGGCGGCGGATGCCCTTGGCGGTGCGGACCACCACAGCGTTGTAAACCTCGCCTTTTTTGACGCGGCCACGGGGCGCTGCTTCCTTGATGCTGACTTTGATGACATCGCCCACGCTGGCGTAACGGCGCTTGGAGCCGCCGAGCACCTTGATGCACATCACGGACTTGGCACCCGTGTTGTCAGCAACATCGAGTCGAGATTGCGTTTGGATCATTTGATTTAAGTCCCAACTTGAATCCCTCCAGCCACCGTGGTCGGAGGTGATCAGTCTTGGGCCCGTCGTACAGGCAGCAACCGGTGTTTGATGCCGGCCACCACCCTTCGGTGGGCAGAAAGCTATCCGCTTTTTACAGCGAAGCCGCGTAGTATGGCATGCCCTGCAGTGGCTGTCAAGCGACGGGGAGGTAGCGCCGGCACAACGCCAGAAAATCATCCAGATCGGCGGCCGGGCGGGCACTTTGCCCGGCGCGCACAGCCTCGTCGGCCAGCACGGCCGCCACGGCGGGGGCCATGCGGGCGGCTTCGGTGGCATCCAGGAACAACGACCGCCAGCGGCGCGCCAGGACATCCTCGACGGTGCGCGCGTGCTCGTGGCGAAAGGCATGGCGGACCATGGCCTCGGTCAGCCCCATGCCCAAGACGGTGGAAGCGCCACAGGCGGCGACATCCGGCGCTTCCGCACCAAAAAGGTGCATTCCAGGGGCGGCATGCAGCGGCATCGGCGAGGCCTTGTCGCCAGGTGCCCCCACCAGCGGGTGCGCCCGGGTCTGGCCTGCGGGTCGGGCCGGCAGCAGCCCGGCCTCGAAGCACCGGGTCATGACGTCTTCGGCCATGGCGCGGTAGGTGGTCCATTTGCCGCCGGTGACGGTGACCAGGCGGCCATCGATGACGATGGTGTGCTCGCGGGAGAGGGTGCGGGTCTCGCCGTCGGCGGATGTGGGCGGCGCCACCAGCGGTCGCAGGCCCACCCACAGGCTGCGGATGTCGCGCCGGCGCACCGGTCGGCTCAAGGCCTGGCCGGCTTCGCTCAGGATGAACTCCAGCTCTTCGGCAAAGGCATCGGGCTCGCGGGGCAGGTCGGTGCGGGGTGTGTCGGTGGTGCCCAGGATGAGCTTGCCCAGCCACGGCACGGCAAACAGCACGCGGCCGTCCCGGGTGCGCGGCACCAGCAAGGCATGGCGGCCGGGCAGGAAGTCGCGGTCGACCACCACATGCACGCCCTGGCTCGGGCTCACCATGCGCGAGGGCGTGCCGGCGGCGCTGCGCAGCGCGTCCACCCACACCCCGGTGGCATTGACCACGCAGCGGGCGCGCACGCCGTACCCCGTTCCGGTCAAGCGGTCCTTCAGGTCCGCCCGGGTCAGTTCACCGTCGGCCTGCAGGCCGGTGACCTCCAGGTAGTTGAACAGGCGGCCCCCCGCTGCTTCGGCGGTGCGCGCCAGGGCCAGGGCCAGCCGGGCGTCGTCGAACTGGCCGTCCCAGTACTGCACGCCGCCGCGCAGGCCGCGCTCCTGCACCCCGGGCAGGGCCTGCAGCGCCTCGGCACGCGAGAGGAATTCGGTCCGGCCCAGGCCGGCCTTGCCGGCCAGCAGGTCGTAGAGCTTGAGGCCCAGACCATAAAAAGGCGTCTGCCACCAGCGGTAGGACGGCATGACGAAGGGCAGCGGCTGCGCCAGGTGGGGCGCGACGCTGAGCACGGTGGCGCGTTCGGCCAGGGCTTCCCGCACCAGCGAGAGGTTGCCCTGGGCCAGATAACGCACGCCGCCGTGCAGCAATTTGGTGGAGCGGGAGGACGTGCCTCCCGCAAAGTCGTGCGACTCGGCCAGCACGACGGAAAAACCCCGCAGCACCGCGTCGAGCGCCACGCCCAGGCCGGTCGCGCCGCCACCGACGACCAGCAGGTCGACGGGCGTGTCGGGCGACAGGGAGGCGAGGCGCTCTTCGCGGATCATGCGGATGCCGTACCGATCAACGGGCCTTGCCGGCTTTCCAGGCGTTGAGCAGCTGCTCGTAGGCGATGGTCTCGCCCTTGGGCTTCTCGTTGGCCAGCTTCTTCCACGGGGCGGCCTTGTCGCTCAGCCACTTGTCCGGGCTCTCCTTCTTGTTGAGCTTGGGCGCGCAGCGCTCCATGCCGGCACGCTCCAGACGGCCCATCACCTGGTCCATCTGATCGGCCAGGCTGTCCATGGCGGCCTGCGGGGTCTTCTCGCCGGTCACGGCCTGGGCCACGTTCTGCCACCAGAGCTGGGCCAGCTTGGGGTAGTCGGGCACGTTGGTGCCGGTCGGGCTCCAGGCCACGCGGGCGGGCGAACGGTAGAACTCGACCAGACCACCCAGCTTGGGCGCCATGTCGGTCATGGCCTTGCTCTGGATGTCGGACTCGCGGATCGGGGTCAGGCCGACCAGGGTCTTCTTGAGCGACACCGTCTTGGCGGTCACGAACTGGGCGTAGAGCCAGGCGGCGGCCGTCTTGTTGGCGTCGTGGTCCTTGAAGAAGGTCCAGCTGCCCACGTCCTGGTAGCCGTTCTGCATGCCCTGCTTCCAGTACGGGCCGTTGGGGCCGGGAGCCATGCGCCACTTCGGGGTGCCGTCGGCATTGACCACCGGCAGGCCGGGCTTGGTCATGTCGGCGGTGAAGGCGGTGTACCAGAAGATCTGCTGCGCGATCTGACCCTGCGCCGGCACCGGGCCGGCTTCGCCGAAGGTCATGCCGGTGGCTTCCTTGGGCGCGTACTTCTTCATCCAGTCCACGTACTTGGTGAGGGCGTAGACGGCAGCCGGCGAGTTGGTGGCGCCGCCACGCGAGACACTGGCGCCCACCGGGGTGCACTTGTCGGCGGCCACGCGGATGCCCCACTCGTCGATCGGCAGGCCGTTGGGCGCGCCGATGTCGGCGGTGCCGGCCATGGACAGCCAGGCGTCGGTGAAGCGCCAGCCCAGCGACGGGTCCTTCTTGCCGTAGTCCATGTGGCCGTAGATGGGCTTGCCGTCGATCTGCTTCACGTCGTTGGTGAAGAACTCGGCGATGTCCTCGTAGGCGCTCCAGTTCAGCGGCACGCCCAGGTCGTAGCCGTACTTGGCCTTGAACTTGTCCTTGAGGTCCTTGCGATCGAACAGGTCGGCGCGGAACCAGTACAGGTTGGCGAACTGCTGGTCGGGCAGCTGGTAGAGCTTGCCGTCCGGACCGGTGGTGAACTTGGTGCCGATGTAGTCCTTGATGTCGATGCCGGGGTTGGTGAACTCCTTGCCCGAACCGGCCATGTAGTCGGTCAGGTTCATGATCTTGCCGTAGCGGTAGTGGGTACCGATCAGGTCGGAATCGGAGATCCAGCCGTCATAGATGCTCTTGCCCGACTGCATGGAGGTCTGCAGCTTCTCGACCACGTCACCTTCCTGGATCAGGTCGTGCTTGACCTTGATGCCGGTGATTTCCTCGAAGGCCTTGGCCAGGGTCTTGGACTCGTACTCGTGGGTGGTGATGGTCTCGGAGACCACCGAAATTTCCTTCACGCCCTTGGCCTTGAGCTTGGCCGCGGCGTCGATGAACCACTTGAGTTCGGCCGTCTGCTGGGCCTTGCTCAGGGTGGAAGGCTGGAACTCGCTGTCGATCCACTTCTTGGCGGCGGCTTCGTCGGCCCAGGCGGGCAGAGAACCCAGGGCCAGCAGCGATGCCAGCGCCAGGGCGGTATGACGCACTTTCATGAATGTCTCCTCTGTGTTGGCTGCCCCGGTCGGGAACGCAGGCTCGGCCCCGGGGCAGCGATCGGGCCGAATCGGAAAAGGGAAAGGCAGTGCCGTCGGGTCAACCCTTGCGCATGACCAGCAGCAGCCAGACGATGGAGATGCCGAAGCTCACCCACACGCTGGGTTCGTCGGCCATCGACAGGCGCTCGGCGATCCAGCCGGCCATGCCGACAAACGCCAGGTTGATGTAGGCCGCCCCGAGCAGGCCCACGAACAGGCGGTCGCCGCGCGTGGTCTTCATGGGCAGGAAGCCCTTGCGCTCGGTGGTGGGGGAGCGGATCTCCCACAACGTCATGCCGATCAGCATGAGGGCGATGCAGATGAAGAAGACCGCCACCGGCGTGGTCCAGACCATCCAGGCAAACATGTCGGCTCCTTCAGACGCGGCCCATCGCGAAACCCTTCGCGATGTAGTGACGGACAAACCAGATGACGATGGCACCCGGCACGATGGTCAGCACGCCGGCGGCAGCCAGCGTGGCCCAGTCCATGCCGCTGGCGCTCACGGTGCGGGTCATGGTGGCGACGATGGGCTTGGCGTTCACGCTGGTCAGCGTGCGGGCCAGCAGCAGCTCGACCCAGCTGAACATGAAGCAGAAGAACGCGGCCACGCCCACGCCCGCCTTGATGAGGGGCAGGAAGATGGTGAAGAAGAAGCGCGGGAAGCTGTAGCCGTCGATGTAGGCGGTCTCGTCGATCTCGCGCGGGATGCCGCTCATGAAGCCTTCCAGGATCCAGACCGCCAGCGGCACGTTGAACAGCAGGTGCGCCATGGCCACCGCGATGTGCGTGTCCATCAGGCCCAGCGTGGTGTAGAGCTGGAAGAAGGGCAGCAGGAACACGGCCGGCGGCGTCATGCGGTTGGTCAGCAGCCAGAAGAACACATGCTTGTCGCCCAGGAAGCGGTAGCGGCTGAAGGCGTAGGCCGCCGGCAGCGCCACCGTCAGCGAGATGGCGGTGTTGATGCCCACATAGATCAGGCTGTTGATGTAGCCCGAGTACCAGGACGGGTCGGTGAAGATGGTCTTGTAGTTGGCCCAGGTGAACTGCGCGGGCCACAGGGTGAACGAGGACAGGATTTCCTCGTTCGTCTTGAAGCTCATGTTGAGCATCCAGTAGATCGGCAGCAGCGCGAACACCAGATAGGCCAGGAGGAACAGCGTCCTCTTCTTGAAGCGGCGTTCATTCATGGCCGGACTCCTTCTGGGCCTGGCCCAGGCTCTGCATCCAGTTGTAGAGCACGAAGCAGAACAGCAGGATGATGAGGAAGTAGATCAGCGAGAAGGCGGCGGCCGGGCCCAGGTCGAACTGGCCGACCGCCTTGGTGGTGAGGTACTGGGACAGGAAGGTGGTGGCGTTGCCGGGGCCGCCGCCGGTGAGCACGAAGGGCTCGGTGTAGATCATGAAGCTGTCCATGAAGCGCAGCAGCACCGCGATCATGAGCACGCCCCTCATCTTGGGCAGCTGGATGTAGCGGAACACCGCCCACTTGCTGGCGCCGTCGATGCTGGCGGCCTGGTAGTAGGCGTCGGGGATGCTGCGCAGGCCGGCATAGGCCAGCAGGGCCACCAGCGGCGTCCAGTGCCACACGTCCATGGCCAGCACGGTCCACCAGGCGTGGTCCGGGTTGCCGGTGTAGCTGTAATCAAAGCCCGCCTTCTCCAGGTAGTAGCCCAGCAGGCCGATGTCGGCGCGGCCGAAGATCTGCCAGATGGTGCCCACCACGTTCCACGGGATCAGCAGCGACAGCGCCACGATCACCAGCACCGCCGAGGACTGCCAGCCGCGCGAGGGCATGGACAGCGCCAGCGCGATGCCCAGCGGAATCTCCACCAGCAGCACCGCCAGCGAGAACTGGATCTGCCGCCACAGCGCCAGGTGCAGCTCCTCGTCGCGCATCACCGCCACGAACCATTCGGTGCCGACGAACACGCGGCGGTCCGGCGAGAAGATGTCCTGCACCGAGTAGTTCACCACCGTCATGAGCGGCAGCACGGCCGAGAAGGCCACGCACAGCACCACCGGCAGCACCAGCCACCAGGCTTTCTGGTTCACGGGTTTCAAGGTCTGGCTCATGGGATCAGCCTCTCGTCCTGGTAGAAGCAGGTGTGGGTGTCGATCAGCCGCAGGTGCACCGTGTCGCCCACCGCCGGCGCGTGGCGTTCGGCCGCCAGCCGCACCTTGAGCAGGTGTCCGCCGGCCTCGCAGGTCACCATGGTGCTGGTGCCGATGTCCTGCACCCGGCCCACGCGCGCCGGCAGGGTGCCGGCCTCGCCTTCCAGGCCGATGTCGAGGTATTCGGGACGGATGCCCAGGCGCAGTTCGCCGGGGGGCAGCTGGCGGCCCGGCACCGGCAGCAGCCGGTCCAGCACGCGCACCGCACCACCTTCGCCTTTGGCCGGCAGGAAGTTCATGCCCGGCGAGCCGATGAAGTGGCCCACGAAGGTGTGCTCCGGCCGCTCGAACAGGGCTTCGGCCGTGCCGACCTGCACCGCCCGCCCGCGCGACATGACCACCACCTCGTCGGCAAAGGTCAGGGCCTCGATCTGGTCGTGCGTGACGTAGATCAGCGTGAGCTTGAGCTCGTGGTGGATCTGCTTGAGCTTGCGCCGCAGCTGCCACTTGAGGTGGGGGTCGATCACGGTCAGCGGCTCGTCGAACAGCACGGCCGACACGTCCGGCCGCACCAGGCCGCGGCCCAGCGAGATCTTCTGCTTCTGGTCGGCCGACAGGCCGGCGGCGCGCATGTCGAGCTGGTGGCTCATCTCCAGCATCTCGGCAATGCGGCCCACGCGCTCGCGGATCTCGGCGGCGGGCACCTTGCGGTTCTTCAGCGGGAATGCCAGGTTCTCGGCCACGGTCATGGTGTCGTAGATGACCGGGAACTGGAACACCTGCGCGATGTTGCGCTGCTGCGGGGTCTGACGGGTCACGTCACGCCCGTCGAACTTCACCGTGCCCTGCGAGGGCGTGAGCAGCCCCGACATGATGTTGAGCATGGTGGTCTTGCCGCAGCCCGAGGGGCCGAGCAGCGCATAGGCGCCGCCATCGCGGAAGCTCATCTTGAGCGGCAGCAGCGCGTAGTCCTCGTCGCGCTGCGGGTGGGCACGGTAGGCGTGCGCCAGGTCGAGTTCGATCAGGGCCATCAGCCGCGCCCTCCGGTTGCGTTGCGCTGCGCTGCGCGCAGCAGCGGGCCGGCAGCGTCGAACACGAACACCTGGCGCGGGTCCAGGTACAGCGTGATCGCCGTGCCCAGGTCCAGGTTGTGCACGCCAGTGAGCTGGGCCACCAGCTCGCCCACCGGGCTGTGCAGGTGCACGAAGGTGTCGGAGCCGGCAATCTCCGCCAGCTCCACCTGACCGGCCAGGGCCAGATCGCCGTCACGCCGCCGGGGGCGCAGGGCACCGGCGCGCACGCCCAGCACCAGCTGGCGGGGCGAACCCGCCGGCAGCTCCACCGGCCAGGTCGCGCCACCCGCCAGCCGCACGCCACCCTCCACCGCCTCGGCCGGCACCAGGTTCATGGGCGGATCGCTGAAGGCCCGCGCCACGCGGATGCTCTGCGGCGCATGGAACACCTCGGCGGTGGGGCCGTACTGCAGCAGCTCGCCGGCGTCCATGACGGCCGTGAAGCCGCCCAGCAGCAGGGCCTCGCCCGGCTCGGTGGTGGCGTACACCACGGTCGAATCGCCGCTGGCGAACAGCGCGGTGAGTTCGTCGCGCAGCTCTTCGCGCAGCTTGTAGTCCAGGTTGACCAGGGGCTCGTCCAGCAGCATCAGCGGGGCGCGCTTGGCCAGGGCGCGGGCCAGCGCCACGCGTTGCTGCTGGCCGCCGGACAGCTCGGCCGGCAGGCGCTCCAGGAAGGGGTCGATGTGCAGCCTCTCGGCCAGTTCGTGCACGCGGCGCTCGATGTCCTTCTCGCCCCGCAGCTTGAGCGGCGAGGCGATGTTCTGCGCCACCGTCATGGACGGGTAGTTGACGAACTGCTGGTAGACCATGGCCACGTTGCGCTCGCGCACCGAGGCGCGGGTGACGTCGCGGCCGTCCACCGTGACGCGGCCGCTGGAGGCCGTGTCCAGGCCGGCCATGATGCGCATCAGACTGGTCTTGCCGGCCTGGGTGGCACCCAGCAGCACCGTGACCGCGCCGGGCACCAGCGACAGGTCCAGCGGATAGAGGTGGACCTCGGGTCCGACCGTCTTGCCGACGTGTTCCAGGTTGAGTTGCATGGATGTGAAGCGAAAAAAAGCGCCCAAAGCGAAAGGCGAGCACTTTCGAGTTGGCGATTCTATTGTTCGCTTGTGTTCGTTTTTATTCGGTATTTACCCTGAAAGCGGCTTTTGCCTTTTCCGTTATGTTCGTGCCCCGGACCTTGCCGCCGCGCCCGCCATGAACCTCAATCCCCGCCACACCGCCCTGCTCGACGAGGTGCGCGCCCACGGGCCGCAGACCATCGAAGCCCTGTCCGAGCGTTTCGGCGTGACCCTGCAGACGGTGCGGCGCGACGTGCAGCGGCTGGCCGAGGCCGGCCTGCTGGCGCGCTTTCATGGCGGCGTGCGGCTGCCCAGCTCCACCACCGAAAACATCGCCTACCGCCAGCGCCAGGCCATGCAGGCCGAGGCCAAGCTGGCCATTGCGCGGGCCGTGGCCGCGCGGGTGCCCAACGGCTGCTCGCTGATCCTCAACATCGGCACCACCATCGAAGCGGTGGCGCGCGGCCTGCTGCGCCACCGGGGACTGCGCGTGATCACCAACAACCTGCACATCGCCTCGCTGCTGAGCGCCAACCCGGAGTGCGAGGTCATCGTGGCCGGCGGCCAGGTGCGCGGCGCCGACCAGGGCATCGTGGGCGAGGCCACGGTGGATTTCATGCGCCAGTTCAAGGTCGACATCGGCCTGATCGGCATCAGCGGCATCGAGTCCGACGGCACCCTGCGCGACTACGACTACCGCGAGGTCAAGGTGGCCCGTACCATCGTGGCCCAGTCGCGCGAGGTCTGGCTGGCGGCCGACCACACCAAGTTCAACCGCCCGGCCATGGTGGAGCTGGCCCGGCTGGACGAACTCGACCTGCTGTTCACCGACCGGGCACCGCCGGCCCCCTTCGACCAGCTGCTGGCCCAGAGCCACGTGGAATGCGTGGTGGCCGACAGCGACCTCCACTGACGGGCCGCAGCGCACCCCACTTCCGGACCTATCCATGAGTTACCTGCTCGCCCTTGATCAGGGCACCTCCAGTTCGCGCAGCATCGTGTTCGACCGCGCCGGCCGCGTGGTCAGCATGGCGCAGCGCGAGTTCCGCCAGATCTACCCCCAGCCCGGCTGGGTGGAACACGACCCGCGCGACCTCTGGACCACCCAGCTGGCCACCGCCCGCGAGGCCCTGAAGAACGCCGGCCTGAGCGCCGCCGACGTGAAGGCCGTGGGCATCACCAACCAGCGCGAGACCACGGTGGTGTGGAACCGCCGCACCGGCGAGCCGGTCTACAACGCCATCGTCTGGCAGGACCGCCGGGCCGAAGACGCCTGCGCACGCCTGCGCGAGGCCGGCCACGAAGCCCGGGTGCAGGCCCTCACCGGCCTGCGCATCGACGCCTACTTCTCCGGCACCAAGCTGCAGTGGATCCTGGACAAGGTGCCGGGAGCGCGAGCCGCCGCCGAGCGCGGCGAACTGGCCTTCGGCACGGTGGACAGCTGGCTGATCTGGCAGCTCACCGGCGGGAAACGGCATGTCACCGACCACAGCAACGCCGCCCGCACGCTGCTGTTCAACATCAACACCCAGCGCTGGGACGACGAGCTGCTGGGCCTGTTGAACATTCCGGCCTTGCTCATGCCCGAGTCGCTGCCTTCGAGTGCGGACTTCGGCACGGTGGACGCGCAGTGGCTGGGCAGCGAACTGCCCATCGGCGGGGTGGCCGGCGACCAGCAGAGCGCGCTGTTCGGCCAGGCCTGCTTCCAGGCCGGCATGGCCAAGAACACCTACGGCACCGGCTGCTTCATGCTCATGCACACCGGGCAGCAGTTCCAGACCAGCCGCAACGGACTCATCACCACCGCCTGCGCCCAGCCGCCGGGCGCCCCCCAGTTCGCCCTGGAAGGCAGCGTGTTCATCGGCGGTGCGGTGGTGCAGTGGCTGCGCGACGGGCTGCGCGCCATCGAGTCGAGCAGCGAAGTGCAGGCCCTGGCCGAGAGCGTGCCGGACGCCGGCGGCGTGATGCTGGTGCCGGCCTTCACCGGGCTGGGCGCGCCCTACTGGCAGCCCGAGGCGCGCGGCAGCATCACCGGCCTGACGCGGGGCACCACCATGGCCCACATCGCCCGCGCGGCGCTGGAGAGCATCGCCTTCCAGAGCGCCGCCCTGCTGGACGCCATGAGCCGCGACGCGGTGGCCGCCGGCGGCGTGCCGGTGAGCGAGCTGCGGGTGGACGGCGGCGCCTGCGTCAACGACCTGCTCATGCAGATCCAGGCCGACCTGCTGGGCATCCCGGTGGTGCGCCCCGAGGTGGTGGAGACCACCGCCCTGGGCGCGGCCTACCTGGCCGGCCTGCACTGCGGGCTGTATGGCGGTCTGGAGGAGCTGTCCGCCCAGTGGCGTGCGGAGCGCACTTTCCACCCCACGCTGTCGCGCACCGAGGCTTCGGCCCGCATGGCGGCCTGGGAACACGCCGTGCGGCAGACAGTGGCCGCCTGAACGTCGCTTCCGGCCCGGTCGCGCAAGCCACAATGCAGGGATGAACACCCGCACCCCTTCCAACGACAGTCCCCTCATCACTTTCATCGGCGGCGGCAACATGGCCAGCGCCATCATCGGCGGCCTGCTGCGCCAGGGCCACCCGCCCGCCCGCCTGCAGGTGGTCGAACCCTGGGACGAGCAACGCAGCCGTCTGGCACAGCAGTTTCCCGGCGTGGCCCTGCACCCGGCCGCCGGCCCCGGGCTGAAAGCCTCCGACATGGTGGTCTGGGCGGTCAAACCCCAGACCTTCCGGGAAGCCGCCCTGGCCAGCGCCGCCCACCTGCAGGGCGCCCTGCACCTGAGCGTGGCCGCCGGCATCACCACCGACAGCATGACCGCCTGGCTGGGCACCGGCCGCATCGTGCGGGCCATGCCCAACACGCCGGCCCTGGTCGGCCTGGGCATGACCGGTCTGTTCGCCCGCGACGACGCCGGTGACGACGACCGCACCCTGGTCGAACAGGTGGTGCGCACCACCGGCGAACTGGCCTGGGTGCCGGTGGAGCAGGACCTCGATGCCGTGACCGCCCTGTCCGGCTCCGGTCCGGCCTATGTGTTCTATTTCCTGGAAGCCATGCGGGATGCCGGCGAGAACATGGGCCTGTCGCCCGAACTGGCCCTGCAGCTGGCCACCGGCACCTTCATCGGTGCGGCCACGCTGGCCCGACGCTCGGACGATCCGCCGCAGATCCTGCGCGAGCGGGTCACGTCCAAGGGCGGCACCACCTTTGCCGCCATCACCACCCTGCAGGCGGCCCAGGTGAAGGAGTCGTTCGAGATGGCGCTGGAGGCCGCGCGCCGGCGCGCCGAGGAACTGGGCCGCGAATACGGCGGCTGAACCGGCCCTGGCTGTCGAGGCCGCCGCGCCTCAGGCCAGCACCAGCGCGGTGCCGGCAAACACGGTCAAGCCCAGCCAGTGGTTGGTGCGGAAGGCGCGGAAGCAGCCCTCGCGGCTGCGGTCGGCGATCAGCCGCACATGCCAGCCCACCTGGGCCAGCGCCACCAGCAGGGTCAGGCCCCAGACCCACGGGCGCGCCTGCACCAGCGGCCACAGCAGCGCCGTCCAGGCCGCCAGCCACACGCCGTAGAAGGCGGCAATGGCCGGCACATCGGCCCGGCCCAGGGTGATGGCCGAGGTCTTCATGCCGATCTTCAGGTCGTCGTCGCGATCGACCATGGCGTACTCGGTGTCGTAGGCCAGCACCCAGAACAGGTTGGCCACCAGCAGCCCCCAGGCCAGCGGCGGCACCTGCTGCTGCACGGCCGCAAACGCCATGGGAATGCCGAAGCTGAAGGCCACGCCCAGCACCGCCTGCGGCATGGACACGAAGCGCTTGGCGTAGGGATAGATCAAGGTCACGGCGAGTGCGGCGAACGACCACAACACGGTGACCGTGTTGGTGGTGAGCACCAGACCGAAGGCTGCCAGCGCCAGCACCGCCCCCACGGCCAGCGCCTCGCGCACGCCCACACGGCCGCTGGTGACCGGGCGCTGGGCGGTGCGCTTGACGTGGCGGTCGAAGTCGCGGTCGGCCACGTCGTTGATGCAGCAGCCGGCGCTGCGCATGAGGATGGTGCCCAGCGTGAACACCGCCAGCAGGTGCCAGCCCGGAAAGCCGCCCGCCGCCACCCACAGCGCGGCCAGCGTGGGCCACAGCAGCAGCAGCCAGCCGGCCGGGCGGTTCCAGCGGATCAGGTCGAGGTAGAGCGACAGGCGGGAGGGCCGGTCCATCGGCAGCGTGGTCATCAGGACAGGCGTTTGACGCCCGGCAGCTCGCAGGCGTAGATGGCGTTGCGCAGTTCGGCGATGGCCTCGTACCGCGTGAAGCTGCGCCGCCAGGCCAGCACCACTCGGCGGGTGGGCGCCTCGCCCTGGAAGGGCAGGTAGCGCACGTAGGCGGAATCACCGAAGTCCTGCCCCGGGTTGGGCGCGCCCTCCAGCGCCGAGGTCGGCACCGACAGGCGCGGCACCAGGGTCACGCCCATGCCGGCGGCCACCATGTGCTTGATGGTCTCCAGCGACGAACCCTCGAAGCTCTTGCGGATGCCTTCGGTGTCGTTGGAGAAGCGGGCGAATTCAGGGCACACCTCCAGCACATGGTCGCGGAAGCAGTGCCCGGTGCCCAGCAGCAGCATGGTCTCGCGCTTGAGCTGCTCGCTGGTGATGTGGTCCTGCGCGGCCAGCGGGTGGGTGTGCGGCACGGCGGCCAGGAAGGGCTCGTCGTACAGCGGGGCCAGGGCCAGGTTGGTGTCGGGGAAGGGCTCGGCCAGGATGGCGCAGTCGATCTCGCCCAGGCGCAGCTGCTCCAGCAGGCGCGAGGTGAAGTTCTCCTGCAGCATCAGCGGCATCTGCGGGGTGCGGTCGATCACGTGGCGAACCAGGTCGGGCAGCAGGTAGGGGCCGATGGTGTAGATCACGCCCAGCTTGAGCGGGCCGGCCAGCGGGTCCTTGCCGCGCTTGGCGATCTCCTTGATGGCCGCCGCCTGCTCCAGCACCGTCTGGGCCTGGCGCACGATCTCTTCGCCCAGCGGCGTGACGGCGATCTCGGTGGCGTTGCGCTCGAAGATCTTGAGCTCCAGCTCTTCTTCCAGCTTCTTGATGGCCACCGACAAGGTGGGCTGCGACACGAAGCAGGCCTCGGCGGCCTTGCCGAAGTGCTTTTCGCGCGCCACAGCCACGATGTACTTGAGTTCGGTCAACGTCATCCGGATATTGTGCCCCCCTGCGCCGCCCGATCAGGCTTTCAGGTATTCCGCCTTGCTGCCCAGCCAGCGGGCCACATGGCGGTCGGCGGCTTCGGGGTGGCGGTCAAGCATGAGGGCGGCGGCTTCGCGGGCCCAGGCCAGCAGGTGGGTGTCGGTGGCCAGATCGGCAAAGCGCAGCAGCGGGGCACCTGACTGGCGCGCGCCCAGGAATTCGCCGGGGCCGCGGATCTCCAGGTCGCGGCGGGCGATCTCGAAGCCGTCGTTGGTCTCGGCCATGGCGCGCAGGCGCTCGCGGGCGGTCTCGCCCAGCCGGCCGCTCTCGGGCGGGGTGTACATGAGCACGCAGGCCGACGCGGCCGCCCCGCGCCCCACCCGGCCGCGCAGCTGGTGCAGCTGGCTCAGGCCGAAACGCTCGGCGTGCTCGATGACCATGAGCGAGGCGTTGGGCACGTCCACCCCGACCTCGATGACCGTGGTGGACACCAGCACGCCCATCTGCCCACCGGCAAACAACGACATGACCGCCTTCTTCTCGGCCACCGGCATGCGCGAGTGCAGCAGGCCCACCATGACGCCGGGCAGGGCCTGGCTGAGCTCGGCATGGGTGGCCGTGGCATTGGACAGGTCCAGTGCCTCGCTTTCTTCGATGAGGGGGCACACCCAGTACACCTGCCGGCCCTGATCGAGCTGGGCGCGGATGCGTTCCACCACCTCGGCACGGCGGCTGTCGCTCACCACCTTGGTGACGATGGGCGTGCGCCCGGGCGGCAGCTCGTCGATGGTGGAGACGTCCAGATCGGCGTAGTAGCTCATGGCCAGCGTCCGCGGGATGGGCGTGGCACTCATCATGAGCAGGTGCGGTTCGGCCGTGGTCTTGGCGCGCAGCGCCAGCCGCTGCGCCACACCGAAACGGTGCTGCTCGTCGATGATGGCCAGCGCCAGATCGGCGAACTGCACCTGGTCCTGGATGACGGCGTGCGTGCCCACCACCAGCGCGGCCTCGCCGCTGGCGATCAGGGCCAGCATGGCCTGGCGCTGGGCCTTTTTCTGGCTGCCGGTGAGCCAGGCCACCCTTTTGCCCAGGGGCGCCAGCAGGGGCTCCAGCCAGCCCACCAGCTTGCCGAAGTGCTGCTCGGCCAGGATCTCGGTGGGCGCCATCAGGGCGCACTGCCGGCCGGCGTCGATGGCCACGGTGGCGGCCAGCGCAGCCACCACCGTCTTGCCCGAACCCACGTCGCCCTGCAGCAGGCGGTGCATGGGCACCGGGCGGGCCAGGTCGAGCAGGATCTCTTCCACCACCCGGCGTTGCGCGGCCGTCAGCGCAAACGGCAGGGCCGCCAGCAACTGCTCCTGCAGGCCGCCGCGGCGGGTGGGGAGCACCGGCGCGGTGAGTGCATCGCGCTCGCGCTTGGCCATGGCCTGCGAGAGCTGCTGGGCCAGCAGCTCCTCGGCCTTCAGGCGCTGCCAGGCCGGGTGGCTGCGGTCTTCGAGCGCGGCCAGGGCCACATCCGGCCCCGGGTGGTGCAGGTACTGCAGGGCCTGGCGCAGGGTCCAGGCGCCGCGCACCACGGCCTGCAGGGACTGCAGCACGTCCGTCGGCAGCGTCTCGCTCAGGTCGGCGCGTTTCAGTCCGCTGGCCACCACCTTGCGCAGGTAGGCCTGGGGCAGCTGGGCGCTGGTGGGATACACCGGCGTGAGGGCCTGCGGCAGCTCGCCGCTGGCGGCCCTGAAGGCCGGGTGCAGCAGCGTCCAGCCCAGGAAGCCGCCGCGCAGCTCGCCCCGGGCGCGGATGCGTTCGCCCACGGCCAGCGTCTTGAGGTGGGCCGGGTAGAAGCTGAAGAAGCGCAGGGTGCAGGTGTCGGTGCCGTCGTCCAGCGTGACCACCAGCTGCTTGCGCGGCCGGTACTGCACTTCGCTGTGGGTCACCGTGCCCTCGATCTGCACCGGCAGGCCTTCACGCGCCTCGTTCAGCGGGGTGATGCGGGTCTCGTCCTCGTAACGCAACGGCAGGTGCAGGGCCAGGTCGATGTCGCGCACCAGGCCCAGGCGCTGCAACGCCTTCTGGGGCGCGGACAGCGGCTTTTTCTCGGTCGGGGCGGTGGGCGCGGCGGGCATCGGATAATTGTGCCTTCCGCTCCCCTCCCCTCCACTTGGAACGGGTCCGTCCGGCCCTCAAGCAGCATGACCTCCTCTCCTGCGGCGCCCCGCGCCTTCACCCTGGGTGACTTCGATTTCGCCCTGCCCCCCGAACTGATCGCCCAGCACCCCGCCGCCGAACGCAGCGCCTCGCGCCTGCTGGACGGCACCGGTGCTGCCCCGGTGGACCGCGTGTTCCGCGACCTGCCCGGCCTGCTGCAGCCCGGCGATCTGCTGGTGTTCAACGACACCCAGGTCATCAAGGCCCGCCTCTTCGGCGAAAAGTCCACCGGCGGCAAGGTGGAGCTGCTGGTCGAGCGGGTGCTGACCGACCACGAGGTGGTGGCCCACATGAAGGTCAGCAAGAAGCCGGCCGTGGGTGGCGTCATCCACCTGGCCGGTGGCTGCACCGCCACCCTGGTGGGACGCTGGCCCGACGACAACGGCGCGCTGTTCCGCTTCCGCTTCAGCCAGGAGCCGCACGCGGTGATGCAGGCCCACGGCCATGTGCCGCTGCCGCCCTACATCACCCACGAGGACACGGCCGACGACGAACGCCGCTACCAGACCGTGTTCGCCAGAAACCCCGGTGCCGTGGCCGCTCCCACCGCCGCCCTGCACTTCGACGAAGGCGTGCTGGCCGCCCTGCGCGAACGCGGGGTGCACACCGCCGAGGTCACGCTGCACGTGGGGGCCGGCACCTTCCAGCCGGTCAAGACCGACAACATCGCCGAACACACCATGCACGCCGAGTGGTACCGGGTGCCGGCCTCCACCATTGCAGCCATCGAGGCCTGCCGTGCGCGCGGCGGCCGGGTGGTGGCCGTGGGGACCACCAGCGTGCGCACGCTGGAGAGCTGGGCCCGCAGCGGCCAGACCGAGGGCGACACCAGCATCTTCATCACGCCGGGCTTCGAGTTCCGGGTGGTGGACCTGCTCATCACCAACTTCCACCTGCCCAAGAGCACGCTCATGATGCTCATCAGTGCCCTGGCCGGGCACCGGCAGGTGATGGACCTGTACGCGCACGCCATTGCGCAGCGCTACCGCTTCTTCAGCTATGGCGACGCCATGCTGCTGGCCCGCGCCTCATCCTGATCGAGGAGCTTGTCTGTGCGTCTGTCTGCCACCGCCCTGCTGACCCTGGCACTGGCCCTGCCGGCCCAGGCCGCCGATCCGGGCCCGTCGGGGTATGCGAGCCAGGGTCTGTGTGCCGGCTACCCGGCCATCGACCTGACGGTCCCTGCGGGCTGGTGTGCCGGGCTGGTGGCCGATGCCCGCGACGGCCTGCGCATGCCCCGCCGGCTGATCGAGGTGACACAGAACCGCTTCTGGATCATCGACATGGGCAACTGGGAGCCGCGGCGCGGCCGCCTGCTGGAACTGCGCACCGACATCGCCCCCGGACAGCCCGGCCGCATCGCCGTGCTCGCCAGCGGCCTGGACCGGCCCCACGGCCTGGTGATGGGGCCGGACGGTCAGGTGTATGTCGGCGAGGCCGGCACCCTGTGGCGCACCCGCCCGGCCGACCTGGCCCAGGGCCCGCTGCAGCGCGAGGTGCTCAAGGCCGGGCTGCCCGCCGACGGGGCCCACCCGCTCAAGGAGCTGGCCTTTGCGCCGGACGGCCGCCTGCTGGTCAACCTGGGATCGGCCACCGATGCCTGCCGCAGCGACGGCCCGGTGCAGACACAGCCTGTGCCCTGCCCGGAGCTGCAGGGGCCGCAGCCCCGTGCGGCCGTCTACCAGGCCCGGGTCGGTGCCGCCGGCCTGGAAGGCTGGGCACCGCTGGCCACGGGCCTGCGCAACTCGCTGGGGCTGGCCGGCACGCGCGCAGCCGACGGCACGGTGCGCCTGTGGCAGGCCGAGAACTCGGTCGACTACACCGACGCCACGCTGCCGGCCGAAGAACTCAACGAACTCGTGCCCGGCGCCTCGTTCGGCTGGCCGTACTGCGTGAGCGATGCGCGCGGCCGCAGCGTGACCACCCGTGGTTACGAAGGGCGGGCGACCTGCAGCGAGCACCGTGCGCCCCATGCGGCATGGCCGGCGCATGCGGCGCCGCTGCAGCTGCTGGCGGTGCCGGCCACGGACGCCGCCACCCCCCCCGACTCGCCCTGGCACGGCCGGTTGCTGGCGGTATGGCACGGCTACCGCGATGTCGGACACCGGGTGACCGGCTGGGCCCTCGGCGCGGACGGCCGCCCCACCGGCGCCCGCCAGGACCTGGTGGCCGGCTGGCAGGCCGCCCCCGGGGTGCGCCCGCGCGGCACACCCGCCGGCATCACCCTGGACCATCTGAACCGGCTGTGGATCGTGGAAGACCGCAACCGCACCGTCATCGTCGTGGCCCCCCGGCCCTGACCCTCCTCATTCCTCTCACGGAACACACCCATGCTGCAGTTCGACCTGCTCCACACCGACCCCGACAGCCACGCCCGGCGCGGCCGGCTCACGCTCAACCACGGCGTGGTGCAGACGCCCATCTTCATGCCGGTGGGCACCTACGGCACGGTCAAGGGCGTGATGCCCGCCAGCCTGGAGGACATGGGCGCGCAGATCATCCTGGGCAACACCTTCCACCTGTGGATGCGCCCGGGCCAGGAAGTGATGCAGAGCTTTGGCGGCCTGCACGGCTTCGAGCGCTGGAACAAGCCCATCCTGACCGACTCGGGCGGCTTCCAGGTGTGGTCGCTGGGGAACATGAGGAAGATCACCGAGGAAGGCGTGCACTTCGCCAGCCCGGTCAACGGCGACAAGCTGTTCATGTCGCCCGAGGTCAGCATGCAGATCCAGACCTGGCTCAACAGCGACATCGTCATGCAGCTCGACGAGTGCACGCCCTACGAGACCGACGGCCACATCACCACCATCGACGAAGCCCGCCGCAGCATGGAGATGAGCCTGCGCTGGGCCAGGCGCTCGCAGGACGAGTTCGCCCGCCTGGGCAACCCGAACGCACTGTTCGGCATCGTGCAGGGCGGCATGTTCGAGTCGCTGCGGGAAGAGTCGCTGGACGCCCTGGTGGCCATGGACTTCCCCGGCTACGCCGTGGGTGGCGTGAGCGTGGGCGAGCCCAAGGACCTGATGCGCCGCATCATGGCCCACACGCCGCACCGCCTGCCGGCCCACAAGCCGCGCTACCTCATGGGCGTGGGCACGCCGGAAGACCTGGTGCAGGGCGTGGCCGACGGCGTGGACATGTTCGACTGCGTCATGCCCACCCGCAATGCGCGCAACGGCACGCTGTTCACCCGCTTCGGCGATCTGAAGATCCGCAACGCCCGCCACAAGACCGACCACCGACCGCTCGACACCACCTGCACCTGCCACGCCTGTGCCGGGCGCTCGGGCGTGAGCTGGGATGATGGCGGCCGCGAGGGCTTCAGCCGCGCCTACCTGCACCACCTCGACCGCTGCGGCGAGATGCTCGGCCCCATGCTGGCCACCATCCACAACCTGCACTACTACCTCAACCTCATGCGCGAGGTGCGGGAGGCGCTGGAGGCCGGCCGCTTCGGTGCCTTCCGGGCACAGTTCGCGGCCGACCGGGCGCGCGGCGTCTAGCCGGCCGACGGGCTGGCGGCCCCCTGCACCGCCGCCGGCTCGCCGCAGCCGTGGCAGTAGCGGGCGAACGCGTTCTTGCGCGTCTGGCAGGCACCGCATCGGTTGTGCAGGCAGATGCCGCAGTGCGGGCAGAAATCGTTGGCCGGGTCCTTCAGGTCCACCGTGCGTTCGCAGCCGGGGCACACGCCCTTGGCCAGGCGGGTGAGGGCCAGGTCGTAGTCCAGCGCCTGGCGGCGTTCGGTGTCGGGCAAGGTCTCGGCCTGGCGCTGGCGCTCCTGGTAGCGCTGCAGGGCGGCGATGGCATGGCGCCCGCCCAGCACCGTGATGACGATGCCCACGATGTAGTGCACATAGCCGCCGTAGCTGGGCAGGTAGGGCACCAGCTCCACGAAGAAGGCCACGCCGGCAAAGATGACGAAGCCCCACACGAACGGCCAGGCGCTGGTGTGGCGCTTGCGCACGAACAGCCAGCCGGCCACGGCCAGCAGCGGCAGGGTGAGCGCCAGGCGGTAGGCGAACACCCGCAGTTCCTGGGCCCGGCGGGCGCTGTCGAACTGCTGCCGCGCACCGTCCTGCAGTTGCTGCAGCTCGGTCTGTGACCGGTCGCGGCCCTGGCGCACATCCAGCAGCGACTGCTGGCGCGCCTCCACCGCCGCCAGTGCCTGGCGCTCGGCCTGGCGCAGGCCATCCAGCGCGCGGGTGCGCTGCACCAGCTCGTCGTCCTGGTCGGGCCGCTGGGTGGCGCTGCGGGTGGCCAGCCACTGCTGGAAGCTGTCGCGCGCCGCGCGGTGGTTGGCCTGGGCCGCCTGCTGCTGCAGCTGCAGCTGCTCCAGCTCGGCCTGCAGGTCGCGTTCGGCACGGTCGGCTTCGCGGATGGCGGCCTTGAGTGCCGGTGCCCGCTGCGGGTCCAGAAAGTCGTCCAGCGTGCGCTGCTGCTCCACCTGCGGCAGATCGCCGACGATGGTGCTGCCCAGGCCGGTGAGGAACCAGGCGAACACGAAGGCCAGCAGCCACAGGCCGCGGCGAAACCATTTTTCGGACCAGCGCAAGGCTTTGCTCATGGGGGCTCCCAGGGTTGGCATGAAGTCAGTTCGGCAGTGACAGGGTCTGCACCGGCCCGGCCAGCTGGCTGCGGCCCAGCCAGGCAAAGACCGAGTCCACCGTCACCGTGTCGATGCGGTCGGCAAACCGCAATTCGTTCGGATGATCGTCGAAAGCGATGTGGGCCGTGCCCACGCGGGCGCCCAGGCGCTGCATCGGCCGGATGGTCAGGCGGGTGGGCTGGTAGCCCTTGAACCTGAGCCAGGCCTGCGCGGCCTCGCGCTCGGCCACGCCGGGCTCCACCATGGTGGCCATGGCCTCGATGGCCCATTGGTTGGACTGCTGGTAGCGCGTGCCCCAGGCGTAGCTGACCATGTTGTAGGCCGGCTGGTGGATGCGCAGCGGGCGCTCGCCCTCGGTGAGTGCGGCGTGCAGCGGGGCCTGCAGCGCCGGGGCCGGCACCACCCAGGCGGCCTCGAAGCGCCAGAGGTCGTCCAGGAAGAACACGCCCAGACCCTGGCGGTGGATCTGGCCCTGGGCCGTGCCGCAGTCGTTGAGCTTGTGCAGCACGCGCCAGGTGCCGTCGGGCAGGCGGTATGCCCAGCCCAGGTGGGAGTAGCGCAGGCCATGGGCGCTCAGGTCCTGGCCGGCACGGGCCAGCACCACCACGCGGGTGCCGTCGCGCTGATGGGCCGCGTCCAGCGCGGCATGGGTGCGCTGGGCCAGGTCCAGGCCACGCTGCAGCGACGCGGGCGACAGCGGTTTCTGTTCGCACGACTGGCCGGCGTGCGCCGCCGATGCGGCCAGGGCCACCAGCAGGGCGATGGCGGTGAGGCGGGCTTTCATCGGGTCACCTGCTCGCTGGCCAGCAGGGCTTCGCCCAGGGCGGTGGGAATGAAGGCCAGCACCTGGCCGGAGGCCGACAGCATGACGCCGGCGCCCGTCATGCTGACCGTGACCAGGGTGCCCACGCCCACCGACGCCGCCCCGGCGGCCCGGGTGGACAGGCGCACGCTGGCACGGGCGCCGTCGGACAGGCGCTCCAGCACCCAGACCGTGCCCTGGGCCGACAGCTCCACCGCCTTGACCACCAGCACCGCCCCACCCGCCGACAGGGCCAGCGGCACGGTGGTCACGGCCGATGCAGCGCCCGACGCCGCCACCGCCGAGCCGGCCACGACGGAGGCCACCGGCAGGGCCGAGACGGCCACCGAGGCCTCGCTCTGGGCATGGGAGAGAGAGCTGGTCAGCAAGGCCATCGACAGGCCGGCGGCCACCAGGGCGCGTTGCAGGAGAACGGGACGGAACATGAAACACCTCGGGGGTTGGTTGAACACGGGGCGCATGGTGGGGCGCCGGTGTGCGTCACACCCCCGGTTGTCTGCGGTTGTCCGACGGCGCGGCACCGCCGGTAGCGTGGCGCGATACCGGCGTGCCGGCGTGCCGGCGCCCTGACGGAATCCTGATGCCGGGCGTGGTAGCGTGCCGGTGTCCCACTGCCCGCCCATGCCGACCCGCTCCGCTCAACCGCTCCTGCTGGCCCGCTGGCCCGCTGCCTTCAGCCTGCTGGCCTGGGCCATCACCTGGGGCCTGATGCTGGCCCTGGACGGACGCATGGACCTGGCCAACCTGGCGCTGCTGCTGGTGCTGGGCGCGACCGTGGCGGCCATCGGCTCGTCGCGGGCAGTGGCCCTGATCGCCTGTGCAGCCTCGGTGGTGGGCTTCAACTACGCCTTCGTGCCGCCGCGCGGCACGCTCACCGTGGGTCTGCACCAGCATGCGGTGCTGCTGCTCACCCTGCTGGCGGTGAGCGGCATCGTCACCCTGCTCATGGGCCGCTTGCGCTGGCACGCCGCACGGGCCACCGAACACGCCCGACGGTCCGACCGGCTGCGGCAACTGGGCGACACCCTGCGGCAGCTCGACGACCCGGCCGAACAGGCCGCTGCCTTGCGTGCTGCCCTGCAGGCCGAGTGGCCCGTGCCGGCCGGTGCCGAAGCAGTGGTGCTGTGGCTCGATGAACAGGGCAGCGAGCACTGGACCGGCACCGCCACGCCCGACGATGCCGACGGGCTGCGCCTGTGCCGGGAACAGGGCCGGGCCCTCGGGCCAGGGAGCGGGCGCCACGAAGAGCGCAGTGCCTGGTACCTGCCGCTGCGGGGTCGCCAGGCCACGCACGGCGCGGCGCTGGTGCCCGGGGCGCCGGCACCGGCCGAGGCCATCGAGGTGCTGGCACAACTGCAGGCCCTGTGCGATCTGCTGGGCGGGGTGCGCGAACGCCAGCGGGCCCTCGACGCCGCCGCTGGAGCGCGGGAACAGGCGGCCGACCATGCCCTGCGCAACACCCTGCTGACCGCCATCGCCCACGACCACCGCACGCCGCTGGCCACCATCCTGGGGGCGGCCAGTGCCCTGCACGACCAGGTCGGCCGGCTGGACACGGAGCAGCAACAGCGGTTGGCCGCCACCATCGCCGACGAGGCCGGTCAGCTGGCCCGGCTCACCGACAACACGCTGCAGCTGGCACGCCTGGGCAGCCCCGGCATCACCCTGCAGACCGACTGGGTGGCGGTGGAAGACCTGGTGGGGCCGGTGCTCGCCCGGGCCCGACGGCGCGATGCGCAACACCGCATCCAGGCCCGGCTCGACCCCGGCCTGCCCCTGTTGCGGGTGGATGCCGTGCTGCTGGTGCAGCTGCTGGACAACCTGATCGACAACGCGCTCAAACACGGCGGCGCCGGCGCGCCGGTGGAACTGCTGGCGCAGCACCAGGGCGATGCCGTGGTGCTGACGGTGCAGGACCGTGGACCGGGCGTGCCGCCGGCCCTGCAGGCGCGCCTGTTCGAGCGGTTTCAGCGCGCCGACACGGCGGGTGCACCACCCGAAGCGGCGCCGCGCTCCGGTGCCGGGCTGGGCCTGGCCCTGTGCCGCGCCATCGCCCGGGCGCATGGCGGCGACATCGGCTGGCGGGCACGCCGCGGCGGCGGCAGCCGGTTCGAGGTGCGCCTGCCGCTGCACGACCTGCCCGGTGGATCGCCGGCCGACGCGGAGGATGCGGCATGAGCCTGGGCGTGCTGCTGGTGGAAGACGACCGCGAACTGCGGCGCACCCTGCAGCAGGCGCTGGAGGTCGAGGGCTACCGGGTGGCCGCTGCGGCCAGCCTGGCCGACGCACGCGCCCTGCTGGCCCACGCACCGACCGATGCCGGCTTCGACCTGGTGCTGCTGGACCTGGGCCTGCCCGATGGCGAGGGCAGCGCCCTGCTGGCCGAACTGCGGCAGCGGTCCGGCACGCCGGTGCTGGTGATCTCGGCCCGCATGGACGAAGGCCCCAAGGTGCAGCTGCTCGATGCCGGCGCCGACGACTACCTGATCAAGCCGTTCAGCCTGGCCGAGCTGCTGGCCCGCATGCGGGTGGCCTTGCGGCACCGGGGCCGCCATGCCCGGCCGGCCACGCGGCGGCTGACCGTGGCCGGGGTGAGCATCGACCTGGAGACGCGGCGGGTGCAGCGCGAAGGGCAGGACGTGCACCTCACGCCCACCGAATACCGGCTGCTGGCCCGGCTGGTGCGCCAGGCCGGTCAGGTGGTGACGCACCGGCAGCTGCTGGTGGATGTGTGGGGGCCGGAGTTCAGCCACCACACGCACTACCTGCGGCTGTACATGGCGCAGCTGCGGGCCAAGCTGGAAGCCGACCCGGCCGATCCGCAGCTGCTCATCACCGAACCCGGGGTGGGTTACCGCCTGACCGACGGCGAGCAACGGGACCGCTGACTTATGCGTTCCTGATGCGGGCGCGCCGATGCTGCGGGCCTGTCCACTTCAGGCATCGGCATGACATCCGCTCCCTCTGCTTCATCGGCTCCTTCATCCCCTCGCCGCCAGGCGCTGGGCGCCCTCACGCTGGGCGCCATCGGCGTGGTCTATGGCGACATCGGCACCAGCCCGCTCTACACCGTCAAGGAAGTCTTTGCGCCGCACACCGGCGTGCCGCTCGATGCGGCGCATCTGGTGGGCGCCATCTCGGTCATCTTCTGGGCGCTCATGCTGGTGGTCACGCTCAAGTACGTGACCCTCATCCTGCGCGCCGACAACCATGGCGAAGGCGGCGGGCTGGCGCTCACCGCGCTGGCCGCCCGCGCCACGCGTGACCGGCCCCGGCTGCGCCGAGCCCTGCTGCTGCTGGGCGTGTTCGGTGCCACGCTGTTCTATGGCGACAGCCTGATCACGCCGGCCATCTCGGTGCTGGGCGCCATGGAAGGCCTGGTGCTGATCGCCCCGACCCTGGAGGCCTATGTGGTGCCGCTGACCCTGGTCATCCTGGGCGGCCTGTTCATGGTGCAGCGCTTCGGCACGGCCACGGTGGGGCGCTGGTTCGGGCCGATCATCGTGCTGTGGTTCGTGGTGCTGGGTGTGGCCGGCGCGGTGCAGATCGCGCAGCAGCCGGCCATCCTGGCGGCCCTGAACCCGCTGCACGCGTGGCACTTCATGGCCGAGCGCGGCTGGCAGCTGTTCGCGGCCGTGGGCGCCATCGTGCTGGCGCTCACCGGGGCCGAGGCCCTGTACGCCGACATGGGCCACTTCGGCCGGCGGCCGATCCAGCTGGCCTGGACCGGTCTGGTGCTGCCCGGCCTGGCGCTGAACTACCTGGGCCAGGGGGCGCTGCTGATGGACGACCCGGCCGCCATCGACAACCCGTTCTACCGGCTGTTCCCCGACGCCTGGGTGCTGCCGGCGCTGGTGCTGGCCACGCTGGCGGCCATCATCGCGTCGCAGGCCGTCATCTCGGGTGCGTACTCGCTGACCAAGCAGGCCATCCAGCTGGGCTTCCTGCCGCGCATGACCATCCGCTACACCTCGGCGCGCGAGATCGGCCAGATCTACATGCCGGCCGTGAACTGGGCGCTGCTGGCCGGTGTGCTGGCCGCCGTGCTGTTCTTCGGCAGCTCGTCGGCCCTGGCCGGGGCCTACGGCATCGCCGTGACGCTGACCATGATGATCACCACCGTGCTGACGTGGTTCGTGATCCGCAGCGCCTGGCAACTGCCCAGGCCGCTGGCCCTGGGCGCCACCGCGTTCTTCCTGGCCGTGGACGCGCTGCTGGTGGCCGGCTGCGCCATCAAGTTCTTCGACGGCGGCTGGTTCCCGTTGGTGCTGGGCCTGCTGCTGTTCGTGCTCATGAGCACCTGGGCCCACGGCCGCGAGCAGCTGATCGAGAGCATCCAGCGCGACGGGGTGGACCTGCAGTCCTTCATCGACCAGCTCGACCCGCGCTCCCTGCCGCGCGCCGAGCGCACCGCCGTGTACGCCGTGGCCGACCCGACCACCGTGCCGCAGGCCCTGTTGCACAACCTGCGCCACAACCAGGTGCTGCACGCCCGCAACGTGGTGCTCACCCTGGTGTTCGAGGAAGAGCCCTGGGTGCCGATGGACCGCCGCATCGAGGTGCAGCCGCTGGGCCACGGTTTCTGGCGGGTGACCTTGCGCTTCGGCTTCATGAACACGCCCGATGTACCGCAGGCACTCGAGATGGCCGAATCGCACGGCCTGCGCATTCCCGCCTTCGAGACCACCTACTTCCTGAGCCGGGAAGCCGTGGTGCCCCGGGCCGGTGGGGGTGCCGGTGCCTGGCGCCAGCGGCTGTTTGCCGCCATGAGCCGCAACGCCGGCAGCGTGGCCGACCATTTCCGGCTGCCGGTCAATGCGGTGGTGGAGCTGGGGACGCGGGTGGCGGTGTGATGCCCGGGGCCGGTCAGGTGCGGCGCCAGGCCACCCGCTGCCCGCGCAGGAACGGCCGGTCGATGCTGGCGGCCAGCACGTCCAGATCGCGGGGCGTCACCCCGCAGCGGCCGAAGTGGTCGGCCCAGCCCTCGACCACCCGGGCGACCGTGCTCACCTCGTCACCCGCCTCGCCCGGCGCGAGGCCGAACAGGGCGGCTTCACTCACGGCGTTGTCCAGCGTGGCGTCGGCCTGCTGCCGGCCCACGCGCATCTGCTGGTAGCCCAGGTTCTGGCCGGAGGGCAGCACGTCGAAGGCCGGCGAGAGCTCGAGCTCGCCACTGCGGGTGGTCAGCAGCACATGGTTGCGGTCGTGGTCGTCGGTGTTGTCGATCAGGATGTTGAACACCATGCGCCGGAACAGCTCGCGCATCTGCTGGCGGTGCACCGCATCGGCCACCACGCCGCGCCGGCGCAGCAGCTGGGCCAGCTCGGGATAGCCCGACACCTCGCCCGCTGCGCGCAGTGCCACCTGGGCCGACTGGGCATGGCGGCGCCGCCCACCCGGTTCGCGGTCGAAGCGGCGCACCGCCACGGCGTGCAGCCCGTCGTGCAGCGGCAGGGCGCGCGACGGCGCCACGCGGATGCCGGCCTGGGCGGCCAGGGTGAGCGTGGCATGTTCGATCAGCGGCCAGTCCAGGATTTCGCCGCGCTCGTTGAACTTGATCACCCAGGGGTGGCCGTCGATGTCGATGAGCCCCTTGGGCCGGGCGCCGCCCATGGTGGCGCCCGGTGCCAGCAGGCGACGGCGCGCCGGGTCGTGCACCGGCTCGCCGGCCAGCACCTGCTGCACCAGGCGGTGCAGGTCTTGCAGATCGCCCAGGTGCGGCAGGGCGGCGCTGGCGTGCGGCAGGTAGCGGTCGGGCGCACGGGACACGCCCAGCGCACCAAAGCGCTCGTCACCGGCGTGGAACAGGTAGTCCAGCACGGCCAGCCGGGCGGGCTGGTCCAGCCAGCGGATGACGCGTTCGCCCCAGCGGTCGGGGCGGGCATCGTCCACCGCGCCGGCCGCGGTGTCGGGCAGCAGGGGCAGAAAGGTCTGGTCGATCAGGGGCAGGTCTTCGCTCAGGGCAAAGCCGATCTGCAGCCACTCGGGCGCATACCGCAGCGACACGCCGCGCAGGCTGCGCACCATGGCCAGCTCGCCCACCAGGCGGGGCTGCTGCGGCTGGCCCAGCCACCACAGCCAGAGCGTGTCGCCCAGCGGGGTGCCCGGCTTCGTGCTCACGGCAGCACCCGGTCCAGCGCGGCCGGGCGGGCGGCATCGTCGGCATCTTCGGCATGTGCCGGCCCGCTCACCGGTCGGGCCCGCACGGCGCGCAGGCGCGCGGCCCGCACCGCGTCTTCCAGGGCGCCCCGGTCGTGCTCGGCCGCGGCCAGATCGGGCAGGGCCTGTGCCCGCCCCATGAGCCACAAGGCGGTGGCCCACACCCCCATGGAGACCGACGGGTCGCCCTGCTCCATGCGCGCCAGCGTGGGCTCGGACACCCCGATGCGCTGCGCCCAGGCCCGGCGCGGCTCACGCCGGCGCTTGCGGGCAATCGCCAGGTTGGCGCCCAGCTCGCGCAGATGCGCCTGCACGGCGGGCGGCAGGGAACGCAGGGCTTCCGGGTTCTTCGGCATGCATATATGTTAGTCGAAACACGGAAAAATCTACATATATGTGATTTCAAGGACTCACCACCAGCATGGCGACCTGCTCGCGCAAGGCGTCGGTGGTCAGCCCCTCGGCCGCCAGCGCCGGCCCCACCTGCAGCGCCACCGGCGACCACACCCCGCGGCGGAACGGCCGCACCATGGCGGTGGGTTCGCCGCCGCGCAGCTCGATGCGGCTGAAGAACGAGCCCCAGAGGTGGCTCAGGCCCATGGGCACCACCGGCACGGTCAGGCCGTCGGCCCGGGCCTGCTCCAGCACCTTGAGCACGCCGCCCTTGAAGGGCTGGAGCGTGCCGTCGCGGGTGATGGCGCCTTCCGGAAAGATGGCCAGCAGGTCGCCCTCGCGCAGCACGGCGGCTGCGGCCTCGAAAGCCTGGGCATAGGCCTGCGGATCTTCCTTCTGCGGCGCCACCGGAATGGCCTTGGCCAGCCTGAACAGCCAGCCCAGCACCGGCACGCGAAAGATGCGGTGGTCCATCAGGAAGCGGATCGGGCGCGGGCTGGCGCCCATCAGCAGCACGGCGTCCACAAAGCTCACATGGTTGCAGACCAGCACCGCCGGGCCCTCGGTGGGGATGTGCTCGTCGCCCTGGATGCGGAAGCGGTAGACCAGGTGCGACGCCACCCAGGCCACGAAGCGCAGCAGGTACTCGGGCACCAGCAGGAAGATGTAGCCGGCCACCACCGCATTGGCCAGACCGACAAACAGGAACAGCTCGGTGATGGAAAAACCCAGGTGCAGCAGCAGGCCGGCGATGAGGGCGCTGGCGATCATGAACAGGGCGTTCAGGATGTTGTTGGCCGCGATGATGCGGGCCCGGTGCGTGGGCTGGCTGCGCATCTGGATGAGGGCGTACATGGGCACGCTGTAGATGCCGGCAAACAGCGAGAGCAGCAGCAGGTCGATCAGCACGCGCCAGTGCGCCGGCTGCGCCAGGAAGGCCCCCAGCGGCAGCGCCTGGGCCGGCGGCAGGCCGCTGGCGGCGAAGTACAGGTCGACCGAGAACACGCTCATGCCGATGGCGCCCAGCGGCACCAGGCCGATCTCCACATGGCGGCGGCTGAGCACCTCGCACAGCAGCGCGCCCACGCCGATGCCGATGGAGAACACCACCAGCAGCAGCGAGGCCACCTGCTCGCTGCCGTGCAGCACGTCGCGCGCAAAGGCCGGGAAGCTGCTGAGGAACACGGCACCGAAGAACCACATCCAGCTGATGCCCAGCAGCGAGCGGAACACCACCACGTTGCCGCGCGCCAGCTGCAGGTTGCGCCAGGTCTCGGTGAACGGGTTCCAGTTGATGCGCAGCTGCGGGTCGGTGGCCGGCGAGGCCGGCACCGCCTGGGCCAGCAGGCGGCCCACCACGGCCAGCACCACGCAGGCCAGGGCGACGGCGGTGGGTCCGGTGCCGGGCAGCGCGATCAGCAGGCCGCCGGCCACGTTGCCCAGCAGGATGGCCACGAAGGTGCCCATCTCGACCATGCCGTTGCCGCCGGTGAGTTCGCGCTCGCTCAGGTGCTGCGGCAGGTAGGCGAACTTGACCGGGCCGAACAGCGTGCTGTGCAGGCCCATCAGGAACACGCAGCCCAGCAGCAGCGGTATCTGCTGCGCCATGAAGCCCCAGCCGGCCAGCAGCATGATGGCGATCTCCAGGTCCTTCACCCGGCGGATCAGCACCTGCTTGGGGTACTTGTCGGCCAGCTGGCCGCTGGTGGCCGAGAACAGCAGGAAGGGCAGGATGAACAGCGCGCCGATCACCAGCCCGGCCAGCGAGGCCGGCAGCCACTCCAGCTGCAGCTGGTAGGTCACCAGCACGGTGAGCGCGAACTTGAAGACGTTGTCATTGCCGGCGCCCAGCATCTGCACCCCGAAGAAGGGGCCGAAACGGCGCTGGGTCAGCAGGGCGAACTGGCCACTGGGCTGACCATCGTGGGCGTGGGGGGACGACATGCAGGTTCTCCTTCCTCGGGGGCCGCTGGCGGCGAATTGAAACACGGTGCGGTGACGCGGGCTGCAGCATGCCCGCGACACCGGCGCGACACCCCCGGTGGATGACCCGGGTGCACGGACGGGGGCCTTGCGGTATCGTGAAACGGTACCCACTGCCGTATTCATCCCACCACCGATCCATGGGCACCACGCTGGACCTCGTCGCCGCCGTCAAGGCCGAACTCAAGGCCGCCGGCATGACCTACGCCGACCTGGCACGACAGCTCGACATGGCCGAGTCCAGCGTCAAGCGCATGCTGTCGCGGGCCGACATGCCGCTCTCGCGCATCGACGAGATCTGCCGCATCCTGCGGCTGGACTTCAGCGACCTGGCACGGCGCGTGGCCGAGTCGCAGCCGCTGCTGCGCGAGCTGACTGCCGAGCAGGAACGCGCCGTGGTGGCCGACAAGAAGCTGCTGCTGGTGGCCATCTGCGTGCTCAGCCAGTGGACGCTGGAGCAGATCACCGCCGCCTACCGCCTCACCCCGGCCGAGGGCGTGAAGTACCTGGCCCAGCTGGACCGGCTGGGCATCATCGAGCTGCGCCCGCTCAACCGCTACCGCCTCAAGCTGGCCAAGACCTTCCGCTGGCGGCCGCACGGTGCGGTCATGAACTACTTCCGCGAACACGCGCTGCTGGACTACTTTGCCGGCGGCTTCGACGGCCCGGGCGAAGGTCTGCTGCTGGTGCACGGTTCGGTGAGCAAGGCGCTGGCGCCCCACTTTGCCGAACGGCTGCAGCGCCTGGCCACCGACTTCGCCCAGCAGCACCAGACCGACCAGAAGCTGGCCGAGAAGGACCGCGAGGGCTACACCCTGGTGCTGGGCATGCGCAGCTGGGAGTTCGAGGCCTTCACCCACCTGCGGCGCTGATGCGCGACGCTGAACCTGCATGACCGAACACACCGTTCCCCGCCACATCCTCCCGGTCATCGTGCTGGCCCAGCTGCTGGGCACCTCGCTGTGGTTCGCGGTCAACGCGGTCATGCCCGACCTGCAGCGCGAACTCGGCTGGCCCACCAGCACCGTGGGCACGCTGACCTCGGCACTGCAGTTCGGCTTCATCCTGGGCACGCTGGTGTTTTCGCTGCTGGCCCTGGCCGACCGGTTCGCGCCGCGCCAGGTGTTCCTGGTATGCGCGCTGGCCGGTGCCGGCTGCACCGTAGGCGCCTGGGCCATGGTGCGCGACCAGGACGCGCTGATGCTGTGGCGCTTTGCCACCGGCTTCTTCCTGGCCGGCATCTACCCGGTGGGCATGAAGATCGCGGCCCAGTGGTACAGCAAGGGCCTGGGCGGTGCGCTGGGTTTCCTCATCGGGGCCCTGGTGCTGGGCTCGGCCAGCCCGCACGCGCTGCGGGCCCTGGGCGATGCCCTCCCCTGGCCCACGCTGATGCTGGGTGTGGCGGCCCTGGCCGCGCTCGGCGGCGTGCTGCTGTACCTGTGCACCGGCGACCCGCCGGGCGCGGTGGCGCGGGTGACCACCCTGCAGTGGCGGGCCCTGGGCACGGTGTGGACCGACCGCAAGGTGCGCAGCTCGGTGCTGGGCTACTTCGGCCACATGTGGGAGCTCTACACCATGTGGGTGCTGGTGCCCCTGATCCTGGCCACCCGGCTGCAGGGCACGGGACTGTCGTGGGCCGCGTTCTTCGTGCTGGGGGCCGGCGCGCTGGGCTGCGTGGCCGGCGGGCTGGTGTCGCAGCGCTTCGGCAGCGCCCGGGTGGCCGGCAGCCTGCTGGGCACCAGCGGCCTGTGCTGCCTGGTCGCCCCCTGGCTCATGACCGCGCCCGATGCGCTGTTCTACGCCTGGCTGGTGCTGTGGGGCATCAGCGTGGCCGGCGATTCGCCACAGTTCAGCACGCTGACCGCCCGCAACGCGCCGCCCCAGGCCGTGGGCAGCGTGCTCACGCTGACCAACAGCATCGGCTTTGCCATTTCCATCGTCAGCATCCTGCTGTTCGTGTTTCTGGCCGAGACGGTGCCGCTGCAACAGCTGGTGCCGTGGCTGGCCATCGGCCCGGCGCTGGGGCTGTGGGCCCTGCGCCCGCTGGTGCAGGCCGAGCGCACGGCCGCTCAGCCGGGTTCCAGAAAGTCCTGAGGATCGGGTAACGGGGTGGTGGCCACCTGCATGTCGACCGGCTTGAGCTGTTCGGTGAAGCCTTCCAGCGAACCCATGGACCGGCGGTCCCTGGCGGCCACGGGCTCGGACATAAGGTAGGCCATGGACAGCTGGCCCAGGGCTCGCAACGCATCGATATGGGTACGTTCCTGGGCGTGCGAGGCATCGGCGCCGAAGCCGATCAGCGCGGTACGGATGTCGTTGCCGGCTTCCACGGCCGCGGCCGAGTCGCTGCGGTAGAAGCGGAACACATCGCGCCGGTGCTCGATGCCGTGCGCCTGCGCCAGACCGATCAGCTTGTGCGAGAGGTGGTAGTCGAAAGGGCCAGACTGGTCCTGCAGGCAGATGGTGACCGCGCGTTCGTCCGTGGCCTGACCGGGCGCCGCAATCGCGATGTCCAGGCTGACCATTTCGGCAATGTCGCCGTGCAGGGCAGCGGAGGAACCCGACCCCACTTCCTCGGTGATGGTGAACAGCGGGTGTGCATCCACCGGCAGCTCCGCCCCGCTCTCGCGCAGGGCCTTGCAGGCGGTCAGCAGCACCGCCACGGCGGCCTTGTCGTCCAGGTAGCGGGCATTGATGTAGCCGCCCGGCTGCACCTCGGGGTGGGGATCGAAAGCCATCCAGTCGCCCACCCGCACGCCGGCCTGCTCCAGGTCGGCCACGCTGGCCAGCGGATGGTCCAGCCGGACTTCCACATGGTCCCAGGTGCTGGGCTGGGTGTCGATGGCGTCTCCGAAGGCATGGCCAGAAGTCTTGAGCGGCAGACAGGTTCCCCGGATCTGCCCGGCGTCGGTGAACAGGGTCAGGCGGCCGCCCTCGGCAAAGCGGGAGGACCAGCTGCCGATGGGCACCACCGCCACGCGGCCATTCGGCTTGAGTTCGCGGACCATGGCACCCAGGGTGTCCAGGTGGGCGACGATGGCTCGCGCGGGCCGGCGCTCGCGCCCCTTCAGGGTGGCCTTGATGGCGCCCCGGCGGGTGATCTCGTACGGAATGCCCAGGGCATCCAGGCGGCCGGCGGTGTAGCGGACCACGGCGTCGGTCAGTCCGACCGGGCTGGGGATGGCCAGCAACTGGAGCAGGGTCTCTTCCAGGTAGCGTTCGTCCAGCGGGGGCAGTGCAGGTGTCGGTGTGTGGGTCATGCGGTCTCCTGACGGTATCGGGGGTCGGTGGCATCGACGCAGGCGGTCGAAGGGAACAGCAGATCGACGAATCGTTCGGCCGTGGGCTGCGGTTCGTGATTGGCCAGACCCGGGCGTTCGTTGGCCTCGATGAACACATGGTCAGGCCCTTCCACATCGGGCACCAGCAGGTCCAGACCGGTGACCGGTATGTCCAGCACGCGGCTGGCGTGCTCGGCCACGGACCGCAAGGTCGGGTGCAGCCGGTCGGTGACGTCGTGGATGGTGCCGCCGGTGTGCAGGTTGGCGGTGCGGCGAACCGCCAGCGTGATGCCATGCGGCAGCACGTCGTCCAGACGGTAGCCCTGGTCGGCCAGGCAGCGCCGTGTCTCGGCGTCCAGCGGTATGCGCGACTCGCCGCCGGTGGCCGCCGCGCGGCGGCGGCTCTGCTTGTCGATCAGGCTGGCGATGGTGCTGGTGCCGTCACCCACGACGCTGGCCGGTCGGCGCACGGCAGCCGCCACCACCCGATGGCCGATCACGACGATGCGCAGGTCCTGCCCCTCGCAGAAGGCCTCCAGCAGCACGCGCCCTCCATGCCGGCTGGCTTCTTCAATGGCGGTCTCGACCGCTTCGATGGACCGCAGGTTCACCGCCACGCCACGTCCTTGTTCGCCGTCCACCGGCTTGACCACCACCGCCCCGTGTTCGCGCAGGAAGGCTTCGTGATCGGCGGTCGAGCCCGCCACCATCTGTGCCGGCACCTGGAGCCCGGCCTGCCGCAGCAGGCGGGCGGTGACCTGCTTGTCCGCGCACCGGCTCATGGCCACCGCGCTGGTAAGCTCACTCAGCGACTCGCGGCACACCACCGAGCGGCCGCCATGGTCAAGCCGGACATAGCCGGCCTCGGCATCCAGCACCTCGACGCGGATGCCCCGGCGCTGCGCCTCGTCCACGATGATGCGGGCATAAGGATTGAGCCCGCTGGCGGTGTCGTTGCCGCTGAACAGCGGCTGGTTGATGGCGTTGCGCCGCTTGACCGCAAACACCGGCAGCGGCTGGAAACCCAGCTTGCGGTACAGCGCCAGAGCCTGGGTGTTGTCGTGCAGCACCGACACGTCCAGGGTGGCGTGGCCACGGGCCAGGAAGTGTTCGGCCAGATGCCTCGTCAGTGCCTCACCCACACCCGGGTGGCTGGCCTGCGGCGACACCGCCAGGGCCCACATGCTGGCACCCGGTGAGGCATCTCCGAAGGCACGGAGATGGTCCACCCCCATGGCCACGCCGATCACTTCGCCGCTCTGGAGGTCTTCGGCCAGAACATAGACCAGGGACGGATCGGCGCGACGGGCCCAGACCTCGGCCGGGTCCACCGGCACCATGCGGCGGGACCGGTAGATGGCATTGATGGCGGCAATGTCGGCCCGTGCGCGCAGTCGGCGCACGGTGAAGCCCTGGCGGCGGTGGCGCCGGGGCACATAGGTGGACAGCGGCAGGCGCAGGGCCTCGGACGGATCGACGAACAGCTGCTGCGGAGCGTGCGACACCACCACGTGCGGCTTGTCGACGAAGAAGGCTATGTCGCGCTGGCCTTCGCGCTCTGCCAGCAGCGTTCGCGCCAAGGCGGCCGGATCGTCGAAGGTATGACCGGCGATCAGCCGCCCCCAGCCACAGTCGAACGCGACCTCCCGGCGGGTGCCGGGTTCGTGCGGCAAGGGAGAGCGGCTCAGCCGCAAGGCACGCGGGGCGTGCTCGCGAACCGATTCAGCAGCCTTGCGGGCTGAGGCCAGTGGGGGGCGGACATCAGAGGGGTTCGATTCCATGGCAACTCCTTCAGTCAACGTGTTGCTGCAGCCACAGCTCCAGCAGGCCGGCCTGCCACAGCATGGAGCCGCGCAGCGGCGTGAGATGGTCGGACGGCGCGGACAGCCACTGCTGCAGCACCTCGGGGCGGAACAGGTTCCGGTTTCGGGCAGCGCGGCTGCTCAGGGCATCGCGCACCATCTCGAGCACGCGGCCGCGCACGTGCTTGAGGGCCGGCACCGGGAAATAACCCTTGGGTCGGTCGATGACCGAGGAAGGGATCACCTGCCGGGCCGCCTCCTTCAGGATGCCCTTGCCCCCCTGGGCCAGCTTGTGGCGCGACGGAATGCGGGCCGCCAGTTCGACCAGCTCGTGGTCCAGAAACGGCACCCGGGCCTCCAGGCCGAAGGCCATGGTCATGTTGTCGACCCGCTTGACCGGGTCGTCGACCAGCATCACCGTGGTGTCCAGCCGCAAGGCCTGATCCACCGGATCGACCGCGCCCGGCGCCGTCAACGCCCGCTCGATGAAGGCGCGCGTCACATCCGAGCCCAGCCAGTCGGGCTGCAGCACCTGGGCCATGGCGGCATGGTCCCGGTCGAGGAAGGCCACGGCGTAGTCGTCCACCGGCTGTGTGCTGCCGGCCAGGCGCGGGTACCAGTGGTAACCACCAAACACCTCGTCGGCGCCCTGCCCGCTCTGCACCACCTTGCTGTGCCGGGCGACAGCCTCGCTCAGCAGGTAGAAGCCGATGCAGTCGTGGCTCACCATGGGCTCGCTCATGGCGGCAATGGCTTCGGGCAGGCGGTCGATCAGCTCCCGCTCAGGCACGAAGATGCGCTCGTGCACCGTGCCGAAGTGGCCCGCCACGGTCTCGGCGTATTCGAATTCGTTGCCGGTCTCGCCCGCCACGTCCTCGAAGCCGACGTTGTAGGTGCGCAGGTCGGTCACCCCCTGCTCGGCCATCAGGCCCACGATGAGGCTGGAATCCACGCCGCCCGACAGCAACGCACCCACCGGCACGTCCGACACCAGCTGCCGACGCACCGAAGCGCGCAGGCTGGCCAGCAGGATTTCACGCCAGGCCTCGAAGCTGCGGCTCTCATCGGCGGCGCTTCGCGCGTAGCTGAGCTGCCAGTAGCGCTCCTCGTGCTGCTCGCCATCGGCCTCGATGGTGAGCAGCGTGGCCGGGGCCAGCTTGCGCACGCCACGCAGCAGGGTGGCCGGTGCGGGCACGATGGCGTGCAGCGACAGATAGTGGTGCAGGCCGTCCCGGTCGATGGCCGTGTCCACCGGCCCGGCCGCCAGCAGCGCCGGCAGGCTGGACGCGAACCGCAACCCGCCGGCCATGGGAGCCAGGTACAGCGGCTTGATGCCCAGCCGGTCACGGCCCAGCACCACCCGGCCGCTGTCGCGCTCCCAGAGCGCGAAGGCGAACATGCCGTTGAGCCGCTTCACGAACGCAGGACCCCAGGCGTGGTACGCCTTGAGCAGCACCTCGGTGTCCCCGGTGGAATGGAAGCGGTAACCACGGCCGACCAGATCGCGGCGCAGCTCGTGGTGGTTGTAGATCGCGCCGTTGAAGACCACGCCCACGCCCAGGGCCGGATCGAACATGGGCTGCTGGGCCGCGTCGCTGAGGTCCATGATCCTCAGGCGCCGGTGGGCAAAGCCCCAGCGATCGAAGGCCATCAGGCCCTGTCCGTCAGGGCCGCGATCGGCCTGACGCTGGTTCATCCGCTGCAGCGCGGCGGGGTCGACGGGCTGCCCGTCAAATCTGATTTCTCCTGCAATGCCACACATGGCCGTTTTGCCCTCCTGTACGGATGGCCGACCAGCGTGGACAACGCGAGACTGCAACAGCGGGCGGACCGGGCAGCGCCGGACCGCTCAAAACAGCAACGGAGAAAAAACGTTGATCGGCCGGCACATGCCGACGCCAGGTGGACTGCACAGGGCAGCGGTTCCGGGAAGCAGATCGCCCGTGGACGCCCGGCCTGGGCCGGGGCTCCCCCCACACCGGCGCAGCGCATGCACACGGGGTTGATGATGGGGATGGACCCTCATCATATTCATTTCAATATGAAAAATCAGGAATAACCTTCTTTTTCATATTATGAACCGCCGTCCGACGGGCCTAGTCCATCAGCCCGTTCGTGATCGCATAGTGGGTCAGCTCGCTGTTGCTGGCCAGGCCCAGCTTGGTGAGCACCCGGGTGCGGTAGGTGCTCACCGTCTTGACGCTCAGGTGCATGGCCTCGGCGATGCCGCCGACCGCCTCGCCCCGGGCCAGCCGCAGGAAGACCTGCAGCTCGCGTTCCGACAGCGCCTCGTGCGGCGCCTGCCCACCGTCGCCCAGCGCGCGTTCGGCCAGCAGCTGCGCCACCTCGGCACTCAGGTAACGGCGCCCTCGCGCCACCACGCGGATGGCCTCGACGATCTCCTGCGGATCGCACTCCTTGTTCAGGTAGCCGCTGGCGCCCTGGGACATGAGGGTGGGCGCATAACGGCTGGCCGGAAAGCCGCTGAGGATGAGCACCGGCAACTCCGGGTATCGCGCCTTGATGGCCTGCAGCGCCTCCACCCCGCCCTGGCCGGGCATGGACAGGTCCATCAGCAGCACGTCCACAGGTGTCTGCCGCACCAGCTCCAGCGCCTCGCGGCCATTGGCGGCCTCGCCGGCCACACGCAGGTCGACCTGTTCGCCCAGGAACTGGCGCAGACCGGTGCGCACGATGGCGTGGTCGTCGACGATGGCGATCTGGATCATGGGGTTCGATGGGGTTGGGGGCATGCGTGGCGCGGCCAATGTAGCAGCCCGGTGCGTGTGGCCGGCTGTAGGACATGTCCTACACGCACAGGCGGCACCGTCCGACATCGCTGCGGCGGCGCGCTGCCTACAGTCACTTCACCGCAACGTCATCTGTGAAAGGACACCGACATGCAACGCAAGCTCCGCATCCCCGCCCTGACCGCCGCCCTGCTGGCCACCGCCGTGCTCGCCGCCTGTGGCGAATCCGGTGAACCCACCCTGGGCCAGCGCGTGGACAACACCGTCAACCAGGTCGGCCAGGCGGCCAACCAGATGGGCCAGGACGCCAAGCAGGCCGCCCAGGAAGTGCAGGCCGCCGGCGAGAAGGCCGCCGACGTGATGGCCCGCGACGCCACCGATGCCGCCATCACCGCCAAGGTGAACGCCGCCCTGGCCGCCGACGACCGCCTGAGCGCCCTGGGCATCGACGTGGACACCACGGGTGGCCGGGTCGAGCTGTCGGGCACCGCACCGGACGAGGCCTCGCGTGAACGCGCCACCGTGCTGGCCAAGGCCGTGGAAGGTGTGGTCGAGGTCGAGAACCGCCTGACCATCCGCAGCCAGAGCTGAAGCCCGCCGCAGACCGCCACAAGGAACACCTGATGAAATCCCGCCATTTCCAACCCAGCCATTTCCTGCTGGCGGCTGCGGCCGCCGTGATGGTCATCCAGACCGCCGGCTGCGCGGTCGCGCGCGACCAGCAGAGCGTGGGCTCGTACATCGACGACACCACCATCACCACCCGGGTCAAGGCCCGCATGGCCGAAGACCCCGCGGTCAGCGCCATGTCCATCCAGGTGGAAACGCTCAAGGGCACGGTGCAGCTCTCGGGCTTTGCCAAGAACAGCACCGAGCGCAGCGCCGCAGAGAAGCTGGCAGCCAGCGTGCCGGGCGTGCTGGCGGTGCGCAACGACATCGTCGTGCGCTGACGCTCCCGTGAAGCCGCTGCGCACCTTCCTGGTGGAGGACAACCCGGTCATCAGCCGGCACCTGATCTCCACCCTGCAGGAGCTCAGCCCGGTGCAGGTCATCGGGCAGGCGCGCAGCGAATCGCAGGCGGTGGCCTGGCTGATGCAGCCACCGCCCTGCGACCTCATGATCATCGACATCGTGCTGGCCAGCGGCTCCGGCCTGGGCGTGCTCCAGGCCGCACGCGACTGCGACAGCCCCATGCACCGGGTGGTGCTCACCAACCACGCCACACCCGCCTTGCGCCAGCGCTGCCTGGCCCTGGGCGCGCAGAAAGTGTTCGACAAGTCCTGTGATCTCGAAGCGCTGATCGCATGGTGCGGTGAACTGGGCCACACTCGCGCCCCATGACCCCTGCAAACCCGCCCACCCCGCGCCGCTCCGTGCTGCGCCGGGCCGGCCCCTGGCGCACACCGCTGGCCATCGCCCTGGCGCTGCTGCTGGGCCTGGGCATGCTGGCCGGCACCGAGCTGACCTACCGGCGTGCGCTCGATTCGCTCGTCAGCCTGGGCGGACGCGACTCGGCCCGCAACGCCGCCCAGACCGTGGTGCGCAGCCTGCTGGACATGGAATCGGCCCAGCGCGGCTACCTGCTCACCGGGCGCCCGCAGTACCTGGAGCCCTACAAGGCCGCCGGCCAGGAGCTGGACAACGCGGTGCGCCGCCTGCGCGAACACCACCGCCACGACCCCGAGCTGCTGGCGCTGGTGGAGCGCCTGAACGAGCGCGCACTGGAGAAGGTGTCGGAGATTGCCGAGACGGTGGGCCTGTTCGATGCCGGCGCCCACGGCAGCTGGCAGGGACTCATGATGACCGACATCGGCCGCGAGAAGATGGAGGCGGTGCGCCGCGCCACCGACGTGCTGATCGGCACCGAGGAGCGCCGCATCGCCGGCGAGCGCGCTGCCGTGTACCGCACGCTGGAGATCGGTCGCTGGACGGTGCACGCCCTGGCCCTGCTGAGCCTGCTGGCCTATGCCTTCTTCCTGCGCAAGAACTCGGCCCTGCAGCGCAGCCAGGTGCGGCATGCCGAGCAGCTGCAGACCGAACGCGATTCGCTGGAGCACCAGGTGGGACAACGCACCACCGCCCTGCGCCAGCTCGCCGGGCATGTGGTGCGCACCCGCGAAGACGAACGCGCCCATGTGGCGCGCGAACTGCACGACGAGATGGGCGGCCTGCTCACCGCCATGAAGCTGGAGATCGCCCGCCTGCGCCGGGTGCCCGAACTGCCGGAGCCCGGGCTGGAGCGCATCGACGGCATCGAGGACCGGCTCAACGAAGGCATTGCGGTCAAGCGGCGCATCGTCGAGAACCTGCGCCCGTCCGCCCTGGACCAGCTCGGCCTGCTGCCGGCGCTGGAAGGCCTGTGCGACGACGCCTCGGCCGGCCTGGGTGTGCCGGTGCGCGCCCGGCTGCAGCCGGTGGCGCTGGGTGCCGATGCCGAACTCACCGTGTTCCGGCTGGTGCAGGAATCGCTCACCAATGTGCGCAAGTACGCCCGGGCGCGGGAGGTCTGGGTCAGCGTGCTGCCCGAGGGCGACCGGGTGCAGGTGGCGGTGCAGGACGACGGCCAGGGCTTCGACCCCGACCGTGTGCCGCCCGGCCACCACGGCCTGCTGGGCATGCGGGTGCGGGTGGAGTCGCACGGCGGCGAACTGCGCATCGACAGCAGCCCGGGGCGCGGCACGCGGGTTCAGGCGGTGCTGCCGGCGTCATCGGGATGATCCGGCTTGGTAACCGGGCCGTACCTTTGTGCCCTGATAATTGAAACCCGGTTACATGAACATCCCTCAGGAGACAAGCCCGATGCCCTTGCGCGCCACCAAGATCGTTGCCACCCTCGGTCCCGCATCCAGCGACCCCGCCCTGCTCGAAGCCATGATCCGCGCCGGCGTGAACGTGGTGCGGCTGAACTTCTCGCACGGCAAGGCCGAAGACCACATCGAGCGGGCCCGGCTGGTGCGCGAAGCCGCCCAGCGCGCCGGGCGCGAGGTCGGCATCATGGCCGACCTGCAGGGCCCCAAGATCCGCGTCGGCAAGTTCGCCAACGGCAAGGTCATGCTGGAGGCCGGCCAGCCCTTCGTGCTGGACGCCTCGCGCACCGAACCCGGCGACGAGCACGGCGTGGGCCTGGACTACAAGGAACTGCCGCGCGACGTGCGCCCCGGCGACACGCTGCTGCTCAACGACGGCCTGATCGTCATGAAGGTGGAGAAGGTGGCGGGCCAGGCGGTGCACACCACCGTGACCATGGGTGGCGAGCTGTCCAACAACAAGGGCATCAACAAGCAGGGCGGCGGCCTGACCGCGCCGGCCCTGACCGCCAAGGACATGGACGACATCAAGACCGCCATGGGCCTGCGGGCCGACTATGTGGCGGTGAGCTTCCCCAAGAACGCCACCGACATGGAGCTGGCCCGCCAGCTGTGCAACGTGGCCTGCGCCAACACCGGCCACAAGCCGGGTCTGATCGCCAAGATCGAACGCGCCGAAGCCATCCCCGAACTCGCCGCCATCCTCAAGGTGTCCGACGGCATCATGGTGGCGCGGGGCGACCTGGCGGTGGAGGTGGGCAACGCCGCCGTGCCGGCGCTGCAGAAGCACATGATCAAGCTGGCCCGCGAGATGGACAAGGTGGTCATCACCGCCACCCAGATGATGGAGAGCATGATCCAGAACCCGGTGCCCACCCGCGCCGAGGTCAGCGACGTGGCCAACGCCGTGCTGGACGGCACCGACGCCGTCATGCTGAGCGCCGAGACCGCCGCCGGCAGGTACCCGCTGGAGACCGTCAAGGAAATGGCGGCCATCTGCTCCGAGGCCGAGAAGGCCGAGTACCACGAGCTCAGCGCCGACTTCCAGGGCAAGACCTTCAAGCGCATCGACCAGTCCATCGCCATGGGCGCGCTGTTCACCGCGCACCACCTGGGCGCCAAGGCCATCGTGGCGCTCACCGACTCCGGCTCGACCGCGCTGTGGATGAGCCGGCACAACGTGCGCATGCCCATCTACGCCATGACGCCCAACCTCTCCACCCAGCGCCGCATGACCCTCTACCGCAACGTGCGCCCGCTGCTCATGGACACCAGCGCCGACCGCGACACCGCGCTGGCCGACGCCGAATCGCACCTGAAGGCGCGTGGCATCGTGCAGGCCGGCGACGTGTACGCCATCACCGTGGGCGAACCCATGGGCCAGCCCGGGGGCACCAACACGCTCAAGATCGTCCGCGCCACCTGAGGCACGGCCCCGGGGCTGCATCCGGAACCGGGGCCGGTGCGTAGGGATCGCAGACACCGCCAACGCCGCGAACCACCATGCCCACCCTGCCCACCCTTACCCCGCGCCGCCGCTGGCTGGCCCTGAGCGGCCTGCTCGGCCTGGCGCCCCTGCTGCAGGCCTGCTCGCCGCTGCGCCTGATCAACGCCACCGTGTCGACCGACACGCACACCGTGCTGTCCGACCAGGACTACGGGCCGTTGCCGCGTCAGCAGCTCGACGTCTACCGCCCGGCCGACGCACCGCCCGGTGCCCCGCTGGCGGTGTTCTTCTACGGCGGCAGCTGGAGCAGCGGCGACCGGGCCGACTACCGCTTCGTGGGCGAGGCCCTGGCCTCGCGGGGCATCGTCACCGTGGTGGCCGACTACCGCCTCAGCCCGGAGGTGAGCTACCCCGCCTTTCTGGAAGACTGCGCCCTGGCGGTGAAATGGGCGCACGACAACGCGCGCCGGCTCGGCGCCTCGCCCCGGCGCATCCACACCGTGGGCCACAGCGCGGGGGCCTACAACGCCGCCATGATGGCGCTCGATCCGCGCTGGCTGGGTGGCGTGGGCCTGCGGCCGCAGGTGCTGGCCGGCTGGGCCGGTCTGGCCGGTCCGTACGACTTCCTGCCCATCGGCCTGTCGGACGTGAAGAAGGCCTTCAACTGGCCCGACACCCCGCCCGACTCGCAACCCCTGTTCCATGTGAAGGCCGGCCCCCCGGTGCCCTCGCAACGGGTGCTGCTGCTGGCCGCGCGCAGCGACATCCTGGTCAACCCCCAGCGCAACACCGTGGCCATGGCCGAAGCCTTGCAGGCCCGGGGCGCACCGGTGGAGGTGGAGCTGTTCGACCGCGTCAGCCACACCACCCTGATCGGCGCCATGGCGCGGCCGCTGCGCGGCCTGGCGCCGGTGCTGGACCGGCTCAGCGGCTTTCTGCAGGTCCCGGCCGGCTAAAATCGCGGGTTACACACCGGTTACCAACCCGCACCAGAGGACACCCCCATGGCACTCGTTTCCATGCGCGAACTGCTCGACCACGCCGCGGCCAACGGCTACGGCATCCCGGCCTTCAACGTCAACAACCTCGAGCAGGTGCAGGCCGTCATGGCAGCGGCCGACGAGGTGGGTGCTCCGGTCATCCTGCAGGCCAGCGCCGGTGCCCGCAAATACGCCGGCGAGCCCTTCATCAAGCACCTGATCCAGGCCGCCGTCGAGGCCTATCCGCACATCCCGCTGGTGATGCACCAGGACCATGGCACCAGCCCCAAGGTGTGCCAGGGCGCGATCGACCTGGGCTTCGGCTCGGTCATGATGGACGGCTCGCTGATGGAAGACGGCAAGACCCCCGCCAGCTTCGACTACAACGTGGACGTCACCCGCAAGGTGGTGGACATGGCCCACAAGGTCGGCGTGACGGTGGAAGGTGAGCTGGGCTGCCTGGGCAACCTGGAAACCGGTGACGCCGGCGAGGAAGACGGCATCGGCGCGGTCGGCAAGCTCGACCACAGCCAGATGCTGACCGACCCCGAGGAAGCCGCCACCTTCGTCAAGGCCACCCAGCTCGACGCACTGGCCATTGCCATCGGCACCAGCCACGGCGCCTACAAGTTCAGCCGCAAGCCCACCGGCGACATCCTGGCCATCTCGCGCGTGAAGGAAATCCACGCCCGCATCCCCAACACCCACCTGGTCATGCACGGGTCCTCCAGCGTGCCGCAGGAGCTGCTGGACGTGATCAACCAGTACGGCGGCCAGATGAAGCAGACCTACGGTGTGCCCATCGAGGAAATCCAGGAAGCCATCAAGCACGGCGTGCGCAAGATCAACATCGACACCGACATCCGCCTGGCCATGACCGGCGCGGTGCGCAAGTTCCTGGCCGAAAACCCGGACAAGTTCGACGCCCGCGAGTGGCTCAAGCCCGCGCGCGAGGCCGCCAAGCAGGTCTGCAAGGCCCGCTACCTGCAGTTCGGCTGCGAAGGCCAGGCCGGCAAGATCAAGGGCATGAACCTGTCGGTGATGGCCGAGAAGTACGCCCGCGGCGAACTGGCCCAGGTGGTCAACTGAACATGACCGCCGCCCTGCACACCTCCGCCCTCACCTCCCTGCCCCTGCTGGCCCGCGGCAAGGTCCGCGACAACTACGCCGTGGGCGACGACCGCATCCTGATGGTGGCGTCCGACCGCATCAGCGCCTTCGACGTCATCATGGGTGAGCCCATCCCGGGCAAGGGCGCGCTGCTCACGCGGCTGTCGCTGTTCTGGTTCGACCAGCTCGGGCCCCAGGGCCTGGGCATCTGCCCGATCCACCTCACCGGCGATGCGCCCGAGAGCGTGGTGAGCGCAGCCGAGGTGCCGCAGGTCAGCGGCCGGTCCATGCTGGTGCAGCGGCTCAAGCCGATTCCGGTGGAAGCCGTGGTGCGCGGTTATCTGGCCGGCAGCGGCTGGAAGGAGTACCAGGAAAGCCGTTCGGTCTGCGGCGTGCCGCTGCCCGAAGGGCTGCAGAACGCCTCGCGCCTGCCCGAACCCATCTACACCCCGGCCGCCAAGGCCGAGATGGGCGAACACGACGAGAACATCACCTTCGAGCAGACGGTGGCCATGGTCGGTCTGGACGTGGCCACGCAGATCCGCGACATCGCTTTGCGCCTGTACAAGGCGGCGGCCGAGATCGCGCTGAAGAAGGGCATCATCATTGCCGACACCAAGTTCGAGTTCGGCCTGGATCCGCAAGGCCGCGTGGTGCTGATGGACGAGGTGCTCACCCCCGACAGCTCGCGCTACTGGCCGGTGGAAGGCTATGTGGTGGGCCAGAACCCGCCGAGCTACGACAAGCAGTTCCTGCGCGACTGGCTGGAGACCGCCCAGGTCAACGGCAAGCCCTGGGACAAGACCGCACCCGCGCCGCGCCTGCCGCGCGAGGTGATCGAGAAGACCGCCGCCAAGTACCAGGAAGCCCTGACGCGGCTGGTGGGCTGAAGGCAGCGGGCCCGGCCCGGCCGGGTCAGCTCAGCACCACCGACGACAGGCGACGGCGATAGGTCGCCACCGTCGGGTCTTCCGGCGGCACCTGGCCCTCTGCCACCTTGGGCTTGGGCGGATCGATGATCTCCAGGATGGCGATATAGGTCTTGCGGGCCAGGTCCTCGTTCCAGGCCTTGTCGCGCATCAGGATCTCCAGCAGCTCGTCCATGGCGGCGGTGTGCTGGCCGTGGGCCCACAGCAGCTGGGCCAGCGCAAAGCGGGCCTCGAAATCGCGCCGGTTGGCGGCAATGCGGCCCTGCAGCGCCTCGACCCGGGCCTGCGGGTCGGCCACCTCCATCTGCGCGTCGCGGGCCTGCATCCAGCGCTGCAGGGCATCCAGGCGTCGCACACCGGAAGCCTTGGCGATGACGGGAGCAAACGCCACCTTGGCATCGTCGTCCTGACCCAGCTCCAGCAGCAGCTTGACCAGATCGAAGCGGGCGTCGTCGTTGGCCGGGTCGGCGGTGACGGCCTGCTGGAGTTTTTCGAGGGCGCCGTGCACATCGCCCTGGGCCAGGGCGTCCTGGGCGTCGGCTTCCTCGGCTTCGGCCTCGATCTCGCCCTCGGAGGGCACATGCTTGTCCAGGAAGGCGCGGATCTGGCCTTCGGGCAGGGCGCCCATGAAGCCGTCCACCGGCTGACCGTTCTTGAGCAGCACGCAGGTCGGGATGCTGCGGATGCCGAAGGCGCCGGCGAGCTGCTGCTCCTGGTCGGAATCGATCTTCACCAGCTTGAAGCGGCCGGCGTAGGCGGCTTCAAGCTTCTCCAGCAGCGGGCCGATCACCTTGCACGGGCCGCACCACGGGGCCCAGAAATCCACCAGCACCGGGGTGTGCATGGAGGCTTCGATGACCTCGGCTTCAAAGTTGGCGATGGTGACGTCGATCATGGGTACGGCCGCCCGGAGGCGGGGTGAAACGTAAAATCGCCACTTTACCGGAGCGGCCGACCCGCCCGCCGCCCCTCACGAAAGCCCCAACATGAACCCCATCCAGGTGGGCGTGGTCATGGGTTCCAGCAGCGACTGGGACACCATGCAGCACGCCGTGCAAATCTTGAAGGACTTCGGCGTGGCCCACGAAGCCCGCGTGGTGTCGGCCCACCGCATGCCCGACGACATGTTCGCCTACGCCGAGTCGGCCGCCACCCGGGGGCTGAAAGCCATCATCGCCGGCGCCGGCGGTGCGGCCCACCTGCCCGGCATGATCGCGGCCAAGACGGTGGTGCCGGTGCTGGGCGTGCCGGTGGCCAGCCGCCACCTGCAGGGCGTGGACTCGCTGCACAGCATCGTGCAGATGCCCAAGGGCGTGCCGGTGGCCACGTTTGCCATCGGTGCGGCCGGTGCGGCCAACGCGGCGCTGTTCGCCGTGGCCCTGCTGGCCAACCAGGACCCGGCGCTGCGCGAGCAGCTGCTGGCCTTCCGGGCGCGCCAGACGGCCGACGCCCGCGCCATGACCCTGCCGCTCTGAGCCCGCCATGATGAAGACCTTGCTCCCCGGCGCCATGTCGGGCACCGGCCAGCTGATGACGCTGGGTGTGATGGGTGGCGGCCAGCTCGGCCGCATGTTCGTGCAGGCGGCCCAGGCCATGGGCTATTTCACCGCCGTGCTCGACCCCGATCCGGCCAGCCCAGCCGGGCTGATCAGCCACTTCCACATCCAGACGCCCTACGACGACGAGCAGGGCCTGGCCCAGCTGATGCAGCGCTGCGAGGCCATCACCACCGAGTTCGAGAACGTGCCGGCCGGCGCGCTGTTCACCCTGGGTGCGCACCGCCCGGTGGCGCCGTCGTCGCAGTGCGTGGCCACCGCCCAGGACCGCGTGCGCGAAAAGGCCCACTTCGTGCGCAGCGCCCCCACCAGCGGCGTGCTGCCCGCGCCCTATGCGGCCATCGACACGCCCGAACTGCTGGCCGCCGCCCCGGCCGACCTGCTGCCCGGCATCCTCAAGACCTCGCGCATGGGCTACGACGGCAAGGGCCAGATCCGCGTGGCCGACCGCGCCGCCCTGGCCGCCGCCTGGGACCAGCTGGGCCGCGTGCCCTGCGTGCTGGAAAAGCTGCTGGCGCTGAAAGCCGAGTGCTCGGTCATCGTGGCGCGCGGCGCCGACGGCCAGTGCGTGAGCTTCCCGGTGCAGAAGAACACCCACCGCGACGGCATCCTGGCCCTGACCGAGGTGCACGAGGGTGCGCTGGACGCCGCCCTGGCCGCCCGCGCCCAGCAGGCCACCATGGCCATTGCCCACGAACTGAACTACGTGGGCGTGCTGTGCGTGGAGTTCTTCATCATCGACGGCCCCGACGGTGCGCCCACGCTGGTGGTCAACGAGATGGCCCCGCGTCCGCACAACAGCGGCCACTACACCCAGAACGCCTGCGACCTGTCGCAGTTCGAGGCCCAGGTGCGGGCCCTGGCCGGCCTGCCGCTGCCCACCCCGCGCCAGCACAGCCCGGCCATCATGGTCAACCTGCTGGGCGACCTCTGGTTCGAGCCCAACGGCGTGCGCGCCCAGCGCAGCGAACAGCCGGTGTCGCCCCCCTGGGCCCAGGTGCTGGCCCTGCCCGGCACCCACCTGCACCTGTACGGCAAGCTGAGCGCGCGGCACGGCCGCAAGATGGGTCACCTCAACATCACCGGCGCCAGCGTGGCCGAGGTGCGCGACACCACCGCGAAGGTGCTGGCCCTGCTGGGCCTGCCCGGGCTGGACGCCTGAGCGCGCCGCCACACCGTCCGCCATGCCGCTGCTGCTCGACGCCGCCGACCCGTCGGCCATCGCCCAGGCCGCGCAGCGGCTGGCCGACGGCTCGCTGGTGGGCCTGCCCACCGAAACGGTCTATGGCCTGGGGGCCGATGCCGACAACGCCACCGCCGTGCGGGCCATCTTTGCGGCCAAGGGCCGGCCGGCCGACCACCCGCTGATCGTGCACCTGGCCCCCGGCGATGCCCCCGGCGGCTGGCGCAGTGCGGTCGATCATTACGCGCGCGACATCCCGCCGTTTGCCCTGCGGCTGATGGAGGCCTTCTGGCCCGGGCCGCTCACGCTGATCCTGCCGCGCCGCCCCGATGTGGCGGCCGTGGCGGCCGGCGGCCAGGACTCGGTGGGCGTGCGCTGCCCGTCGCACCCGGTGGCCCAGGCGCTGCTCAGGGCGTCCGCAGCACGCGGGGTGCGGGGCGTGGCAGCACCCAGCGCCAACCGCTTCGGCCGCGTCAGCCCCACCACGGCGGCCCATGTGGCCGAGGAATTCACCGCCCTGGGCGACGACGAGCTGCTTATCCTGGACGGCGGCGCCTGCCCGGTGGGCATCGAGTCGACCATCGTCGACGCCTCGCGCGGCCACCCGGTGCTGATGCGCCCCGGCATGATCACCGCCGAACAGCTGCAGGCCGCCTGCGGCCTGCCGGTGCGTCCGCGCGACGAGGCCGCACCGCGCGCCTCGGGCACGCTGGCCTCGCACTATGCGCCGAACGCCAAGGTGCGGCTGATGGACGCCCGCATGCTGCAGACCGCGCTGGACGTGCTCGGCAAGGACGCCCGGCACATCGCGGTCTATGCCCGCAGCCGGCTGCGCGCCGGTCCCGGCGTGGTGCTGCGCCCCATGCCGGCCGATGCCGCGGCCTGCGCCCACGAGCTGTTCGCCGTGCTGCGCGAGCTGGACGCCACCGGCGTGCGGCTGATCTGGGTGGAAACCCCGCCGCCCCAGGCCGAATGGGACGGCGTGCGCGACCGCCTGGACCGCGCCGCCGCCTGACCCCCGACCGCCTTACTTCCAGCCGCGCGGGCCTTTGGCCATCACGGCATCCAGCACCGCATCGGCCACCAGCTCGTTGGTCCTGGGCGTGCCGTGGAAGTTGTCGGAGAACACATAACCGCGCCAGCTGTCGCCGCCGTACAGCGTGTTCAGGCTGGCGGTGGAGCAGGCCTGGATCGGGCCCGGGCAGGCCGGCGTGGTGACGTTGGTCAGGCCGTAGGCCGACGGATTGCTCGTCCACTGGGTGAGCAGCCGGTTGAAATCGACGATGGCCACCTGCGGGTACTTGCCCACACGCACCTTGAGGCGGTCATTGAAAGCCTTGACCCAGGCCCCCGCCAGCCCCTTCACCGCCGCCGCCGTGGCCGGGCCGGTCGGCCCCTGCGACGCGATGAACTGCAGCGTGCCCAGGAACCGGGGCGTCAGCGTCACGTCCGGCACGTTGACCACGGCCACGCGCAGCGCGCCACGGCGCAGCGCCTGCTGCTCCAGCGTGTCGGCCAGCAGGTCGGCCAGGCGGGTCATGTAGAGCGAGCCCACCGCCACCGGATTGGCGATGTTGGCCCCCAGTTCGGCCGGGGTCAGCAACTCGCCCAGCAAGGCACCGTAGGACGCACCGCCGTCGCCGCCGGCAGCCGCCGGCAGACCCGCTGTGAGGTAGGCCGTGACCAGATCGGCCACATCGTTGCCACCGCCGTCGACCAGCAGGATCTCGTCGGGCTTGAAGCGCTGCTCGGCCGCCAGGGTCTTGAGCTGCTGCACCACCGAGAAGGGCGAGGTGTCGGCCGCTGCGCCGCCGGGCGGGTTGATGCGCGCAGCGCCCACGGCGTAGCTGGTGCAGCCCGCCGCCTGCGGGTTGGGCACCACGTTGGTGGCCGACGTGGCCGCATAACGGGGGCACAGCGTCGGCGCATCCACCGCATCGGCCACCAGATCGGTCCAGATGGGATTGCCCTGCACGGTGAACTTGAAACCGAAGGTGCCGCTGTCGGCCAGGCTGTCGCCCACCACCTTGACCGCCGAGACCGAAGGAGCGCCGCCGCCGCAGGCGGTCAACACGAATGCGGCCATGAGGGCCGCGACGACACCGGAACGCTGGAACATGGGATCTCCCGAACGATGGAGGGATGTGGACCAATTTCCGCACGACCGTGCGAAAAACCCATGCTATGTACACCGATGGGGGTATGTCACCCGGGTTTGTCCGGTCACACGTCCGTGATGGCTTGTGATGCAGCCACCACCGTGCGATGTCAGTCCGGCTGAGCCGCCACCCACTCCACCAGGGCTTCCAGGGCCGGGCGGGCCGCGCCGGCGTTGGGGTGGTTGACGAAGCCGACCACCGCATACCGCCCGCCGTTGGCCGCGTTCACATAGCCGGCGATGCCGGTCACATCGCGCAGGGTGCCGGTCTTGAGGAAGGCGTTGCCATAGGCCGGGCTGCGCGGATCGCGCGCGATGCGGGCCGCCGTGCCGCTCACGCCGGCCACCGCCAGCGACTGCACGAAGGGCTGGGCCTGGGCATGGCGGGCGGCATGGCGCAGCAGCACCGCCAGCGATTCCGGCGTGATGCGCTCCACCCGCGACAGGCCGGAGCCGTTCTCCAGCACCGGCGCGGCCACCTTCGGCCCGAAGGTGCGCTGCCACCACTGGGCTACCACCGCCCGCGCCCGCTCGAAGCTGCTGCGCCGGCCGGCCGGGGCGCCGGCTTCGGGCGGCAGCGGCACATCGCCCAGCGACAGGAACACCTGCTGGGCCATCACGTTGTTGCTCCACTGGTTGACGTCCATGAGGATGTCCGAGAGCGGCAGCGAGCGCGCCTCGTGCAGCAGCCGGGCCTGGGGCGGCACCAGACCGCTGCGGGTCTGGCCGGTGAGCAGGCCGCCCATGGAGCGCCAGGTGCCCTCGAAGGCACGGGCGGCGTAGGTGGCGGGTTGCTGGTACGCCACCGGCCAGACCAGCTCGCCGCAGGCCGCCGGATAGCGGCCGGTGAAACGGATGCTGTCGGGGTCGTCGAAGCGGGCGCCCAGACCGCTGCGCCAGTCGTTGCAGCGGCCCGGTGCCAGCGGCACGGTGGCGTCGATGGCCAGCCGGGCCAGGGGCGGCTCGCTGACCACCCGGGCCACACCGGCGGCCGGGTCGGGCTGGAACTTCAGGATGACCGACTTGAAGTTGAACAGCAGCGCGTCCGGGCTGGCGTTGTAGGGCCGCAGGGCCTCGCCGTCGAAGGCACCGGGGTCGGTCTCGGGCAGGTCGAAGGCGCTGTGGTCCAGCACCAGATCGCCCAGGATCACCCGCACCCCCTGGGCCTGCAGCGCGGCATAGGCCTCCTGCAGGCGTTCGATCACCAGCTTGGGGTCGCCGCCACCGCGCACATACAGGTTGCCGCGCAGGGCGCCGTTGTCCACCACGCCGTCGGTGAGGAAGCGGGTGCTCCAGGTGTACTGGCTGCCCAGCAGGTCGAGCGCGGCATAAGAGGTGACCAGCTTCATGACCGACGCCGGGTTCACCGGCTCGCTGGCCTGGTGGCGCAGGCGCACATCGCCCCGGTCGTCCAGCGCCACCACATAGGCCGACAGGGCCGACGGCGGCACCTGGGCACGCTGCAGGGCACGGCTCACCGAAGGGGGCAGCGGATCGGCCGGGCCGATGCGCTGGGCGCAGGCCGGCAGGCTGAGGATGGCCAGGGCCAGACACCCCACGGCGCGGCGGGGCACGGCGGCCAGAAAGGAAGGCAGGCGCAGGTCTCGGGTCACCACACCATTATCGGCCGGTGGTCGGCGACCGTGGCCGATAATTCCCCGATGCCCGCCGCATCCCCGCCCCGTTTTCTGGCCATCGAATGCAGCACCGACACCCTGTCGGTGGCGCTGGGCACCGGCTTGCCGGGCGACCCGGTGGTCGAGCATGCCGGCCCGGGCGGCCCGCAGTCGTCGACCACGCTGCTGCCGGCGGTGCAGCGGCTGCTGGATCAGGCCGGCTGGCGCCTGCACGACCTGAGCGCCATCGCCTTCGCACGCGGCCCCGGTTCCTTCACCGGGCTGCGCACCGCCTGCGCCGTGGCCCAGGGCCTGGCCTATGGCACGCGAGACGCCCGCCACCCCGACGGCCTGCCGGTGCTGGCCATCGACACCCTGCAGGTGCTGGCCGAGACCGCCACCCCGGCCGACCATGCCGGACCGGTGGCCGCCCTGCTGGACGCCCGCATGGACGAGCTGTACCTGGCGGTCTGGCAGCGCCAGGGCACGGGCTGGACCGAACGCCACGCGCCTCGCCTGTGCGCGCCGGACCAGCTGGCCGACTGGCTGACCCAGGCCCTGCCCGGCGAGCCCCCCCTGCTGGCCGGCAATGTGTTCAGCGCCTACCCCGAGGCGCTGGCCGGGCTGCAGGCCTCGCACACCACCGCCGTGGCCGTGCCGTCGGCCACCGCCCTGCTGCGGCTGGCCCCGGCGGCCTGGACCCGGGGCGACGCCCTGCCGGCCCATGCGGCCATGCCGCTGTATGTGCGCGACAAGGTGGCCCGCACCACGGCCGAACGCGAACAGCCCCCAGGGGTGACGCCGTGAGCCACACCCTGGACACCCTGCCCGCCTGGGCCACCGGCCTGTGGCCGGCACCCGATGGGGTGCTGGAAGCGCCAGGCCACGACCAGACGGCGCGCCGCCTGAGCTTCGTGCCCATGACCGCCGACGATCTGGACGCGGTGCATGCGGTCGAGATCAGCGCCTATGCCCACCCCTGGTCGCGCCGCAACTTCCTGGACTCGCTGCAGTCCGGCCACCCGGCGGTCATGCTGCTGGCCGAACCGCTGCCGCAGGACCGGCACCTGCCGCTGCGCCCCGACGGTCGCCTGCTGCTGGGCTACCTGGTGGCCATGCCCGGCGTGGACGAGGTGCACCTGCTCAACATCACCGTGGCACCCGCCCACCAGCGGCAAGGCTGGGCCCGCTTCATGCTGGACGCCCTGGCGCTGTGGTCACGCGGGCAAGGCGCGCAATGGCTGTGGCTGGAGGTGCGGCAGAGCAACACCCCCGCGCGGCGCCTGTACACCCGCTACGGTTTTGCGGAGGTCGGCCTGCGGCGCGGTTATTACCCGCTGGCCCACCAGAAGCGCGAGGATGCGGTGGTGATGAGCCTGAACCTGGTGGCCCGCCGGGCCACGGAGGCCGCATGAGCTGGGTGCGCGAACTCGATCCCCGCCAGCGCGCCATGCTCGACGAGATGGGCGTGAAGGTCTGGGCACCGATGCCGGTGGCCACCCCTGCCCCCGTGCCGGGCATGGCGGCTGCCCCGGTCGCTCCGCCATCACCGTCACCCGTCTCCGCTCCGGCCCGGTCGCTGGCGCCCGCCGCGGCACCCACGGTGGCTTCCGCTCCCAGCACGCCACCGGCCCGCCCGGTCGACACCGCCGCCCTGGCCCATCTCGGCTGGGACGATCTGCGGCAGACCGTGGCCGCCTGCCAGGCCTGTGGTCTGTGCACCAGCCGCCGCCAGACCGTGTTCGGCGCCGGGCAGGAGCAGGCGCGCTGGATGATCGTGGGCGAAGCCCCCGGCGAGCAGGAAGACCGCCAGGGAGAACCCTTCGTGGGGCCGGCCGGCCAGCTGCTGGACGCCATGCTGCGCGCCACCGGCCGCGACCGCCGCACCGATGCATCGGGTGGCGTGTACATCGCCAACGTGCTGAAGTGCCGGCCACCGGCCAACCGCAATCCGGCCCCGGACGAGGTGCTGCGCTGCGAGCCTTTCCTGGCCCGCCAGGTGGCGCTGGTGCAGCCGAAACTCATCGTTGCCATGGGCCGGTTTGCGGTGCAGTCGCTCCTGCGCACCACCGAACCCATCGGAAAACTGCGTGGCCGTGTGCACCGCTACGAAGGCGTACCGGTGATCGTGACCTACCACCCCGCCTACCTGCTGCGCAACCCGGCCGACAAGGCCAAGGCCTGGGCCGACCTCTGCCTGGCGCTGGATCAGCCGCTGGACTGAGCCGTGGGCCGTGCGGGCCACAGCACCGCCGTGATGGCGACCATGATGAGCGCCACGGCCGCTCCGTCCTGCCAGTGCAGCACCTCGCCCAGCAGCACCGCGCCGGCCACCACGCCCAGCACCGGGATCATCATGACCGACAGGGTGGACGCAATGGGTGGCAGGTCGCGCGCCAGCATCAGCCAGGCCACCTGCGCAAAGGCGAACACGCCCAGGGCGTTGTAGACCACGGCACCCCACACGCCCGGCGACGGCCAGCTCCACTGCCCGCGCTCGAACACGATCGAGAGCAGCGTCATCCACAGCGTGGTGATCAGCGTCATCCAGAACGACAGCGCCAGCGTGGGCGCCGGTATGGTGGTGCGCCGCATCATCTGCGTGCCCACGGCCCAGGTGGCCGCCGCCACCAGCATCAGCGCCACACCCAGCGGGCGCCCGGTGAGCGTGGTGAACTCGTGCCACAGCAGCAGCACCACACCCAGCGCGGCAGCGGCCACGCCGGCCCAGGCGCGCAGCGGCAGGCGCTGGGCGAACCATACCGCCCCCAGCACGGCCGAGAACACCGGCATGGTGTAGCCCAGGATGGCGGCCCGCCCGCTGGAGAGCGACTGCACCGCCAGGATGGCCAGCACATGCCACACCAGCATGTTGAAGACCGTGAGCCAGGCCAGTTCGCGCCAGTGTTCGCGCCCCACCCGCAGCGGCACGCCGCGCCACAGCACGAAGGCGGCCAGCACCGGCAGGCCCAGCCACATGGAGAGCGTGCGGAAGGTCAGCGGTGCGTAGCCGGTCACGCCGAACTTCATGATGGGCCAGTTCAGGCCCCAGACCAGGGTGATGAGGACCAGCAGGAAGAGCTGGCGTCGGCTGAGCACGGACATGGGGCGGGAGTGTAGTGGCCCCCTAGAATCGATCGCATGACCTTCCTCGACATGCTGCACGGCGCGCGGCGCCAGAACCGGTCCCTGCTGTGCGTGGGCCTGGACCCCGAACCTTCGCGCTTTCCGGCCGCCCACCGGGGCCGCCCGAGCGACATCTTCGCGTTCTGCGCCGCCATCGTGGACGCCACGGCCGATCTGGCCATGGCCTTCAAGCCGCAGATCGCCTACTTCGCGGCGCACCGGGCCGAAGACCAGCTCGAACGCCTGATCGCCCACATCCGTCAGGTGGCCCCGCAGGTGCCGGTAATCCTGGATGCCAAGCGCGGCGACATCGGCAGCACCGCCGAGCAGTACGCCATCGAGGCCTTCGAGCGTTTCGGGGCCGATGCGGTCACGCTCTCGCCCTTCATGGGCTTCGATTCGATCGAGCCCTACCTCAAGCGCCACGGCAAGGGCGCCTTCCTGCTGTGCCGCACCTCCAACCCGGGTGGCGACGACCTGCAGAACCAGCACCTGGCCTCGGTGGACGGGCAGCCCCGGGTGTACGAACACATCGCACGGCTGGCACAGGGCCCCTGGAACCTCAATGGCCAGCTCGGTCTGGTGGTGGGCGCCACCTACCCGGCCGAGATCCAGCGCGTGCGTGAACTCGCGCCCTCGCTGCCGCTGCTCATTCCCGGCGTGGGTGCGCAAGGCGGCGATGCCGCCGCCACGGTGCGCGCCGGGCTGCGCGAAGCGGCCGATGCCCCCACCGGCCTGATCGCCGTCAACTCCTCCCGCGCCATCCTGTACGCCTCGGCCGGCGAGGACTTTGCCGCCGCCGCGCGTTCCGTGGCGCAACGCACCCGCGACGAACTGGAAGCCGCCTGCCCATGATCACCCTGCACACCGCCGCCACGCCCAACGGGCACAAGGTCTCTATCGCTCTGGAAGAGCTGGGCCTGCCCTACACGCTCAAGGTCATCGACCTGGCGGCCGGCGAACAGAAGCAGCCGCCCTTCCTGGCGCTCAACCCCAACGGCCGCATCCCGGTGATCGTGGACCACGACGGCCCTGGCGGCGGCGACTTCACCGTGTTCGAGTCCGGCGCCATCCTGGTCTACCTGGCCGAAAAGACCGGCCGGCTCATGCCCACCGACGCCCGTGGCCGTTCGTTGGTGATGCAGTGGCTGATGTTCCAGATGGGGGGCATCGGACCCATGATGGGCCAGGCCAACGTGTTCTTCCGCTACTTCCCCGAAAAGATCCCGGCCGCCATCGACCGCTACCAGGGCGAGACGCGGCGCCTGTTCGGCGTGCTCGACGGGCACCTGGCGCAGCACGAATGGCTGGCCGGCGACTACTCGATTGCCGACATCGCCAACTGGGCCTGGGTGCGCACCCATCGGTGGTCGGGCGTGGACATCGACGACCTGCCCCACCTCAAGCGCTGGCGCGATGCCATCCGCGCGCGGCCGGCCGCGCAGCGCGGCATCGAGATGCCGCCCTCCAAGGTGGACCTCACCCGCGACGGCGACGAAGCCGCCCAACGCTTTGCTGAAGAAGCCCGCCGCATGGTCGAGACCGGTGCCAGCCGCCCGAAGGGAAACGCATGAACCCCGCTGACCTGCGCCTGTTCATGGCCCCGCGCGCGCCCAACCCGCGCCGGGTGCAGATGTTCATTGCCGAAAAAGGCATCGTCGGCATCCCGGAAGTGGCGGTGGACCTCAACGCGCAGGAGCACCGCAGCGAGGCCTTCCGCGCCCGCAGCCCGCTGGCCAAGGTGCCGGCGCTGGAGCTGCCCGATGGCCGCGTGCTGACCGAGACCCGCGCCATCTGCAGCTGGATCGAAGGCCAGTGGCCCGAGCCCGACCTGATGGGCCGCACCCCCGAGGAACGCGCCTTCATCGAAATGGCCGACCGCCGCGTGGAGTGGTACTTCATGCTGCCCATGGCCCAGTGCATCCGCCACACCCACCCGGGCCTGGCGCCGCTGGAGCAGCCGCAGTTCCCCGACTTCGGTGCCTCGCAGCGCGACAAGGCAATCGACACCGCGCGCTGGCTGGACGCCGAGCTGCAGCGCCAGCCCTGGGTGGCCGGCGAGCGCTTCACCATCGCCGACATCACCGCCTTCTGCACGGTGGAGTTTTCGCGGCTGGCGCGCTTCAAGCCGGCCGATGAGGGCCTGCACGCGCTGCAGGCCTGGCGCGACCGGGTGGCCGAGCGCCCGTCGGCCCGGGTCTGAACCAACGACCCGTCAGTCGTCACGCCAGGGCGTGACCAGCAGCAGCTGCTCCACGTCAGGCAGCTCCTGCAGGCGACGGGCCAGCTCGCCATCCACCCAGGCGCTCAGCGCGGGCACGGCATCCGGGGCCAGCCCGGCCGGCAGTGCCGCCAGCCACAGCCGCGCGCCATCGAGGTCGTTCAGATCGCCCAGCAGGGCCTGTGCCCGGGCCAGGGCGGACAGGCTGCGTGTGCCGCGCCGGGGCGGCAGCACATCGGCCAGAAACTCCATGGCATAGCGCTGGCGCTTGACCGCCAGCCGCAGCCGATGCCGCCCCTCCGGCCCTTCCCGCAGGGCCTGTGCGGCCGCCATCTGCAGGCGGGCGTGCTGGCGCCCCAGACGCCGGCCAGCCCAGTCCGGCAGGGCTTCACCCGCGCGGTCGGGCATGGCCAGCACAGCCCGCAGGAAAGCCAGCAGGTTCAGCCCGTAGGCGGCCTCGCGGAAGGCATCGGCCGCCTGCGCATGGGCCGCCGCACGCTGGGCCCGGGCATGGGCCAGCAGCGGGGTCTGGACATCGTGCGGCAGGCCCAGACCGGCCATGGCCGGCAGCAGCCAGTCGAGGCGGACATCGGCCTCCCGGGCCGGCCCCAGCGCCCGCGCGAGTCGGCCCCAGACCGCCAGCCAGTGCCGGGCAAAACGGCGCGGCAGCAGCGGTGCGAACAGCCGCAAGGCACTGCGCAGGCGGCGCAGCGCCACGCGCGCCTGGTGGATGGCCTCGGGGTCGGGCAGCTGGCCGCGCGCGGTGGCCCAGCGGATCACCGCCTCGTTGGCCTGCAGATGGGTCAATGTGGCCAGCAGGGTCTGGCGCCAGGCCTGCACCAGGCCGGCGTGGCGTTCCAGCACGGGGACGCCGGCACGCGCAGGCTGGGGCGCGGCGCCGGCCTCGAGCGCGTACCCGCGCTCGGCCTTGCTGGCCTGCACCGGCCACAGGCGCAGGGCGGTCTCGCGCCCACCGCCGGGGCCCAGCGCCAGCGTGTGGGCCAGATCGAGCAGGGCATCGACCGGGCCGTCGAACAGTTCGAGTTCGAGTTCGAGGATGGGCTCGGTGCGCGCCGGCTGGCCAGCGCTGATCTGCCCCTCGTCCAGGGCGATCTCGATACGGGCGCCCCGGTGCGTCAGCACGGTCCGGCGGCGCAGGAAGTCGGTGCGGAAGGCGGGCTGCAGATCGGGGGCCAGGGCCCGCAGCTGCTGCGCCACGGCAGGATCGTCCACCAGGGCCGCAAAATCCGGTCGGCCGCGGGGCGCACGGGCTTCCCACTCGCCACGGCGTGACAGACCGCCCACCGACGTTCCTGCGGTCTTCACCGTCAGCCAGGTGGACCGCCCCACTCTGCGACTCCTGACCGCCATCCGGGCCTGGCGCAGGTCCAGCGCCGGGGTGTCGAAGTACACCGCCGCCATCGGCTGGCGCTCCCAGGTCACACCCGCCAGCAGCGGGTGGGCCAGCAGGGCGGGCAGGTCATCGGGATGCAGGGCCAGCTTGAGTTCGGTCTCGGTGGGCATGTCGCTCAGGGTACGTCCGGTTACGCGGCCGGGGGCCGATCGGTCCACAATTCTCACCAGATCATTTCGAGGGATGGCACATGACATTTTCTGCCCTGCGCATCGGTACGCTGACATTGGCCATGGCACTGGCCTCCACCGCCGGCTGGGCCGGCAAGCCGGAGTGGGCCGGTGGCGGCCGTGACGACGAGCGTCACGAAAAACGCGAGAAAGGCCACGGCAACAAGCACCGGGGTGACGACGACCGCCGCGATGATCGGCGTGACGACCGCCGCGAGGTCTACCGCGACGGCTACCGGGACGGTTACCGCACCGGCGAACGGTCGGGCTCGGGCGTGTCGGTCAACATCCAGATCGGCAACTACTTCAACGACAGCCAGCGCCGCGTGGCCGTCGACTACTACCAGCCGCAGTTCCGCGCCGGCAAGTGCCCGCCGGGCCTGGCCAAAAAAGGCAACGGCTGCATGCCGCCGGGCCAGGCCAAGGCCTGGCGTCGGGGCTACGCCCTGCCGCCGGACGTGGTGTATTACCCGGTGCCCTCCAGCGTGTCGGTGCGCCTGGGCACGCCGCCGGCGGGCTACAAGTACGTGCGCGTGGCGGCCGACATCCTGCTGATCGCGGTCGGCACAGCCATGGTGGTGGACGCCATCGAGGACCTCGGCAACCTCTGACGCGGCGACCGACACGCGATATTGTTCTCATTCATGCTTCAAATGAAGCAAAATAGAGAACATGATGTCGATTGCAGCGTACTTGCTGGGTGCCACCCGATCCCGGGTCCTGGGGGCCTTGTTGCTCCAGCCGGAGCGTGCCTTGCACGTGAGGGCCTTGGGGCGCATGGTGCAGGCGTCCCCCGGTTCGCTGCACCGGGAACTGCGTGCATTGACCGACCTGGGTCTGCTGGTTCGGCAAGAGGTGGGGCGGCAGGTCATGTACCAGGCCAACGTGCAGTCGCCGGTGTTTGACGAGCTGGCGGGCCTGCTGCGCAAGACCACCGGACTGGCCGATGTCCTGCGCAGCGCGCTTGAACCGCTGGGTGAGTCCGTGGCGCTGGCCTTCGTCTATGGCTCCATGGCCAGCGGTACAGCCCGGCCCGGCAGCGACGTGGACGTGATGGTGCTGGGCTCCGCCGGATTTGCCGACGTGACCCTGGCCTTGTCGGGCGTTGCGCAGCAGCTGGGAAGGGAGGTGAACCCGACGCCCATGCCACCCCAGGAGTTCGCCCGCCGCTGGTCTGCAGGCGATGGCTTTGTGCACAGCGTGGCGGCAGGATCGCGGATTTGGCTCAAGGGCAGCGAAGATGACTTTGGACAACTGGTTGCGCATCGGCAAGCTCAAGCCGCACAACCCGACGCCCGTGGAGATTCAGCGCCTGCTGTCGGCCATCGCCCGCAACCTGAGTGACGCCGGACAGACCAGCGTCAGTGACGAAACCCGGTTCGACCAGTCCCTGCCGCTCACGCTCGGTGTGGACAACGCCACCTGGGTGCTTCTGGACGCCCTGCGGCGCAAGCGCAACGCCAACGACTACACCGGCGACACCATCACCCGCGACATGGTCGATGCCTGCATCGAGCAGGGACGCCGGCTCCACGATCGGCTGCTGGCGCATCTGGACCGAGGACATCCGGCACTGCTGCGGTGACCGTCGGCGCCCACCATCAGCGGTGCAGCAGCCGCGCCAGGTACCGCCCGGTGTGGCTGGCCTCGCAGGCCGCCACGGCCTCCGGTGTGCCCTCCACCACCACGGTGCCGCCGCCGGAGCCGCCTTCGGGCCCCATGTCGATCAGCCAGTCGGCGGTCTTGATGACATCGAGGTTGTGCTCGATCACCACGATGGTGTTGCCCGCATCGCGCAGCTGGTGCAGCACCTTGAGCAGCAGCTCGATGTCGGCAAAGTGCAGGCCGGTGGTGGGTTCGTCCAGGATGTAGAGCGTGCGGCCGGTGTCGCGCTTGGACAGCTCCAGCGCCAGCTTCACCCGCTGCGCCTCGCCGCCCGAGAGCGTGGTGGCGGCCTGGCCGAGCTGGATGTAGCTCAGGCCCACATCCAGCAGGGTCTGCAGCTTGCGCCGCAGCACCGGCACGGCGCTGAAGAAGTCGTGCGCCTGCTCCACCGTCAGGTCCAGGATCTGCGCGATGTTCAGGCCCTTGTAGAGCACCTCCAGCGTCTCGCGGTTGTAGCGCGCGCCGCCACACACTTCGCAGGGCACATACACGTCGGGCAGGAAGTGCATCTCGACCTTGACCACGCCGTCGCCCTGGCAGGCCTCGCACCGCCCCCCGGCCACGTTGAAGCTGAACCGCCCCGGGCCATAGCCGCGCTCGCGCGCGGTGGGCACCTCGGCCATCAGTTCGCGGATGCCGGTGAACAGGCCGGTGTAGGTGGCCGGGTTGCTGCGCGGCGTGCGGCCGATGGGCGACTGGTCGACATTGATGACCTTGTCGAAATGCTCGATGCCCTCCACCGCTTCGTGGGGCGACGGCTCGTCGTGCGAGCGGTACAGGGTGCGCGCCACGGCGGCGTACAGGGTGTCGTTGACCAGGGTGGACTTGCCGGAGCCGGACACGCCGGTCACGCAGGTCAGCAGCCCCACCGGGAAGGCCACGCTCACCCCCTTGAGGTTGTGGCCGGTGGCGTTGATGACGCGGATGGCCTGCAGGTCGCCCAGCGTGGCCTCGTGCGCAGCCTGGCGGGCAGCGCGGCGTTCGGCCGCCGGGCTGGGCGGAAAACGCGGCTTGAAGGCCGGGGCCGGCGCAGCCACCACCGCCGGCTTGACCACCGGCAGCCAGGGCGTGCGGCGCTCGGGCACCGCAATGGCCCGGGTGCCGCTGAGGTACTGGCCGGTGAGCGAATCGGGGTGGGCCATGACCTCGGCGCAGCTGCCCTGGGCCATCACGCGGCCGCCGTGCACGCCGGCGCCCGGCCCCATGTCGATGACGTGGTCGGCCACGCGGATCATGTCCTCGTCGTGCTCGACCACCAGCACCGTGTTGCCCAGGTCGCGCAGGTGCTGCAGGGTGGCGATCAGGCGGTCGTTGTCGCGCTGGTGCAGGCCGATGCTGGGCTCGTCCAGCACGTACATCACGCCGGTCAGGCCGGAGCCGATCTGGCTGGCCAGCCGGATGCGCTGGGCCTCGCCGCCCGACAGGGTTTCGGCGCTGCGGTCCAGGCTGAGGTAATTCAGGCCCACATCGTTGAGGAAGCTCAGGCGCTGCCGGATCTCGTTGATCACGCGGGCGGCGATGTCGCCCTTGGCGCCGGGCAGGTGCAGCTGCTCGAAATACGTCAGGGCATCGCCCAGCGTGATGCGGCCGATGTCGAAGATGGCGCGGCGCTGGCCACCTTCGCCCACGAACACGTGGCGGGCCTCGCGGCGCAGGCGGGCGCCGCCGCAGTCCGGGCAGGGCTGCACCGCGCGGTAGCGGGCCAGCTCCTCGCGCACGGCGGGGCTGTCGGTCTCGCGCCAGCGGCGGGCGAAGTTGGGCACGATGCCCTCGAAGGCGTGCTGTTTGACCACCCGCTTGCCGGCCTTCTCGCCGCTCTCCAGCACATAGCTGAACTTGATGAGCTCATCGCCCGAGCCGTGCAGGATCACCTGGCGGGCCCGCTCGGGCAACGACTCCCAGGGCGCCTCGGCGTCGAAGCCGTAGTGGGCGGCCAGGCTTTCGATGAGGGCGAAGTAGTAGCTGTTGCGGCGGTCCCAGCCCTTGATGGCGCCGCTGGCCAGACTCAGGCTGGGGAAGGCGACCACGCGGGCGGGATCGAAGAACTCGGTGTGGCCCAGGCCGTCGCAGGTGGGGCAGGCACCCACCGGCGAATTGAAGGAGAACAGGCGCGGCTCCAGCTCGCCCACGGTGTAGCTGCACAGCGGGCAGGAAAACCGGGCCGAGAAGCGCTGCTCGGCGCCGCTGTCCATGTCCACCGTGAGGGCGCGGCCATCGGCCAGGCGCAGGGCCGCCTCGAAGCTCTCGGCCAGGCGCTGGCGCAGCGGGTTGGGGCCGTCGTCGGCCTCGGCCTGGCGCACCTTGATGCGGTCGATCACCACGTCGATGCTGTGCTTCTCGGTCTTCTTGAGCGCCGGCAGGGCGTCGGCTTCCACCACCTGGCCGTCGATGCGGAAACGCACATAGCCGCGCGCCTGCATGTCGGCGAACAGTTCGGCGAACTCGCCCTTGCGCTCCTGCGCCACCGGGGCCAGCACCATCAGGCGGGTGCCCTCGGGCAGCGCCAGCACCGCATCGACCATCTGGGCCACGCTCTGGGCGGCCAGCGGCAGGTCGTGCTCCGGGCAGTGCGGCGTGCCGGCACGGGCGTAGAGCAGGCGCAGGTAGTCGTGGATCTCGGTCACCGTGCCCACGGTGGAGCGCGGGTTGTGGCTGGTGGCCTTCTGCTCGATGGCAATGGCCGGCGACAGGCCTTCGATCAGGTCGACATCGGGCTTGTCCATGAGCTGCAGGAACTGCCGCGCGTAGGCCGAGAGGCTCTCCACATAGCGGCGCTGGCCTTCGGCGTACAGCGTGTCGAAGGCCAGGCTGGACTTGCCCGATCCCGACAGACCGGTGATGACCACCAGCGCGTGCTTGGGGATGTCGAGATCGATGTTCTTGAGGTTGTGGGTGCGGGCGCCGCGCACCGCCAGCACGGACGACGGCACGGCCGAGCGGGCGGCCACGCCCCGGCCGGGGGGGTGGGCGGGCAGCGTCAGGTCGGGAGGCAGGTTCTGGTTCAAGGCGGTGCGGGCCGGCGTCCGGCCCCGTCAGGGCAACCCGCCATGATAAGTCGGGGGCCCTTCCCGTGCCGGGTGTCGCCCACGGGTCATCCATGGGACCGCCTTCTTTGGCCGACAATAGGCGGCTTTGCAGGGATGGCGCCGATCCAGCCCGTGCGCTCTTTGTCTGCCCCGTCCTTGTCCGCCCATCCCGATTCCCTGTCGCACCGCATGACGCCCGCCGAGCGCCGGGCCAGCGGCGCCCTGGCCTCGATCTATGCCCTGCGCATGCTCGGCCTGTTCCTGGTGCTGCCGGTGTTCGCCCTGCAGGCCCGGCATTACCCCGGCGGCGACAACGCGGCCCTGGTGGGTCTGGCCATGGGCATCTACGGCCTGACCCAGGCCCTGCTGCAGGTGCCCCTGGGGATGGCGTCGGACCGCATCGGGCGCAAGCCGGTGATCATCGGTGGCCTGGCGCTGTTCGCCATCGGCAGCGCGGTGGCGGCCTGGGCGCCGTCGCTGACCTGGCTGGTGATCGGGCGCGCGCTGCAAGGCGGTGGTGCGATCTCGGCCGCCGTGACCGCCCTGCTCGCCGACCTCACCCGCGACAGCGTGCGCACCAAGTCGATGGCGCTGGTGGGCATCAGCATCGCCCTCATGTTTGCGCTGTCGCTGGTGGCCGCGCCGGTGCTGGTGCAGCACATCGGGCTGAGCGGCCTGTTCCTGCTCACCGCCGCCCTGGCGCTCACCGGCATGGCGGTGGTGGCCTGGGTGGTGCCGCCCGAGCCGGCCCTGCCCACCGTGACCGGGCGCGGCAGCCTGCGCGAGGTGCTGCGGGATGCCGAACTGCTGCGCGTGGACCTGGGCGTGTTCGTGCTGCACGCGGTGCAGATCGCCATGTGGATGGCGGTGCCGGCCCTGCTGGTGCAGGCCGGGCTGGACACGCAGCACCACTGGTACGTGTACCTGCCGGCGGTGCTGGGTTCGCTGCTGGTGATCGGCGGGGTGCTGTTCCGGCTGGAGCGCCAGGGTCATTTCCGCGCCGTATACCTGGGCTCGATCGCCCTCATCGTGCTGGTGCAGCTGGGCTTTCTGGTCAGCCTGCAGGCATCAGTGCCTTCCATCGGTCTGGTGGCGGTGCTGCTCACGCTGTATTTCGTCGGCTTCAACACCCAGGAAGCCAGCCAGCCGAGCCTCGCGTCACGGCTGGCCGCACCGCACCAGCGCGGCGCCGCACTGGGTGTCTACAACACGCTGATGTCGCTGGGCATCTTCACCGGGGGCAGCGTGGGCGGTCTGGTGGTGCAGCACTGGGGCGGCAGCGGCATCTTCACCGTGAGCGCCGTGCTCATGGCCGTGTGGCTGCTGCTGGCCTGGCCCATGAACGCGCAGCGCAGCAGCCCCACCCGCCACTGACCCGCCGCCGACTCAGCCGGGCCGCTGGCCGGCCGTGGAGCCATCGGCCACCGGCGTCGCCGGGTCGCGCAGGGACCGCATCATGAGCGCCGACATGCTGCTGTACAGCGGCTTGCTGATCATGCGCGACACCAGGCTGGACACCAGGGCGCAGGCCATCAGGCTGAGCACCATGCTGTGGCCGTCGGTCATCTCCATGACGATGATCATGGCGGTGATGGGGGTCTGGGTCACGGCGGCCAGAAAGCCGCACATGCCCAGGGCGATCAGGGCGGCGCCGTGCGGTGAATCGAGCAGCCAGGCCATGTCGGCGCCCACGCTGGCACCCAGCGACAGGCTCGGGCCGAAGATGCCGCCCGGCACGCCCGACCAGGCCGACAGCCACGAAGCCACGAACTTCAGCCCGGTGAAGAGAAACGGCTCGCGCTCGGTGGTGTCCATGGCCGACACGTCCAGCAGCATGCGGGTGTGCTCGTGGCCCACGCCCACCGTGTCGCCGCCGCTGATGAGCGAGATGACCGCCACCGCAAAGCCGCACAGGGCCGCAAACACCACCGGACGCTTGCGGCGGTAGGCGCAGAAGCGGTCCGGCAGCCCGGTGAACGAGGCCAGCAGCAGCCGCGCCATCAGCCCGCCCAGCAGACCACACACCACGGCCACCAGGGCGCCCGGCAGCAGCAGGGCCCACCAGGACACATCGTCGGCGCGGATGCGCCCGAAATAGGACAGGTTGCCGAAGGCGGACACCGCCACCAGACCGGCGATCACGATGGCCGCCAGCATGAGGCCGCTGCTGCGCTCGGTGATGCGGCGCGAGAGCTCCTCGATGGCGAACACGATGCCCCCCAGGGGCGTGTTGAAGGCCGCGGCAATGCCGGCCGCGCCCCCGGCCACCAGCAGCTCGCGGTCGCTGATGCCCGAGGCCGGCGACAGCCAGCGCCGCGCATGCAGCATGACGCCGGCGGCCACCTGCACCGACGGCCCCTGACGACCGATCGACAAGCCGGCCAGCAGGCCGCCGGTCACGCCCAGGATCTTGGCCACGCTCAATCGCAGCGAGACAAAGCGCGAGCGGGCGGCCAGCGGCGTGCCGGTGTCGAGTGCGGTCAGCACCTGCGGCACACCCGAGCCCGCCGCCCCCGGCGCCCAGCGGCGCAACGCCCACACCACCAGCGCGGTGAGCGTCGGCGTCCACACCAGCGGCGACCACCAGACCGCCACCGCCAGACGCTGGTGCAGTTCCACCGCCTTGTCGGCCAGCAGGGTGAACACCACCACCGCCAGACCGGCCAGCACGGCGTAGCCCAGCACCACCACCCGGTCCAGCCACTGACGGCCGGCCCCCATCTCGCGGCGCAGGTTCTGCAGGAAATCGGGCTGGCCCTTCATGGGGGGCGAGTGTAGGGCCCGACCTGTGTCCGACGGGTCTTATGCGGCACAATGCCGGATCGTTTTCGCGCGCCGCGCCGGCCCGCTCCACAGGACATCACCATGGCATCCGTCAACAAAGTCATCCTCGTCGGCAACTGCGGCCGCGACCCGGAAATCCGCTACCTGCCCTCGGGTCAGGCCGTGGCCAACGTGAGCATTGCCACCTCCAGCCGCCGCAAGGACCGCAACAGCGGCGAAATGGTCGAGGACACCCAGTGGCACCGCGTCACCTTCTACGACCGACTGGCCGAGATCGCCGGGGAATACGTCAAGAAGGGCCGCCCGATCTATGTGGAAGGTCGCCTCAAGTACGGCAAGTACACCGACCAGAGCGGCGTGGAGAAGAACACGGTGGACATCATCGCCACCGAACTGCAGCTGCTCGGCGGACGCGAAGGCATGGGCGGCAACGATGACGGCGGCAGCGGTGGTGGCTACAGCCGCCCGCCGGCCGCAGCCCCGAGGGCAGCGGCCCGACCCGCGCCGGCGCCCGCTCCGGCCCCTGCCCGGCAGTCCAGCGGCTTCGACGACATGGACGACGACATCCCCTTTTAAGGGTTCGCCATCCCCATTAAAAACCGCCGATTCGGCGGTTTTTTTTCGCCCTGAATGACACTTTTATAGTATTTTCAAACCCGGTCCGACCTTTCATCCAGCGTCCACGAACCGCCCATGTTCGACCCCGCCGCTCCGCCCCCGAGACCGATCAAGGTCCTGGTGGCTGAAGACCACGCCCTGGTGCGCCAGGGCATCTCCCTGCTGCTGGAGGCAGCGGGGGGTTTCGAACTGGTGGGCGAGACCGCACTCGGTCTCCAGGTGGCCGGGCTGGTAGAGACCACCGGACCGGACCTGCTGCTGCTGGATCTGGCGCTGAGCGACTGCTCGGGCATCGAGGTCGCCCGCAAGGTCAGGCGCCTGCGGCCTGCCATGCGCATCCTAGTGGTGACCGGCAATGTGTACCCGGGGTCGGTGGTGCAGTCGCTCCAGGCCGGGGCCGACGGCTTCATGCTCAAGCACGACCAGGGAGCGGAGCTGCTGGTCGCCATCCGCACGGTGATGGCGGGCAAAAGTTATGTGAGCCCCCACCTGCCGACATCCAGTGCCTCCGAGGACCAGCGCCGACCGGCACACGCCACGGGACTCCCGCCATCCCTGACGCAGCGGGAGCAGCAGATCGTCCGGATGATTGCCGCCGGACTCAGCAACCAGGACATTGCCGACCGGCTGTTCATCAGCGTGCTCACCGCGCGCAAGCACCGGCAGAACATCATGCTCAAGCTGGGGCTGCACAACGGCGCCGAAATAGCGGCCTATGCCATGCAGGTCGGGCTGGCGGGCGCACCGCTGCTGCCTGGGGCACTGGCATGGTCCGACTTGCAACAAAAATAGTACTTGTGTTGTATTTTTTGATGGCCAGGGCGTCGGAATACTGCCGTTGAGGCATCCCATTCCGACCTGGAGCCCCCCATGAAACTGCTCTCACGGCGCCAGCCGCTCAGCACCGAGTCCCCGTCCGACAGCACCCTCACCCCTGCCGTGCCGGACGACATCGAATCCGGGCTGGCCCCGTTTCCGCTGGCCGACGAGTACGCGCTGACCATCCATTTCTGCCTGTCACAGCACGGCCTGGACAACGACCAGATGCGGGTCAGCGTGCGCCCGGTGGGCAGCACACCCGGCGGGCTGGACATCTACGCAGGCTTCGTCAAGGTGCTGCGCTGGACCCCGCCGGTGCGCGCTCTGGTGGTCCAGATGCCCTGGGTCGAGCGCCGCATCGAGCGGCGGCTGCGCCAGACCGGCCTGCTGCAGTACAGCCAGTTCGGCGGCCTGTGGTTCCGCTCGCCGGGGCAACTGGCCCACGAGTTGCCGCGCCACTGAACGTGGCACGCGGGCTGGCATGATGCGGGGTTGACCTCCTCCCGCCCCGACCCCATGCCGCCCTCCCCCGCCCCGAATCGCCCACGAACCGCCGGACAGCGCCCTGCCGCACCGGCCAGAACCCACCCCGCGCTGGACGCACTGGCGCAGCACTACCCGGCCCTGTTCGGCGAGACACCCAAGCCACTGAAGCGGGGCGTTTACGAAGACCTGCTGGCGCTGCACGGCGAGACGCTCACCGCCGACGGCATCAAGGCCGCACTGGCCCTGCACACCCGGTCGACCCGCTACCTCAATGCCGTGGCCGGCGGACAGCCGCGACACGGCCTGAACGGTGAGGTGGTCGAACCGGTCGCGCCCGAGCAGCGCCACCATGCCATCCTGGAGGTGTTCAAGCGCCGGCAGGCGCGTTCGCCGCAGGACCTGCGCCCGCAGCTGCGCCAGCGCATCGTGCAGTCGTTCGAAGCCTCCGGGCTGGGGCAGGAGGCCTACGCCACCCTGGTGCAGGGGCGCGACGAAGCGATGAACCAGCTCACCCGTGACGCGCTGGCCCAGGCGGTGCAGCAACAGGCCCGTGAATCGGCGCTGCTGCGGGCCTTCGAGCTGAGCGGTCAGGAGCTCGAGGCCTTTGCCGCCGGTTACGGACTGCCCGTGCCGGAGGCGCGCCGCATGCTGGACCGCGCACGCGCACGCCGCTGAGCGTCAGCCCGCCGGGGTGGTGAAGACGGTGAGCACCCCGGTGTAGCCGTAGAGCCGGTGGTACGCGATCTCGCCACCGGCAAAAAATCCCACCAGCGGCACGTCGCCCAGCGCCCGACGCACCACCTGGAGTTCGGCACTGGGCGCGCCGAAGTGGGGGCCACCCCGACCGGCGCAGCTCACATACACCGCACCGGCGATGCGCCGGGCCGGGTGCGGCACCGACTCGGCCTCGGACGCTGCCAGCGCATGGGCCAGTGCATGGTCCTGGGCTTCAGGCTCCAGCTCTTCGCGCAGCTCGGCACAGATGCGGGTCAGGTCGGCCCGGGCCGCCTCGGTGTGCCGTTCGCAGAAGGCCAGGCGCGAACCGACCGGCGCCATGTCGCCGATGGCCACGCCCCGGCGCTGCGGATCCACACCGATGAGGTGACGCACCATCACGTCCGGCCCGAACTGCCCCCGCCGCGCCAGGGCAGCCCCCGGCCCCTGACCGGAGGGGTGCGCATGGCGCAATCCCGCCAGGGTGGCGCGCAGCTTCGGCATGGCCTGGGCCGGCTGATCCAGCGAGATGCCGCGCTCCTGCAGCAGCACATCCAGCGCAGGCTGACCATCCAGCGCCAGCACCAGATTGCCGTCGGCTGCGGTGATGGTGCGCTCCGCCCCGACCGGCTGGGCGCCCTGGGTCACCCGGGACAGGATGCCCACATCGCCCGCAAAGGCCACGCCACTCAGGCCGCCGTGGAACACGCCGGCACTGGCGCCCTGGCCCCGCAGGTTGCCATGGCTGCCGAGGGCGAACTGCACGGTGCTGCCGCGGCTGCTGGCCAGTCCGCCGAACAGGTAACCGCTGGCGGTGCGGTCGGCCATCTCGGCGATCAGGTCGGCCAGTTCGGGCGTCTGGCCATCGGCATGCACCAGCGCGGTGTGGGCCACGAACCCCTCACCGTCGCCGCTGCGGCCGGAGGCACCCAGCGGTGCCACGCCGCTGAACACCCGGTAACGGGCGGGGTCGAGGTCGCACAGCATCACGGCCATGGCCGGCTCGTCGAAGTACTCCACATTGTTCGAGGCGATGCCCACCCCCACCGTGCCCGCCCAGTCGGTGACCTCGGGCAGCTCGGCACACAAGTGCTCCAGGATGGCCTGGGCCTCGTCGGCGTAGCGGTCGGTGATGTAGAGCAGGCCCAGCGAGGGGCTGGCAGCGTGGTCGGGCAGCGCCATGCGGGCCCGCAGCTGGGCCAGCACCAGGGCGGCGGCCATGCGCCACTGGGGGTGGGTGGCGTGGGCGTAGGGAAACAGTTTCATCCGGGTCCGGGATCACCCAGGGCGGGTGGCAGGTGGTCTGTCAGCGGCGCCGGGCGGCGGCACTGCGGCCGGCCGTCTTGCGCGGGGTGGTCGGGGTGGCGGCTTGGGCGGCGGCCCTGGGTGCCGCCTTGGCGGTGCCGGGCGTGACCGCGCGCAGCGCCGCACGACCGGCTGCCTTGCCGGCGCCCACCGCCGTCTTGACCGCCGAATCGGTGAGGCCGGCGGCCACATCGCGGGTGGTCTGCAGCGCGCCCTGGCGGGCCGCGTCCTTCACGGCGTTGGTCGCGATCTGCTGGAACTGCTGGCTGAGTGCGCCCCACCATTGCAGGGGGTCGACCACACCACCAGCGGGGGCAGCGGCCTTTCTGGCAGCCGTCTTGCGGGCGGGAGCCTTGCGCGCCGGCGGTGCGGTACGGGCCTGGATGCCCTCGTACACCTTCTTCGCGGCAGGCTGATCGGCATCGGCCGGGGGAACGAAGGAGGCCAGCGAATCGGCCGCCTTGAGCTTGAAGGCATTGGCCACGTCGCCCATGCTGAAGTTCATGGTCTTGAGCGTGGACAGCGTCATCTTCTGGACTTCGAGCGCCTGGATGGTGGCCCCCAGGGCCTTGGCGTTCTGGTCGAGCCAGAAATGCACCGCCTTGAGCTCCTCGATGCGCTTCTCCAGCTCCTCCACATTGAAGGTGGGCGCCACCCAGTGGCTCAGGTTGGGCAGCTGCGGGATGTTCTGGCCGATGCCCTGCGCGATCCCGCCGGCGGCCTGGCCGGCCAGGCTCTGCAGGAAGTCGAAGCCCGGCACGAATTTGCCGAATCCACCCGTGTTCTCGCTCATGCCGGTCTCCTGCCCTGGCGGGCTGCTCGCTGGTCAGTCGTCGGTGCCGTAGCGCGGCGACCGCTTCTCGCGCAAGGATGCCACACCTTCCCGCACGTCGGGACCGGCAAAGCCCATGAATTCGAGCGCCAGCGAGGTGTCGAAGCTCGGCCCTGCCTGGCGCAGCCAGTTGTTCAGCGAGTACTTGGTCCAGCGGATGGCGCTGGTGCTGCCGCTGGCCAGCCGGTCGGCCACCTCGTAGGCCTTGGTCAGCAGCTGCTCGTCGTCGACCGCCAGCGACACGAGGCCGATGCGCTCGGCCTCCTCGCCGCTGACCGGCTCGCACAGCATGAGGTAGTACTTGGCCTTGGCCATGCCGCACAGCAGCGGCCAGACGATGGCCGCATGGTCGCCGGCCGCCACGCCCAGCCGGGTGTGCCCATCGACGATCTTCGCGCTGCGGGCCGCAATCGAGATGTCGGCCAGCAGGCCGGCCACCAGCCCCGCGCCCACGGCCGGGCCGTGCATGGCGCTCACGATGGGCTTGTCGCAGTTGATGACGTTGTAGACCAGATCGCGCGCCTCCTTCCAGACGCGGGAGCGCACCTCGAAGTCGCTGGCCATGTCCTGCACCAGCGCCAGGTCGCCGCCGCCGGAAAAGCCCATGCCGTCACCGCGCAGCACGGCGGCCCGCACCGAGTCGTCGCGGCCGACATCGCGCCAGATCTCGCTGAGCTCCCAGTGGCCTTCGTGCCCGGCCGTGGGCAGCTTGCCGTTGCCACCGGGGCCGTCGGCCCGCATGCGGATGTCCAGCACGCTGGGCACTCCGTTCACCAGGGGTCCGCGGCGGGTGATGGACAGGGTCTGGTAGCGGCTGTAATCAATGTCAGGCATGCGTGTCTCCGGTTCAGGGTGTCGTGGAATGCCGGCCGATTGTGCTTGACCTGCATCAAGGTCCGCCCGCCACCGGCGCGACATCATGAGGGTTCAGGAGGACCCATGAACACACCGATTTCCGACACCTTTGCCCGCCAGCTCCAGGACCAGCGTGGCGCCCTGCTCGCCCGCGTGCGCGCCCAGCGGGGCGGCGCCATCGGCCGCGCCGAAGCGGCGTTGGACGCCCGCGCACAGGCCAGCGATGACTGGGCCAAGGCCAACGAGGAGCGCGACCTGCTGATCGGACTCGAAGAACGCGAGTCCGCCGAGCTGGTGGCCATCGATGCGGCCCTGCAGCGCATCGCCGACGGCAGCTACGGCCTGTGCCTGCAGTGCGGCGTGTCGATCCCGGCCGCCCGGCTGCATGCCCAGCCCACGGCCGAGCGCTGCGTGGGCTGCCAGGACACTCAGGAAAAGCACGGCCACTGACCGGGCTGAAGGCCGGCCGCTATGCTGGCGCCATGAGCCACACCGATGCCCCGCTGCAGACCCGCAGCCTGTTCCACTTCGCCTTTCATGTGACCGACCTCGACGAAGCACGCCGCTTCTACGGCGGTGTGCTGGGTTGCCGCGAAGGCCGCAGCACCGACACCTGGGTCGACTTCGATTTCTTCAGCCACCAGATCTCGCTGCACCTGGGCCAGCCGTTTGCCACCAGCCGCACCGGCCGGGTGGGGGATCATCTGGTGCCCATGCCGCACTTCGGCCTGGTGATGCTGCTGCCGCCGTGGCGCGAACTGGCCGAGCGGCTGAGTGCCGCCGGCATCGATTTCGTGGTGCCTCCGCAGGTGCGGTTTGCCGGCCAGCCGGGCGAGCAATGGACGATGTTCTTCTGCGACCCGTTCGGCAACCCGATCGAGGCCAAGGGCTTTGCCTCGCTCGATCAGGTCTACGCGGTCTGAGCCGGCTTACTGCGGCGCAGCGATCTTCTGGTCGATGGCACCGAACAGGCTCTGGCCGTCGCGGCCCTTCATCTCGATGCGGATGGTGTCGCCGAACTTCATGAAGGCGGTGGAAGGCTGACCGTCCAGGATGGTCTCGATGGCGCGCTTCTCGGCGATGCAGCTGTAGCCCTTGGGCCATTCCTTGCGGCCATCCACCTCGATGGCCTTGTTGCTGACCGTTCCGCTGCCCACGATGGAGCCGGCCCGCACGTTGCGGGTCTTGCAGATGTGGGCAATGAGCTGCCCGAAGTGGAAGGTCATTTCCGGCCCCGCTTCGCACATGCCGACCTTGCGGCCATTCCAGGTGCTCTGCAGCGTCAGGTGCACGCGGCCGCCCTGCCAGGCGTCACCCAGTTCGTCCGGGGTGATGGCGACCGGGCTGAAGGCCGTGGCCGGCTTGCTCTGGAAGAAGCCGAAGCCCTTGGCCAGTTCGGCCGGAATCAGGTTGCGCAGCGAGACATCGTTGGCCAGCATCAGCAGGCGGATGCCGTCCAGGGCCTGCTCGGGCGTGGCCTGCATCGGCACATCACCGGTGATGACGGCGATCTCGGCCTCGAAGTCGATGCCGAAGTCCTCGCTGGGCACCACCACGTCGTCGGTCGGGCCGATGAAGTCGTCGCTGCCGCCCTGGTACATCAGCGGGTCGGTGTAGAAGGACGCCGGCACCTCGCTGTTGCGTGCCGCGCGCACCAGCTCCACATGGTTGATGTAGGCCGAACCGTCGGCCCACTGGTAGGCCCGGGGCAGCGGGGCCATGCACATGGCCGGGTCGAACGGGAATGCATGGCGCGCCTTGCCCTGATTGAGCGTCACGTACAGGTCGTGCAGCTGCGGGCTGATGAAGTTCCAGTCGTCCAGGGCCTGCTGCAGGCGGTGCGCGATCCCGGTCGCATAATGGGCCGTCGACAGGTCGCGCGAGACCACCACGAGTTGTCCATCGCGCGATCCGTCCTTGTACGTGGCGAGTTTCATGCCGATCTCCAGTTGCGTGCGTGCCGGGCAGGCGATTACGGATAGTAAAATCCATTCACCCATGCGTAAGCGCGAGATTCTAGACCAAAGCGGCGAGCCGCACACCCCCGACGCCGCAGACACCCCGGTCGACGGGCCGGACGACAGCCCCCAGCGCGCCGGCATCCAGTCGGTGGAGGTGGGCTTCGAGCTGCTCGATGCGCTCTCCCGTACCGACGGCGCCCTCATGCTGCGCGACCTGGCCGCTGCGGCCGGCATGAGCGCGGCCAAGGCGCACCGGTATCTGGTGAGCTTTCAACGCCTGGGCCTGGTGGTGCAGGACCCGGTGAGCACCCGCTACGACCTCGGCCCGGCCGCCCTGCGCCTGGGTCTGGCCAGCCTGGCCCGGCTGGATGGCGTGAAGCTGGCCCGCCAGCGCATCGACGCCCTGCTGCCCGAGACCGGTCACACCCTGGCCATTGCGGTGTGGGGCAACCAGGGCCCGACCATGGTGCACTGGACCGAAGCACCACAGACCGTGCCGGTCACGCTGCGCCTGGGCGATGTCATGCCGCTGCTCACCTCGGCCACCGGTCGCTGCTTTGCGGCCTTCATGGGAGAGTCCGGCCAGGACGCCGGCCGGGTGGAGCCCATGCTGCGCGCCGAGCTGGCCCGGCTGAAAAAGCTGCCCGACAACGGCCTGCCGCTGTCCGACGTGCCGCGCTCCTGGGCAGACGCCCAGGCCCTGCTGGCCGAAGCCCGCCGGCGCGGGCTGGCCCGCGTGGTGCACAGCCTGCTGCCCGGCGTGGGCGGTTTCTGCGCCCCGGTGTTCGATGCGCAAGGACGGCTGGTGCTGGGCCTGGTGGTGCTGGGATCGGTGGTGACGCTGGACACCGACTGGTCATCCCCCGCCGCGCAGGCGGTGTTGCGCACCGCCCGCCAGCTCAGTGCCGACCTGGGTCACCGCGCGGCCGGCGATCCGGCATGACACCGCCCACCGGCCGCAGCCGCACCGGTCTGCTGGCCGTGGTGGCGCTGGTCGTGCTCGCCCACGGACTGGCGCTGGACCGTTTGGCCGGCGCCCTGTCGGCCAGTGACGAACCCGTACCGCCACCACCCGCCCCGAGCCAGGTGAGGCTGGTGCAGCTGGTGCCTCCACCCCCCGCAGCCCAGGCCCGGCCTGTGGCTCCGCCGGTCCGTTCTGCAACGCCCGCACCGCCGCAGCCGCGTCCCGCTGCCCCGACCCGTCCGCCCGCACCCGAGCCCACACCCGAGCCCGTACCGCCGCTGGCGGCAGCCCCCGAGCCGGTCGAGCCCGACACCGCGCCCACCCCGCCGGTCGACCCCTCGCAGGCGTCATCGTCGCGCCTGCAGCTGCAGGCCGATCCGGCGCCCCCGCCCGAATCGACACCCGCTGACCGCCCCCCGCTGCCGGTGGCACTGCCGCCCGACGCCGACCTGCAGTACCAGGTGCAAGGCCAGGCACGCGGGCTGCGCTACACCGCCAGCGGCGAGCTGCGCTGGCGACAGGGCGGCGGGCGGTACGAGCTGTCGATGCGGCTCTCGGCCTTTCTGGTGGGCAGCCGCAGCCAGTCCAGCACCGGGCAGATCGACGCCACCGGCCTGCTGCCCGAGCGCTTCAGCGACCGCTCCCGTTCAGAGCGGGCCGCCCATTTCGATCGCAGCACCGGAACCATCCGCTTCAGCAACAACGCCCCCGACGCGCCCTTGCTGCCCAACGCACAGGACCGGCTGAGCGTGTTCCTGCAGCTCGCCGGCTGGCTGCAGGCCGGCGCATTCCAGACGGGCAGCGCCCTGGAACTGCCGGTGGCCGGCGTGGGTGGATCGGAGACCTGGCGCTTCGTGGTGGGCGACCTGGAAACCCTGTCGCTGCCGGCGGGCAGCCTGACCGCCCGCAAACTGGTGCGCGAGCCGGCCGACACCTACGACAGCCGGGTCGAGGTCTGGCTGGCACCCGAACTGGGCCATCTGCCGGTGCGGCTTCGCATCACCCAGGCCCAGGGCGACATGGCCGACCAGCAACTCAGCCAGCGGCCCTGAGCGGTCGAAAGTGCCCACGGTGTGCGAAAAAAGGCCTCTCCCCTTGAAAAATTCCACCGCCCGACCCAGATAAATGTCCGTTGTTGAAGTCGGGGCCGCGTTTGCCGATATAAAGACCACAGGCCCTCTGGTTGATCACAAGGACATATCCCATGAACATGCTGTACGACTCGGAAGCCTTTGCGGTGGTGCACATCCTGGCCGACGCCCCGGCCGAGGGCGAACTGCAGGTGGCCGACGGCCCGCAGATCGCCCGCCACGGTTTCGAGATCGTGGACAAGCGCTCCGGCAAGGAGGTCTACCTCGACGGTTCGTGGGCCGAAATGTTCCAGCAGCAGATATCGGCCTGGCAGCGCTCCATGCCCTCGCAGGAAGAGGTGGAGACCACGCTGGAAGGCTACGCCGGTCTGGCGCAGATGCCGGTGGTCATGCACTGAGGCACGCCCTCCCGTCCCGAAACCAGCCCGGCCTGCCCGGGCTTTTTCATGCCTGGACGGGACGTGGCCGCCGGCTGCGTAGCATGTGGGCATGACCCTTCTCGTCGCTGCCGGCCGAACGGCCAGCCCTCTCCTGATCGCCAGCCTGTTCCTGATCGCCAGCCTGGCGGCGTGCGCCACGCGTGCGCCCGCCGCACCCGAAGCCATGCTGGACCGCCTGCTGCCTGCCCAGGCCCTGCTGCTGGGCGAACAGCACGACGCGCCCGAGCACCAGGCCCTGCAAAAAGCGGCGGTGGAACACCTGGCGCGGCAGGGTCGGCTGGCGGCCGTGGTGATGGAGATGGCCGATCAGGGACGCCAGACCGATGGCCTGCCCCGCGACGCCACCGAAGCCCGGGTGCGCGAAGCCCTGGGCTGGACCGACGACACCGGCTGGCCCTGGCCCACCTACGGCCCGGTGGTGATGGCGGCGGTGCGGGCCGGCGTGCCGGTGGCCGGCGGCAACCTGCCCCGCAGCTCCATGCGTGCCGCCATGCAGGACAGCTCGCTCGACGGGGTGCTGGACACGGCAGGACTGGAGCAGCAGAAGACCGGCATCCGCGAAGGCCACTGCGGCCTGTTGCCGGAGAGCCAGATCGCCCCCATGACCCGCATCCAGCTGGCCCGCGACAAGGCCATGGCCGCCACGCTGCAGCAGCGCGCCCGCCCCGGCATGACGGTGCTGCTGATCGCCGGCAACGGCCATGTGCGGCAGGACATCGGGGTGCCGCGCCACCTGCCCGCCGGGTTTGACCACCGGGTGCTGGTGGCGCAGGCGGGTCAGGCCGGCGCCGGGCTGCCCGCCGATGCGGTGTGGCCGACACCCGCCTTGCCGCCGCAGGACCACTGCGCCGAACTGCGCCAGCGTTTCGGCCGCTGAAGCGGCCGCTGGGCCGGGTCCGGAAGGGTCAGGCCGGCAGCCGGCGGATGGCGTCGGCCAGGGTCGAGACCATGGTCTCGATGTGCTCGCGCTCCACGATGTAGGGCGGGGCGAACACCAGGTTGTCGCCGGCGTTGCGCACCAGCACACCCTTGTGGAAGCAGTCCATGAAGACGTCGAAGGCGCGCTTGCCCGGCATGCCGGGCTGCGGCGCCAGCTCCACCGCGCAGGCCAGGCCCAGGCTGCGGATGCCGATGACGTGCGGCAGGCCCTTGATGGCCGAGTGCATGGCATCGCCCAGCACCTGGCCCATCTGGCCGGCGCGCTCGAACAGGTTCTCCTGCTTGTAGAGCTCCAGCGTGGCCAGGGCGGCGGCGCAGGCCACCGGGTGGCCCGAGTAGGTGTAGCCGTGGAAGAACTCGATGGCGTGGTCGGGCGCGCTGCCGTGGGCACCCATCATGGCGTTGTAGATGCGGTCGGTGCAGATCACGCCGCCCATGGGCATGACGCCGTTGGTGACGCATTTGGCGAAGTTCAGCATGTCGGGCTGCACGCCGTAGAAGTCGGCGCCGAAGCCGGTGCCCAGGCGGCCGAAGCCGGTGATGACCTCGTCGAAGATCAGCAGGATGCCGTGCTTGTCGCAGATCTCGCGCAGGCGCTTCAGATAGCCCTGGGGCGGGATGTACCAGCCCGCGCTGCCGGCCACCGGCTCCACGATGACGGCCGCCACGTTGCTGGGGTCGTGCAGCGGCAGGATGCGGTTCTCCAGCTCCAGCAGGATGTCTTCCTGCCACACCGGCTCCTGGTGGTGGATGTAGGCGTGGTTGACCGGGTCGTGGATGAAGCGCATGTGGTCCACGCGCGGCAGCAGGGCCGTGCCGTAGACCTTGCGGTTGGCCGGAATGCCGCCCACCGACATGCCGCCAAAGCCCACGCCGTGGTAGCCGCGTTCGCGGCCGATGAAGATGTTGCGATGGCCTTCGCCGCGGGCGCGGTGGTAGGCCAGCGCCACCTTCAGCGAGGTGTCGGCCGCCTCGGAACCCGAGTTGCAGAACAGCACCTTGTTGAGGTCGCCGGGGGCCATGGCGGCAATGGCTTCAGCGGCCAGGAACGCCTTGTCGTTGCTCACGCTGAAGGCGGTGCTGTAGTCCAGCGTGTCGAGCTGCTGCTTGATGGCCTCGTTGATGGGCTTGCGGTTGTGGCCGGCGCCCACGCACCACAGGCTGGAGATGCCGTCGATGACCTGGCGGCCGTCGTGCGTGGTGAAGTGCATGCCGTCAGCCGCCACGAACACGCGCGGGTCCTTCTGGAAGCTGCGGTTGGGCGTGAAGGGCAACCACTGGTTGTCCATGCGGAAATCGTTGTAGGCCATGGGGCGTCTCCTGAAAGGCGGCAATCGTGCCATTCTGGCACTGGCGTGCGGCCGGTCATGGCGCCACTGCGACGGCTTGGCGAAGGCCCACCCGGGCGGGCCACCGGCCGGGCTGCGACAATCGGCGGGCCATGGAAAACACCTACGTCCTCAACCTCTCCTGCCCCGACCGCCCGGGCATCGTGCACGCCGTCTCCGGATTCCTGTTCGACAACGGCGGCAACATCGAAGAGGCCGCCCAGTACAACGACCACGACACCGGCCTGTTCTTCATGCGGGTGCAGTTCGCCTGCGCCGGCCTGAGCGAAGCCGAGCTGCGACAACGCGTCGACGGTCTGGCACAGCCGTTGTCCATGACCTGGAGCCTGCACCCGCTGGCCCAGCCGGTGAAGACCGTGCTGTTCGTCAGCCGCGAAGGCCACTGCCTGAACGACCTGCTGTTCCGCTGGAAGAGCGGCCTGCTGCCGCTGGACATCCGTGCCATCATCAGCAACCACCGCGACTTCTACCAGCTCGCGGCCAGCTACAACGTGCCCTTCCACCACATACCGGTGACCGCCGCCACCAAGGCCCAGGCCGAGGCGAAGCAGTTGGAGATCATCCGCAGCGAAGGCGCCGAGCTGGTGGTGCTGGCCCGCTACATGCAGATCCTGTCGGACCAGCTGTGCCAGGAACTCTCGGGCAAGGCGATCAACATCCACCACAGCTTCCTGCCCAGCTTCAAGGGCGCCAAGCCCTACTACCAGGCGCACGACCGGGGCGTGAAGCTGATCGGCGCCACCGCCCACTACGTGACGGCCGACCTGGACGAAGGCCCGATCATCGAGCAGGACGTGGCCCGCGTGGACCACACCGACACGGTGGACGACCTCACGGCCCTGGGCCGCGACACCGAGAGCCAGGTGCTGGCCCGCGCCGTGAAGTGGCACAGCGAGCACCGGGTGCTGCTCAACGGCCACAAGACCGTGGTCTTCAAATGACATGACCCTTCGCATCCCGCCCATCCAGTGCCTGCTGACCTTCGAGGCGCTGGCGCGCCTGCGCAGCGTCACCCAGGCCAGCGAGGAGCTGTGCGTGACGCCGAGTGCGGTGAGCCACCGCATCCGGCAGCTGGAGCAGATCCTGGGCACCAAGCTGTTCGGGCGGGCGGACTTCTCCCTCACCACCGAGGGCAGCGAATACCTGGCCCACGTGCGCGACGGGCTGGCCACGCTGCAGAAGTTTCCGAGCCAGGTGGCTTCGCCCGGGCGGCGCAAGCTGCGGGTGGCGGTCACGCCCACCTTTGCCCGCTCGGTGCTGCTGCCGCGCCTCAAGGAATTCAGCGAGGCCTACCCGGAGGTCGACCTCACGCTGCAGGTGAGCATTCCGCTGCTGGACGTGGTGGCGGAGGACGCCGACCTCACCGTGCGCTTCGGCACCGGCCGCTACGCCGATGTGGAACATGTCTGCCTGAGCAAGGACGAGGTGTCGCCCATGGCCTCGGCGGCCTTCATCCGCGAGTACGGGCCGTTCGACACACCGGAAGACCTGTCGGGCGTGCCGCTCCTGCGCAGCCCGCTGGAGCCCTGGCGCACCTGGTTCGCCGCCAACCACCTGGACTGGCCGGAGCCGGTGGAAGGCTCGCAGTTCAACGACATCGGCCTGCTGTGCGATGCCGCCGCCGTGGGCATGGGCGTGGGCCTGCTGCGCTACAAGCTGGCAGCGCCCTGGCTGGAGCAGGGCACGCTGCTGCCGCTGTACGAGAAGCGGGTACCCAGCCCGCACGCCCACTACCTGTGCTGGCGCACCGGCACCATGGAGCGCTGGGAATGCGCGGCGTTTGCCGAATGGATGCGCAACGCAGCGGCCTGAGACCCGAACGCGGCTGACGGGCGTCCGATCGCGCGGCTCACAAGGGCTTGCAAGGAAATTCACGTCGGGCTCCAGGCCTTGTCCTAAACTGGCCCGATACCGATTTCCCGTACCGAGCCGCCCATGAACGCTCCCGCCACCTCCACCCAGATCACCCAGATGCAGCGCGCCGCCCGCCAGGCCGAGGTGGTGTCGGCGCTGGCCCGGGTCGTGCCCGGCCATGCCCTGCTGTGGCAGCCCGAAGACACCGTGCCCTACGAATGCGACGGCCTGACCGCCTACCGGGAGCGCCCCCTGGTGGTGGTGCTGCCCGAGACCGAGGAACAGGTGGCCGCCGTGCTCAAGGCCTGTCACGCCCTGCAGGTGCCGGTGGTGGCCCGGGGCGCCGGCACCGGCCTGTCCGGCGGCGCCATGCCCAACGCCATGGGCGTGACGCTGTCGCTGGCCAAGTTCAACCGCATCATCCGCATCGACCCGCGCTCGCGCACGGCCGTGGTGCAGGCCGGCGTGCGCAACCTGGCCATCAGCGAGGCCGCCGCCCCGCACGGCCTGTACTACGCCCCCGACCCCAGCAGCCAGATCGCCTGCACCATCGGCGGCAACGTGGCCGAAAACTCCGGCGGCGTGCACTGCCTCAAGTACGGCCTGACGGTGCACAACGTGCTGCAGGTGCGCGGCTTCACCGTGGAAGGCGAGCCGGTCACCTTCGGCAGCACCGCGCTGGACAGCCCGGGCCTGGACCTGCTGCCCCTGATCATCGGCAGCGAAGGCATGCTGGCCGTGACCACCGAGGTCACCGTCAAGCTGGTGCCCAAGCCGCAGCTGGCGCGCTGCATCATGGCCAGCTTCGACGACGTGCGAAAGGCCGGCGATGCAGTCGCCGCCGTGATCGCCGCCGGCATCATCCCGGCCGGTCTGGAAATGATGGACAAGCCCATGACCGCAGCGGTCGAGGACTTCGTGCACGCGGGCTACGACCTGGACGCCGCCGCCATCCTGTTGTGCGAGAGCGACGGAACGCCGGAAGAGGTGGAAGAAGAAATCGGCCGCATGAGCGACGTGCTGCGCGCCGCCGGCGCCACCGCCATCACGGTCAGCCGCGACGAAGCCCAGCGCCTGCGTTTCTGGAGCGGCCGCAAGAACGCGTTCCCGGCGTCCGGCCGCATCAGCCCGGACTACATGTGCATGGACTCCACCATCCCGCGCAAGCGGCTGGCCGACATCCTGGAGGCCATCGCCGACATGGAGGTCAAGTACGGCCTGCGCTGCCTCAACGTGTTCCATGCCGGCGACGGCAACCTGCACCCCCTCATCCTGTTCGATGCCAACGACGCCGACCAGCTGCACCGCTGCGAGCAGTTCGGCGCCGACATCCTGGAAACCAGCGTGGCCATGGGCGGCACCGTGACTGGCGAGCATGGTGTGGGCGTGGAGAAGCTCAACAGCATGTGCGTGCAGTTCTCGCCCGAGGAAAACGAGCAGATGTTCGCGGTGAAGCGGGCCTTCGATGCGCATGGCCTGCTCAACCCGGGCAAGGTGATTCCCACGCTGCAGCGCTGCGCCGAATACGGCCGCATGCTGGTGCGCGGGGGGCGACTGGCACACCCCGATCTCCCTCGGTTCTGACAGGAATGACAGGCCGGGTGTAACCCCCCTGGGGTACATTGACAGGCATGAGCCGTGTTTCGTCTCCCCAAGGGTCTTCGCCGGCGTCGCCAGAGGGTGATCTGGCGGCCGGGGCTCGCGAGAGGGCACTGCTGCTCCAGATCGAGACGCTGCAGGCCGAGAACGCCCACCTCCGGCAGGAGTACGCCCGCCAGCTCGCAGGCGCCGGCCCGGTGCGCGAGGGCGAAGGCCGGGTGCAGCTCGATCCCGACCTGCCGCTGTCGCTGAGCACCGCCCTGCTGCCCGGGCACAGCGGCCAGGTGCCGACCGCGCAGCTCGAATACCGGGAACTGTTCGCCGCCCTGGCCAGCGTGTTCCCCATGGGGGTGTTCCGCACCGACCACACCGGGGTGCTCACGCATGTGGACGAGCAGCTCGAACGCATCTTCGGGCTGTCCAAGCAGGACTTTCCCAATTTCGGCTGGCTCGACCGGGTGCACCCGGACGACCTGGAGCGGGTGCGGCAGAGCTGGATACAGGCGATCTCGCGCGGCGAAGGCCTCAGCGTCGAGTTCCGCATCGTCCGCCCCGACGCCGAGGTCACCCATGTGATGGTGCGCAATGCGCCGCTGCGCGATGCCCAGGGCATGGTGACCTCGCAGCTGGGCTTCGTGCAGGACATCTCCGCCCTGCGCACGCTCGAGGCCGAGGCCCGCATCAAGGACGAGCTGAACCGCCAGATCATCGCCACCAGCCCGGACTGCACCATGGTGCTGGACCTGGACGGTCGCGTCATCCAGATGACGGCCCAGGGCTGCCGCCTGATGGAGCTGGAGCGTTTCGATGCGCAGTCCCTGCAGCCCTGGTGCGAATGGTGGCCCGGCGAAGGTGCGCCGCTGGCACTGGATGCGCTGCAGCAGGCGCGCGGGGGCCGCAGCGCCCGCTTCGTGGCCGAATGCCCCACCTTCCGGGGCAGCCACAAGTGGTGGGACACCATGATCTCCCCCATCCGCAGCGCCGAGGGGCGGGCCATGATGCTGCTGGTGGTCTCGCGCGACATCACCGACCTGCACCGGCAGCAGGCGGCCATCGTGGAGTTCAACACCGAGCTGGAGAACCGGGTGCGGCAGCGCACCGATGAACTGGCCGAGGCCAAGGACCGCATCACGCAGGCCTTGCGCGAGGCCCAGGTGCTCTACAACGAAGCGCCCTGCGGTTACCACTCGGTCGACGCCGACGGCACCTTCGTGCTCATGAACCGCACCGAGCTGGAGTGGCTGGGCTACGAGCGCGACGAGGTGATCGGCCGGCTGCATTTCCGCGACATCATCCTGCCCGAACAGATTCCGCTGGCGCGGCAGCGGCTGGCGCGGGTGATTGCCGGCGAGAAGCTGGAGCCGGCCGAGTTCACCATCGTGCGGCGCAACGGGCAGCGGTTCCATGGCCTGCTCAACACCACGGCCGTGTTCGACGACGAAGGCCGCTTCGTGCGGACCAACAACACGCTGGTGGACATCACCGAACGCAAGGCGGCCGAAGAAGCGCTGCAGGAGCACCAGCGTTTCCTGCGCGACATCACCGACCATGTGCCGGTGCTCATCGCCTATGTGGACCGGCGCGGCATCTACCGGTTTGCCAACGCGGGGCACCGCGCCATGTACGGCGTCGAACCGGAAGCCCTGATCGGCAAGCACATGAGCGAGGTGCTGCCACAGCCGATCTGGCAGGACGTGGAGCCCTTGCTGAAGGCGGCCCTCAATGGCGAGGCCCGCCAGCTGGAGGCGTGGCGGCGGGATGCGGCCGGCCGGGCCATCTTTGTCCAGGCGTACTACCGGCCCGACACGGTGCGCGGCATCACGCGCGGGGTGTTCCTGCAGATGGTGGACATCACCGAGCGCAAGCGCATCGAGGAACGCATCCACGACATGAACGAGGAGCTGGAAACCCGCATCCGGGTGCGCTCCGCCGAACTCATGGCCAGCGAGCAGCGCTTCCGCCTGATGGTGGACAACCTGCGCGAGTACTCCATCTTCTTCATGGACACGGCCGGTCGCATCACCGACTGGACCGACAGCGCCCAGCGCATGAACGGCTACAGCCCGGTGCAGATGATGGGTCGGCATTTCGGGCTGCTGCTGCGACCGAACGATCCCGACGCCGGCATCGAGGAGGCGCGGCGCATGCTGCGGCTGGCGGCCTCGCGCGGGCAGCACGACATGCAGGCCTGGCAGGAGCGCCGGGACGGCAGCCGTTACTGGTCGCACTCGGTGCTGATCGCCCTGCGGGACAACCAGGGCGAGCTGCTGGGCTATGCCAACGTCAACCGCGACATGACCGATGCCAAGCGGCTCGACGACATGATGCGCAACATCAACGACGAGCTGGAGCAGCGGGTGGTCGAACGCACCGAGCAGCTGGTGGCGGCCAACCGGGATCTGGAGTCGTTCTCGTATTCGGTGTCGCACGATCTGCGGGCGCCGCTGCGGCACATCTCCAGCTTCGTGAGCCTGCTGCACGAACACCTGGGCGACCGCATCGACGAGGTGGGCGTGCGCTACCTGCACACCATCGGCAACTCGGCCCGCCACATGAGCCAGCTCATCGACGGCCTGCTCGCCTTCTCGCGCCTGGGACGTGCCGCCCTGAACCCGGCGCCGGTGGACACGAATGCCCTGGTGGCGACGGTGGTGAGCCAGATCGCCCACGACACCGACGGCCGCATCGTCGACTGGCTGATCGACCCCGACCTGCCGGTGGTGCAGGGCGATGCGCTGCTGCTGCGGGAGGTCTGGACCAACCTGCTGGGCAACGCCTTCAAGTACACCCGCCCGCGGGAACGCGCGGTGATCGAAGTCACGTGGCAGATCGATCCGTTGCTGGGCTACACCTTTGCGGTGCGTGACAACGGCGTGGGGTTTGATTCAAAATATTCGCAGAAACTGTTTGGCGTATTCCAGCGTCTGCACCGAGCCACCGAGTTCGAGGGAACGGGCATCGGACTGGCACTGACCCGGCGCATCGTGGAGCGGCATGGCGGAACCATCTGGGCGGAAAGCCGTCTGGGTGAGGGCAGCGTGTTCCATTTCTCGCTGCCCATCGAAGGACTCAACCCCAACGAGGCGAACCCGCTCTCCATGCCGGTACCCCTGGACTCATGAACCACCTCAACGAATCCATCCTCCTGGTGGAGGACAACCCGGACGACGCCGAACTGACCAAGCTGGCGCTGTCACGCCATGGTCTCGAGGGCCGGGTGACCCATGTGTCCGACGGCATGCAGGCCCTGGACTACCTGTACTGCCGCAACGAGTTCCACCACCGCAGCGGTGCCAACCCGTCCCTGGTGCTGCTGGACCTGAAGATGCCGTTGCTGGACGGCATCGGCGTGCTGCGCGAGATCAAGGGGTCGGAAGCGCTGCACAACATCCCGGTGGTCATCCTCACCTCGTCCACCGAACCGAGCGACCTGCTGCGGGCCTACGACGCCGGCACCAACGCCTACATCGCCAAGCCGACGGAGTTCTCGCAGTTCCTCAGCGCCATGAAGCATGTCTGCGAGTTCTGGGTGAACATCAACCAGACCGCCCCGTCGCGCCCGGGCGCCGGTGTGCGCAACACCGGCTTCGGCGACCTGCACTGACACACCGGGGTATCAGCTGCCGTAGATGTCGGAATCGGCCCAGGCCGGGGTGTCGTCGTCCTGGTCGCTGGTTTCGGGCTCGCCGAGGCGGATGACGAACACCACCTCGCCGCCGTAACGCCCCACACCCAGGGTCTTCATGAGCTGCTGCTCCTGCTCGGGGCGGTCCATGCGCAGGAAGCACACCGCCTGGCGCACACCCTGCTGGGTGGCGGCCAGCACATCCAGACGGGTGATCCTGCCGAATTCGCTGCACAGCTGGTGCAGCGCCGACTTGAGGCTCGCCACGTCGGCGTGTTGTTGAAGTCTGGCCAGTGTGCTCATGAACGCCCCCTGGAACCTGGCGGTGGATGCTGCCGGTGGCAGCGGGTGTCGTGAGCGCATGCTAATCCAAAAGCAACAGTTTGCAAGCGTTTTGTTACATATCTCCCGCCACAGACGCTCAGCCCGCGAACAGCTGCACGTTGCCGCCCGCGGCCGTGGTGTTGATGGTCACGGTCTGCTCGGCGCAGAAGCGGGGCAGGTAGTTCGGGCCCCCTGCCTTGGGTCCGGTGCCGCTGAGGCCTTCGCCACCGAAGGGCTGCACCCCGACCACCGCGCCGATCATGTTGCGGTTGACGTACACGTTGCCCACCCGGGCCTGGGCCGCCAGTGCCTGGGCGCGGCTGTCGATGCGGGTCTGCAGGCCCAGGGTCAGACCGAAACCCAGGGCATTGATCGACGCCACCACCTGGGCCGGATCGCCGCTCCAGCGTACCACCTGCAGCACCGGACCGAAGATCTCGTGGGTGATGCGGGACAGATCGGTCACCTCGATGAGCTGAGGCGGAATGAACCGCCCTTCGCCGGCACCGCCCCGGCGGACCTGCCCCTCCTGTCCCAGTCTCAGCAGGTGCTGGCGGATGCCCTGGGCGGCCTCGTCGTCGATCACCGGCCCGACATCGGTGGCCAGCCGGGCCGGATCGCCCAGCACCAGCTCCCGGGCAGCGCCGTCGACCATGGCGATCACCGCATCGGCCACGGCCTCGTGCACGCACAGCACCCGCAGGGCCGAGCAGCGCTGGCCGGCGCTGCGGAACGCACTCTGCACCACGGCATCGGCCACCTGCTCGGGCAGGGCCGTGCTGTCCACCAGCATGGCGTTGATGCCGCCGGTCTCGGCGATCAGGGGCACGATGGGACCGTCCTTGGCCGCCAGGGCACGCTGGATGAGCTTGGCCACCGGGGTGGAACCGGTGAAGACCACGCCGGCCACCGCCGGCTGTGCCACCAGAGCAGCACCGATGGTCTCGCCCGGACCGTGCAGCAGCTGCAGCACATCGGCCGGCACGCCGGCGGCCAGCAGCAGGTCCACCGCCACGCGGGCGATGCCCGGGGTCTGTTCGGCCGGCTTGGCCAGCACGGTGTTGCCGGTGACCAGGGCCGCGGCCACCTGGCCCACGAAGATGGCCAGCGGAAAGTTCCAGGGGCTGATGCAGACCCACGCACCCCGCCCGTGCAGGCGCAGCACATTGCTCTCGCCGGTGGGGCCGTCGAGGTGGCGGGGCGCCATCAGGGTCTCGGCCTCGGCGGCGTAGTAACGCAGGAAGTCGATGGCCTCGCGCACCTCGGCCACGCCATCGCCCCAGGTCTTGCCCGCCTCGCGCACCAGCAGGGCGCACAGCTCGGGCATCTGCTGCTGCAGGGCATCGGCGGCGCGGCGCAGGATCTGCGCCCGCTCGGACACCGGGCGGCGGCTCCAGGCCGCAAAGGCCGCCACCGCCCGGGCGACCGCCTGCGGCGCAGCGTCGGCCGGGGCCTCCGGCACCACCGGCACCTGGCAGCGGCCCCAGGCGTCCGACAGGCCGGCCCGCACGCGGGCCACCGACAGGTCGAGTCCGGCGCTGTTGAGCCGCGCGGCGCCGTACAGGTTCTGCGGCAGGGGCAAGGGGGACGGCTCGGCGGCGGTGAGGCTGGCCGCGGCCAGGGGTGATTCCAGCAGGTCGTCGATGCGCACCTGTGCATCGGCCAGCTGGTGCACGAACGACGAGTTGGCGCCGTTCTCCAGCAGACGCCGCACCAGGTAGGCCAGCAGGTCGCGGTGGGCGCCCACCGGGGCATACACCCGGCAGGTGATGGCCGGGTCGCGCAGCACCTCGCGGTACACGCCCTCGCCCATGCCGTGCAGTCGCTGCAGCTCGAAGGCAGCGCCCCGGGCGCGGGCCATCTGGATGATGGCGGCAATGGTGCCGGCGTTGTGGGTGGCGAACTGCGGATGGATCACGTCGGCCGCGTCCAGCAGCGCGCGGGCACAGGCCAGATAGCTCACGTCGGTGTGGTGCTTGCGGGTGAACACCGGGTAGCCGGACAGCCCCAGCTCCTGGGCGCGCTTGATCTCGGCGTCCCAGTAGGCGCCCTTGACCAGCCGGCACATGAAGCGCAGCCGGTGGCGCCGGGCGATGGCCGCCACCTCGGCGATCAGGTCGACCGCACGCGTCTGGTAGGCCTGCAGCGCCAGACCCAGGCCATGCCAGGCCGGGCAGTGCCGGGCCACGCGCTCGGCCAGCGCCTCGAACACCGACAGCGACAGTTCCAGCCGGTCCACCTCCTCGGCGTCGATGGTCAGGTTCAGGCCGGCGGCGGCCGCCTGCTCGCACAGCACCCAGACCCGGGGCACCAGTTCGGCCATCACGCGCTCATGCTGGGCATGTTCGTAACGCGGGTGCAGGGCGCTGAGCTTGATGGAGATGCCGTCCTGCGCCGCCGGGCCGGCCGCCGGATCGGAGCGGCGGGCGATGGCCGCCAGCGCCTCGGCATAGGCCTGCCCGTAACGCAGGGCGTCGGCGTCGGTCCGGGCGCCCTCCCCCAGCATGTCGTAGCTGAACCGCAGACCGGCCTGCCGACGGCGTTGCCCGGCCGCCGTGTCCAGCGCTTCGCCGATGGTCTGGCCCAGCACGAACTGGCGGCCCAGCAACTGCACCGCGCGCACGGTGGCACCCACCACGGTGCGCGCCCCCAGGCGGGCCATCAGCCCGGCCTCCTGGCCGGCATCGGGCAGGAAGCGCTTGCTCATGGCAATGGCCGTGGACGACAGGCGCGCCAGCGTGGCGTCGGCCGATCCGTCGAAATCGGCCCGCCCCAGCTGGTCGGCGGTGAGCGCAATGGCGGTTTCGGCGTCCGGCACGCGCAGCAGTGCTTCGGCCAGACGCATCAGGGCCAGGCCTTCGGCGCTGCTGATGGGGTACTCCTTGAGCAGGCTTTCCATGGCCCAGAACGGTGGCGGGTTGTCGCGCACCGCCTGCACCCAGGGCGCGGCCATGCGGGTCACGTCGCTCCAGTCCAGGCAACCCTGCAGCGCCTGCAGCTGGTGATGCAGCACCTCGGCTTCGGGTCGGCAGGGCGGGGGCAGTCGGTCGTCGGGGGCGGTGCAAAGGGTGTTCATGGCGGCTCGATTTACATGGAATGTCGCCACTTTGCCCAAGGTATCGGTGAATAATTCACCAAATACTCCAGCATCTACAGAACAAAATGCAATCCGACGACCTCGACCGCATCGACCTGCGCATCCTCCAGGTGCTGCAGACCGATGGCCGCATCAGCAACCTGAAACTGGCCGAGACCATCGGCCTGTCGCCCACTGCCGTGCTCTCACGCACCCAGCGGCTGCAGCGGGACGGCTACATCCTGGGCTACGAGGCCCGGCTCGATCCCTTCAAGCTCGGGCGCGGGATGATGGTGTTCGTGGAGGTGCTGCTCGACCGCACCACGCCCCATGTGTTCGACGCCTTCAAGGCCGCCGTGCAGGTGCACGACGAGATCATGGAGTGCCACATGGTGGCGGGCGGGTTCGATTACCTGCTCAAGACGCGCATGGCCGACATGGCGGCCTACCGCGCCTTTGCCGGCCAGGTGCTGTGGCAGCTGCCCGGCGTGCGCGAGACCCGCACCTACGCGGTGATGGAAGAGGTGAAGAACCTCACCCGGCTGCCGTTGTGACCGCGTCGGCCGGACCGGGCTTGCGCTCGCGGTGGCCGAAGATGGCGCGCCCCACCCGCACCAGGGTGGAACCGGCCGACACGGCCGCCTCCAGATCGTCGCTCATGCCCATGGACAGGGTGTCCAGCGCCATGCCACGGGCGCGCAGGTCGTCGAACAGGGCGCGGGCCTGCAGAAACACGGCCCGCTGAGCCTCGAAATCCGGGGCCGGCTCGGGAATGCACATCAATCCACGCAGGCGCAGCCCGGGCAGCCCCGCCACCGCCTGGGCCAGCGCGGGCAGTTCGTCCGGCGCCACGCCCGACTTGTTGGCGCCACCATCCACATTGACCTGCAGGCACACCTGCAGCGGCGGCAGCTGCGGCGGGCGCTGCGCCGACAGCCGTTCGGCGATCTTGAGCCGGTCCACGCTGTGCACCCAGTCGAAATGCTCGGCCACCGCCCGGGTCTTGTTGCTCTGCAACGGACCGATGCAGTGCCACTGCAGACCGGGGCAGTCGCCGGCCGACCGCAGGGCCTCGATCTTGGCCACGCCCTCCTGCACATAGTTCTCGCCGAAGGCCTGTTGCCCCGCCTGCCAGGCCTGGCGCACCGCGTCGGCATCGAAGGTCTTGGAAACCGCCAGCAGGCGGACGTCCGACGCCGCACGGCCTGCCCGTTCGCACGCCTGTTGCAGGCGTGTGGAAACGCTATACAGGTTGTCGCCAATCGTCGTCATAATCGGTTCGAACATTCACTTACTGCACGGATCCCGGATGGATCTCACCCAGCTGCTGGCCTTCAGCGTCAAGAACAAAGCATCCGACCTTCACCTCTCCGCCGGTCTGCCACCCATGATACGGGTGCACGGCGACGTGCGACGCATCAACGTCGAGCCGCTGGACCACAAGGCTGTCCACGCCATGGTGTACGACATCATGAACGACAGCCAGCGCAAGCATTACGAGGAATTCCTGGAAGTCGACTTCTCGTTCGAGATCGAAGGCCTCTCGCGCTTCCGGGTCAACGCGTTCAACCAGAACCGCGGCGCCGGCGCCGTGTTCCGGACCATCCCGAGCAAGATCCTGACGCTGGAGCAGCTCAACGCGCCCAAGATCTTCGGCGAGCTGGCCCTCAAGCCACGCGGTCTGGTGCTGGTGACCGGCCCTACCGGCTCGGGCAAGTCGACCACGCTGGCCGGCATGGTCAACCACCTCAACGAGTCCGAGTACGGTCACATCCTGACCATCGAGGACCCGGTGGAATTCGTGCACGAATCCAAGAAGTGCCTGGTCAACCAGCGCGAAGTGGGCCCGCACACGCTGAGCTTTGCCAACGCCCTGCGCTCGGCCCTGCGCGAAGACCCGGACGCCATCCTGGTGGGCGAGATGCGCGACCTGGAAACCATCCGCCTGGCCATGACCGCCGCCGAGACCGGCCACCTGGTGTTCGGCACCCTGCACACCAGCAGCGCGGCCAAGACCATCGACCGCGTGATCGACGTGTTCCCGGCCGAAGAAAAGGACATGGTGCGCGCCATGTTGTCCGAATCGCTGGTGGCCGTGATCTCGCAGACGCTGTGCAAGCTCAAGGACGGCAGCGGCCGGGTGGCGGCGCACGAGATCATGCTGGGCACCAGCGCCATCCGCAACCTCATCCGCGAGGCCAAGGTGGCCCAGATGTACTCCGCCATCCAGACCGGCAACAACGTCGGCATGCAGACCCTAGACCAGAACCTGGCCGAGCTGGTCAAGCGCAACGTGATCAGCGCCGCCGAGGCCCGCAGCAAGGCGAAGATCCCCGAGAACTTCCCCGGATAAGCACCATGGAACGCGACCAGGCATCCAAGTTCATCAACGACCTGCTCAAGCTCATGCTGAGCCGGGGCGGCAGCGACCTGTTCATCACGGCCGACTTCCCGCCCGCCATCAAGGTCGATGGCTCGGTGGTCAAGGTATCGCCGCAGCCCCTGACCGGCAACCACACGCTGGCGCTGGCGCGGTCCATCATGAACGACAAGCAGGCGGCCGAGTTCGAGCGCACCAAGGAGTGCAACTTCGCCATCTCGCCTCCCTCCATCGGCCGTTTCCGGGTGAGTGCCTTCGTGCAGCAGGGCAAGGTGGGCATGGTGATGCGGACCATCCCCATGACCCTGCCCAGCATCGACAAGATGGGCCTGCCGCAGGTGCTCAAGGATGTGGCGCTGAGCAAGCGCGGCCTGTGCATCCTGGTGGGCGCCACCGGCTCGGGCAAGTCCACCTCGCTGGCCGCCATGGTGGACTGGCGCAACGAGAACACCCAGGGCCACATCATCACCATCGAGGACCCGATCGAGTTCGTGCACCCGCACAAGAACTGCGTGGTGACCCAGCGTGAAGTCGGGCTGGACACCGACAGCTGGGAAGCGGCGCTGAAGAACACGCTGCGCCAGGCACCCGACGTGATCCTCATGGGCGAGATCCGCGACCGCGAGACCATGGAACACGCCATCCAGTTCGCGGAAACCGGTCACCTGTGCCTGGCCACGCTGCATGCCAACAGCGCCAACCAGGCGCTGGACCGCATCATCAACTTCTTCCCCGAGGAGCGTCGTGCCCAGCTGCTGATGGACCTGTCGCTCAACCTGCGGGCACTGGTGTCGCAGCGCCTGATCCCCCGGCAGGACAACAAGGGCCGGCACGCGGTGGTGGAGATCATGCTGAACTCGCCACTCATCTCCGACCTGATCTTCAAGGGCGAGGTGGCCGAGATCAAGGAGATCATGAAGAAGAGCACCAACATCGGCATGCAGACCTTCGACCAGGCGCTGTTCAACGCCTTCGAGGCCAACCTCATCACGCTGGAAGACGCCCTGCGCAACGCCGACTCGCTCAACGACCTGCGCCTGCAGATCAAGCTCAACAGCCAGCGGGCAAAAACCCAGGACCTGGCAGCCGGTACCGAGCACCTGACCATCATCTGATGCGCGATTGATTTACAGTCCGGGGCCTCACAACAACCCAGAGACAAGGCTCCCCATGACTGCTGCTGCCCGCACCTACGACGCCATCGAACCCCGCCAGGTCGCCTTCATCGGCCTGGGCGTCATGGGCTCCCCCATGGCCGGCCACCTGGCCCGCGCCGGTCACCGCGTCACCGTCTACAACCGCACCGCTGCCAAGGCCGAAGCCTGGGCCAAGACCTACGGTGGCAGCTTCAAGACCACCCCCCGCGAAGCCGCCCAGGGCGCCGACATCGTGTTCGCCTGCGTGGGCAACGACGACGACCTGCGCTCGGTGGTGCTGGGTGCCGACGGTGCCTTTGCCGGCATGAAGCCCGGCGCCATCTTTGTCGACCACACCACCGCCTCGGCCGACGTGGCCCGCGAGCTGTCGGCGGCCGCCCGCACCCTGGGCCTGCAGTTCATCGACGCCCCGGTCTCCGGCGGTCAGGCCGGTGCCGAGAACGGCGCCCTCACCGTCATGTGCGGCGGCGACCAGGCGGCCTTCGATGTGGCACGCCCGGTGGGCATGGCCTTCTCCAAGGCCTTCACCCGCATGGGCGAGAGCGGTGCCGGCCAGCTGACCAAGATGGTCAACCAGATCGCCATTGCCGGCCTGGTGCAGGGCCTGTCGGAAGCGATTGCCTTCGGCCAGAAAGCCGGCCTGGACGTGAACCTGGTGCTCGATGTCATCGGCAAGGGCGCGGCCCAGAGCTGGCAGATGGACAACCGGGGCAAGACCATGGTGGCCGACCAGTTCAATTTCGGCTTTGCCGTGGACTGGATGCGCAAGGACCTGGGCCTGGTGCTGGACGAAGCCAAGCGCAACGGCGCCCGCCTGCCGGTGACCGCGCTGGTGGACCAGTTCTATGCCGACGTGCAGGCCATGGGCGGCAACCGCATGGACACCTCCAGCCTGATCAAGCGCCTGCGCTGATCCGGCACGCCGGCAACAGAAAGGGGCCCCGCAGGGCCCCTTTTTCATGGGCGTTCGCCGCTCAGTTGGGCTGCGGCGCGGGGCGGTTGGCCGGCGACTCGGTCGGGCCCTGGGTGCCGATGCGGGCCAGCTCTTCTTCGGTCAGGATCTCGAACACCCGGACCACACGCTGCACACCGGAGGTGTTGCGGGCGATGTCGGTGGCCCGGGTGGCTTCACGCTGGGTCACGCGGCCCATCATGTAGACGGTGCCCCGGGTGGTGACCACCTTGAAGGCCACTGCCGAGAGGTCCTTGGCGTCCACCATGCCGGCCTTGACCTTGCCGGTGATCAGCGTGTCGGACGAGCGCTGGCTGAAGGTGGGCGAATTCACCACGGCCAGCTCGTTGACGATGCTGCGCACGTTGTCCACACCGGCCACCACCCGCTCCACCTCGGCCTTGACCGCCTCGCTGGCGGCCTCGCCGGTGAGCAGCACCTGGCGGTTGTAGCTGGTGACCGCGACATTGGCGCGTTCACCGAACTGCTCCTTGATGCGGTTGCTGGCGCGCAGTTCGATGCCCTGGTCGTCCAGCTGGGCGCCGGAGGTGCGGCGATCCACCGCCACCAGCGCAGTGCCCACGGCGGCACCACCCACCACCAGCGGGGCACAGGCGCTCAGGGCGCCGGACAGGGCCAGACCGGCCAGCAGCAGACCGGCGCGGCGGCGGGAAGGGGCAGAAAGATGGCTCATGCAAGGTTCTCCGGATCGGGAAGGGATTCTTCAGGCAGGCCCAGCAGCTGGGCATCCACACCGTCGCACAGGCAGTGCAGCACGAGCTGGTGGACTTCCAGGATGCGGGCGGGATGGTCGTGCGGCACGCAGATGTGCACGTCGGTGTCGCGCAGCACGGCGGTCAGCCGGCCACCGCGGGCACCGGTCAGGGCCACCACGGTCATGTCGCGCTCGTGCGCGGCTTCCACGGCGGCCAGCAGGTTGCCGGCCTGGCCGATGCCGCCCACCACCAGCAACACGTCGCCGGTCTGCCCCAGGGCACGCACCTGGCGGGCATACACCCAGCCGGGATCGAAGTCCTGGGCCACGGCGGTGATGACGGCGGAGTCGGCCGACAGGGCCAGGGCCGCGAGTTCGGGGCGTTCGCGCTCGAAACGGCCCATGAAGCTGGCGGCAAAGATCTGCGCGGCGGCCGCCGACGGCCCATTGCCGCAAGCCAGCACCTTGCCGCCCCCGGTGACACAGGCCAGCACCGCGTGGATGGCCGACTCCACCATGGGTGCCAGCGCCGGTGCGCACTGGTACTTGAGATCGGCGCTGTCGATGAACTGTTGCTGGATGCGCTGCGAAAGCATGGGGCGATGATAGCGGCGGGCGATGGGTCGACAGACGTGTCAAAAGGCATCATGCGCATCGAACGCGGCGCGCAGCCACTGCAGGCTGCCCTGCGGGCCGTCGATCAGCACCGCGTCGAAACGGCATGCGGGCTGTGATCGGCATCGCATCAGAAAGTGCCGCGCCGCCAGCACGATGCGCCGGCGCTTGGTGGCGGTGATGCTGGCGCCCGCGCCGCCCCGGTCGCTGCGGCTGCGCTGGCGCACCTCGACGAACACCAGCGTGCCGTCACGCTCCCGCATAATCAGATCGATTTCGCCGCCGCCCCGCCCCGGGGTCCGGAAGTTGCGGGCCACCAAGACCAGCCCCTGCTGCTGCAGGTGCTGCAGGGCCCGGTCTTCGGCGGCGTTGCCCCGCTCCCGGGTGGTGGTGTGCTGCAACGGCGCCGTCGGGCGCTGCGGCCGTCGATGCCCATCTTCGAGGTCCATGTGTCTGCTCCTTCCCCATCCTTGCTGAGCGCTGCGGCCGACGCGGCCCGGCACCAGGACCATCCGCCGTCCACCCTGTACATGGTGGCCACGCCCATCGGCAACCTGGCCGACATCGGCCTGCGCGCCTTATACGTGCTGTCGATGGTCGATACGGTGGCCTGCGAGGACACCCGCCACACCGGAACACTGCTGGGCAGCTACGGGCTGCACAAGCCGCTGCTGGCGGTGCACGAACACAACGAGGCCGAGGCTGCCCAGGCGGTGGTGCAGCGGCTGCAGCGCGGCGAACGGGTGGCCTATGTCAGCGATGCCGGCACGCCCGGCGTGAGCGACCCCGGTGCACGGCTGGTGGCCGCCGTGCAGGCAGCCGGGCTGCGGTGCGTGCCCCTGCCCGGCCCGAGTTCCATCACGGCGCTGCTGAGCGTGGCCGGCGAAACCGGCTGGGACGGGCGCTTCGTGTTCCAGGGCTTCCTCTCGTCCCGCAAGGCCGAGCGGCAACGGCAGATCCAGGACATGGCGGCCGACGGCCGCGCGCACCTGCTGCTGGAGGCACCACACCGCATCGAGGCCCTGGCCCAGGACCTGGCGGCGCTGGGAGACCGCGGGATCAGCCTGGGGCGCGAGCTGACCAAGCAGTTCGAGGAAGTGGTGCGCCTGCCGGCGAAGGACCTGCCGGACTGGCTGGCGGGCGGGCCTCATCGGGCCCGGGGTGAATTCGCCCTCATGGTGCACCCGGCGGCAGCGTCAGCCAACGAAGGTCTGGATGCGACCACCCTGCGCACACTGGATGTGCTGCTGGCCGAACTGCCCCTCAAGACGGCGGTGAAGCTGTGCGCCGACATCACCGGGCAGCCGCGCAACGCGGTCTACCAGGCGGCCCTGGCGCGGCGCGGCGAGGACAGCGTCAGCGACTGAGCCGGCCCACCGGTCCGTCGGCCGGGGCCGGAGCCGGGGCGCCGTGCTCGCGCACTTCGGTGGCCTGCACGTCCACCACGTCGGACGCCGCAGCGCCGGTGCGGAACATGCCCTGGGCATAACGCTCGCGCGCCTGGCGGAACTGCTGGAACAGCACCACCGGCGCCGGCTTGCGGCCGGTCAGCAGCGACCAGATCGACACCGCCAGCACCACCACCAGCGAGGCCAGCATGAGGCTGACCAGGAACACGGTGGCCGCCAGCGCAAACACCAGCCGCAGCGCAAAGCGCAACAGACGCGAAACCAGGTCGGTGAAGTTGTTCATGGACAGTGGGAGTGGTGGCGGGCGCCGGAGTTCCGGGGAGAAGACGGCAGATGCGGCCATTGTGCCGAACTGCAAGGGGCGCTGCTATGCTGGCCGGCTCTTGCGGTCACACCATGAAACGCCTGTACTCCTACTTTTTTCGCGGTCTCATCACCTTCCTGCCGGTGGCGCTCACCGTCTACCTGCTGTATGTGTTCGTGGTCTGGGTCGAGACGCTGGCCATGCGGCTGGTGCGGCCCATCACCGGCGACTTCTACCTGCCCGGGCTGGGCATCGTGCTGGGCGCGGTGCTGATCCTGGCGCTGGGCGTGCTGGTGTCGCAGCGCTATGTGTCGCAGGCGCTGTCGTGGCTGGAGCTGCCGTTCACCAACCTGCCGGTGATCAAGAGCATCTACTCGTCGCTGAAGAACTTTGCCGACTACTTTGCCCCGCACGAGAAGGACAGCCAGCAGGTGGTGCTGCTGCGCAAGCCGGGCGACGACATGTCCATCGTCGGGCTGGTCACGCGCCAGAATTTCGACGGCCTGCCCGGTGCACTGGGCGAGCTCGACCAGGTGGCGGTGTACCTGCCCATGGGCTACATGATCGGTGGCTACACCGTGTTCGTGCCCCGCAGCTGGATCACGCCGATCGAGATGTCGGTGGAAGAAGCCATGCGCTCGTCGTTGATCGCCTGGATGGCGTCGAACCGCAAGCCGGAGTGAGTGCGGGCTGACGCTGCTGCGCCTGAAAACTTCGGAACTCCGGCCCCAGCCCCGCTTCCAAGGCCCATGACCTTGTCCCGACGCCCCTGGCTGCTGGGCGCCGCTGCAGCGGTGGCCTCGGTGGCCGCCCCTGGCTGGCTCACCCCGGCGCTGGCCCAGACCACCCCATCCGCCCCGCCCGTCCGCCGCCCCACCCCGGGTCAGACGGAGGGTCCGTTCTACCCGGTGCGCCTGCCCGACGACCACGACGGCGACCTGCTGCGCAGCGGCCACCGCCGCTACGACCGGGGCCAGGCGGTCTGGCTCGACGGCGTGGTGACCGACCTGGATGGCCGCCCGGTGCAGGACGCAGTGGTGGAGATCTGGCAGTGCGACCACGCCGGCCACTACCACCACCCCGGCGACGGCAACCGGGCCGATCCGGCCTTCCAGGGCTTCGGTCGGGTCAGTGTGGGGCGCGACGGCCGTTACCGCTTCCGCACCCTGCGCCCGGCGCCGTACAGCGGCCGCACGCCGCACATCCATGTGAAGGTGCGGCTGGACCGCCTGGAGCTGCTGACCACCCAGCTCTACGTGGCCGGCGACCCCGGCAACGAACGCGACTTTCTCTGGCGCCGGCTCGATGAGGCCGGGCGCGCGGCGCTGACCGTGCCCTTCACCCCCGGGGTGGACGGCCTGCGGGCGCATTTCCCCATCACCGTTCAGATCTGAGGCCGGCATGGATTCATTGACGCAGATCGCGTTGGGCTCGGCCGTGACCGTGGCCGTCATGGGGCGGCGTACCGCCGTCTGGAAATCGGCCCTGTGGGGCGCCGTGGCCGGCACCCTGCCCGACCTGGACGCCTTCATCGACCATGGCGACGCCGTGCTCAACATGGTGCTGCACCGGGCCGAATCGCACGCGCTGGTGCTGCTCACCCTGTTCTCGCCGCTGCTGGCCTGGCTGGTGACGCGGCTGCATGGCGAAGGCGCATTGTGGCGGCGCTGGTGGCTGGCGTTGTGGCTGGCGCTGGTGACGCATCCGCTGCTCGACACCATGACGGTGTACGGCACGCAGCTGCTGCAGCCCTTCTCGGACCATCCCTTCGGCGTGGGCAGCCTGTTCATCATCGACCCGGCCTACACCCTGCCGCTGCTGGCGGGCGTGATCGCCGTGCTGTGCGGAGCGAGGCTGCGCTGGAACCACGCCGGCCTGGCACTGAGCACGCTCTACATCGGCTGGAGCGTGCTGGCCCAGCAGCACGCCACCGAGGTGGCCCGGGCCGACCTGCAGGCCAAGGGCGTGGACGTGCAGCAGCTGCTGGTCACGCCGGCGCCCTTCAACACGGTGCTGTGGCGGCTGGTGGCCATGACGCCCACCCACTACCTGGAGGGCCACTACGGCCTGCTGGACGACGACCGGAGCATCACCTGGACGGTGCACGACCGCGGCGTCGATCTGGAAACTGCCGTGGCAGGGCATGCGGGCGCACAACGCATCCGCGCCTTCAGCCACGGCTTCTACGCCCTCTCGCGCGAGGGCAGCGGCTACGCCATCACCGACCTGCGCATGGGCCAGGAGCCCACCTACATCTTCCGGTTCGACCTGGGCGACGGCAGCGGCTCGGTGCCCACGGCCCGCACCGGTGAGCGCAACGATGTGGAGAGCGGCCTGAAGTGGCTCTCGGCCCGGGTGCGCGGCATCGAGGTGCCCTCACCCGGCGCCCGGACCCCCGGCGTGAAGCGGCTGGGGGCGGCGGAACTCAGCGGCCCAGTGCGGTGAGCTTGTCCGGCTGGACGATCTCGATCCAGTAGCCGTCCGGGTCCTTGATGAAGGCCACGTCCTTCATCTTGCCCTGGTCGGGCCGCTTGACGTAGGTGACCTTGTTCTGGTCGAACCAGGCCACGGCGGCGGCCAGGTCGGGCACCGAGAAGCAGATGTGGCCGAAGCCCTGGGGCTGGGCGTTGCCGTCGTGGTACTTGAAGTCGGCCTGGGTCTCGGTGCCCCAGTTGTGGGTGAGCTCCAGCACGCCCCGCTGGCTGAAGGTCCAGGCGGTGCGGTCACCCACGTCCTCGGGCGCCTGACCGTCTTCCGGGCGCGCCAGGAAGAACAGCGAGAACGACATCTCGGGGAAGTCGAGCTTGCGCAGCAGGCGCATGCCCATGACGCGGGTGTAGAAGTCCAGCGACACCTTGGGGTCCTTGACCCGCATCATGGTGTGGTTGAAGACAAAGCCGCGGGTGGCGGCATCGGGTTGGGCGTGGACGCCCGGCTGGTTTTCGGTGTGGAAGCTCATGCGGTGGGTGACATCAACAAATACAAGGGGAGCGCCGGGTCAGCGGGGACGCAGCGGCGCCACCGTGCCGACCGACACAGGGAGGCTTCGGCCGTGCGTGCCGGTGGCCTGGACCGGGGGGTCCGCCACGTCGGCGCGCAGGCGCTCCATCTCCATCATGCGGCGGCGCAGGTAGCGCATGCAGGTGACCCTCAGGAACGAGGCAAAGTTCGGCACTTCGCCCCGGTGCGCCAGGATTTCGTCGTGGAACTGGGCGATGAGCGCGTTGGTGGTGCAGCCCTCGTCCTCGGCCATCTCGGCCAGGATGTCCCACACCATGTTCTCCAGCCGGATGCTGGTCAGCACGCCGTGCATGCGCACGGTGCGTGACCGCTGCTCGTACTGGATCGGGTCGGCCTTGACGAAAAATTCGCACATGGGGGTCTCCTCCAGAGCTCAGGGCGGATCAGATCGCCCTTGATTTCATCTGCTTCGCAATGTAATCCGCCTGGCGGATGGCGAGTGTCACGATGGTGAGGGTGGGGTTCTCTGCACCGCCGGTGGTGAACTGGCTGCCGTCGCTGATGAACAGGTTCGGGATGTCGTGCGTCTGGCCCCATTGGTTGCACACACCGTCCTGCTTGCGCGCACTCATGCGGCAGGTGCCCAGGTTGTGGGTGCTCGGGTACGGCGGGGTGCGGAAGGTTTTGATCGCACCGGCGGCCTGGTAGATGCGCTCGCCCTGGCGGAAGGCGTGCTCGCGCATGGCGATGTCGTTGTCGTGGTCGTCGAAGTGCACGTTGGGCACGTAGTTGCCCCACTGGTCCTTGACGTTGGTGTTGAGGGTGATGCGGTTGGTCTCGCGCGGCATGTCCTCGCCCACCAGCCACATGCCGGCCAGGTTGGTGTAGTGGTCCATCCACCAGGAGAAGTCGGCACCCCAGCCGCCCGGGTTCAGGAAGGCGGCCATGAAGGGCACGCCCAGCGACAGGGTTTCCAGCTCGTAGCCGCCGGCAAAGCCGCGCTTGGGGTTGTGGATGGCCTCGTCGCGCACGATGCCGGCCATGGTGGTGCCGCGGTACATGTGCACCGGGTCCTTGAAGGCGGCATAGACCGAGCCGGTCATGTGGCGCATGTAGTTGCGGCCCACCTGGCCGGAGCTGTTGGCCAGGCCGTCCTTGAACATGTTGGAAGCCGACAGCAGCAGCAGGCGCGGGGTCTCGATGGCGTTGCCGGCCACGCAGACGATGCGGGCCTTCTGGCGCTGCTCCTTCTTGTCCTTGTCGTAGTACACGACACCGGTGACCAGGCCCTTGTCGTTGTGCTCGATGCGGGTCACGTGGCACTCGCTGCGCAGCTCGAAGTTGCCGGTGGCCTCGGCCCGCGGGATCTCGGTGTAGAGCGTGCTCCATTTGGCGCCGCTCTTGCAGCCCTGGAAGCAGAAGCCCAGCTGCAGGCAGCGGCCCCGGCCGTCACGCGGCTGGCTGTTGATGGCCATGTTGCCGGTGTGCACTTCCTTGTAGCCCAGCTTCCTGGCGCCGGCGTGCATGACCTTGAAGTTGTTGTTGCCCGGCAGGCCCGGAATGCCGTTGGTGCGGGTCACACCCATCTTGTTCTCGGCGCGGGCGTAGTAGGGCGCCAGCTCCTTGAGCGTGACCGGCCAGTCCAGCAGGTTGGCGCCCTGGATGTTGCCGTACACGGTCTTGGTGCGGAACTCGTGTTCCTGGAAGCGCAGCGAAGCACCGGCCCAGTGGGTGGTGGTGCCGCCCACGGTCTTGCAGATCCAGGCCGGCAGACCGGAGAAGTCCTTGGCCACGCGCCAGCTGCCCGAGGTGGTGCGGGTGTCCAGCCAGGCCAGCTGGCTGAACGACTTCCACTCGTCGTTGATGAAGCTGGCATTGGACTGCTGGGCGCCGGCCTCCAGGCAGACCACCTTGATGCCCTTCTGGGCCAGTTCGTTGGCCAGGGTGCCGCCGCCAGCGCCCGAGCCGATGATGACGACCACGCTGTCGTCGTTGGTTGCAAATTTCGCCATGTTGCTTGTCTCCTGTTCGGTGCTCGGTGGTCGGATCAGAGGTCAGCCTTGGGGCTGGCTGCCTTGCCGGGCTCCGGGAGCCACTTGAGGTCCTGGAAGCCGCGGGTGATGTACCCGCCCTTCTCCCAGGCCGAACCGGGGTAGCCGAAGGTGGCGTAGGCCATGTCGTTGTCGTAGAGCGAGGTGATGCACTGGCCGCGCACCGTGCCGAAGAAGGGCTGGCCCTCCATGCCTTTGACGATGGCCAGCTTGCGGGCGGCATCGGCCTGGGTGAAGTCGCCACCGGCGGCCTGGTTCAGGGCGGCCACGCCATCCTTGAGGGTCTTGGCGGCAGCGGCGTCGCCGGCGGCCTTGGCGTCCAGGTCCTTGGCCAGCAGGGCGTACACGGCATCGGGCAGCTTCTCGTGCGGGTAGAGCACCCGGCCCATGGCCATGAGGGCCTCGCCCTCGGCCTTGCTCAGCGTCTTGAGCTCGACGGCCCACACGGTGGACGGTGCCAGGCCCGCCAGGATGGAGCCGGTGGCCAGCGTGCCCATGAGCACCCCGCTGCCCTTGAGGAACTCCCGCCGCGCCAGCGGCAGGTGGTTCATGCGGGGCACTTCGCCCGAGTCTTCGTTGCAGTCGCTGAACCCGGCCGCGACCGTGGCCTGGATGGGGATGATGCGCATGTTGTCTCCTGCATGGGGTCGTCGTCCGCTCAAAGCGGCGGGCGTGCAGGCAGTATTCCACCCACCTCCCGGCGGCGGGTGATACAGCGCTGTTTACAGGGAAAACCCGCCCGCCCGGGCGGGCGGCGGGTCAGGCCGGCGTCAGGACCGGCGCGTCAGACCAGCAGGAGCGTGGCAGCGACCACCAGCACGCCCAGCACCAGGTTGATGGACACCCAGGTGCGGATCGACGCCAGGGCCGCAGCACCACCGGTGCCGTCGCCGGCGGCCAGGGCGCGCGACAGGCGCTTGAACAGCGCAAACCGGATGTGGCCGAAGATGGCCATCATCAGCACGCCCAGCACCACCATCACGGTCCAGCCCAGCGGCATGTTGAAGGGCAGGCCGGCCTGCACCGTTTCCTTGGCCACCCGGCCGATCATCCAGACCCCGCTGGCCAGCACCACCAGCACTGCCACCGACACCAGGCGGAAGAAGCGCTGCAGGGCGTCGTGCATGAGGCGCTGGCGCAGCGGCGCATCCAGCGCCTGGGCGGCCGGACGCAGGCACAGATGGGCAAAGACCATGCCGCCGATCCAGACGATGATGGACAGGACGTGCAGCAGCTTGAGGGTGGCGTAGAGCATGAGGAACAGCCGTGGGTTGAGGATGCGGGAATGGAGGCGGGTTGCCGGCGTTGGTTCCGTGTGCCGCCTCAGACGTCGGTGGTGACGCCGCCGCTGCGGCGCTGCAGCCGGTAGGGCGGCAGGCCCTGCAGCATGCGCCGGCCGTAGCTCTGGCGCAGCAGCCGGCCATCGTAGCAAACCACCACCGCTTCGTCGGTCTCGCTGCGCAGGGCGCGGCCGGTCCATTGCAGCAGGCGCGCCCCGGTGGCCGGCACCACCAGTTCGCTGAACGGGTCGCGGCCCTGGCTGCGCAGCCAGTCGGCCCGCGCCTGCCCCACCGGGTCGGCCGGCGAGGCGAACGGCAGCTTCGTGATGAACACCCATTCACACAGCTCGCCGGGCAGGTCCAGCCCCTCGCCGAAGGACTGCAGGCCGAACAGGATGGACACCTCGCCGTCGGCCACGCGCTGGGCGTGGCGGCGCAGCAGCGCGGTGCGCGAGGCATCGCCCTGCACCAGCACCGCATCCCGCAGGTCGCGGTGTTCGCCGCGCTCCAGCAGCAGGCGGGCCTGCGCCATCTGCGCGCGCGAGGTGAACAACACCAGTGCGCCCCGGCGCACCTGCTGCAGGTCGGCCATGAGGGCATCCAGCATCTCGCGGGTGTAGCCATCCACGTCCTTGGGGTCGGCACGGGTCTGCACCACCACCAGCCGGCCCTGGCGGGCATGGTCGAACGGGCTCTGCACCTGGCAGGTGGCCACCGCCTCGTCCCAGGCCAGGCCGGACTCGTGCAGGAAGTGCTCGAAACCGCCGCAGGTGGTGAGCGAGGCCGAGGTGACCACCGCGCCGCGCACATGGCGCCACAGGTGGCTGCGCAGCAGATGGCCGGGCTGCAGCGGACAGGCATGGGCGGTGAGCGTGACCAGGCCGTGGTGCACGCCGGCCTCCAGCCATTTGGCCAGCGGCGGCTGGCCGTCGGCCGCCGTCTGCAGCCACAGGTCGGCGGTTTCCTGGGCGTGCTGCAGGCGCGGCGCAAAACCGCCGATGCGGCTGTAAAGCTGTGCGCAGCGCGAAGCCTCGGACGGCTCCTCCCGGGCCAGAGCCTTGAGCTGGGTGGCCAACGATTCGGCCACCTTGAGCAGCGCGGTGGCGTGGGCCGCCATGGTGCCCACCACCTCGTCCCAGCCGGCCGGCAGCACGCCGCCCTCGAAGCGGTCCACCGCCGGCGGCGCATCGGGCCGGCGTTCGCCCCAGCCGGGCATGCCGCCCACGCGGGCCATGGCCAGCCGGGCCAGCTCGCCCATGGCGGCCTTGAGTTCACGGGCGCGCACCGCCACATCGTCGGCCGGGTGGTGCGAGATGGCGCTGGCCACCTCGTCGAAGGCGCGGGGCAGGCGGTCGAGCCAGCTGGTGCGCATGAGGTCGACCTGCGCGGTGAACTGGCCCTGAGCGATCGGGCCCAGGTGGTGCGCTTCATCGAGCACCAGGTAGCAGTCCTGCGGGGCCGGCAGCGCGTGCAGCCCCAGGGTGGAGAGCAGCAGGTCGTGGTTGACCACGATCACCTGGGCCTGCGCCAGCCGCTGGCGCGCCTGGTAGTAGCTGCAGCTGTTGTAGGCCGGGCAATGGCGGGCGGTGCAGGTGTGGCGCTCGGCCGCCACCGGGCCCCACAGGGCGGGATCGGGCGGGTCGTCGAGCCGGTCTCGGTCGCCGTCCCAGTCGCCCTGGTCGAGTGCCTGGCTCCATTGCTGGTACTGCCGGCCACGCTCCTGCCAGGTGTCGGCCGTGGCCTGGGACAGGCCGTCCTCGGTGCCGAACAGGTCGGCATGGGCCGGATCACCGCCGCTGAGCTGGTCGAGCTTGAGGCGGCACACATAACGGCCACGGCCCTTGGCCAGTGCAAAGGCAAAGGGCTGTGGCAACAAGGCGGCCAGCGCCGGCAGGTCCTTGTGGATGAGCTGCTCCTGCAGCGCCACGGTGGCGGTGGAGATGACCACCCGCCGGCCCTGGGCCAGCGCCAGCGGAATGACGGTGGCCGCATAGGCCGCCGACTTGCCCACGCCGGTGCCGGCCTGCACCACCGCGATGCCCCGGTCGGGCAGCGCAGCGTCACCGCTGACCGACTCGTCGCCCAGCCGCACGCCCGAGAGCGTGCTGGCAATGAAGGCGGCCATCTGCCGCTGCCCTTCACGCGGGCGAAAGCCGCTGGCGCGCGACACCACATGGTCGAACGCGGCCAGCGCCAGGGCTTCACGCGCCAGCGGGCCTTCCACAGGCGCGGCTGCCATGTCGGGGCGGATGGAGGGGCGGTCGCTCATGAAGGGCTGGATTGTCCCAGAGCAGGGGCGACCATCCGCCCTGGCGGGTCAGGCTGGACGGGAGGCGTCGCCGGTGCCGACCTGCTCCCATCGCTGGCGGGCGACCCGGCGCCAGTTGCGCTCACGGCGCTCCTCGGCCTGGCCGTCTTCCCTGACCGCACGCCACAGGGCCACGACCATCAACACCACCACGGCTGCGAACGGCAGGGCAAACACGATGGTGGCGGTCTGCACGGCCTTGACGCCGCCGGTGAGCAGCAGCACCACGGCCATGCCCGAGACCAGCAGGCCCCAGACCACCTTGATGCGCGCCGGCGGATCGGCCTGGCCGCCGGTGCTCATGGTGCCCAGCACCAGCACCGCCGAGTCGCCGGAGGTGACGAAGAACACCAGCACCAGCACGGTGGCCACGGCCGCCATCAGCGTGCCGGCCGGCAGTGCGTCGAACAGGGCGAACAGCGCACCGGCCACATCGGCCTTCACCGCCTCGGCCATGGGCACGCCCTGCATGATCTCCAGGTGCAGTGCCGTACCGCCGAACACCGAGAACCACACGAAGGCGGCCAGGGTGGGTACCAGCACCGTGCCCAGCACGAATTCGCGGATGGTGCGGCCGCGCGAGATGCGGGCGATGAACAGGCCCACGAACGGCGACCAGCTCAGCCACCAGGCCCAGTAGAAGACCGTCCAGCCACCGACCCAGCCGCTGTCGCGGAACGGGGTCATGCGCAGGCTCATGCGCACCAGTTCGCTGGCGTAGCTGCCCAGCGTGGTGGTGAAGGTGTCGATGATGGCCACGGTGGGGCCCAGCAGGAACACGGCCAGGGCCAGCAGACCGGCCATGACCAGGTTGGCGCTGGAGAGCCACTTGATGCCGCGCCCCAGACCCGACAGGGCGGACGCCAGGAACAGCGCGGTGGTGACCGCGATGATGACCACCTGGGCCGTGGTGCTCACCGGCACACCGGCCACGGCCGCCAGACCGCTGTTGATCTGCAGCGCCCCCATGCCCAGCGAGGCCGCCACGCCGAAGGCGGTGGCGATCACGGCCAGCACATTGGCCACCGGTCCCAGCCGGCGCAGCGGCGCCCAGGGCAGCGACTCCACCGCCGTGCTCACCAGCGCGGCACCGCCCCGGCGGAACTGGAAGAAGGCAATCGCCAGCGCCACCATGCTGTAGACCGCCCAGGGATGCAGCCCCCAGTGGAAGAAGCTGTAGCGCATGGCGGCGTTGGCCGCCTCCGGCGTGCCGGGGGTGATGCCGGGCGGGGGCGACGTGTAATGCGAGACCGGCTCGGCCACCCCCCAGAACACCAGGCCGATGCCCATGCCGGCCGCGAACAGCATGGCAAACCAGGCCCCCACCGAGAACTCGGGCTCGTCGTCTTCCTGCCCGAGCCTGAGCTGCCCGTACCGGCCGAAGGCCAGCGCCAGGGCGGCGATCACCAGCCCCAGCACCACCCACAGGTAGAACCAGCCGAAGTCGCGGGTGATGTGGGCCAGGGCGGTGTCGAACACCGTGCCCAGCGAATCCGGCGCCAGGACGCCCCACAGGACGATGGCCAGGATCAGACCGGCCGAGATGAAGAGTTGCATGCAGACCTCCCGTTGCGCCGGACAGGCCATGGGCACGACCCGCATGGCCAGCGGGCGATGCGGCGAACCCGGCTCGGGCCGGCGTTGGTTGTGGACGTGGCGGGTCGGGTGGCCCGATGTGCAGCATGGAGGCCCTGCGGTCCGCGCGGGTCGGGGCAGGGGCTGTCAGCAAGGGCCGGCATCGCGGTGCGACAGGCACCGGCCGGACGACCGCCAGGGAATGGTTCCGGGGAACAAGCCATTGTCGCCCCGATCCATGCCGGTGCAGGGGCCAATCCCGGCCTCTGCCGGGGGCCCAAATGCGGGCACAGGCGCTGGCAGGAGCACGGCTGGCGTCTATGCTCGGGACCGCGCCACACGGGCGTGCCAACCACTGCCGAACATGAACATCCTGCTTTTCCTGGCCGGTCTGGCCGGCCTGATCGCCGGGGCCGAACTGCTGGTGCGTGGCGCCTCGAAGCTGGCGCTGTCCTTCGGCATATCGCCGCTGGTGGTGGGTCTGACCATCGTGGCCTTCGGCACCAGCTCGCCCGAGGTGGCGGTGTCGGTGGGGGCCGCGCTGGACGGCCAGACCGACCTGGCCCTGGGCAACGTGGTGGGCAGCAACATCTTCAACGTGCTGTTCATCCTCGGGGTGTCGGCGCTCATCACCCCGCTGGTGGTCCACATCCAGCTCATCCGGCAGGAGGTGCCCATCATGATCGGCGCCTCGGTCATCCTGCTGCTGGTGTGCCTGGATGGCCGCATCGGTCTCATGGACGGGCTGCTGCTGTGCGGGCTGATGGTGGCCTACACCGCCTTCCTCATCATCCAGTCGCGGCGCGAAAGCCAGGCCGCGAAAGACGAGTACGCGGCCGAGGTGCAGCCCGCATCCGTCGGGGCCTGGGACAGCCGGCTGCCGGTGCAGCTGCTGCTGATCGCGGTCGGCCTGGGCTTTCTGGTGCTGGGCTCGGAGGCGCTGGTCACCGCCTCGATTGCCTTCGCCAAGGCCCTGGGCGTGAGCGATCTGGTGATCGGCCTGACCATCGTGGCCGCCGGCACCTCCATGCCCGAGGTGGCCACCTCCATCATGGCGGCCATCAAGGGCGAGCGCGACATCGCGGTGGGCAACGTGGTGGGCAGCAACACCTTCAACATCCTGGGCTGCCTGGGCCTGGCCTCGGTGGTCAGCCCGGACGGGCTGGGCGTGCCCTCCTCGCTGCTGGCACTGGACATGTGGGTCATGCTGGCCACGGCCCTGGCCTGCCTGCCGGTGTTCCTGACCGGGCGCGAGATCGCGCGCTGGGAAGGCGGCGTGTTCCTGGCCTATTACGCGGCCTATGTGGCCTGGCTGATCCTGGCCGCGCAGCAGCATGCCGCACTCGGCACCTTCTCGGCCGTGCTGATGGGCTTCGTGGCGCCGCTCACCGTGGTCACGCTGGTGGCGGTCATGATCCGGCGGGGACAGAGAAGTTGAACACGACCCGCCGCTGGCGCCGCGCCCTGCCCTTCCTGAACTGGCCGCGCCCGGACCGCGCGCTGCTGCGCGGCGAGCTCCTGGCCGGCATCACCGTGGGGCTGATGATCGTGCCCCAGGGCGTGGCCTATGCCGCCCTGGCCGGCATGCCGCTGGTGACCGGCATCTACGCCTCGTTGCTGCCGGCGCTGGTGGCGGTGCTGTTCGGCGCATCGCCGCGGCTGTCGGTGGGGCCCACGGCGCTGACCAGCCTGCTGGTGGGGGCCTCGCTGGCGCCGCTGGCCTCGGCCGGCAGTGCGCAGTGGGTGATGCTGGCAGCCTGGCTGGCGCTGCTGTGCGGCGCGCTGCAGGTGGTGCTGGGGCTGGTGCGGTTCGGCTGGCTGCTCAACCTGGTGAACTCGCCGGTGCTCATGGCCTTCACCCAGGCGGCGGCACTGCTGATCGTGGCCTCGCAGATACCGCCGCTGCTGGGCTGGACGGGCTGGGCCGAGGCCCGGTCGGGTCTGGAAGCCGGTCTTTGGCACGGTCCCTCGATGGCCTTCGGGCTGGGCAGCCTGCTGCTGCTGTGGCTGGCCCGGCGCTGGCGGCCCACCTTCCCGGTGGTGCTGCTGGTGGTGGTGGCCAGTGCCGGCATCAGCCGCCTGGCGGGCTTCGAGGCCGGAGGCGGCGCCGTGGTGGGCACCCTGCCCGAAGGGCTGCCGGCGCTGGTGTGGCCGGGCTGGCCGGGCTGGCCGGTGCTGGGGCAGCTGGTGCTGCCGGTGCTGGTGATCTCGCTGGTGAGCTTTCTGGAAACGGCCTCCAGCGCCCAGGTGGACAACGCCGGGCGCCACACCCGCTGGGACCAGGACCAGGACCTGATCGGCCAGGGCCTGGCCAAGCTGGCGGCGGGCCTCAGCGGCAGCTTTCCCACCAGTTCGTCGTTCTCGCGCTCGGCGCTCAACCTGTACGCCGGCGCACGCACCGGCTGGGCCACGGTGGTGTCGGTGGCGGTGGTGGGGCTGGCGCTGCTGCTGTTCATGCCGGTGCTGCACCATGTGCCGCGCCCGGTGCTGGCGGCCATCGTGCTGGTGGCCATCGTGGGGCTCATCCGGCCGGCGTCGTTCGTGCGGCTGTGGCGCCTGTCGCGCGTGGAGGCCGTGATCGCGGGCAGCACGCTGCTGGTGACGCTGGCCGCCGCACCGGCGCTGTACTGGGGCGTGCTGGCCGGCGTGCTGATGGCACTCAGCCACTTCCTGTACCTGCGGCTGCACCCGCGCATCATCGAGGTGGGCCTGCACCCGGACGGCAGCCTGCGCGACCGGCACCTGTGGCAGCTGCCGCCGCTGGCGCCGCACCTGTACGCCCTGCGCATGGACGCCGCGCTGGATTTCGCCACCGCCGCCGGCTTCGAGCGCACCGTGGCCGAGCACCTGGAGGCCCACCCCGACACCCGCCACGTGATGTGGATCGCCCACCCGGTGAACTGGACCGATGTGACCGGCGCCGAGGCCTTCGGCCGCCTGCGCCATGCCCTGGCCTTGCGCGGCATCACGCTGCACCTGGTGGGCATCAAGCTGCCGGTGGAGCAGCTGCTGCGCGCCGCCGGCCACCTGGACAACGGACAGGGCCTGCGCACCTACCGCACCGAGGCGGAGGCGCTGCAGGCCCTGGCTTCGCTGGACGCCCCGCAGGACGTCCGCGCCTGAGCGTCAGAAGAACGCCATGGTGCGCACCTCGATGCTCTCGCGCCTGGGAGCGCCGGGGGGCGTGGTGGGGTCCTCGAACGCGGTGTGGCCCATGAAGCGGGCACGGCCGTCGGTCTCGGAGTCGTAGGTCTTGAGCAGCAGCGCCTGGTGCGCCTGCATCTGCGGGAAGTACAGCCAGCGGTGTTTGGGCGAGTGCCGCATGACATAGATCTCGCCGGTGCGCTCGCGGTACTTCAGGTCCATGCGCAGCATGTCGCCTTCGTCGTGGGTGCGCGCATCGCACATGGCCAGCGGCAGTTCCTCCACGCGCTCGCGCAGCGGCTTCCACACGTTGAAGAACGCCACCCGGCGCTGCAGCAGCGCGTCGGCCTCGTCGGGCAGGATGTCGCGCACCCGCTGCGGCCCGCTGTTGACGGTGTAGTCGCTGTGCACCAGCAGCACGGCCGGTCGCTGCACCGTGGTCTGGGCCTTGAGGTCGGCCGGCAGGCGCTTGCGGATGGTGTGGTCGAACACCACCACGCGCCGCGCCCCGGTGTGGCGCTTCACGAAGCCGATCACCTGGTCGTAGAACTGCGACTGGATGGCGGCGTCGTCGTCGAACTGCTGGAAGTCGGCGCCGAAGTCGTGCAGCTCGAAGCCCTCGCGGTCGGCCGAGAGCTGGTGCACCTCGGGCCAGCCGTCGTGGATGTCCACCTCCTTCAGGTCGGTCCCGGGCGGGTTGAGCTCCACGCCGGGATCGGGTTCGTAGAAGTAGTAGTCGGGCGGCCGGCCGTTGTCGACCGTGTAGTTGAGGGTGGCGCGGACGGAACGTGCGGGTGTCATGGCATCAAGGCACAGGAAAAAGTCAGGCGGCCTGCTGGGCGCGCTGGGTGGTGAAGCCTTCGCCGACCCAGGTCTTGTCCCAGCTGGGCAGGCGTTCGACGCTCTCGAACAGCCAGCGGCGCAGGTGGGGGTGCGGGTCCAGCGGCAGGCGCTGCCAGCCGTGCAGGTGCATGGGCGAGGCCAGCGCGATGTCGGCGATGGTGGGGCGGTCGGAGGCGATCCACTGGCGGCCGTTCAGGCGCGCATCCAGGATGCCGGCGAGCTTGTGGAACTGGGCGTCCTGCGCGGCCAGCATGGCCGGGTCGGCGGCACCGCCCAGCAAGGGCTTCACGCAGTTCTCCACCAGGTACACGTAGCAGCTCGGGAACCAGCTGGACGATTCCCACAGCAGCCAGCGGTTGATGTCGGCGCGGGTCTTGAGGTCGGTCGGGTAGGCCGAGGCCGCGCCGTTCTTGTCGGCTGCGTACTGCAGGATGGCGTTGGATTCCCACAGCACGAGGTCACCGTCGACCATGGCCGGGATCGACTGGTTGGGGTTGATGGCCGTGTAGGCATCGCCCTTCTGTTCGCCCTTGAAGTAGTCCACATGGTGGAGCTCGTAGGGCGCCCCCATCAGGTCCAGGCCTGCGAGCACCTTGCGGCAGTTGACCGTGATCGGGTCGGCGTAGATCTTCATGCTGTTTGTCTCCGTAGGTTGGTCTGCTGTCAGGGCGGTCTGTGCCACCGGTTGGGGAGTCTAGGGATGGACACCCCCGGGCGCATCTGCTCGAATGCGAACGCTTTGTGTCCGATCCGGAAACAATCCCCGCCACCGCCATGACCATTTCCCGCGACATGCTGGCCACCTTCCTGCAGGTGGTCGACGGCCTGAGCGTCAGCCACGCGGCCGACGAACTGGGCGTGGGCAAGAGCGTGGTCAGCAAGCGGGTGGCCCAGCTCGAAGAGGCGCTGGGCGCCACCCTGTTCGCGCGCAGCACCCGGCGCATCGTGCTCACCCCGGCCGGCGAGGTGTACGCCGCCCACGCGCGGCGGGCCCTGGCCGAGCTGCGGGCCGGCGAGGAAGAGGTGCGCGCCCTGCGCTCGGAAATGAGCGGGCGCATCCGGCTGACCGCTCCGGTGTCCTGGGGCCAGCGGGTGCTGGCCAAGCGGCTGCCCTGCTTCCTGAAGGAATACCCGGGCATCGAGATCGACCTGCAGCTGGCCGACCGCATCATGGACCTGGCGTTCGAGCGCATCGACATCGCGCTGCGCTGGTCCACCGCGCCGGCGCCCGAGTTCGTCTGCACCCCGGTGGCCCGCATCGACTGGGTGCTGGCCGCCACGCCGGCCTACCTGCTGGACGCCGGCACGCCCGCCTCACCCCAGGACCTGCGGCACCACACCTGCCTGGCCTACTGGCGCGAGTCGTCCGACGAGGCCTGGCGACTGGCGCGGGCCGACGCGCCGGGCGAGGAAGTGCAGGTGCGGGTGAGCAGCCGTTACCACGTGGACAACCCCGAGGCCGTGGTGGACGCGGCCCTGGCCGGCCTGGGCATTGCCATGATGCCCAGCTACCTGTGCCAGGACGCGCTGGACGACGGCCGCCTGCGGCCGGTGCTGCCGGACTGGGTGCCGCACACCAAGTTCGGCACCCTCATCACCGCACTCACCACACCCGACCGCCTGCGCGTGGGCCGTAACCGCGCCCTGCTGGGCTACCTGCGGCAGGACCTGCAGCGCGATCCCGCTCAATCCCAGCGGGCCTCGGCTTCCCTGGGCACGTAGGCCACGTCGCGGCCGTCGGCCAGCAGGCTGCGGATGCGCCAGGGCCGACCGTGTTCGTCCAGTTCCACCAGGCCCACGCCGCTGGCGTCCAGCAGCCGGCGGCCATGCGGCAGCCCCTCGGGCTTGCGTGGCACCACCCGCAGGTGGCGCCGGCGGGTGAACCAGTTCAGCGGCGATCGCGGCGAGTACAGCCAGCGGTTGCCATGGTCCAGCACCGCCAGCAGACCGCCGGGGAAGGTGTTGCGCAGGCCGCTGCTGCAGATCTGCCAGATGTCCGGGCTGCGGGCCCCGGTGCGCAGCCGGGTGCGGCGGCGCAGCTTGACGTCGTACACGAACGAGTAGTGCACATCGCCCGAGAGCACCACGAAGTGCTGCGGCGTGCGCGGGTGGCGGAAGATGTTGAGGATGGCACTGGCCGCCCCGGGGTGGCCCATCCAGTTCTCGGCGTCCACCACCAGCGGGCTGCCGGCCCAGCTGAAGAGGTGCTGCAGCGTCTCGATCAGCTTGACGCCGAAGATGGGCGCCGACGACACCAGCAGCACCGCCTCGCGGTCCAGCAGGGTCTGCTGCAGGTCGGTGAGCGATTCCCAGTCGAGCAGGCCCGAGGGCTGGCGCGAGGACAGGTCGGAGCGCCAGCGGTGGGTGCGGCTGTCCAGCACCACCAGGGCCGGCTCGGTGGGCCACACGTAGTGCCACTGGTGGAAGTGCAGCAGGTGGGTGATGGCGGCATCGTGATCGTCCGAGCCGGGCTGCTGCAGGGCGCGTTCCAGGTGCGGCAGCGCCTCCTTGAAGGCTTCGGGGCGGTTGCCCCAGCCCTGGTGCAGCAGGTAGCCCAGCAGCGCATTGCCGATGACCCGGCGCGAGAACGGATGGCCGTAGGCCACGGTCTCCCACTCGGCGCTCAGGTTCCAGTCGTCGGTGATGTCGTGGTCGTCGAAGATCATGGCCACCGGCAGGTGGGCCATGGCCCGCCGCACCGCCGGCAGCCCTTGCACGAAATCGGCCAGGGCGGCGGCCTCGCGCTCGTAGCGCTGCGCCTGCTTCGGCGCCAGGCCCGGCGGCGGCGACAGGTCCAGCCCCTGCCAGGGCAGCGGCGACCACACCAGCAGGTACATGCACAGCACCTCGGACAAGGAGATCAGGTGGTTGTGCGCGTTGTCGGTGGTGAACACGGGTTTGGCCACGCCGCCGAACAGGATGTCCTTCAGCCCGGACTTGACCGCCTGCTTGGGCAGCAGCTGCTCGCGCCGGTAGTAGCCCATGGGGTGCTCCACCAGCGCATGGGCGGTGGCCGGGCCGTCGGGGCCCACGCCGGGCAGTGCTTCGTCGGGCAGGCCCAGTTGCCGGGCGAGCTGGTGGATGGCGCGCAGCAACGGGCCGGCCACGTCGTCGGCGTAGATCTGGTCGCCGCTGAGCACCAGCGCGCTGGGCCAGGCGGTGGTGGTCTCGCCGGCCAGCAGGCGCTGCAGCAGGCGGTCGGCCTCGGCCAGGCCGTCGCCGGCACCTTCCCCGTGGGCAGCGCGGTGGTGCGGCTTGCGGCAGGAGCCGTGCAGCAGCGAGGCCACACGCGGTTCCCAGCGCAGCCCGGGGCTGGCGTGGCCGGGATAGCACAGGGCGGGGTCGGCGGCCAGCAGGTCGCGCCAGCCTTCGGGCGCGGCAGGGTCGGACACCTCCAGCGTGTAGGCGGTCCAGGCGCCGGGCACCAGAGGCTCGGGCAGCTCGGCGTCGATCAGGTGGTGGAACAGGCGGGCGCCGGCCTGCAGGGTGTGCGGGGTCGATCCCGGCACCACGTGGCCGTTCAGCCGCAGCCGCAGCGACACCGGTTCGCTGGTGGCCAGCCACAGCACCAGCCGGTGCGCCTGCACGCGGCGCAGCACCGGACCGGCCAGCAGCAGCGGAAGGGATGGGGGGCGGGAGGCAGCGGCACCGTGCATATTGCAGCGCAGCATACCCAGGCCCGGCGCGTGGCGCGGCGGCCGCCCGCCAATCAGGCCGGCGGGTGAGGGTCTTGTCCGTCGTTCGGGCGACGCAGGTGGCGGTAGAGCAGGCCGCGCGACACACCCAGTTCGCGCGCGGTGCGGGCCACATTGCCGCCGTTGCGCGCCAGGGTGGTGTCGATCAGGCGGCGGTTGGCATCGGCCAGCGAGGCCGGTGAAGATTCCGCCGCATCAGCGGCATCGGCGACAGCGGCGGCGGGTTCGTCCGCCACCGGCGCCACCGGCCGCGACAGTGCCACGGTGTGGCGCACGTCCTGGCCTTCACGCCACTGCACACGCGCGCGCAGCCAGATGCCCAGGCCGTTGGGCAGGCGCAGCACCCCCGGGCTGGCCTGCAGCCCCAGGTCGAGCAGGGCATTGGGCGCGGTGCCGAACACCGCCTCGGCCACCTCCGGCGGTCCGTCTGCACCCCCGATGGCCGAACCCACGGGGTACCGGCCCAGCAGGCGCCGGCCTGCGGTGTTGATCCACACCACACGGCCCTCGCCGTCCAGCGCGGCCAGCCCCTGCAACGGGGTGTCCAGCAGGCCGGGGGTGGTCTGGAACTGCAGCACCACATGCTCGCGCGACTGGGCCTGCAGCAGCCGGTTCTCGATGGAGGTGGCGAACACGCCCACCACCGAGGCGGCGTCGAAACCGAACGGACTTCCTTCGGTCGACACGTCGAGCACGCCGGCCAGACGGCGGTGCACATCGAAGATCGGCGCGGCCGCGCAGTGCACGCCCTGGAACACCTCGTAGTAGTGCTCGCCGGCCGACACGCAGCAGGCCTGCCCGGTGCGCACCACGATGCCCGGCGCGGTGGTGCCCACCCGGTCTTCCGACAGGCGCACGCCGGTGCGACCGGCCACGTCCAGCATGTGCTGGTCGGGGGCGAACGGCATGTCGGTGGCGTGCACCACCACGCCGGTGGCATTGGTCAGCAGCACGCGGCAGCCGGTGCCGGCCAGCGAGGCCTCCAGCTGCGACAGCTCCTGCCCGGCGGCCAGCAGCAGGTCGCGGTTGCGCTGGCGCACCGCCGACAAGGCGCTGGCGCTCACCGGGTCCACGGCGGCGCGCCGGTGCGGCTGGTGCCCCAGCGACTGGCAGCGCGACCAGCTCTGGATGACCGCCTCGCTGACCAGGCCGGTGGGGCGCCCGGACTCCTCGAAGAAGCGCTGGCGGGCCAGGGCCGCGCGCTGTTCGGCGGTCTGGAAGAAGGGGCTGCCGGTGGACAAGGACATCTGCCAAGCCTGTTCCGAAGCAGAACACTTCGACCACCGGGAAAACCCGGGCATGCGCCGCAGGCCGCGACTTTCCAGAATGCGCATGGACCCCATTCCCACAAGACGAGGAGACCACCCATGAAACACCGCCTCATCGGCAGCCTGGCGCTGGCCGCTGTCACCTTCGCCGGCCTGCCCGCACAGGCCCAGACCCTGGACGACCTCAAGGCCGATCACGCCACGTCCAAGGACGTGCTGACCTACGGCATGGGCTACAACAACCAGCGCTACAGCGCGCTCAAGCAGATCAACACCGGCAACGCGGCCAAGCTGCGCCCGGTCTGGGCCTACAGCCTGAACAACCCGCAGAGCCAGGAGTCGCAGCCCATCGTGCACAACGGCGTGATGTACGTGACCACGCACAACACCACGGTGGCCATCAACCCGGTGACCGGCAAGCAGATCTGGAAGCAGGAGATCGAGCTGCCGCAGGACGTGTTCAAGATGGCCTGCTGCGGCATCCTGAACCGCGGCGCCGCCATCTACGACGGCAAGCTGTTCCGCTCCACGCTGGACGCGCACGTGATCGCGCTGGACGCCAAGACCGGCAAGCAGCTCTGGAAGAGCAAGGCCGCCGACTACCAGAACGGCCAGGCCATGACCAGCGCGCCCCTGATCGCCAACGGCGTGGTGCTCACCGGCATTGCCGGCGGCGAGTACGGCACGCGCGGCTTCATCGACGGCTGGGACCCGGCCACCGGCAAGCAGCTCTGGCGCTTCTACACCACCGCCGCCCCCGACCAGAAAGGCGGCGACACCTGGCCCGGCGACACCTACCAGAAAGGCGGCGCCCCCACCTGGCTGACCGGCGCCTACGACCCCGAGCTCGACCTGGTGTACTGGGGCACCGGCAATGGCGGCCCGTGGAACCCCAACGCCCGCAAGGGTGACAACCTCTACATCGCCTCGGTCGTGGCCATCCGGCCCAAGACCGGCGAGCTGGTCTGGCACTACCAGTTCAGCCCCAACGATCCCTACGACTACGACGCCACCGAAGTGGGCATGCTGGTCGACATGAAGATCGCCGGCAAGCAGCGCAAGGTGCTGGCCCAGGCCAACCGCAACGGCTTCTTCTATGTGCTGGACCGTGCCAACGGCGAACTGCTGGCGGCCAACCCCTACGTGAAGGTCAACTGGGCCGAGCGCATCGACCTCAAGACCGGCCGCCCGGTGCTGACCGAGACCGACCGCAAGGCCCGCGCCGGCGAGGACGTGGAGATCTTCCCCAGCGTGCTGGGCGGCAAGAACTGGACGCCCATGTCGTGGAACCCGGCCACCGGCCTGGCCTATGCCAACACCCTCAACATCAGCTGGCCCTACCAGCTGGCCAAGCCCGAGTACAAGAAGGGCGAGTGGTACCTGGGCGTGAACTTCCGCGGCGTGAACATGCCCAAGAACGAGCCGCACGGCTACCTGTCGGCCATCGACCCCATGACCGGCAAGAGCAAGTGGCAGATGGCCTGGCCCGGCCAGCCCAGCATGGCCGGCACCCTGTCCACCGCCGGCAACCTGGTGTTCACCGGTGCCGCCACCGGCGAATTCATGGCGGTGGATGCCCGCAACGGCAAGAAGCTCTACGAGTTCCAGACCGGCAGCGGCATCATCGGTCTGCCGGTGACCTTCGAGGTCAATGGCAAGCAGTACGTGAGCATCGTCTCGGGCGCCGGCGGCGTCTGGGCCCTGCTGGGCGACGAGCGCATGAGCCAGGTGCCGGCCGGCGGCTCGGTCTGGACCTTTGCACTGGACTGAACCCGACCACCCTGCCATGACACTGCGAATGCTTCTGGTGTGTGTGGCGGCCCTGAGCGGGGCCGCCCATGCACAGTCCTCCCCTTCACCGTCCTCGGCCCCGACCGCCCCCATCACCATGGAGGCGGTCGAGAAAGGCCGCGAGCAGTACCACCGCACCTGCGCCCAGTGCCACGGCCGCAACATGGTCAACTCCGGCACCACGGTGTATGACCTGCGCAAGTTCCCCACCGACCAGCACGAGCGCTTCGTCACCTCGGTGATGCAGGGCAAGGGGAACATGCCGTCGTTCAAGGGCGCCATCGACGACGCGGCGCTGCAGGTGCTGTGGGCCTATGTGGTCACGCGCGGCGGCAAGGAGCTCTGACATGCGACGTCTGCCTGCGCTGGCTGCTGCGCTGTCGCTGGTCCTGCCGGGGCCGGCGGCCGCCCAGTCCCCGGCGGCCACGTCGGCCAGCCCGGCGCTCACCGTGTGCGTGAGCGAGGACAACGCGCCGCTGTCCACCCTGCGGCGCGGCCAGGTGGAGGGCTTCGACGTGCTGGTGGCCCGCGCCGTGGCGGCCGAGCTCGGGCGCGAGCTCAGGCTGGTGCCCTTCGAGCCGGAGATCGAGAAGGAAAGCCTGCTGACCCACGAGGTCAATGCGCTGCTGTCGGCGGGCGTGTGCGATCTGGCCAGCGGCTTCCCGCTGCTCAAGAGCGACCTGGGCGCCCCGACCCGCGAGCGCTTCAAGACCGCCGACCACCCCGGCGCCAAACGCAAGCGCGACCGGCCCTACATCACCCTGGGCACCCTGGTGCCCAGCCAGCCCTACCTGGGCAGTGCCCTGCAGGTGGTGCAGCGCAGCGGCCTGCCGCCGGCGCAGACGCTGGCCGGGCTGCGCGGGCAGAAGGTGGCGGCCGTGGCCGGCACGCTGGAAGGCACCCTGGTGGCCATGCACGGCGGTGGCGCCTTGTCCGGGCAGATGGTGTCCCTGGGGCAGCGCGAAGACCTCTGGGCTGCGCTGCAGCAAGGCCGCATCGACGCGGCCCTGGTGCCCAGCACCACGGTGGACGCCTGGCGGCGCCGGCATGCCCAGGGCGGCACCTTGCCGCTGCAGCTGGGCACGCCCCGCGCCCTGGGTGTCAACTTCGGCTTTGTGGCCCTGGCCCCGCGCCAGGACATGCTGGATGCGGTCAACCGCGTCGTGACCCGCAGCCGCGCCAGCGGCGAGCTGCAGCGCTGGGCCACCGAGAGCGGGCTGAGCTGGCAGGCGCCCACCGAACCGGCGGTGGTGGACAGCCTGAAGCTGGACGACTGGCTCGCGCCCTGAATCCCGGGGTTCATCGCCGGGTTCAGCGGCCCAGGTCCATCAGCGACTCGACCGCCTCGTCGAAGCCGCTGATCTCGTGCATGTCCTGCCGCAGGAACTGCAGGATGGCCTCGCGCCGGTCGATGGCGATGTCGGTGGCGGGATCGCTGCCACGCTCGTACTCGCCCACCTTGAGCAGCAGCTCCACGTCGCGGTAACGGGCCAGCAGTTCACGCACCCGCCCCGCCGCCAGCCGGTGCTCGCGCGGCACCAGGGCATGCATCACGCGCGAGGCGGAGGCCAGCACGTCGATGGCCGGGTAGTGGTTGGCCTCGGCGAGCGCGCGCGACAGGATGATGTGGCCGTCCAGGATGGAGCGGGTTTCGTCGGCCACCGGCTCGGTCATGTCGTCGCCCTCCACCAGGACCGTGTACACCGGCCTGATGAAGGCCCTGCTGCAGAAGATGAGTTGAGCCCATGCTGGCCGGCAACGACGTCCGCGCCCCTCGGGACCGCCGACCACCCGATCAGACAGGTCACATGACCTGCTGCAGGCGGGTGCGCCATCCCATGCGTTCGGCGGCCGCGATCGCCTCGGTGCGACTGTTGACCCGCAGTGCTGAAAAGATGCTGGCCAGATGACTCTTGACCGTACCCATGGCCATGTTGAGGTCGCGACAGATCTGCTTGTTGCTTTTGCCCTCCAGCAGTTCCCGCAAGACATCCATCTGTCGTTGTGTGAGGGCAGGAACATCGGACCGGGAGACATAGCCGGTGAACACCGCCGGCTCGGGTCGGACCGCCTGACCGGTCGACAAGGCCTCCAGCGGAACGTAGATGCCACCTTGCAGCACGAAGCGCAGCGCCTGGACCAGCGCTCGGCTGTCGGTCAGTTTCGGGATGAAGCCCAAGGCCCCCTTGCGCAGGGTGGCCTGGACGGTATGGGTGTCGCAGGTGGCCGAAATGACCACCACACGTGAAGCCGGACAGGCTTCGATGAAGGCGTCGAGGGTCTGACCCGAATAGCTGCCCGGCATGGACAAGTCCAGCAGAACCAGATCGATGTCGTCATGGCACCGGTACAGATCGACCGCCGGACGCAGCGAACTGGCCTCCAACACGATGGCCAGCGGGTCCAGGCGGGCAAGCATCAGCTTCAACCCTTCACGGATCAGCTGATGGTCGTCAATGACAAGCACTTTGAGAGGCTGACCCTCGATCAGGCGTTCAGGAAGCATGGCGGCCACCGAGGCGGGCGTCGCCTCAAGTCCAGTGTGTTCGTCATCGGTCCTGTGATCCGACATTCTCACCGAAATATTACCTTTGTATTATTTATTGTTGAAATACCAATGTAGATTGTAGATTATCGAATTAATTTATCACTTCTGATCGCTGGATGATTTCAGGCGACCAGCAGCTGCAACGCCACGATGCCCAATTCCATGTCGCACGCGGAATCGATCCCGATGGACGGTGATGATCCTGTCCCGCCCGAACTGCTGGTGGTCAGCAACAGCCGTCAGCAGATCGTCGCGGTGGAACACCTGCTGCCGTCACACAAGTGGCGGTTGAGGCCGGCTTACAGCCTCGATCAGGCGCTGGACCTCATGAAGGAGCGGGCGCCCCGGATCGTTCTGATCGATCGCAGTCACTGTGCGAGCGGGGCTGGCGGTTTGCGCGACTGGCTGGAGGGTGTCTCCGCGATCCTGCCGGTCATCATGGTGGTTCAGGAGACCGACACCGACGACGACGCTTGGCTCATGGGCATCGGCATTTTTCGCACCGTGAGGGCGGTCGATCTGGACGGGCCGATGCTGCTCGACCTGCTGGATGCAGCGGTCGAGTGGGCGGATCGAACCGGTCGGCGGAGACCCTCCTTGCAGACGGGCCCTCTGCTGATGGCGTGGCAAACGGACGGACGGGTGCTGGAGGTGTCGCCGCGGCTGGCCGAATCGCTGGGCTGGCCCGCCTCGGCGCTGACGGGCCGCCCGCTCGACGAGCTGGTGGCGCCGGCGTCCATGGCCTTGCGCGACCGATGGTCCGAGGGTGGCAGCCAGCGGCTGCAGCTGATCCGACGCAACGGCTCGCGATGGCCGGTGAGCGTGGTGCGGCAACCGATGATCGGCAAAGACGGACAGGTCCAGCGGGTGATCGGCGTGTTCACCGACATCACCCGATCCAGCCGACTCGATCAATGGGCCCAGCGCCGGGCTCAGCTGGTGGCGCAGAAGCTCAAGGCCGAACGGGCCAACCAGTCCAAATCGCGGTTCATGGCTGCCATCAGCCACGATCTGAGACAGCCGATGCATGCCATGGGCCTGTTCGTGGAGGAGCTCCGCCGACCGCTTGATCCGTCCAGAGCCGCCGGCATCCTGGAACACATGGCGCAGTCACTGGCGTCGATGGAGTCCTTGCTGGACTCGGTGCTCGCCCTGTCGCGACTGGAGTCGGCCCAGATGACACCCAACCTGCAGGTGTTCGATCTGGAGCCGATCATGAGCCGGTTGCGGCTGAACTACCGGGCGGCGGCCCGTGCCAAGGGGCTGCGGTTCGGCGTGGGCTCGAGCGATGCCGTGGTGATGAGCGACCCGGCCTTGCTGGAGAGGATGCTCTCCAACCTGGTGGTCAATGCGGTGCAGTACACCGAGCAAGGCGGTGTGCTCCTGACCTGCAGACGCCGGGGTGGCGTTCTGCGTCTGCAGGTATGGGACACCGGTGCCGGAATACCGCCGGAGAAACAGGACGCGGTGTTTCGCGAGTTCTACCGGATCGAACGCGACAACGACAGCCGCAAGGGGGTCGGTCTCGGTCTGGCCATCGTGCGCAGCTGCGCCAGCATGCTGGGCCTGCAGATCGGGCTGCGTTCCGAGGTGGGCCGGGGCACGTGTTTCACCATCGAGGTCCCCCTGCCCAGTGACACTCCCGGTCCGGCGCCTGAACCGGAGGTGCCGTCGGCCGTGGCGGCGATGGAGCCACTGGCCCTGTTTTCCCGGTCATTGTCGAACCGCCGCGTGATGGTCGAAACGGATGCACAGGGCTGGGTGTGGCTGGGACCACTGCTCAGCGGCTGGGGATGCGATGTGGTCACGAATGTGCGCGCACCCCAGCAAGGCAGCGGCTGCCCGCTCGGGCTCTGGGCACCGGATGTGGCCATCGTGACCGCGGCACCCGCCCAGACCTCCAGGGTGTGGGAGTTCATGGAGAACCTGCGCCACACGACACGCCCTGACCTGCCGGTCGTCCTCATCACCGCCGACACCTCGCTGCTGACGGCGCGGGAAGCACGGCTGCAGCAGGTGGTGACGCTCAATCCACCGATCGCCCCCGCCCGGCTGCATGGCATCCTGGCCAGCGTGGGGCAGACGTCGGAGCAGGCTCAGGTCGTACGGTCCTGACGCTCGTTGAGCTGGATGATCAGCCGGGTCATCTCGCCGCAAGCGTCTTCGATGTTGGCCAGGGAGGCTGTCAGTCGCTGTGGATCGGGCTGGGCACCTCCAGCCCGGAGGGTGTCGATGTCTTCCAGGATGCTGGCCACGCGGTCCAGCAGCATGGAGGCCAGACCGCTGGGAGCAGGGTGTCCGTCGACTGCGTCGGCCGCCGCAGCCGGCGTGGGCTCGGGCGGGACCGGCTGTGCTGCCGCGGACGGGGGTTCCTGCGTGGCAGGCCCGGCACCGAGCAGCCGCTGCACCGTGGCCTTGAGCAGATCGCGGTCGATGGGCTTGACCATGAACTCGGACACGCCGAGCTCCTGCGCGTGTTCACGGATCTGGGGCGCCGAGTGACCGGTGATCATGATCACCGGGGTATGGGCCATGCGCGGGTCCTGGCGCATGCGCTCGATGATCTCGAAGCCGGAGATGTCCGGCATGTCGGCATCGGTGAGCACCAGGTCCTGGGGATCTTCGGCCAGCACGCGCAGGGCGTCCTCGCCGCGCACCGCAAAGCGCAACATCCCCATGCCGAGCAGCGTGCGCGCCAGCACATGCACGATGCTGGGCTCGTCGTCGATGATGAGGATCTTGAAGGGCGGGCGGTTCGGGTCGACTGGATTCATGGCAGGCAGCGGGCAGACCCGGAAGCATAAGCCTACCCGGCTGGGTATGCATGCCGGCCACACGATCCGGACGCGCCGGCGTGAGAAAGTGCGTACCGAAGACCTCACCCTGCCCCGCCGGCGTGGTGCCGGCCCGACGTCAGACCCGTTCGATCACCAGCGCAATGCCCTGTCCCACGCCGATGCACATGGTGCACAGCGCATAGCGCCCGCCGGTGGCGTGCAGCCGGTTGACGGCCGTGGTGACCAGCCGCGCACCGCTGGCGCCCAGCGGATGGCCCAGGGCGATGGCACCGCCCCAGGCGTTCACGCGTTCGTCGTCATCCGGCAGCCCCAGCAGGCGCAGCACCGCCAGGCCCTGGGCCGCAAAGGCTTCGTTGAGTTCGATCACATCCATCTGCGCCAGGCTCAGGCCGGTCTGCGCCATGAGCTTCTGCGTGGCCGGTGCCGGGCCGATGCCCATCACACGGGGCGCCACGCCGGCCGTGGCCATGCCCACCACGCGGGCCTTGGGGGTCAGGCCGTTCCTGGCGGCGCTGGCTTCGTCAGCCAGCAGCAGGGCGCAGGCGCCGTCGTTCACGCCGCTGGCGTTGCCGGCGGTCACGGTGCCGTCGGGGCGCACCACGCCCTTGAGTTTGGCCAGGGACTCCAGGCTGGTCTCGCGCGGGTGCTCGTCGGCACTCACCACCACCGGGTCGCCCTTCTTCTGCGCAATGCTCACCGGCACGATCTCGCGCGCCAGGTGGCCGGCCTTCTGGGCCGCCACGGCCTTCATCTGGCTGGCCAGGGCCATGCGGTCCTGGGCCTCGCGCTCGATGCCGTGGTCGGTGGCCACGTTCTCGGCGGTCTCGGGCATGGAGTCCACGCCGTACTTCTCCTTCATCAGCTTGTTGATGAAGCGCCAGCCGATGGTGGTGTCGTACACCGCGTTGCTGCGGCTGAAGGCCGATTCGGCCTTGGGCATGACGAAGGGCGCGCGGCTCATGCTCTCCACGCCGCCGGCGATCATGAGGCCGGCCTCGCCGGCGCGGATGGCACGGGCCGCCGTGCCCACCGCGTCCAGACCGGAGCCGCACAGGCGGTTGATGGTGGCGCCCGGCACGTCGATGGGCAGGCCGGCCAGCAGGCTGGCCATGTGGGCCACGTTGCGGTTGTCCTCGCCGGCCTGGTTGGCGCAGCCATACAGCACGTCGGTGACGGCCGCCCAGTCGACGCCGGGGTTGCGTTCCATGAGCGCCTTGATGGGGATGGCGCCCAGGTCGTCGGTACGCACGCTGGACAGGGCGCCGCCGTAACGGCCGAAGGGGGTGCGGATGGCGTCGCAGATGAAGGCTTGGGTCATGGGGTCTCCGGAATGAAGGGAAAGCGGGGGATGGGATCAGCCGATGATGGGCAGGCCGACCAGTTGTTCGAGTTCCGCGCGGGACAGGCCGTCCACCGTGTCGATCAGCCGCAGGCCTTCGGGCGTGCAGGCCAGCGTGGCCAGGTCGGTGTAGATGCGCTTGACGCAGCCGATGCCGGTGAGCGGGTAGGTGCAGGCCGACACCACCTTGCTCTGGCCCTGGCGGGTCAGCAGGTCCATCATGACCCAGGTCTGGCGGGCGCCGGTGGCCAGGTCCATGGCACCGCCCACGGCCGGAATGCTGCCCGCTTCGCCGGTGCTCCAGTTGGCCAGGTCGCCGGTGGCCGAGACCTGGAAGGCCCCCAGCACGCAGATGTCCAGGTGGCCGCCGCGCATCATGGCGAAGCTGTCGGCATGGTGGAAGAACACCCCGCCCGGCAGCAGCGTGACCGGCTGCTTGCCGGCGTTGATGAGGTCGTAGTCCTCTGCGCCGGCGGCCGGCGCCGGGCCCACGCCCAGGATGCCGTTCTCGCTGTGCAGCACCACCTCGCGGCCGGCCGGGATGTGGTTGGCCACCAGCGTGGGCTGGCCAATGCCCAGGTTGACGTACGCGCCGTCCGGAATGTCCTGCGCCACGCGGCGGGCCAGCTCGTCCTTGCTGCGGCGCTGGTAAGGGGTGGAGCTCATGCGGCCTCCTTCAGGCCACCGGCCCGGGTGGCGGTGCGGGGCACCTGCACCACCGATGTGACGTGGATGCCGGGGGTGATGACGGCCTCCGGATCGAGCGCGCCGAGTTCGACCACCTCGAACACGCTGGCCACGGTGCGGCGCGCAGCCGTGGCCATGACCGGGCCGAAGTTGCGCGCGGCCTTGCGGTAGGTCAGGTTGCCCCAGCGATCGCCGCGCTCGGCCCGGATGAGGGCCACATCGCCATGGATCGGGTACTCCAGCACATACGGCCGCCCGTTGATGACGCGGGTTTCCTTCGGCGTGCCGTCGGGGTTTTTTGCCAGCTCGGTGCCGTAGCCGGTGGGCGTGAAGAAGGCGCCGATGCCGGCCCCGGCGGCGCGCAGCCGCTCGGCCAGGTTGCCCTGGGGCACCAGCTCCAGCTCGATGCGGCCGCTGCGGTAGAGGCCGTCGAACACGTGGCTGTCGGCCTGGCGCGGAAAGCTGCAGATGACCTTGCGCACCCGGCCGGTGGCCAGCAGCGCGGCCAGACCGTGGTCGCCATTGCCGGCGTTGTTGTTGACCACGGTGAGGTCGCGCGCACCCTGGGCGATCAGGCCGTCGATGAGCTCGTCGGGGATGCCGGCGGTGCCGAAGCCGCCGATGAGCACCGTGGCGCCATCGGGAATGCCGGCCAGCGCCGCCTCGACGGACGGGGCAATCTTGTTGATCAAGGGCTGTCTCCGTTTATTCTAATATCGAACAAGTGTTCGTCATTTGAATTTTACGCCGGAGTTGCTGCATGGCCCAGACCGCCGCCCGATCCGCCGATGCCCCCGTGCCGGGCGATGGCTATGTGCAGTCGTTCGCGCGCGGGCTGGGCGTGATCCGCTCGTTCAGCGCCGAGGCGCCCGAACAGACTCTCAGCAGCGTGGCCGAGCGCAGCGGCCTGACCCGCGCCGGCGCACGGCGCATCCTGCTCACGCTGCAGACGCTGGGCTATGTGGAGAGCGATGGCAAGCTGTTCCGCCTCACGCCGCGCATCCTGGAGCTGGGCATGGCCTACCTGTCGTCCATGCCGCTGTGGCACCTGGCCGGGCCGGTGATGGAGCGGCTGTCGGAGCAGCTGGGCGAGTCGTGTTCGGCCGCCGTGCTGGACGGCACCGACATCGTCTATGTGATGCGGGTGCACACCCACCAGATCCTGTCGGTCAACCTCGGCGTGGGCTCGCGCCTGCCGGCGTTCTGCACCTCCATGGGCCGGGTGCTGCTGGCCGGGCTGGACGACGGCAGCGTGCGCGAGCGCCTGAACGCCAGCGAGCGCCAGCCCCGCACCCGCCACACCCTGACCGACGTACCCGCCCTGATGACCGAAGTGCACAAGGCGCGCCGGCAAGGCTGGGCGCTGGTGGACCAGGAGCTGGAGGACGGACTGATCTCCATGGCCGTGGCGGTGCGGGATGCCTCGGGCCGCGCGGTGGCCGCCCTCAACGTGTCGGGCCATGCCAGCCGCCACAGCGCCACCCAGATGCGCCGGCTCATGCTGCCGGCCCTGCAGGCAGCGGCCATGGACATTTCGCAGCTGCTGCAGGGTCAAGTCCGGCGGGGTGACGGCCGATAGTGCAGGCATGTACCGCGAATGCCCACTCAGGAGCACCACATGATCTGGGGTCACACCGAACAGCCTGCGCAGGGCCTGCCGACCGAGCCGTCGCGCACGGCCCGCAATCCGCTGCTGCTGTTCGAACCCCGGCCGGCCGATCCCTGTCACTTCGCCGTGCGCGAACTGGCACCGCAGTGGCAGCGCCACATCGAGCGCCTGCAGGTGCGCAACGACGACATCCGGGTCCGCCACTGAAGCCGGGCGGCTGACACCCAACTGCCACGGAGCTGCCACAGCACTTCCATACGGCGCTTCCAGCATGGATGCGCGGGCCTTGCCTGCGCCACACCCCAACAGCCCTTTGCACCTGAGGAGGTATCCATGCGATTGATTCTTGCCGCCCTGGCCGCGCTGACGCTCGGCACCAGCGCCATGGCCAATGGCCCGCGCGACCACCACCGCCACGACCGCGACCTGCGCGGCATCGACCGCCCGACCCACGTCGAGCTGGGTCCCCGTCCCTTCTTCCTGGCCGACGACATGGCCGAGAGCCCGCTCAAGCAGCAGCTCCAGCAGTGCGCCCGCAACGGCCGCTTCAAGCCCAGCGACTTCTCCATCGGCCACCGCGGTGCCCCGCTGCAGTTCCCGGAGCACACGGTGGAGTCGTACACCGCTGCAGCCCGCATGGGTGCCGGCATCGTGGAATGTGATGTGGCATTCACCCAGGACAAGGAACTGGTCTGCCGCCACGCGCAGAACGACCTGCACACCACCACCAACATCCTGGCCACGCCCCTGGCCGCCAAGTGCACCACCCCGTTCACGCCGGCCACCTTCGGCCCGGATGGCCAGCTGGTCAAGCCGGCCACGGCCGAGTGCCGCACCAGCGACATCACCCTGGCCGAGTTCAAGACGCTGCGCGGCAAGATGGACGCCTTCAACCCGCGCGCCCGCAACGTGCAGGAGTACCTGGGCGGCACCGCCAACTGGCGCACCGACCTGTATGCCGGCCCCACCAGCGGCACGCTGCTGACCCACAAGGAAAGCATCGCGCTGTTCCAGAAGCTGGGCGTGAAGATGACCCCGGAACTCAAGAGCCCGGTGGTGGACATGCCCTTCAACGGCTTCACCCAGGAGGCCTATGCCCAGAAGCTGATCGACGAATACCGCCAGGCCGGCGTGCACCCCAGCCGCGTGTGGCCGCAGTCGTTCGACCAGCGTGACGTGCTGTACTGGGTCCGCAACACGCCCGACTTCGGTCGCCAGGCCGTGTTCCTGGACGATGCCAACACCAACGCCGACCTGCCCACCGCCCAGCAGCTGCGTGAGTACAAGGCCCAGGGCATCCGCATCGTGGCCCCGCCCATCTTTGCCCTGCTGAGCACCGACGGCAACGGCCGCATCGTGCCCTCGGCCTATGCCCGCAACGCGCGCGCCGCCGGCCTGGACATCATCACCTGGACGCTGGAGCGCTCCGGCATCCTGGCCGATGGCAACAACGGCTTCTACTTCCAGAACGTCGACAGCGCCATCCAGCGCGAAGGCGATGTGTACCGCGTGCTCGACGTGCTGGCCAAGGACATCGGCGTGCTCGGCGTGTTCTCGGACTGGCCGGCCACCACCACCTTCTACGCCAACTGCGCCAACCAGCGTTGATGCACCAGCGTTGATGCGTTCGGCGGCGTCGCCATAATGGTCCCACCGGCCGCAGATGCCGGACAGGAGACACACCATGCGACGCCGCCAGTTCCATGCGGTCATCTCTGCGCTCACGGGTTCTGCCCTGGGCGCTTTCGCTTGTCCGGGTCTGGCCCAGCCGGCAGGGCCGAAGATCGGCGTGCTGCTGCTGCACGGCAAGAACCCCGGCAGCAACCAGGACCCGAGCATGACCGGTCTGCAGGCAGCATTCGGGGGAGCGGGCTGGAAGGTGCTGTTCCCCGACATGCCCTGGTCGCGCAACCGCTACCTGGAAGGCGACTGGGACCAGGCCATGCTGGAAATCGCCAGCCATGTGAAAGCGCTGCAGGACCAGGGCGCCGAACGCATCGTGCTGGCCGGTCACAGCATGGGCGTGCCGGCCTCGCTGAGCTTCGCCGCCCGCGGCGGCACGGTGCACGCCCTGGTGCTGCTGGCCCCGGGCCATGTGCCGCGGGGCTACTACACGGTGCCGGCCCTCAAGCCCGTGCGTGAGAGCATCGACGAGGCGCGGGCGCTGGTGGCGGCCGGCAAGGGCGACAGCGTGGAGCGCTTCACCGACATCAACCAGGGGCGGCGCATCCCGGTGGCGACCACGGCGCGCAAGTACCTCACCTGGTTCGACCCCGAGTCGGACGCCGACATGGGTGTCACCGCGCCCCGCGTGCCGGCCAGCGTGCCGGTGTTCACCGCCATCGGTGAATCGGACCCGCTGTTCAAGGGCGTGCGCGGCTATTTCGTCGACAAGCTGCCCGCCAACCCACGCTCGCAGTTCGTGGAAGTGGGCGGCGGCCACCTGGACACACCGGGCAACGTGCGCGAGAAACTGATGACCTGGATACCCGCCGCCGTGGCCTGATCAGGCCGCCAGCGGCTCGGCCACCGAGCGCAGGCCCGCCACATCGCGCGAGGGCGGCACGCCGAACAGACGCCGGTATTCGCGGCTGAACTGCGACGGGCTTTCGTAGCCCACGCGAAAGGCCGCGGTGGAGGCGTCCAGCCGCTGCGACAGCATCAGCCGGCGCGCCTCGTTCAGGCGCAGTTGCTTCTGGTACTGCAGCGGCGTCATGGCCGTGAGCTGCTTGAAGTGGTGGTGGAAGGTGGACAGGCCCATGCCGGCCTCGCGGGCGAGTTCTTCCACCCGCAGGGGCTGATGGAACTGCGCATTGATGCGGGCGATGGCGCGCGCGACCTGGTGGCTCTGCGTGTCCACCGTGGCGATCTGCCGCAGCCGGGCACCGGCCTCGCCGGTGAGCAGGCGGTAGTGGATCTCGCGCTGGATCAGGGGCGCGAGGGCACCCATGTCCTCAGGGTGGTCCAGCAGCTCCAGCAGGCGGTCGAAGGCCTGCAGCAGCGGCAGCGACAAGGCACCGGTGGTCATGGCGCGGCTGTCGGGCAGCACGGTCCTGCGGCCGGGCGGTGGCGCCGGCACTTCCAGCATGAGCGAGGCCAGTTCGCGCCAGTCCAGCCGCAGGGCCAGGCCCAGGTAGGGGCGTTCGGGCGAGGCTTCGAGCACCGCCGTGCGCACCGGCAGGTCCATGGAGGCGATCAGGTAACGGTCCTCGCCGTAGAGCAGCGTCTCGTCGCCCAGCAGCACGCGCTTGCGGCCCTGCACGATGAGGGCCACGCAGGGCTCGTACACCGCGCAGTTGTCCAGCAGCGCGTCGTCCTGGCGGATCAGCATGAGGCCGGGCAGCTCCGGCGGGCGCAGCAGCTGGCCGGGACCGGCGCGGCGCAGGATGCGCCGGGCCAGAGAGGATCGGGCATCACGGAGGGCATCGGCTGGGACGTTCATGGCGGCGGACATCGGCTGGGGTGACGCGGATGCTACCGACGCTCGCACGATCCTGCAGTATGGTCACAGGATTGGGCAAACATCGCGCAGGTTCAGGCTACCGCCCCCGCCGTCGGGCACCCGACACTGCCGACCTCATTCAGGAGCAACCATGACCACTCTGAACGTCAACGGCCGCAGCCAGCAGGTCGACATCGATCCCTCCACCCCGGTGCTCTGGGCCCTGCGCGACACGCTGGGTCTGACCGGCACCAAGTTCGGCTGCGGCGCGGCCCTGTGCGGCGCCTGCACGGTGCATGTGGATGGCCAGGCCATCCGCTCGTGCGTCACCCCGATCGCCAGCGTCGAGGGCCGCAAGATCACCACCATCGAATCGGTCACCAGCGACGACCCGGTGGGCCGCGCGGTGCGCGACGCCTGGATCAAGCACGACGTGGCCCAGTGCGGCTACTGCCAGAGCGGCCAGATCATGAGCGCCACCGCGTTCCTGAAGTCGCTGCCCAAGGGCCGGAAACCCAGCGAAGCCGACATCGACGCCGCCATGGCCGGCAACGTGTGCCGCTGCGGCACCTATGCCCGCATCCGCGCCGCCGTGGCCGATGCCGCCAAGGCCCTGGCCTGAAGGAGACACCACCATGCTCAACGCCTCCCTGCACGAACTCCCCCCGGGCCTGCAGCACCTGCTGGCCCGCAACGCCGACGCGCCCGTGGCCGAGCTGCCGCGCCGCAGCTTTCTCAAGATGACCGTGGCCAGCGGCTTTGCCCTCGGCCTGTTCCCGCTGGCCGCGCAGAGCCAGAACGCCCCGGCACCCGCCGGCCTCAAGCCGGTGCAGCAGCCCGGCGCCTTCGTGGCCATCGCACCGGACGGCACCGTGACCATCACCGTTAACCGGCTGGAGTTCGGCCAGGGCATCCAGACCGCCCTGCCCATGATCCTGGCCGACGAGATGGATGCCGACTGGTCGCGCGTGCGCAGCCAGCTGGGCACCAACGACGTGGCCTACGCCGACCCGCTGTGGGGCCTGCACCTCACCGGCGGATCGAACTCCATCAAGAACAGCTTCACCCAGTACCGTGAGCTGGGCGCCCGCACCCGCGCCATGCTGGTGCAGGCCGCCGCCACCCGCTGGGGCGTGGACGCGGCCAGCCTGCGCACCCAGGCCGGTGTGGTCATCGGCCCCGGCGGCCGGCGCGCCGGCTACGGTGAACTGGCCCAGGCCGCCATGGCCCTGCCGGTGCCGACCCAGGTCACGCTCAAGGACCCGAAGCAGTTCCGCCTGATCGGCCAGCCCACCGGCCGGCTGGACGCCGCGGCCAAGAGCAGCGGCCGCCAGAACTTCGGCATCGACATGGCCCGCCCGGGTCAGCTCACCGCCGTGGTGGCACGGCCGCCGGTGTTCGGTGCGCGCCTGAAGTCGGTGGACGACGCCGCCGCGCGTGCCGTCAAGGGCGTGAAGGCGGTGCTGCGTGTGCCGCTGGACCGGGGTGCCGAGGGCATCGCCATCGTGGCCGACGGCTACTGGCCGGCCCGCACCGCGCGCGAGGCGCTCAAGCTCGAATGGGACACCAGCCAGGTCGAGAAGGTCGACAGCCAGCGCCAGCTGGCCCAGTACCGCGAACTGGCCAGACAGCCGGGCGCGAAGCATTTCGACGCCGACATGGCACCGCTGGCCCAGGCACCGAAGACCATCGAGGCCGAGTTCGTGTTCCCCTACCTGGCCCATGCGCCCATGGAACCGCTGAACTGCACGGTGGATTTCGACGGCAAGGCCGCCACCCTGTGGATGGGCTCGCAGATGCCCGGTCTGGACGGCATGGCCGCCGCCGGCGCGCTGGGCCTCAAGCCCGAGCAGGTGAAGGTGCAGGTGCAGTCGGCCGGCGGTGGTTTCGGCCGCCGCGCCATTCCCACCAGCGACTATGTGGTGGAGGCCTGCGGCATCGCCAAGGCGGCCCTGGCTGCCGGGGTGCGTGCACCCATCCGCACCGTCTGGAGCCGTGAGGACGACATCAAGGGCGGCTACTACCGCCCCATGCACCTGCACACCGCCCGCATCGGCTTTGACGCCAGCGGCCAGGTGCTGGCCTGGGACCATGTGATCGTGGGCCAGTCCATCGTCACCGGCAGCCCCTTTGAATCGGGCATGGTGAAGAACGGCGTGGACGCCACGGCCGTGGAAGGCATGCGCGCGCCCTACCCGCTGCCCATGCGCCTGACGGTGCACCACCCCAAGGTGAACGTGCCGGTGCTGTGGTGGCGCAGCGTGGGCAGCACACACACCGCCTTCGTCATGGAAACGCTGATCGACCAGATCGCCCGCGAGACCAACCAGGACCCGGTGGCCTACCGGCTCAAGATGTTCGGCAGCCAGCACCCGCGCCACACCGCCGCCCTGCAGCTGGTAGTGGAGAAGAGCGGATACGGCAAGAAGGCGCTGCCGGCCGGCCGCGCCTGGGGCGTGGCGGTGCACGAATCGTTCGAGTCGGTGGTGGCCTTCGTGGTCGAGGCGTCGATGAAAGACGGCCAGCCGGTGCTGCACCAGGTCACGGCCGGGGTGCACTGCAACCGGGTGATCAACCCGCGCACGGTGGAAGCGCAGGTGCAGGGCGGCGCCCTGATGGGCCTGGGCATGTGCCTGCCGGGTGCCGCCATCACGCTGAAGGACGGTGTGGTGGAGCAGCAGAACTTCGGCGACTACAACGTGGCGCGCATCACCGACATGCCGCAGATCAGCGTGCACACCGTGCCCAGCGCCGATCCGCCCACCGGCATGGGCGAGCCAGGCCTGCCGCCGCTGGCGCCGGCCTTCGCCAATGCCCTGGCCCGCCTCACCGGCAAGCCGCTGCGCGAGCTGCCGTTCCCGCGCGCCTGACCTTGTCTCCACAACACGAAAGACCATGAACCTGTACGCCCGCCTCCAGCAGCGCGCCGCCGCCGGCCAGCCCCTTCGCGTGGGCATGATCGGCGCCGGCAAGTTCGGCTCCATGTACCTGTCGCAGGTACCGCGCACCCCCGGCATCCACCTGGTGGGCATTGCCGATCTGTCCCCCGACCGCGCACGGGCTGCGCTGCGCAACGTGGGCTGGAAGGACGAGGCGTTTGGCGCCCGCACGCTGGACGAGGCGGCCCGCCTGGGCAACACGGCCATCATCGACGACAACATGGCGCTGATCGCCTCGCCGCATGTGGACATCGTCATCGACTCCACCGGCAACCCGGCGGTGGGCATTGCCCATGTGCTGGCCTGCTGCGAGCACCGCAAGCACATCGTCATGGTCAATGTGGAGGCCGACGCGCTGGCCGGCCCGCTGCTCAAGCGGCGGGCCGACGAGGCCGGCATCGTCTACTCGCTGGCCTATGGCGACCAGCCGGCGCTCATCTGCGAGATGGTCGACTGGGCACGGGCGGCGGGCTTCGGTGTGGTGGCGGCCGGCAAGGGCACCAAGTACCTGCCGACCTACCACGAGAGCACGCCCGAAACCGTGTGGAACCACTACGGCCTGACCGCCGAGGACGCGGCCCGGGGCGGCATGAACGCCCAGATGTTCAACAGCTTCCTGGACGGCACCAAGAGCGCCATCGAGATGGCGGCCGTGGCCAACGCCACCGGCCTGGCCGCGCCCAGCGGGCTGAAGTTCCCGGCCGTGGGCGTGGACGATCTGGCCCGCATTCTCAAGCCGCGCGAGCACGGCGGCATCCTGGACCAGCGCGGTCAGGTGGAGGTGATCTCCAGCGTCGAGCGCGACACCCGCCCGGTGTTCCGCGATCTGCGCTGGGGCGTGTATGTCACCTTCGCGGCGGACAGCGAATACGTGGCCCGCTGCTTCAAGGAATACGGCCTCGTCACCGACCCCAGCGGCCAGTACTCGAGCATGTACAAGCCGTTCCACCTGATCGGCCTGGAGCTGGGCATCACGGTGGCGTCCATCGGCATCCGCGGCGAATCCACCGGCGCGCCCATCTGCTGGCATGGCGACGTGGTGGCCACGGCCAAGCGCGACCTGAAGGTCGGCGAGGTGCTCGACGGCGAAGGCGGCTACACGGTGTACGGCAAGCTGCTGCCCACCAGCGAATCGCTGGCCCTGGGCGGCCTGCCGCTGGGTCTGGCGCATGGCGTGAAGCTGCTGCGCCCGGTGCCGGCCGGTCAGGCGGTGAGCTGGAACGATGTGGCCTTCGATGCCAACGCCACGGCGGTGCGGTTCCGGCGCGAGATGGAAAAGGCGTTCACCCCGGCCTGACTTCGTCCTGGAACAGCCACCGGGTGCGGACCCCAGTGATATTCTGGCGCGCCTTTCACCACCTCCGCGCCTCATGGAAAAACTGCTCTCCAGCATCGGCTCGCTGCTCTACGGCATGCGTTTCACCATGCTCTTCTTCTATGTGGGGCTGGTGACCATCATCCTGGGCATCCTGGGCAAGTTCCTGCTGGAGACCTACAAGCTCATGACCACCCTGCTGACCGGCGATCTGGAGAAGATCGATCTGATCATCAAGGTGCTGGAGCTGGTGGACATGACCATGGTGGCCCAGCTGGTGTGGGTGGTGGCGCTGGCCGGCGTGTCGCTGTTCGTGACCACCGGGCACTTCGACAGCAAGGACATGAAAAAGCCCGACTGGCTGGACCATGTCAACACCTACAACCTCAAGCTCAAGCTGGCATTCGCCATCATCTCGATCTCGGGCGTGCATGCGCTCAAGACCTACCTGAGCGGGGACCTGAGCCTGGAGAACATCCAGATCGTGGCGGTGGTGGCGGTGATCCACTTCACCTTCGTGCTGTCGGCCATCGGCATCTCGTTTGCGGAGCGCCTGACGCGGGACAAGCCGGACGGCGACCACTGAAGCCGCGGGAGCCGGATTCGCCCGGGGGGCGACGAAGGTCGGGGAGGGGTGGCGCGGCTGGCGGGGATCGAACCCACGACCCTTGGCTTCGGAGCGCAAAAAACCGATGCGTAACTCCATCGATTTGGAGAGGCTCTATTCAGGAGTCATTGACGTTATTCAACAAGATCAATGACTTAGCGCATTTCGGTTGTGACATCAAATGGAGCCTTACAACGACCATAAGTCTTGGACTGTCACAAACCGAGCACAAAAACCTCTGTACCAGTCCCAACGCTACCAACCTAGTCAACGACTATAACCTCTGTGGCGAGACACGTGTAACAGACACCTGAAAAGTTGGCCCGCACGTGAAACCAGCAACCCCCACCCGGCAGTTGTTGCGCCAACGCCACGGCGCAAAAAATATTTTTTAGTATTACATGCCGTCTAGGGCCGCCGGGCTCGAAATTAAACAGATTTGAATACTAATCTGCCGATATCAGAGGATGGATCAAGCGGGTTTCAATTTCTTTAATTGTGTAAGTGATATCTCGACGGATCGTAATTCGGATAGACACGAGCGCCTCAAGACTGCCAGTACTTGCAAACCTCTCAGGCCGCATGCACTCTAGAAAAAGCTGACGCGTAGACAGCACCGAATCCATCTGATTTGGATGTGAGGTATTTCACGCAGCAGCCAAGGGTTGATCGCAGTAGAAATCCTCTGATGGGCAGGGATGGGCTGAGACAACTGTCAGTCGCAAGGTAGCTACGTGTCAGATTTGGGATCGTTAAGAGTCATTTTCACGCCGCAGGACCAGTTCTTTCTTGGGCTGGATCCAGACCTCACTGAGTTGGCAAAGCAGATCATTGGCTGTATTGAGGTGCCTAGAGATCAGCCCAGATTCAGCCAGGTGATCAACTGTCTGAGCAGATCGCTTATTGCCTTCAGCAAACGATACCAATTTTATGGCGAGGTGACAACTCGCCAGACCGATTTGGCGTTCCGCTTGGCGAGCTACGCCAAAGGTCAATCCCTGCTAGATGTGACACCGCTCATCCACATGAACGGCCGATTGGGTACGAGCGGGGCCTGGGCATTTTGCATGGAGTTGGACCCCGAAAGCATCGAGTTACCCATCGCGCTTGGAGCGGAACTCGCCTTGGCGATGGCGGAAGGACGTCGTTTACAGCCGCATTTTCTGGACCACCTCCGTCGTGATCTTGGGAAGGTGCCCAAGCCCGGATTTGAGAATGCTCAGACTACCGCTGACATGCAGGCTCTCGGTTTCGGGAAGCAGTGGAGCCAGGCGGTAAGCGGCAAGGTCAAACGATTGCAAGCCATCGTCACGTCTCGCAATGGAGGCAAGGTCGTCCATAGGTCGGAGCTATCGGACGTCGGCGACGAACATAAAGCTCATCTGCTTGGCACCGCTCTGAACGCAGACGTCAAAGATCGCACCGGGGTGCGTAACCACCGTCAGCTGACACGAGAGCAGATGGTCGAGTACCAGGCGGACTTACGCCGACGCCTGGAAAAGGCCGCTCCCGGCGCTGTGGTGGAGGCCATGTGCCTGTTTACGGGGATGAACGAACGCGGGGTCACAACGCTCGCGTTAGGCGATGAGGTACTCCCCGGCGAAGTGCTGACGCTAGATCTCGAACGAGGCGGGTTACATGTCGCATTGAATCACTTGGTAGAACGTCGGCGCCTAGAGCTTGACCACGGCCAGATCTACCAACCTACGCAGCAAAGCTACTTCATCCCTTGGCCGATGAACTTGATCGCTGCGCTGCAAACAATGTCCGCTGGTGCGGCCGAATCGGTATCCGATTGGCAACCAGTCATCCGACTCGTGGACATCCTGCCGCAGGCCGAACGAGATCATCAATTGCAAGCTGGTGTCTCTGCGATCTCCGAGCAAACGCTGCCGGCACATGGGCTCACTCCGACTTCAGCGAGGGCGCGCAACACGTTCCCAACACAGGGCCGGGACTATGGCATGAAGTCCACCAATCGGTCTCTTGCCTTCCTGCGCCTGGATCTGGTGGGACGCGCTCGGCCATGGTACGTGTGCCTTGAAAGTGAGGACTTCGAAGCTGAATGGTGCAGGTTTCTGTCAAGCGAGGGGTGGAAGACCAACGAGGCTGCGATCGGGTCAGCGTGTGCCTTCGGGTCGCCCTACCTCCTGAAAGATCACGCGCTGCAAGCCATCTGGGCCTGCTACGTGGATCGCGTCGAAGAGCTACCCAAGGGCAAGCGAATGTCTCTCGCGACAGCGATCGATATCCATAACGCCTATGCAGATTTCACAGCGATGGCGCTCAGCTTCCTCCTGGGGCTACGCCCTTCCGTGCAGTACGAGTTGACGGCTGACACAGCCAGGCCAGATGCGGTATTGCTGACATTGACCGACAAATCGGACCCGTCCAAGAGTGGCAGCCGATTCGCAGCACTGACAAGCATCGTGCGTGGCCTCCTCGCCAACTGGTACGCCCACTGCGACGCTCTACTTGGTCGGTACCAACGGGATCCCCAAACCAGCAAAACCACCGTTGGGAAAGAAGTACTTCTGCACCTCATGCAGGTGGGACAGCACGCGCGGGTCCCTGTGCTTTTCCGTATCTACAAGAACGGGATCCGCCCGGCGAACAGCAAGACCACGTGGAACGTGCTTCCCCCGATGTTGCGCTGCGAGGAAAACGTAGGCCGGCACTACTGGGCAACCCATCTGCACCGCGCTGGGTGCTCAGACAAGGTGCTCGATTTCTTCTTGCGCCACACCGTCGCTGGCAACAGCCCCACGAGTGCGTACGGGAACTCCACCCTGGCGCAGCTGATGCAAGAAGTTGAAGCGGTTCAGTCAAACCACATTGCAAGGCTAGGGCTAAAGATGGCAACTGGGCTGCGCAGGGCGTAACCAGAGAACCTCTATGACATCAAAGCACAAGCGGCACCAGCGCAGCCATCTGACAGTCAAGTCTGGGAATGAGCCAGTAAAACCTTTACGGGACTTTCAGGCTTTCTTGCTTGAAGCAAATCCGCTGATTTCACCAAGCTCACTTGCTCTGGGCTGCTTGGTCGGCTTCGATCTAGTCGTGCAGCCCGAGGACATACCTAACGCCTTCGCCGCGCTAAAGAAGATTCACGCCTACCAGGATCAGCACTTTATTCGCTGGGTCGTACCTCAGCCGGCAGACGATCGAGCAGACAGCATTCTCAACAGGGGCGGTCCTGAAACGCTCATGTATGACGAGCGTGCAGTGAGCAGCTTCACAGTGATCGCAGTAAACGAGGTGGTTGTATGGGAATCACCGGAGGACTGCATCGCAGAGCTTTTCCTTGCAATGCAACGGCACCCGCGAAGGGCCCATTTGCCCCCTAGCTGGAATGCGCTGCTCGCCAGCGCGCAGGCATATGCGGTGGTCCATCTGCCTAATGCGCTGCGTGCACATGTGATCGGACAGCTCCGCATGTGCGCTCTCGATCCGAGCACGGCAGCCAGAGAAACCACACGCCTCGCTATGAACGCGCAAGTCCTTGATCTGGAGGTGGAGGAGGAACTCGCGATCGGTGAGGCGAAGCTTGCAAGAAGCATATCGCTGCATCAACTGCCCTCAGTCTCGATCCAGGGCGACTCGGCATGGGTTCACGATCGTGCTGCCGACTTGGTGGATGACATCGTCAAGGCAACTCACGCAGGGAAGGGACAAGGAGCAGCCCGCGCAGCGGTCATGCGTGAGTTGAAGAACATACAAGCGCGACTGGGTGACCTGCATCCGTGGCCACGTCTGCTGCACATGGTGGCCTTGATCCTGGTTCAGGAGCACCAGCTTGCCCCTGCCAGCATTGGCCGCTACTTCTCAGGCGGAGCAAAGCGACTGTTTCTTGCTTTGCAGGACATGGACCCGGCCAAGATCGACCCAGAGCAGCTGATCAAACGGATCGAAGAGGTGCATGCATCCGCAGAAGATTCGAACAAACCGTCAGTAAGCGCGCTCAGCCAGGCTTTACTAGCACTGCTCATAAGAATGGAGCTGATGGATCCGGTCAAGTTGCCGCGGTTGCAAAAGCAGATCACCTCAGTCAACGTTCGTGCTCAAGTGGTCTTCCCACACGAAGTTGATCGAGCTCTTGATTGGCTGGATGAAGCAATAGCGCTGAACCCGGGAGACCCGATCCTGCCGATGACACGTTTGCTGATTGGACTTTGCTGTGACTTTGGGCTTCGTCCGGGCGAGGCCCTGCGTCTTCGACTCAACAACCTTCAGTTGATGGACGAGCAGCTCCACGTGGCGGTGGATCCGACCCGTGCCGATCCTAGCCTCAAGACCTCCGAGTCAAGGAGGCTTGTATCGTCAACCGCGCCCCGCACAGTGCAAAACCTGTTGGAGTATCTTGAAGCACGCCACAGGGCTCCAGTTTCTGGGCCTGCCGGCGCTTCACCTGTGTCTGAGCGCACCATGGACGACCTGACTTGGGAACTGAACTCGTGGATGAGCGAGCAGACTGACCTCCTCTTTGGTGATCCGAGTAAGCCCAATCAGATTTGGCATGAGGCCCACATACGTAAGTGGGCATCCATCCTCATGAAGAGCTGTACGGGAGATCAGCGTTCAACTCTTTACGACCTGCGGCATAGCTGGGTCACGTTTGGCAACGCCAGAGATTTTTGCCAGGCTTCTCCAGAAACCGATTCGGTGTTCGATCTTCGTGCCAATGCTCTCGGTCACGCAGCCAACGACCTGATGTTCACCAGTTACACGCATCAGTTTGGCGAAGGCATACGACGGAACGTCGATCAGCAGATAGTCCAAGATCGCTTGCTTCGGTCGCACTCAGCGGCGGCCTGGATGGCTCGGACAAACTCATCGATCACGTCCTCGCTCAAAAAGCATGATGCGAACTTAAGGCAACGACTCTCACGGGCCGGCGCGAAAAGCACTACCGATGCTGGCCAGCAACTTATGCTGAATTCCATCAAGGCGCATGCTCATGGCATTGCCTTGCCTTCTGCAGCCAACGCTTTTGGGATCCCTGTTCAGGCACCAGAGTCACCTTTAACGAACTATCGTCCTCGAGAGCTCGCAGCAAAGACGCTCCTGCAGTGTCTGCTGCAACTCGGAGGCATAGAGAACCAGGGCAATCAGCGCACACGGGGCCTGGCTGTTGCAGCTGGTATGGATCCATCGAAATGGTCGCGCGTGCTGGAAGAGTTCCGGTGTATCAGCCGTTCGGCAGAGGGTGTGAAGTCGCCCTCGATACTTGAGCCGGACCCTCACGCCTGGCTTGTCCGGGAGCACTGGGCGCCAGTGATCAGCTCGGCACTTTCTCAGAAGTGGGAACGTCTGATGAGCTATCTGGATTCACAGCCGTTCGACCGGGATGTCGAGCTTGCTACAGAGTATGTTCTTTTTGCGATGGGCTGCTCGGGGTACTTGCCAGTTCATGTCGGAGACGAGCGCTTCCAGGCGTTAGTCCGGGTGATTCGTGCCAGCAGCATGAATCTCTCGTCGTTGCATCTCCATTATCTGGATGACACACCGGACAACATTCGGGACGCACGACATGCGCTTTCAAAGATGAGGCAGCTACTCGGTCTGGATATCCAGCTTCGTACTGCTGCTGCGCGGTCAGGTCGGCCCTCGCTTTATCTCACAATCCGATCGCACTTCGGCCAACAGCTCAAGGACCCCAACCACGACGGCAGTGCCCACTCGATGAAAGGTTTTTCTGGCCTTTTCTTGGGAGTACATCTCAAGAGGAGTCACTTGGAGGTAACTCGGCATGCTGCGTAAAGAAACAAGACGCCTGCGCACTAAGTCGATCGCCACGTTGCGACCTCACCATGAATCTCGGATCGTGACAGCATCATGCGCCTTGAAGCAGGCTGAGGCTGCTAAAGAATGGGTTGATGAAGTCTCAAGGGTATGCCTTCTCGGCCATGACGGCCCGTTCTCGACATCATTGACGTTTCGTTTCGTGCCGCTCGAGGACGTCATCGGTATTGAGGTGATATGCCAAGAACTTGAGCAACTGTCACTTCTTCCTGTTGCGCTCGGTCATCAGGCGGATGTCTCCGAGATCTTTGAGGTTGAAGTCTCTACCTGGCGAGATCGTCTGCGATCGGTGCTTCAAGATCACGAGATTGCAGTGCTCGATAGACCTGCGTTATCGACAGCTGCCAACCGGATGATCAACGACCCAGTGAAAGGGTGCGTACCAGTTGCGACTGCAGACGAAATAGCTCTGGCGGCAGAGTCGATTCTCTCCGCTTCCACAGAAGCCACCACCGCAGAAGGCGAGCGGTTCGATCTGAGCGCTCAAGGGGAAATCGGCCCAGTATGGGAGGGGTCTTGGACCGTGCGAGGATTGCCTGCCCAGGACAGACGAGGGTTCGTGCTCAAGCTCATTTCAGCCCCACCAAGATTCGGTGAGGCAAGGAGGCTGCTACTTCGTACGTCCGACCTCACGCCGGAACAGTCAAGCTACCTGGCCGGACAAGGGAATCGCAGACTCCCAGTCGAACTGCATGTCTCGATCGCCAAAGGGGCGTCAAGGCATGAGCTACTTGGGGCTCCCAAGCAACCAAGTGATGCCACAAACATCCATAAGCCTAATCTTCAATCTCGCTAAACGAAGCGTTGCAGCCTGAATATCAGGTCAAGGCTCTGACCAAGCGGGGCATGAGACTGCTGAAGGCTGGTTGCTGACACCGCAGGGCCAAGGATAGGATGCCAGCTATCGGCCATAGGCGGACTTTCCCCTGGGACGCTTTTTGGCTTCAGCTATTGCTGCCACAACAGCGAACAGAGGCACCGACATCACCTATGGACTACCGCCAAGCAGACGATCAAGTTTTTGCAATAGTCGAGAAGTACGGCGCTGCCGTCTTTGGGGCTGGGTGCAATACCGAGTTCCCCCGGACGTTGCGTGCTATGGCGATGTTCTGCGCGAAGGCGAATTCGCTGAAGACGGCTATGTTCGATTCTGTCGACAACAACAATCCGTACGCCTATCGCGTGCTGTACCGCTCATTCTGTGAGCACTTTCTCCGCTTTTTGTACCTGTGGGTACGAATGAGTAAAGAGAAAACAGATGCAGTGGGCAGCGAGTACTACAACTTTTGTGGCGCGATCGAAGCCTTGGACTACTGCAACTCGCTAAGGGCTGCGGAGAGCTTGGTTGGAAATGAGATCGCCATCGATTTTTCCAAGGCGATCGAAACCCTGTATCCAGAAGCGGCACGCTTGAACAAGAGGCAACTTGAAGAGTACTCAGGGAGGTTCAAGTATCGATCGATCCTTCGATACTTATCAGGCGATGGCATAGGCTTCGTATCTCGCGATGTGCCGTTCCTCTCTGCAATTTTGCCTGCGTACGCACTCTATTCTTCGTTTGTCCATGGCGGCCCTTATACAGACCTAGAGATGTTCGAATACGTGAAGCCGGAGACCATCGAAAAGTGCGAATCAGATCTCGAAGTAGTAGTGATGATGAACGCGACAGTATTCATGCTTACCTCAATGGCTGTAACCTTCGCAAAAGGCGAAAAAGTCGATCACATCGGCGCCCAAGTAAATCAGGTCTTACGCAAATTCGCAGCGGCCTGAGCCGTCCGCTTTGGGCCCACAGCTGTCCTTCTCCCACGTACCGAAAACCGGACCTTCAGGTCTCAAATGCCATCGCATCCAGCAAGCTGACCGTGCCACCGGCAGCCACCTTCAGCACATGCGTGTAAATCATGGTCGTGGATACGTCCGAATCCCACACAGCGCGAACCTGAACCAGTTGTGCCTGCAACCGGGGTGCCAGCGCCCTGGGCAACATCAACTCCAACTCCAAGGCTGCAACCCATATTGCATCAACGTCCGTTGGGTTTGATCTGGGGTATGGCTGGCGAGAACACTATGCCCAGCAGCATCCGTGGTCTTTGTCATCCCATCAAACGCCGATGCTCGCTGGCACTTCAACGGTGAGTCCCAATGTGGAGATCTTTCTGTTACAGAGGATGATGCGTACCGGTCGCGCTAAGCAGGTCGATAGTTCGCAATAGCGCTGTGGGATCTGCAACACCAGCGCCCGCAATGTCCATTGCACTGCCATGCCCAACAGTTGACAGCACAACGTCAGCACCAATGCTCAGGGCGCTTGCACCTTTAGGGGCAAGAAGTTTGACTGGAATATGACCCTGGTCATGGAAGATCGCAACGTATAGACCGTGCTGGCGGCGACTCAGTAGCTCATCGGCGCCGATTGGATCGCTTACCAAGTAACCTTCCTGACGGAGCCTATTCACTGCAGGAACAGTCAAGGCCTTGTCCTCGGGGCCAAATAGACCACCCTCTGATGCGTGCGGATTGATTCCGAACATTCCAACGGTGAGCAGATCGCTGCCGATTCTCTCACTAGCCGCAACACCGCATCTTGTGGCCGCGCAGATCAAGTCAACCGTCAACCGATCGAGCGCATCGCGAACGCTTTCATGCAGAGTGACATGGACGATACGTAGTCCACCGCCCACGAGCATCAGAAACACTTCGCTCGATGCTAGGCCGCACACACGCGCAAGCAGCGAGGGATAGCCACTAAATGGAATGCCCGCCAATGAAACCGCCGTCTCATGATGAGGGCAGGCAATGACTGCATCGCATTCACCGGCCTGCGTCGCGAGAATGGCTGCTGTTGCACTTGCCACTGCAGAGGCTCCAGCCGCTGCATTCACCTCGCCTGGGCGTGCCGATTCAGAGTCCAAAGAGCCAGCCTCTTTATGGCGGACTGATGCCAGCAATTTGGTCATGCCTAGGCGTTCCGCTGTGGCATGCAACACATCCCCAGGACCGAACACCGTGAAGCGGAACAGGCTGGCCGCAGGCTGGGCGGCCAGCGCTTTTAGCGCAATCTCCGGTCCGATCCCGTTGGGATCACCCAAGGCCAGAGCAATGCGGTTGGGGACGCTCATGCGGGCTTGTACTTTGCGATTAGTGCCCTCGCACCTGCCAACAGCCTCTCACCGTCGGCCCCACGCCGGTTCATATCCTGCACCCATTCGGCAGCGATATCGCCGGTGAGTTTGATGAACTCCTGCGTCTCTGCATCTGTGAACACGTGCACCTTATTGCCCCGGTCGGTTGCCGCCTTGCGACTAACAGGATCGACGTCCTGCTGCACTTTTCCGAACCATACCGATGTCTCGACGCCAGAGTTGTCGTCGATGACCTTGCGCAGGTCAGCGGGTAGTGAGGCGTAGCGTGCCTTGTTCATCACCATTACGAAAGCGGTGTTGTATAGAGCAGGCTTTCCCGGCGCGAACTCGCTGTGATGCTGCGCAAGCTCATGCATCTTCACTGAGGTAATCACTTCCCATGGCAGTGCCGCACCGTCGATGACCCCCTTGGAGATGGCGTCAGGAATCTGGGGCAGCGGCATGCCCACCGCAGTGGCACCGGCGGCATTGAGTAGTTTGGTGGCCTGGCGAGTCGGGCCGCGCATCTTGAGACCGCGAAGGTCAGCCGCGCGCAGGATGGGCTTGCTGCGCGAGTGCAGAACGCCCGGTCCGTGCGTGTGAAAGGCCAACGGTTGCACATCCTTGAATTCGCCAGCGGCGTAGGTCTGCAAATACTCCCAGGCAGCACGCGAAGCTCCAACAGCGTCGTGGGTCATGAAGGGCAACTCGAACACCTCGGTGCGCGGGAAGCGCCCTGGGGTGTTTCCCGCCAGCGTCCAGACGATGTCAACTACGCCGTCGCGAGCTTGGTCGAACAGTTGCTGGGGTGTACCGCCTAGCTGCATGGCCGGATAACCTTCAAACTTGATTCGCCCGCCCGATGATTGCTCGACCTTGGCCATCCATGCTTTGTGTGCGTTGAGATACACATTGGACGTTGGCGCCATGAAGGTATGAAACTTGAGCGTCACGGTCTGCTGTGCGAAGGCACCCAGTCCGGGCGCGCCGACGGTAGCCGCAATGGCGGCTGACTTCAGAACGGTTCTTCGGTACATATAGGTTGTCTCCATGAAGTTGAGGGCAAAACCATCCCTCTCCATTGCGCACGGGATGCCGTGGCCGGTCCGGGGGATGAGGTCGGACCAGAGCGTTATGTGTGGGGGTTCTGTCAGGCCGGGCTGGCTTGTGATACGAATTTGGTGATCAGGTAGCCATCGAAGGTTTCGCTGCCTCCCTCGCTTCCAATGCCGCTGTCCTTGACGCCGCCAAAGGGCGTTTCGGCGAGCGTGATGCCGAAGTGGTTGACGTTGACCATACCCACCTCGAGGTCGTTGACCACGCGGGTGGAGGTCTTGATGGAGTTGGTGAACACGAAGCCCGTGAGGCCGAAGGGCAGCGCATTGGCGCGGCGCAGCACCTCGTCGGTGTCCCGAAAGCGCGTGAAAGGCGCCAGCGGGCCGAAGGACTCTTCAACCATCACCCGCGCGTCGTCGGGCACGTCGGTGAGCACAGTGGGCGGGAAGAAGTGGCCGGCACCCGGCAGGCGCTGGCCGCCGCAGGCCACTCGGGCACCCCGCTCCAGGGCATCGCTCACAAAGCCGTCCATTGCATCGACACGGCGCGCATGCGCGAGCGGGCCCATCTGCGTGTTCTCGGCCAGCCCGTCGCCCACCTTGAGGCTGCCGTATATGGCCGTGAAGCGCTCCAGGAACTGTTCGTAGACGCCTTCCTGAATGTAGAAGCGGCTGGGCGCAATGCAGAGTTGCCCGGCGTTGCGCGCCTTGAAGCGCGCGAGCAACTGGGCCGCGGCCTCCACGTCGGCGTCCTCGAAGACGATCACCGGCGCGTGGCCGCCAAGCTCCATGGTGATGCGCTTCATGTGCGCGCCTGCCAGCGCGGCGAGCTGTTTTCCCACCGGCACGGAACCGGTGAACGACACCTTGCGCGAGATCGGCGAGGCGATGAGGTGATGCGACACCTGCGCAGGATCGCCCCAGACCACGTTCAGCACACCCGGCGGCAGGCCGGCGTCGTGGAACAGGCGGGCCAGTGCCACTACGGCGCTGGGCGAGTCTTCCGGTCCCTTGAGCACCAACGTGCAGCCCGCGCCGATGGCGGCGCACATCTTGCGGATGGCCTGGTTGAAGGGAAAGTTCCAGGGTGTGAAGGCCACGCACACGCCCACCGGCTCGCGCAGAACCATCTGGCGCACGTGCGGCTGGCGCGGCGGGATCACGCGGCCGTAGATGCGGCGGCATTCCTCCGCGTGCCACTCCGCGTGTTCGGCGCAGGTGTTGACCTCGAGCATGGCCTCGGCCAGGGGTTTGCCCTGGTCGAGCGTGAGCTCTCGTGCGATCTGCTGCGCGCGTTCGCGCGTGAGCTCGGCCACACGGCGCAGGATCTTCGATCGCTCAAGCGGCGACGACTGCCGCCACGTGGCGAAGGCGCGTTGGGCTGCCTGCAGCGCACGGTCCAGGTCATCGACGCGCGCGTGCGGCAGCGAGCCGATCCGCTGGCCAGTAGCGGGGTTGACGATGTCCTGGTGGCGGCGGTCGCCACCGGTGATGAACTCGCCGTCGATGTAGAGGTAGGAGGGCCCGTAGGCGGTGTCGGTCATGTGAGGACTGGCTCGCTGGCTCAGATGAAGACCGATCCGCCATCGACGGCGATGGTCTGGCCGGTGATGAAGCCCGCGCCATCGCTGGCGAGAAACAGCAGTGCGCCCACCAGGTCTTCGGGCACCTGGTCGCGCTGCAGCGACCGGCTGGTCTTGCGCACCACGTCGCCCATCTGGCTGTGCAGGTCGTTCTGCAGCACGCCGTCGCTCAGCGTGAAGCCGGGCGAGATGGCGTTGACGGTGATGTTGTCCTTGCCCAGCTCACGCGCCAGCGAGCGCGTGAAGGCAACGACCGCGCCCTTGCTGGCCACGTAGTGCAGCAGGTTGGGCGTGCCCTTGTTGATCGTGGTCGATGCGATGTTGACGATGCGGCCGAAGCCGTTGCGGCGCATCGCGGGCACCGCGGCCTTTGCGCACATGAAGGGCCCCAGGGTGTTGACCTCCATCACCCGCATCCATTCCTCGTTCGGGATCTGCTCGAACGGCCGCATCGCCAGCGTGGTGAACAGACCCGCGTTGTTCACCAGCACATCGAGCCGGCCGAAGGTGTTGACCGCCTTGTCGACCATGGCCTGCACGGCGACCGGGTTGACCACATCGGTGTCGGCGCCGATCGCCTGATGGCCTTCGGCAACCAGGCGTTGTGCGGCGTCTTCAGCGCCGCGTAGGTCGGCGATGACCACGCGGTGGCCGGCTTGCGCCAGGGCCTTCGAGAAGGCGAAACCGATGCCGCTGGCGCCGCCAGTGACCGCAATGACGCGGGAGGGGTTGCTCATGTCTTGTCTTTCCTGAAGTGCGGGAGGTGGGAAGGGGAGGACTCAGGCGAGGGCGAGCGTCGCCTCTGTCAATGCCTTGCGCGCGCGCATGTGGGCACTGGGGTCGTTGAGGGATTCGACCGCGACGAGCTGGCCATCGCGCCAGCGTTGCGCGGAGAAACGGCCGCTGTCCGGATCGCCGTCGATCCGGGCCTCGTCGTCAGGGCGCGCCAGGCCGGCGATCTGCAGGCGGCAGGCGCCTTGCTCGCTCCAGAACCAAGGCAGCTTGTCGTACGGTGCGCCGGCCGCGCCGGTGCCGCTGCGCAACCGGGCAGCGATGTGACGCGCCTGATCGACCGCGGCCTGGACCGATTCGATGCGCACGCGCTCCCCGCGCCAGGGAAAGTTTGCGCAGTCGCCCAGCGCGGAGATTGCGGGGTCAGCGGTGAGCAGTTGTTCGTCGACCGCGATGCCGTTGTCGGTGGCGAGGCCGGCGTCGCGTGCCAGCTGGTCGTTCGGCGTAACGCCGATCGCGATCACCACGAGATCGGCGGCAATGCGTTCGCCATGGGCCAATTGCACGGCCTGCACCTGACCATTGTCGCCGTGACCGCCTTCAAAACCCGCGAGCCGCGCACCGAAATGCAGCCGCGCGCCTTGCGACACATGCCAATCGCTCAAGTACTGTGCCATGCGCGCCGACAGCGCGCGCTGCAAGGGCCGCTCGGCCGCTTCGATGACATCTATCTCCCGCCCGAGAGCGCGTGCCACAGCCGCCAGTTCGAGACCGATAAAGCCCGCACCCACTACGGCGATGCGCTGCGCATGCCCGATTCGTTCGCGCAGGGCTTGCGCGTCGGCCAGGGTTCGCAGCCCGAACAAGCCCTTGAGCGAGGCGCCGGGCACATCGGGCCAGCGCACGCGCGCCCCGGTGGCCAGCACCAGGTGGTCGTAGGGGAGTGCCTGGCCATTGCTCAGGCGCACGCAATGTGCGGCGCGATCGATGGCCTCGACGCGCACGGGCGACAGCACCTCCAGGCGCAGGCGCTCATAGAGGGCCGCGGGCCGCAGAAGCAGCCCTTCGACGGTGACGGTGCCCTTGAGGAATGCCTTGGACAGCGGCGGGCGCTGGTAGGGCAGGCCGGGCTCATCGCCCACCATCGTGATGGGTCCTTCATGCCCGGCTTCGCGCAGCGAGGCCGCGAGCTGGAAGCCGCCCTGACCGGTGCCGACGATGACGATGCGCGAGGCCATCACACCTGGCGTTCGGGGATGTTGACCACGAGCGTTTCCATGCCCGGGGCAAGCACCAGCTGGCAACTGAGGCGGCTGTTGTCGCGCCGTTCACTCGCGGCACTGGCGAGCATGGCGTCCTCCACCTCGCTGACCGGCGGCAAACCGGCGAGCGAACCTTCGTCGACATAGACGTGGCAGGTGGCGCACATGGCCGATCCGCCGCACTCGGCCACGATGCCGGGAACGCCATGTGCCATGGCGGTGGCCATGACGGTGCTGCCGACGTCGGCGGTGATGGTCTGTCGCGAGCCGTCGGGCTGAACGTAAACGATGCTGGGCATGGGGGTGTCCTTGGGTTCTGCGGATGGGCGGTTCAGTGAACGGCGGCGAGCGAAGGCTCCACCGACACAGGCAGGGACTTGAGGCCGCGCACGGTGTTGTTGAAGTGCAGCACGGGTTCGCCTTCGCGGTGAATGCGGGCCACACGGCGCGCCAGCGCGGTGAGCAGCACCTCGCCCTCCAGGCGCGCCATCATCTGGCCGGCGCAGCCGTGGATGCCGGCGCCGAAGCCGGTGTGGCCGGTGGCCCGGCGGGTGATGTCGAAGGTGTCGGCGCCGGGCCAGCGGCGCGGGTCGCGGTTGGCCGATGCGATGAACACGGCCACCTTCTGTTCCGGCTGCAGCGTGATGCCGTCCACCTCCACCGCTTGCGTGGTGGTGCGGTAGAAGGAATGGAAGGTCGGGTCGTAGCGCAACACTTCCTCCAGTGCCTGGCGCGCCAGCGAGGGGTTCTCGTGCAGCAGCGCCCATTGCTCCGGATGCGCGGTGAAGCTGAGCATGGCATTGCAGAGGGTGAAGATCGTGGTGTCCAACCCGGCCGAGAGCAGCGTGCGCACCAGCATGCTTGCCTCTTCGTGCGTGATCTCGCCATCGTCGGCGGCAGCGTAGAGCTGTGCGCCCAGGCCGTCCGTGGTGAGCGCTTCGCGGCGGCACACCTGGGCGATCCAGTTCACCGCTTCGCCCGAGGTCTTCATGCGCTCGTGGAAGCGTTCGTTGATCGGACCGAAGCCGTTGAACACCATGTCGCCGTAGGGCAGCAGGTGCTCGCGTCCCTCGGCGGGCAGGCCCACCGCATCGCCGAAGGACTTGGTCGGGAAGGCCTCGCACAGCTCGCGGGCGATGTCGAAGGAGCCGCGCTCCACCAGTTCATCGACCATGCGCGCGGCCACGGCTTCGAAGGTGGAACGCAGCCGGCCGATGGAGGCAGGCGAGAGCACGCGAGCCACCACCTTGCGGGTGCGGCCGTGGTTCGGCGGATCGGCCTCCAGGATGATGCTGGGCTTGCGCCAGGGCGTTTCGGTGTGGAAGTTGGCCAGACCGACGCCGGCGCTGGAGCAGAACAGGTCGGGCTTGGACAGCACCGCATGCACCTGCTCGTGGCGCGCGACAGCCAGTGCTCCATAGCGCTCCAGCCACACCCACGGGCCCGCCTCGCGCAGTCGCTCGTAGTGCGGGTAGGGGTTGGCCAGCACGGCGCTGTCGTAAGGGTCGAAGTCGCTGACGGGAACTCCGCTATAGGGGTTGGCGTGCATCGTGGGTCTCCTGTGGGTTCAGTCGGCGAGGGCGGCCGCGGGGCGCGTGGCCACGGCAAAGGCGTCGCAGAAAAAGGCGTCGGATGAAAGGCCGCGCAAGGCGGTGAAATCGTGGCGCGCGGCGGCCACCATGGGCGGTGCGCCACAGGCGTACACAACATGCGCCGCCAGGCTGGCGTGGTCGGCCAGCACCGCCTCGTGCACGAGACCGGTGCGCCCCTGCCAACCGTCGCCCGCGGTGGGTTCGGAGATCACCGGCTCGAACCGGATGCCGCGGGTTGCCGCCCAACCGCGCGCGAGATCCAGCAGGTACAGGTCGCGCGGCGTGCGCGCGCCCCAGTAGAGGCTGATGTCGCGCTGCAGGCCGCGGCGGAACGCGTCTTCCAGCATCGACTTGAGGGGGGCGAAGCCGGTGCCGCTGGCCAGCATCACCACCGGTCCTTCGTGCTGCTCGCGCCAGTGGAAGTCGCCGTGCGGGAGTTCCACCTCGACCGTGTCGCCCGCGGCAAGCCCGCCGGAGAGGCATTGCGAGAACGCGCCATCGGGCAGCACGCGGATGTGCAGTTCGGCACCGTCGTTCTGGTGCGGTGGGTTGGCCATCGAGTAGCTGCGGCGCTGGCCATCGGGCAGCAGCACCTGCAGGTACTGGCCGGCCTGAAAGCGCACCTTCTCGCCCGCCGGGAACCGCAGCTTCATGCGCACCACGTCGCTGGCTAGCCAGTCCAGCCGCATCACGCGCGCGGCCACGCGGCGGCGCGCCAGCGGATCGATGCGCGTGAGCTTGCTCGGCTCGATGACCAGGTCGCTCAAGGGCCGGGCCTGGCAGAACAGGGCCATCCCTTGTGCGCGCTCGGCATCGCTGAGCGCGTGGTCGCCGGCGCGGCCCGGGGCCACGCGGCCCGACAGCACACGGCCTTTGCAACTGGCGCACACACCGGCGTTGCACGAATAGGGCAGCTCCCAGCCGGCCTGGCGCACCGCCTCCAGCACCGACTGGTCTTCTGCGCAGGCAATGGGTTCGTCGAGCCCGACCACCTGAATGCGGTAGGACATGCTCACAGCGGAATCGCCAGCAGGGTGTCGATGGCGTGGCTGTCGCACACCACGTCGCGCTGCGCGATGCGCAACTCGCCGTCGGCGTCGATGACGAGTCGGTCGATGTAGCGTCCGCTGGCGAACACGCTGGTTTCGCCGGTGCGCATGATTCGAAACACGAGGAACGGTGTTTCGCAATGGCGGCCCTGGGGCGTTTCGTCAAGCAGGGCCGGCATGCCGAGCAGGTGCCGGTAGCGCTGGCGTTCGTACACGTTGGCCCGGCGCAGCGAGAGGATTCGATCGCCGAGCATGGCGCGCGAGTCGGCGTAGATCAGCGCAGCCGACAGGCCCTGGCGGTGGTTGTCCTCGGTGGTGACGCGGTAGAGGCAGTCCTCGGTGAAGAAGCCGGGCCAGTCTTCCAGGTGGTCGTTGTCGATGCAGCGCGCGTAGTGCGCGTTCAGTTGCATCACGGCTTGCGTGTCGATGGTGTTGTTCATGACCGCGCTCATGCCGAAGGACCTTCCATGTGGGCGCGGTAAGCCTTCCAGAAGCCACGCACCGAGGCTTCGGTGGTGCGGCTGGTCTGCGTGTGCACGCTCTCGCCACCCATTTCCACCACGGCGTTGTCGTCTTGCGCGGTGGCAATGCCGCGTTGCACGAAGCCGCCCACCGCGCCGTCTTCCATCGAGACGAAGCCCGCCGGCCCGATCAGGTTGCTCTGCTTGTGGCGCATGGTGCGCAGCTCGGGGGTGTCATCGGCGAAGCCGAGATAGGTCCAGTTGAGCGCGGTGCTGTCCACACCTTCGGGCAGCACCTGGCGCACGGCGATGGTGTTCTGGATCTGCGCGAGCACGAAGCCCGGGAACACCGAGAGGATCTGCAGCGTCACGCCGTCGCCGAACTCGTCCACGCCCTTGAGCAGGCTGGTGTCGGCCAGACGGAAGTCGTCCTTCTCGGATCGCAGTTCTTCCTTGTCGTAGTCCTGGCCCTTGTCGCTGCCCGGGTCGATGGCGGAGAAGCTGATGTGGTTGCCGCCGCACTCGCTGACGATCACGCCGCCTTTCTGCGACAGCCGGTTGAGGCGGAAGGTCGTGAAGAACACATGCAGCAGGCTGGCGTGGTAAGTATCGCGTACGTTCTCCACGTAGAGCTTCCAGTTGTTGGGCAGGGCCTGCTTGAAGCGTCCCAGCACCTCCACCGGCTTGTGCAGCACCCGGGCGATGCCGCGCGCGATCTCGGGACCGAGGTAGTCCTCAAGGTCGGGCACGTCCTCGCTGGCGCTGCCGAACACCAGGCCGCAGTAGACGGCCGTGCGCAGCTTGCGCGGGCTGTGGCTCTTCATGCAGAAGGACGGGTCCATGCCGCCCTGGCCGTTGACGCCGTTCTGGAAGGCGATGCCCTTGAGGTTGCCCTGGCAGTCGTAGCGCCACGCGTGGTAGACGCACTGGAAGTCCGTGGCGTGGCCACTGTCTTCCAGCACGATGAGTGCGCCGCGGTGCGAGCAACGGTTCTCGAAGGCGTAGATCTCGCCGTCGGTGTCGCGTGCCACCACCACCGGCATGCGCCCGAGGAAGGTGGTGCGGAAGTCACCCGGCTGGGGCAGCTCGGCTTCCAGGCAGAGGTAGTTCCAGGTCGCGCCTTCGAAGATGCGTTGCTGCTCGGCGGTAGCCAGGTCCTGGTCCTGGTACACGCGATAGGGGATGCGCGTGAGCGAGGGAGACGGCCAGAACCGCAGCGGAGCGGTCTCCGGGGTGCTGGCGGGATGAGGGGCATTCATGGCATTGGTGGTTCGAATACCGAACCATTTGTCGTTCAGTGAACATAACTGTATTTTTCGGCTTTCACGAGGTCAACCAAATCCGGTAAAGTTTTCGCATACCGAACAAAACAAACGGAAAGGCAGGACCGCATGGACAGTGAAGTGCGCGACGGCGTCGACAAGGAGTACGTGATGGGCCTGGAGAAAGGTCTGTTGCTGATCGAGGCCTTCGGGGTGAGCAACGCGCCCATGACGCTGAGCCAGGCGGCAGAAATCACCGGCCACTCGAAGGCGTCCACACGCCGCCTTTTGCTGACCCTGGTGAAGCTGGGTTACGCGCGCTGCGATGGACGAATGTTCTCTCTAGAGCCGCGAACATTGCGGCTCGTGCACGCCTACGTGCACTCCACTCCGCTCACCAAGGTCGCCCAGCCTATTCTCGAGTTCACCAGTGAGCGGGCCCGCGAGTCAGCATCGCTGGCCGTGCTGGACTCGCAGTTCGTCGTTTTCGTAGCTCGTTCAACGCGACGGAGAAGTCTTTCATTTGGGCTAGGGATTGGCGCGCGCCTGCCAGCCTACTGCTCGGCCACAGGACGGGTACTGATGTCCTCTCTCAGCGATGTGGAGATCACCTACCGGCTTGGGCGCATGGCAAGACCAGCACTCACACCCCACACCAAGACCGAGCCGGAAGCGATCCTTGAAGACATACGCTGGATTCGAAAGTACGGCTTCTCTGTCAATGATCAAGAGTTAGAGTTGGGTTTGCGATCGATTGCGGTACCTGTACGCAATGGGAGTGGTGAATTGGTCGCTGCAATCAGTCTATCGGTTACGACATCGCGCATGTCACTGGACGACATGGTGAACAAGTTGCTTCCTGAGCTTGAGGTCGCACGGCGTACATTCGAATCTCAACTGTCATGATCTTCTAGGGCAAGACTCGTTACTCAGTTCACCGCAAGACGTGACCTGCTCAACTTTTTCGGCCCGATCATTCCTGTAAGACGGCTCGGTTGGGAATGGGCGGATTGTGCAGGCTATGCTGCTTGAACTCGTGTGGGGTGAGGTAGTCCAGGCTGCTGTGGGGCCGCACCGTGTTGTAGTGATGCCGCCAAGCCTCGATGATCACCGCGGCTTCCCTGCGTGACCTGAACCACTCCAGGGACAGACACTTATCGCGCAGCTTGCCGTTGAAGCTCTCGTCGGCGCCGTTCTGCCAAGGCTTGCCCGGATCGCTCATGGCAGTGGCGATACCCGCCTGCGAGATCCACTCCAGGATCGCATGGCTGACGAATTCAGGGCCATTGTCCGAACGCATGAACAGCGGCGCGCCGTGGATGCTGACCAGGCGAGAGAGCACCTCCACCACCCGGCGCGAATGGATGGAGCCGGCCACATCGATCGCCAGGCACTCGCGCGTGTACTCGTCGATCATGGGCGAGCGCATGACGGCCGAGCTGGTGCTCTCGGCACTCAACGTGGCGCTGACCCAGCGCAAGCCGCAAGCCGTCATCCATCACAGCGACCAATCCGCCCAGTACACCAGCCTGGCCTTCGGCGAGCGCTGCCGTCAGATGGGCGTTAGGCAACGGAAATCCATCAATCGGGAGCGTGACCAAGCTGTCTAAGACCGGCCAAGTTGTCCCACTCCACCCACGCTTCGCAAATGCGATCGCCCTCAACCCGATAGATGGCGATGTAGGTGGCATCCATCACCTTGCCACTTGGGGGGAACGGCCCCATCTGTCCGGTCTGCGTCCCTCGAAACCGATGGCGAACCGCAACCTTGTCCTCATCGGCGAAGATGTCCTCGATGTACTCGACTGCGTCCGGAAAGGTCACAAACTCCTGGCGCAAGTACTGAACCAGATCACGAGCGCTCTTGACGCCCATCGCGCCCGCGGCCGTGCTGTGCCTCGTGAAGGTCGGGGAAACAACACGTTCGAGCGCAGCCCAGTCTTGAGCGTTGATGGCCGCAACGAACGCGCGAACTACAGTCTTGGAGCGGGACGACATGTCGAGAACAGACAGGTGAACAGAAAACACGGGCGGGCGGGAGTATCGCGTGTTTCCAGAATAACCGCACAGGATCCTTGCGAGCGCTCAACGAGCCAAGCACACCCATTCAATCGGCAATGCACTTTGCACGCTTCACATCGCAAACATGTGGCGGGCTTTGCAGTCCTTACGGTTTGGCCTCCAGGACGAGGTTGAATGGGGTTTGGGCGGCGACCTTGACACTGCTGAAACCACCAGCCTTCACAACCTGAGTCAAACGCGCCGGCCCCGCCTAGGCTCCAAGCGCAACCCGCCCTTGCTTCAAAGCACATGGGGGTACATTGGCTTCCCTTGTAGACGATATCGAGAATGAATCTTCTTTCTTCAGAACCGGCAGGGCCAAGGGGCAGTTACCGGCAGGCCGCCTGGGTCAATTCAGCCTTGCGAGTCGGTTCCAGTTTTGGGTCACGAGCCCCCTCAATGCAGCCAAGCACTCGTAGTGGAATAAGCCTCAAGACTGCCCAACAGATCACGAGGCAGATCAGCGACCAGCACCCTCACACCACCTCGGCGAACTGCCGCCGCGGTTGCTTCGATCGTCGCCTGGTAAATCTCGCGGGCGCTCAAGTGCGCCACTGCGATGATGAGCTGTCGGTCCACATGGTCCAGCGTCATTCCGACACTTGCCAATGCGCTTCTGACTACCGATCTCGCCACCTGGATGGCCTGCTCTGCATCCGGCATGAAGATGAAGAACTCTTTCATGCGGGATCGAAGCGTTGCCGGTACAAGCCACGGGTAATTGGCAGTGGCTATCCAGGACACCTGACTCGCGTCGATCTCCAGATTGAGACTGATGTCCCGCACCCTCGCGGCTGATATCGGCTCCAGCAATGAGTGAAGCACTGCAGTCGGTGAGGTCAGGACTCCCGAAGAGACGCTCGTACTATTGGCCTTATCCAACTCGTCCAGAATGACCACCGGGTTGGCATAGTCCCCCAGTGCCAGCAACTCGAACACCAGCCCGAATCGTGAGTTGCTCCAGCTCATGTCCGATCCCAGCAAAGCTGCCGAAGTCTCTGCCTGGTCCATGGGGTTGCGACGTACAGGCACGCCCAGGACATCAGCCAGTGCCTCGCAGAAATGGGTTTTCCCGACCCCAGGTGGGCCATTTAAAAGCATGGGCGGGAGCCGCGCAGCGGGCCGGCCCGGGTTGAGCTCCCGACTGCGCTTTTGCAGCTCCACATGGTTCACCACGAAATCGATCACTTCACCAAAGTGCGGGAGAGCCTCCTTCAGATCCAGCATCGCCTTGAATGACCGCGGTAACCCAACCAAGCGCAGAGGTCCTTTCAGCTCCAGGGCCTGGCCGATGGACTCATTGCGCTTGTGAAGGTCCGAGTCCACCGACTGCGTGACGCCCGCCATACGCTCAATATCTTCCGGACGAAACACCTGCAGGCGCAGGTTGGGCGAGACGTTCTGCATGCTCGCGCAGAACCTCTCGGGATCACCCGTCAGACCCACTTTCTTAATCAGCGCGTCACGCTTGGCCTGCTGGGCTTGGGCAGCTGCGGCAGCGGCTTCCGCCTCCTTACGCTTTCGACGCTCTTCGTCTTTGACTTCACTTTCCGCATAACGCTGCTCTGCAGCTCGCCTGCGCGCCTCCTCCTTGGCAAGCCGCTCCTCCTCAAACCGGTCATCCCGGTCCTGCTCGTACGCTTGCGCCTGGTACTGGGGCAACAATAGTTGATTCTTGTCCTGATCGTCGTCCACCCACGAGCAGGGTACGAAGTGCTCATCGGTGAGCAATCGGCTACGTCCGGGAGCTGTCGGGTGGGTGAAGTCCGCAGGCAGGCGGGCGGACTGAGCGGCTTGAATCCCCTCTTCCGGCATTTCGTTTCCAGCCCCTTGGGAACTGCGCTCAGTTGAAGATGTTGACGATGCCCGACTTGAGTCTGCATCGAGCTGCACCGCGGTGTGATCTGCGCCCTTGTTCAGGGCTTCTTGATGGCCTTGTTCGGTCATGTCAGCTCTCCCTGGATCACTTGAGCGCGCGCAGCTTGTTGTAGTGGCTGATTCGGATCGCCTCGAGCTGGGGAGGAACTCCCCGGGGGCCGAAGCGGCGACCAACCTGACCTTTCTCGATGAAGGACAGCGCGACCTCCGCTTCCGGACGCTTACGCACCAGGTAGGCGCGAAGCCGCTGAAGAACCAGAAGAGCCTTGGGGCCGGCGTAGTTCAGCGTATAGACCTGTCGGTTGTGGCCGATACGGCGCTTGACCTCATGGATTGGGGCCGTGACACCGACACATGAGCGAAAGTGCTCCAGCGTTTGGAGACAGTTCTGCGTGACCTGAACGACCAGCCGGTAGTTGGCGTTTCGGTCCGGGTAGGTCTGCCGCACGATGGCCACGCAACCGTCACCGTCAAGCATGCCGGCTGCCCAGGAGAGGCTAGGACACGGCCAAGGGATGGATCGGTCTTGATAAGCCCGGCGCTCGTGATCCGGGATCCGGACAGCGTCGCGATTCAACTGCGCAGGTACGTAGCCAAACAGCTGTGGCTGGTCATCGCAGACGGTGTCGGCGTTCCCACTGGCTTCGTGTTCGCTGGCTAGCTCCTTCTCGCCCGGGAGAGCCGCAGGCCCCTCCTGGTCGAACTCCGGTCGTTTATCGACGGATGCTTCCCGATCACCACCTACATGAGCATCCTGCGCGACCTCATCGTTCGCAGCGCAGGCGGACTGTGTCGACGTTACCCCCGTGCTGATCGATCCTGAGCATTCCTGACCTGGGACTGGAACCAAGACCAGTTCCACCTTGCCATGACTCAAGCGCGCGTTGGCTTCCCTGCGCGCAAGCTGGATCGCGTCTGAAAACGCTCGCGCCATGGCGCAGAAGTCCGGGCTGATCGGGTTCTCGCTCAGCGGTCCGCGTCGGCTGTCAAGGCGGTACTCCAGCAGCACCGAGTCACTCAGGAGCTGCTGCAGCCAGATGCCTTCTTGGTTGGACGCTTGGCCGGCCGACTCGTATCCAGCAGATCGTTCGGGAGCCAGGTTGGAAAGCCGGCTGTCCTGAGCTTGGTGCATTGCCTGGATGAATCGACCCAGCATTCGGCGCAGTTTGAGCTGGGTCATCGGGTGAGCCACGCGCTCAGCGGATTGAGCGACTGGCTTTGTTGACACCCAGTCGTTTTCATTGGCAGCCGTTGAGTCGCCAGCAGTCCTTGAACACGTGGGTACCTTCCCGAGGTCTGCGATCAGGCAAGCCAGGCGGACCAGCGAGACCTGGTCCTGGTTCAATCCGCTTCCCTGTACCTGCTCCAAGGCGACCAAGCCAACAACCAGGGGATGCGCGACGACACCCGCATGGACTGAAGGCATCATGTCGATCAGACCCCGCTCGATGGTGGGAATCGAGATCGCTGCCATCGCGAACGCTTGATGCGATGGCTTGAGACTCAGGATGGCATGCTGCAGATCTGCCGCGACCGCACCGGGCAGTTCAAGGTGATCAAGCATCCACGGGCCTGTACCCTTGCCGCAGCGGGGCTGGTCAATGCCCGTCACCATCAGCGCATCCGGCGGCATGCCTGGGATGCTCCCCTCCCAGGTTTTGACGGCCTGGATCCATTTGACCCGGGATTGCCGCTTGGGGGGAGCATTGATAGTGGCAGTGGCAGCCCCACCATTTTCCCGTTGGACGAGGGGCAGCACCAGCGACTGGTCGCCGCTACCGAGCAGCGCGATGGAGAGCCTGGCCGGGCGCTGAGGACTCATCGCCCCGGCCTTACTCATATACGGTCCCACAGGCCCCATCGGAAAGCTGGGGCTGATGAGCGTGTTCATCCGGAAAACGGAGCCCGGCTCAGCCAGCTCACCGAGCAGATTGGGCATCTCATCACCGGGCTTGACCTGGTAAGGCACAAAGGCGCCCTCCTCTCCTTCGTTGCTTCCAGCTTCGCCGTGACAGCTGGCAGCTCCTCGGACCGGCTGATTCGATGCCTCGTTGGCCGCCTGGTTACGCAGGCGTGCGGCCAGCTGCTCACGGATCTCCTGATCGAAATCACCAATCTCCTTCGAGAGCTTGGCCAGCAGTTCCATGCCAGGTATCGGGTTCTGGCCGGGATTTCCGGCGTTCTCTGCCCGATCGGATCGGTCAGCGCCGTTCTCGCTACTGGCGCTGGCTCCGCCGTCAGACGAATGGTTGTTGTTGATGTGCCGATTGGTGTTCATGGTCTTGGTCTTTCCTGTTGCTCGGACGAGAGCAGTGCTGGGTTGAAAGTGCGGCCCATCCAAGGAGTTGCTGCGCCGGTTCAGGTAAAGCTCCGCCTGACCGGAGCAGCGGACGCTTTGGTCCGGCCGGTGTGAAATGGCTATGGGTTACGGGTGACTAGGGGTGAACGGCGATGCGTTCAGTGGTTTTGCCCATGGCTCCTTGCGGCATGACTTGTCAGCCCTGCTTGAGGAACGGGGGTAGAGGCGGCGGTGTGAACAAGGCCGTGAACTCCACATCAGAGATGCCCTGAGGACCTGGTCGCTTCTGCGCTCCAGCGGTCGATGAATCCCTGCTTCGTTTCCGTGCCGGCAGGATCTCAAGGTCTTGTTCACTATCGGCGGCCTTCTGGTGGGGAGCGGCGGCTTCTCGCTGGTGCGCCTCAGGACTCTGGTGCCAACCCTTCTCAGATGCCTCGTTGGCAGCTAGCCGATTCGAAATCGGTCCATCGCCCTGCTGATGCTCGGCAGGAAGCGTGGCCACGTCCTCTGGCAGTCGGATCACCAGCCCTTGGACTGGGGCTACCGAGATGTGTTGCTTCAGAAGTCGCTCCATTGCGGATCCGTCGCGACGGGTCAGGTTGGGCACATACCGGCTGTACACCCGAAACAGCATCTCGGTGCTGGTGTGACCCAACTGGCGCGCGATCCACTCCGGAGCCTCGCCGGCGGCAAGCCACAAAGTCGCGGCCGTGTGCCGCATCTGGTATGCCCTGCGATGAGGGATGTCCAGATGCCGCAGCAGTGGAGACCAGACACGGTTGAGGAAGTTCTGGTTGTCGATCGGCTCGCCCTTGCGGTTGCAGAACACGAAATCCGAGATCTTTCCTGTGGCCTTGAACTGCTCCTGCAAAGCGTCGAACACTAGGTCGGTCATCTGGATATCCCGCACGCTTCCGTCCGTCTTGAGCTCGTCCTCTTCCTTCATCACGATGGATTCGCGCACCAGGATGAGACGCCGCTCGAAGTCGACGTACTTCCACTTCAGACCATGGACCTCTCCTGTTCGCATGCCAGTGAAGAAGCGCAAGGTGAAGTAGCTTCGGTAGTCCATCCGCACCGTTGTGAGGATCTTCTGGACCTCCTCCAGCGTGAAGGGCATGACGTCGCTGCGCTTCATCTTCAGTGGCTTGATGTTGCGAAACGCAGAAGTAAACTCGAAGCGGTCGGCTGCTTCGTTGAGGATCTGCCGCAGCGGCTTCATCACGGAGTTGATGCGACGGTTGGACAGCGTGGAGAGGCTTTTGCGGGCGGGTACTTTGGCGAGTGATGCCCGAAAAGCCAGAACGTCTGCCTTGGTGATGTGGCCGACCTCTTTCTCCCCGAAGTATGGGATCAGGTACTGGTCCAAAGATCCACGCTGCGTTACGCGGTAGCTGCGGCGCCAAGACACCTCCGACTCCGAGAACCACATGTCGGCGAAGTCCTTGAAGCAGGGTGTGCCGCTGCGCGTCGAGGGCTGGATACCTTTTGCGTCTGTGCTCGAAGCTTCGGAGTCCGGAGGGCCAGACTTGACCTGAAGCGGCTTACCGAAAGTCTTCTCGTAGTCGAACGTGCCGAGGGCGATTTCGCCTTCGATGCGCTCAAGGGCCTTTTGCAGGCGCTTGCGATTCATCGGCGTGTCCGCGAGAGCGGTGTACTCGCGCAGACGTTGGCCGGCATACCGGAAGTCAAGGAACAGCGTGCCCTTGCTGTCGAGGCGGCGAATGCTACCCATGGAGCATGCCTCCATTGGCCAGCGGAATCGTGGCCGAGCCGCCCGATGACGCCATCGCCATATCGGCTTCGATGTGCTCCCAGATGTAGAGCGTCTTGCGACCACCGAAGGGGCGAATGTAGTGCCGCCCTTCGATGAGCACGCTGTCCTTGAGCCGATCGCGGATCGTTCGGCTGTCGTACTTGATCCGAGCGGATAGCTCGTCCGTGGTGAGGTAGGTCGCTGTAGACACTGGTCACTCCTTTCATCCAATGCGACAATTCAGATGTCAAAAACGCTCGATGGATCGTTTTTTGTCATCTTGCACGACATTATGGACGCCTAAATGCCACTGTCAAGTGCTTTTTTGCATCCTGAGTAAAAAAAAACCACGGAGAGTGATGTGATCAAGTGCCACCTGTCCCGCCTGATGGGGGAGCGAAAGCTCAAGATCAGCGACGTTGCGAGGGACACCGGCCTTCACCGGAACACCATTACGCTGCTGTATCAGGAGACCGCGACCAGGGTCGATCTCGACGCCGTCAACGCGCTCTGCAAGTACTTCAACGTCGGTGTCGCCGATCTGTTTGAGTACGTGCCGGACGACACGTAAGCAAGATCGACTTCAGGAGCAAGAAGCCGGTAGACAACACAAAGGGGAGGGAGCTAGTTTGACGTCACGTCTACGCCGCATGCTGCTGGTCAACACACGCACCAGTGGCAACGCCACTTCGGCCAGCATCAATCAGATCGATCCACGGGATGGAGCGTCCATCACCGGCGAGAACGCGGTGGGCAAGACCACGACGCTAGAACTCTTCCCGTTGTTCTTCGGGACCCTGCCCAGCCAGATTACAGAAACCGTGGGCGGTCGAGAGCCGATGCTCAAGTTCGTGCTACCTATGCCCTACAGCGCGATCGTCTTCGAGTACCAGCGTGGCAGCGATGAAGAGCACGACGTACGTTGCGCAGTGCTTCGCCGGGGCGACAACGACCACCGCCCGGTCTACCGCTTCATCAACCACGGATTTTGCGAAGAGGCTTTCCTGCGCACCAACGAAGATGGACGGCAGATCTTCTGCGACGACGGGCAGATGCGCGACGCCTACATCGCGATGGGGGCCCAGTGCTCCAAGCTGCTCGACATCGCCGAGTACAGAGCGGTGATCCTGGGGACCGAGGCTCGAACGCAGGACGCCAAGGAGCTGCGACGCCTGAGCACTGTCTATGGCCTTGGCTCGCGCCTGACCAACCTGGATCGCCTTATCGCGGCTGTGGCCAAGGAAAAGCTGGACTTCAAAGACTTCGTACGCCTGGCCATCACCATCGTGCAGGAGCGGTTGAGCACCCATGGGGACGCACCGAGCCGCCAGAAGGTCACCCTGCGGCAGAGCAAAGACCAGATAGCCAACTGGTTGCGTGATCGCGGTGCCCTGGAAAAGGCCTTCAGCATGGAGAAGGAAGTAGACCTGCTGCGGGAGGCCCTGGAGCAGCTCAGCAATGCCGAAGCATCGCTTCGGGCCGTGCGACAGGAGGTGGCGCCGGCTCTCAAGTTGCGTCGGGAAAAGCTCTTGGTCACCACTGACGCACTGAAAGGGGCGCGAGGGGCACTGAACGAGCACAACACCAAGAGCCAGAGGGCCACCGATTCCCTTCTGGCCGCGGCCGAGCAAGCTAACTTCGCACACAACGATGCACTCAACAGGGTGCGTGCCGAAGAGGCCCGCAGGAACTCATTGCATCTGAGCGAGGTGAAGTACTGGGCCAATGCCCTCGAGCGAGTGGAGCAGATGCAGGTGGATCTGCGCCACCTCGAGGCCAGCGCGGACGAGATGTCGGGCAAGTCTTCCAGTATCGAGCGCAAGTTCGCCGAGTTGATCGGCGAGGCGAACGACGCGGCCAGGGATGCGGCAGAGAAGATCCGTGCGTCGAAAGAAGATGTGAGGTCCCGATCGGACGTCGAGGCCGATGGCCTTCGAAAGGCAACAGCGGACCAGCAGGCCGCTTTGGCCGCTGAACTCGGTGATATTGAGGCTGAACTCAAGCCCCGAATCGAAGAGCTAGTAGACGAGCGGGCGACGCTTCAGGCCCAGGTCGCGGCTGCCCAGCCAAGTCAAGCGGCCGGCCAGGGGCTCAAGGCAGCCCAGGACGCCCAGTTCAATGCCATACAGTGGCTCGCCGATGTTAGAAGCGCACGCGCATCGGCCGAAACGGCGTGGGAACGCGCCTCGCGCGAGCAGCAAGATGCTGAGCGCAGCGTCGATGCGGCGCAGCAACGCCTTAACGAGGCCGCAGCACGCATGACGCAAGCCCAGGCGCGCCTAACCCCCGCCGACGGCACGCTGCTAAGCGTTTTGCGAGCCAGCCCCGACGACGCCTGGAAAAGAGGCATCGCCAAAATCCTTGACCCAGCCTTGCTCTCGCGCACTGACCTCTCACCCACGCACAGCCCTGGCGCGGATCAGGAGATGGTGTATGGCTGGCAGCTCAACACCACTCCAATCTCCCAGCCAGACTGGTCTGACGACGAACAGCTTCGCGAGGCCCTCGCGCACGCTGAAAGGGTTCACTCTGCGGCAAAGGCCCGGCTTTCAGAAGCCAAACAGGCACTCGGCATGGCCGCCCAGACTCTGGAAGCCACGAGGAAGGCTAAGAGCGAGGCCGAAGGTGAACTGGCCGTTGCACAGAACCGCCTCGACAAGGCGAAACAGGAAGCCAAGGCGGCCAGCGATAGATGCGATCAGGAGATCGCTGAGATCAAACGAAATGGAGCCGCCCTCGTCAAAAAGGTTGGCGAAAAGCTCGCCGCACTGCGCCTTCAACTCGAGAGTTCCCAGAAGGGGAACCGCTCGGATCGTGAGCAGGTGGGAAAGGACCTCGATGTCCAACTTGCTCAGCTCAGGGCCCGCACCACGCAGGCCATAGATTCCATCGAAGGTCGCGCACGTGAAGCCCTTTCCAAAGGCAAGGCAAGCGTCGACGCGCTACAGGCCCAGCGTGATGCCGATCTGAAGGCGGAGGGCGTCGATCCTGTTGTGCTTGCCGCACGTCGAAGTGACGCTAGGGCGCTCAAGGAGGAGATCAAGCGCATCCTCGAGCGACGCCCCACGGTTGAACTGTGGCGCCAGTGGCTCAATGAAGGCGGCGACCAGATCCTCGCCAACCTCAGAACGGCCGCCACGATGACGGAAGCGGCTCGGACCAAGGCCCAGGCCGACCTGTCGGCCCACGAGAAGAAGGCCAAGCAGGAGGGGGCTGCGCTCGCCGAGGAGGTTGGTCGCTTGGAGTCGCTCGAGCGCCTGCTAAACGAAGAAGTCAGCGCCCTGGTGGTCATCCTGGAGGAGCTCGGCCTTAGCGAGACGACCTCCCGGGAGCCCGAGCCCGACTTACGCCTGGATGAGCTGCGCTCGCGCCTGAATCGCGCCCGAGCGCATGTCGAAGACATCGAGATCTTGGTGCGCCGGCGTCACGGCCCCATCCGCGATCAACTCATTGGCCAATCCAGCTCTGTTGCCGAGTACGTCCAGCAAAGCCTGGACGCCTTGCCTACTAACATGACACCCATGGGGCGTGCGGCCGAGCTCTGCACCATCTACGCCGGCCTGCGCCGCCAAGTGCTGCCCAACGTCATCAACGATGTCACAACCATCCTGAACCAAGTACGCCAGTTTCGGGGGGTGATTTCGCGCTTCGAGAGTGAGGTTCGGAACTTCAACAAGGAGTTCCAGAGGGGGCTGAACGTAGCACAGTTCCACCGCATCGAGAGCCTGAAGGTCGAGATCGTCTCCAACTTCGGGGAAATCTCCTTCATCCGGGAGATCGATGCTGTCGACCGCGTCGCGCGTGAGCATGAGACAAGTCTGGCGGTCAACGACCGCTACCAGCTGCCGTCGGCTGATACGGCGGCCGCGCTCACCAAGTTCCTGGAGCTTCTGCGCCAGGACTCGACAGTCGAGTTCGATCTGGCCGCCCACGTAGACTTGAAGGGCAGCGTAACTGTCAACGGGCAAACGCGTCATTTCAGCCGGCCGGCCGACCTAGAGCACATCTCCTCCACCGGCATCAACGCGATCATCCTGATCAGCCTCCTGGTGGGCATGCTCAACATGATCCGGGGCGAAAACGACATCTACATCCCTTGGATTAGCGACGAGGTAGGCAAGTTCGACCCTGGCAACTTCAAGGGTCTTATGGACACCTTGCGCGAGAACCGCATCGATCCCGTGACGGCCTCCCCCACCCTCACCCACGCCGAGTTCCGGCACTTCGCCCGGCGCTATGTCTTCAAGGACCGCGGCTCGATCGGGCTCTTTGCGCCGGCGGCGCGCCCCGCACCCAAAGCTGTAGCTACGACGTCGGAAGCTGGCCATGAAGCCTGAGACTCTCGCCACCCTGCTCGCCGGCAACTTCGTTTGCCAGTACGCCTTCCCAGAGGCCTACGCGGACCTGGTGGAGCTTGGCGAGGCCGAGAAGGTTGATCAGTGGTTGCAGAGCCTGGACCGGCGTCTGGCGCGCCTGGGCGATGACGGGGCCTTTTTTGTAGCGCCACTGCAGGTGCACACCAATGAGCAGGTGGCCAAGGTCAAGACCGACCTGGCGCGTTTTCGGGACGTCTACGGGATGCTCGTGGAGATGCTCAACCTGGTTCGCCTGACCAAGGACGGGTTTCGCGGGGTTCCTGGCGAATACGTGCAGCTCGCCGAGATACTGCTGAAGGTCAACGAGGACACCACCCTGGTGAGTCGTCTGCGTGACCTGCGCATCCCGGGGGCGGATGCCCGGCTCTCCAACAACGAGTTGCTGCGCAAGATGCTCGAGCGCCTGCGGACCGAAGGCTATTTGATCATCTCAAACGCCTCAACGGAGACCTACCAGATCACGGGCAAGGTCGATCATCTGCATGCCGTCATGCAGTACCTGGTGGAAAACGTACCCGAACTTACCGACACCGCTTTGCCCGATGCGGACGCCGTCGAGGACGACGGCGAGGATGGTCAGGTGGATCTGTTTCGCGCAGCCGCGGCAGATGTCGGCCGCAAGGGAGCCTCGGGTGAGTGAGCCGCTCAACCCTATCCAGCAGCTGCTTAAGGCGCTGTCGGACCATAGCGACTTGGTGAGCGAGGCAATCCGTGGTCCAGTCTCCACGGGTGGCAAGCGCAACAAGGGGGTAGAGATCCTCATCCGCATGCGTGCGCTCATGCCGGTGGACGAGGACACGTACTACCTCAACCCACTGCTTCGTGAGTTCATCGGCGACTACGTCGTCAGCAGCTACGGGGCGTTCCGTCAGCTCGCCCAACTGGATACGCCCATCCGGCAGCTGCGCCAGGACTTCGACAGCCTGCGCGACTTCCGTCGTGAAGGTTCGGTGCGCGACGCTGACCGGGCCATGGACAGGCTGGACCAGGCGGTGGTACGAATCGGCTTCCTCATGGACCAGAACCTGCTGATGCTGGGCGCAAAGGTGACGACGAACTTCGGTGACGTCGAGTCCGTCGCAGGCAAGATCCGTGAGAACAGCTTCTATTACAGAGAGATCGGCCGCTTCAGCCGCCAGATCGTGGCTTTGGACGCACGGGTCCAGGAGATGGCGAACGAAGCGATTGGCCTGCACTTGCCCGAGGTACGGCGTCTGCTCAACGTGCGCATCCTCTCCCGCTTGGCCGACTGGACCGCCCGCATCGGCGACATCCAGCGTGTTGTCTCCAAGAACCTGTTCTCGCTACGCCAGATGGAGCAGCGCCAGCGAAACCTGGCCAACGTGGCGTTGTGGCTGTCCAAGAACCGGATGAGTGAGGGCTTCGAGCTCGAAGTGAAGCCGGAGGTCGCTGCCAAACTGGCCACCCCGGAGGGTCTGCTCACCACCTGGAACGTGGACGTCGCGGACAACGACCCCGTGGTCACCGATGGTATGTTCTCTGCAGCCAGGCGACTTCCACCCGTCACCACAGCGCCCAAACCAGAGCCCCTCGTGTCACCCGAGGTGATCGCCACCTCGCAGGCGATGGTCGAACCCGTCGTCGAACCGATCGATGAACTCATCGATGCATACGTTGACTTCATACGGGCCAACCCTGAAATCAACGACCCTCAAGTCGCGTCCCTCCTGCAATGGCGCGAGCGCTACGGCGCGGCCTATGATCTGGAAGACTCGGTGACGGACGAGGAATGGTTGCTCTACGCCTGCGCTCAGATCGCATCCGCCGGGCTGCAAGTCGACGTCCTCGCTCGAGCTCGTGCACATGGCGAGTTCAACGACTTCTTCACGGATGCCTACGCGCATATCGCGAACAATCCTCACGCAACTACCCCCTGACTTCAGGCGCGGCGTCGCTGAGTTCATGAGTTACACCTCCCACGAGATCGCCTTCCTGCAGGACCTGGTGGCCAAGGGTTCGGGGCAAAAGGCCGCCTCCTCCACCTCGAGGTCACTCGGCCAGCACTACGGCATGGGCCAGCACATTGGAAGCAGGTTCACCTTCACCGAGGCGGACTCCGCCCGGGCGCGCCAGATGCTCGTCAACGCCAGTATCCCGATCGAGCCACCGAGCACCGGACTACGGCGAGCAGAGGCCGCGCGGAACAACCCAGCCAGGGAAAAGGCCGGCACGCTGGCCCCTCATGAGAACTCCATCGCCGTAAAGGTCGCCCACGGACACTGCGATCTCGACGGCCATCCTGTGGCCACCCAGGGCTACCAGGTGCTCACTCTGGAGCAGGCACTCAACGTGCGCGCCGACGTTCTGCTCGTGGTGGAGAACCTGGAGAGCCTGCGCTTTCTCGAGCGCAATCGATGGATCGACTACGAGGGCAAGGCTGTACTGGCGGTATTCCGCGGGGACCGGACTTTAAGGACCGACGTTGTCGCGCGCTTCATTGAAAGCAGTAGCGCCCCCGTATGGGCCTACTTTGACTTCGATCCTGCGGGCCTGGGCATGTCCGCAAAGCTCCCGCGACTGCAAAGAATCTTGCTTCCCCCGGAAGCAGCGCTTGCGAGTGCAGCGCGCAACGCAAACCAAGTACACCTGTACGCTGATCAAGTCGGTCAATGGAGTCGAGCCCTAACGTCCGACAAGCGACCAATGGTGCTGCGACCATGGGCGCTACTGAGGCAGCTTCGTGTCGGACTAGCTCAAGAACTAATGGACATACTTTGAATACGTTCGAACCAGGACGCACACAGCAAGTGACTGCTCAAGGGCTTGTTTGCAGCGATTGCGGCCGGTCGGCGATGGAAGCCCAGTGGGCTGTTTTCGTGGCTGACTATCGGACTCAACCACAGGCGCCGGTATGGGCCGACTGTGGACGAAACCCAACGGCGGCATCCTCAGATCGAGGGAGGTCATTGACCGAGCTCCAAGCGAGGACGAGAGAGCTGTATAAAAATACAGTATCGCGTTTAACCCCTGGCTGAGACACTTTGTAACAACAAGGAGGGGCAATGCTCAAGATTGATCTCATGACCATAAAACGGGTCGTAGTGCACACCATTCCATCCCGCGCTCCGGACAAAGGGTACGTCGCCCCAACGGGCGGCAGTGCTCTGGTGCATCTGGACGCCGCGGTCAGCGACATGGTCGCCGGGCGCATCGCCAAGTCGCTCGGGCACCACTCGCATGGCATCCAAGCCGACTTTACCGATGTGCAGCCCGGCAGCATGTTTCAACGCGCCTGTTCCATGATGGACGTGAGCGACGCCGATTTCATTAAGCTGGCCCGCGAATCCGCTGAGCGCCTCACAAAGGTTCAGCAAGCCAAGGCTTTCGACCCGTCCAAGTTAATCGCGATGAGCGGAACCGTTACTGCCAGCTCGCGCCCGTTCGTGGCCTTCATCAAGGCTGACATGGAGGCCGCTCTGACGGAGGGGAAGAAAGGCGGCCAGACCGTACTGGAGATCATGAATGACCTATTTATGACCGACAGCCAGAGGCTCTACAAGATCGGGTTCGTCACGCGCACCGCTGCCGGCACCGGAAAGAAGGGCGGCCACTATGTTCAGGATCAGCACAGCATCCACATCTTCGACCATTTGATGACGGGCACGGAAAGCCGAAAGGCCGCCTTCTACTTCTACAGCGAGTTCCTCGGTAGCGATGTCTCCGCTTCTGACCGCCGCCTGACACAGGATTTCTATGAGAAGACTCTCAAGTTCATCAAAGATCAAAACTTCAGTCCGTCTAAGCGGATCGACCTGATCGAGTCTTTGCGGGCAGAGCTACGCAGCAACACGCAGTCCGTGAGCGTGGCCGACTTCGCGAAGGCTCACTTGAACGCCTCTGACGGAACGAAGTACGTGACGTACATGGATAAAAGCAAATTCCCGTCGCATGCGATCACGAAGGACACCGAGTACGTCAAGAGCAAGCTGCGTCGGCGGCAGAAGATCACCTTCACCACAGGCGTCCAGATTTCCACTCCTGCTGATCAGGTCAAGGACTTGATCAAGATTACGCAAAACCAGGACGGAACAAGTACGGTGGTCGTGCAAGGGGTGGTCGCGTCCAATGAGTAACCGAACCGACTTCATCGACTGGCTAGATGAGGTCGAACCCGCCCTCAAGGCGTGGGGCGGCTTTGTCGTAGCCAAGCTTACAGAGTTGGTGGAGTTGGAGATCGGCCAGGAGCAGTTCAAGTCCTTCTTCAAGGTCAAGCCTGGGTTCCGCGTGAAGGACAAGCAGTCAGCGATCAACAAGCAGAATTTGAAGCAATACGCAGACCCGAAGGAGCAAATGACAGACCTGGTTGGCGCGCGCTTTGTGGTTCTCCTAAAGCTAGACCTGGAGGTCGTGGAGAAGGTCTTGATCGAGTATCCCGGATGGACGCGAAGCAAGGATCGGGACCCACTGGGGGAGCAGAGGGACAAGCCCAAGCACTTCGACTACCAGTCGGTCCATTACGTCGTTCGGGCAGCCGATGACATGGTCGTAGACGGTGTTCACGTCCCTGCCGGCATGCCATGTGAAGTGCAGATCCGCACCTTACTTCAACACGCCTACGCAGAGCTGGTGCATGACAAGTTCTACAAGGGCGTTGGCCATATTCCGCCGTCAGCAGACCGCCTGGTTGCGCGCAGCATGGCGCTCATGGAATCCACTGACGACATGTTTGTGCAGGCTGTGCGGGAGCTAGAAGCGGTGAACAAGAGTCGCGATCAGTGGTGCGCCATGCTCGATGCCGCAGTGGGCCCGCTGATTCCCGGACACACGCCAACGGCGCAAGACCACGACGCGCTTGAGATCCTTGAAGAGTTCCGCGACCTGCTGCAGACCGCAAACATTGAAGCCGTTAAGGTGATGCTTGTCACTCCAGTGATAGCCAAAATCAAGGCCGGTCAATCTCAGGGCAACTTGTACGCCAAGCCCATAGTCCTGCTCGTGTACTGGCTCCTGGCCGAGCACCCTTTTCTTGTTGGCGCCCGGTGGCCAGTTCCGGCGCTACGTTCTGGATTCGACCAAGTGCGCACTCACATGGGTATTAGTAGCAGGTAAGTTGGCTCAACAGCAGATTTCGCCCCTCATGTCGATCCAGCGACCAGGAGCGAATCATGGAGATATCCCCTTTGTCTGCACAGCACGCTGACATGGCGCGTCCCGCCTCAGGTGCATCAGCGAGCAACCGCTTCGCAAGGCACGTGCGACCCTTAGTAGCGAGCATTGAGGCGGCGGCTTGACTAGCTATCAGTGAGGGCGGCTTTTCGCTAGGAACCAGGCACGGATAGCTGCCTGCGGACAACGCGCTCGCTTGCGACGCACGTTCGGCAAAGTCAGGTGTCGCAGACCGCCGTCAATCGGGCATCCCAACCTGACCGACCGCACCCAGTCTTAAGCAGCCGCCAACACGAAGTCACAAAGCAGGTTGATGGATCGCGAGTGCGCTCAGTCAACGCCGCTTGCTACGCGCCGGCTCAGCCGTCGCGACCAACAGATGCGCAGGGTATCGGTACGCCATAGCATGACCAGCTGCGATTCATTGGAAGATCTCGAACGTTGAAGCCGCGAATCATTGACTTCAATCCATGGAACATCAACCCGCCTTTGCTTTCTCGCACACTGCAGACTACCAGTACATTGAGTCTGCCCTGCTAGCCCGGTGGCGCTCATATCAAGTCCTACGCAATCAGTTCGAGCAGTTCGTTCCCAAAATGCTAGAAGATTTTCAGGAGCAGCGCGATGCGCTCGTATCTCGACTGGTCTCACTCAACCCTGGGACACCGGTGCAGGAGTTGGAACGCCTCGCCGATGGGCAGCGTGACGCATGGGCAGACCCCTCATGGCAAGTGCACAAAACTTTCGGCGAGCGCGTAATGGCGGAGTACGTGACCGTCGCATTTCTGAGCCACGCCTTATCTGAAGCCCTTGTCAACGCAGTACTAGCGGTGGGTCTAGCCGAGAAAGGGGCCACGGATCTCTTTCGTCTGCTGGAGCGTTCGGACATCAAGGAAAAAATTCTGCTCGGTCCGAAAGCCATCGACCCTTCGTACGAGTTGCAAAGAACAGGGGCCCTATACGAGACTCTTCACCACCTGACCAAGCAGAGAAACGCGTTCGTGCACTCCAAGATCGAACTTGAAATTCAGGGGACGAAAGTACTTGAGGGCTCGCGCCCTCAGCGGCACACGCTAGCAGAGCACGTTCGGTGGACGCATAGGTATTTCAGTCTTCCTTACGACCTAGCTGACGCGATTCGCTCACAACTGCCACACCACCTCCTCTTTGACAGTGGGCCTGTCGAGCGTTTCGCAGCACACGCTGCAAGCGCTCATGCCAAATAGTTTGGCGACCTCGGTCGGGAGGACAAGCGCGGATTTTCTGATGGTCTCATCTTTCACCGAAACGAGATGCCACTGAAGCCGGCGGCAGTCTAGCCGTCACTCATGAAAGCTCCGAGTCCTTAAAAAGCAACCAGCCGCGAACTGCATCGTCCCCAAACTCTTCGCAGAGGGCTTGGCGCACAAGCCCCACGTGCGTAAAGAAGACGCCACGCCCCAGTCGCTCGACTAGCCGCTCCCCACCTTCTTCGTCATCCTCCTCGTCGCCCCATCTGCGCCCCACCTCTTTTGCGTCAGCTTTCAATATTGCATCTTCGTGCTTTGAGATAAGAGAGGTCAGGTCACCACGGGTGAAGATCTTAAAGTTCTGCAAGTCCGCCATTAGGTCGGAGTAGTCCTCAGTGACCACGTCCTTGCTCTTTGCTGGAAGAAGTTGATCAAGAACGGCCTCGACAACGTTCACATCCAACCTATCTAATTCGACAAGGCTAGCTGCTTGAGTCTTCACATACTCGTCGCGCTGCTCAAGAACTCGTGTGAACTCCAAGTCAACGGTTTCCAGCAACGCTGAAACGCGATAGATTGAACGCCGGAGCGGAAGAGGAACGCTCTCCTCATGCTTGTACTGCAGCTTGTGCGCAGCAGCAGCCCAGATGTGCTGCGCAAGCGTTCGGACCTGCAACTCGACCTTTTGCTGAGTCAGCCCCTTCAGGGTGGGGACGCGATCCAGCTCGGCCGGTAGATTAAGGATGTAGTGTCGGGACTTGTACCCAAACTGGGCATCAGTCAATCTCTGAGAAGTGTCTTCGGCAGAAATTACTTTGAAGGCGTTTTCAATCTGCGCATGAAACTGCTCCAGGTCGCGCTGAAAGAGAAAGATCACGCGAATCCCCACTAGGTCTTCGATCTCGTCCAGCCTCTTCGGCTTCAACCGCTTTCTCTCAAGCTTCTCTGCAACTGAGCTCCAAGTCTTTACTCGACTCTCTATGGGAACACCGAGGGTGAGCCCACAGCTATCAACAAGGTGCCCCAACTGTTCGACCATGGCTCGTTGCAGACGGGCTAGACCCGCCGCAGAATCCAAATAGTCCGAATGCAGAGCCTCATTGGTCGCCATCGCCCCTCCCCGTGCTGGTCACTGGCTGAGATTCTGGCACGCTCCTGCTGAGATGCAGCAAAGGAACGGTGCGCTGCCTCCCCGTCACCCAGGGCGCGGTGTCCAACGTGCTGCGCAACGAAGCATTTGCGGGCAACATTGTCTGGCGGAAGGCATCTTCAACTGCCCGCAAGAACCCCCGGCGGAAATAGCTGGATCAGCTCGACCGAGCCCTGAAGCAGGGCATCGCGGTACCGACCGAAGTACTGCAAGTTGCCGTAAGCGCGATTGATGGCGACCGGCCCGAACGAGGCGCCGAGTTCAACAAGGGCCTGGACATCGATTAAAGATCCTTGAACCTTGAAGCGATTGTCTTGCTTCGCATACGCACCTTCGCCGTATTTGGCCTCCATAAGGCCGGCGTGCAGATTCTCGAAGTCCCAGTACAGGGCGACAGGTCCGCTTTCGCCGTTATCGTTCGTTCGCACAGTTTTCTCCCTCCCAGTCGTGATGCAGTCATCGCAATGCCCGTGGGTAGAGTTAATTGACCGGGGAGTGGGAATACCGCCGCGACCTCAGGATCCATGGCACCAGCACATCACAAGAAGGAATTCGTCGGGTCGGGAAGTTCACGCTGCGGGACGCTCAAACAACCGCAACCGAGACGAGGTGGCATGCCAGCACGGAGGACGCTGTAGGTCCTGATTGCGGCCGGAGCATCGCGAGGATGGTCTTCATCAAAACGGTGGTTCTCCCCGCCTGTACCTTTCTAAGGCGACCACCCGGGCCTGCCTCTCAGCCTAAAGAGCGATGGTCGTTCCCAGAGGCAAAACCACATCACGCGGATTCCGCTGGGCCAGCAGTGGGCCAGTTGCGGGCCACAGCAAATTGCGAAGCAGCTCGAAGACCATCGCCTCAGTGCCCAAGCTGGCCCACTAACAGCGCACTGCCGGGGAGGGGCAGCGCCTCAACTACATGTTCGTCCTACGCTTAGATGCGCGTAAGTCATTGATTTGGCGCGGCTGGCGGGGATCGAACCCACGACCCTTGGCTTCGGAGGCCAATACTCTATCCACTGAGCTACAGCCGCGTGCTGTATGGAGACCGATAGTCTATCTGGTGCGCTTAGATCCGATGACGACAGCCTTCGGAGGCCAATACTCTATCCACTGAGCTACAGCCGCGTCGGGCCGCATTCTACCAGCCCGTTCCTCGCGGCCCGGGAACCTTCGGGCCGCTGGCTATAATCGAAGGTTGTCCGCCGGCCTCGACCGGCCTGATCCGCCACTCCCCTGAGGACACCATGAGCGACCACGCGCACGAATCCCATACCGGCCCCATCAAGACGCCCACCCAGCTGATGTGGACGTCGTTCTTTGCCTTTGTCGTGCCGGTGTTCCTGATCATTGGCCTGGTGTACTTCGTCACCTCCGGCAACAAGCCCGCCGCCGGCGCCGTGGACATGGAACAGGCCTTGGCCAAGCGCATCCAGCCCATCGGCACGGTGGAACTGCGCGACGCCAATCGCCCCCTGGCCGATGGCGTGACGGTGTACAAGGCCCAGTGCGCGGCCTGCCACGACGCCGGCCTGGCCGGTGCGCCCAAGTTCGGTGACGCCGGCGCCTGGTCTGCCCGCATTGCCACCGGCTACGAGGCCCTGCTGACCTCTGCCCTCAAGGGCAAGGGCGCCATGGGTGCCCAGGGCGGCGGCGCCTACACCGACGTGGAGATCGGCCGCGCGGTGGTCCACATGGCCAACGCCGGCGGTGCCAAGTTCGAGGTGCCTGCGGCTCCCGCTCCCGCCGCTGCCCCGGCGGCCGCGCCGGCCGCTGCTGCACCGGCTGCTCCCGCCCCCGCACCGGTGGCTGCTGCACCCGCTGCGGCTCCGGCGCCTGCTGCCACCGCCGTGGTCGCTTCGGCCAACGGTGAAGCGCTCTACAAACAGGCCTGCATGGCCTGCCACGCAGCCGGTGTGGCCGGCGCGCCCAAGTTCGGTGACAAGGCCGGCTGGTCGCCGCGTCTGGCGCTGGGCGTCGACGGCCTGACCGCCAGCGTGATCAAGGGCAAGGGCGCCATGCCCCCCAAGGGTGGCGCCGCTGCGGCGTCCGACGCCGACATCAAGGCAGCGGTGACCTACATGGTCAACGCGGTCAAGTAAGCGTCACGCCCCCGACAGAAAGCCGGTCCATGACCGGCTTTTTTCATGCCTGCCGGGATTGCCTGTCGGCAGGGCTCTGCACGTAGCCAAAGCGGCCGGGCAGGTCGGCGGCCTGCACCATGTCCAGGGGCCACGCGCCCGACTCGATGCGATCGACCGCAGCCAGCATGTCCGCGCCATCGAGCAGGGCCACGCCGGCGTCGGTGCGAAGGAACACTCTGCCGTGCTCGTCCTGCAGCACCCCGCTCACCGACAGCGGCCGGCCCGTGTGGGTGCACACCTGCCCGTCGGGCATGAGGCGCGCAATCCATGGCGTGGCCTCGAGCTCCACGTACACGCGCTGCGGGCCGTTCTGGAAGAACCACTGACCGGCCTCGTCGGCCAGGTAGTTGCGCTCGATGAAGGCGATGAGCTTGTCGTGCGTCAGCAGCGAGCCCTTGCTGGCCGGAAACGGGCCGGCGGCCTGCGTGCGGTCGTCGCGCATGTACCAGCGCCCACGCCGGTCCAGCCCCAGCCAGCCGTAACAATGCGGCACCCCGGGCCACTTGGCCAGCGCGGCCTTGACGATGTCGTCCATCAATGAGCTCCCGAGGTGGCGTGCTGCAGCAACCAGCTGCCCACGGCCGCCGGCATGGCCACCACATGCCCTGGCCAGCCCAGCGGCGCTGCAGATTGCACAAAGCCCACGTGACCGCCCTGCGGCGGTTGCCACAAGGTCACCCAGCGACCGACCTCACCGGCCACCGGCAACGAGCGGGCCGGTATGAACGGATCGTTCACGGCATTCAGCGCCAGTGCCGGGATGCGGATGTCGGCCAGCAAGGGCTTGGCCGATGCGCGACGCCAGTAATCCTCGGTCCCGGCAAAGCCGTGCAGGGGGCCGGTGAAGATGTTGTCGAACGCATGAAGGTCACGCGCCCGGAGCAGCGCCTCCCGGTCGAACAGCCCCGGAAACTGCTCCAGCTTGGCCAGGGCCTTGGGGATCATGGTCGAGAGGAACACCCGCGTGTACACCAGCCGGTTGAAGCCCCGTCCGATGGCGTGGCCGCTGGCCGCCAGATCGAGCGGCGAACAGACCGATGCCACCGCGCTGACCTTGCGGCCCGCCGCCTGACCGTGCTCGGCCGCCCAGCGCATCAAGGCATTGCCCCCCAGCGAGATGCCCACCGCGATCACCGGCCGCCCCGGGTAGCCCTGCTGCATGCGGGCCAGCATCCAGTCGATCTCCTCGTGGTCGCCGGAGTGGTAGGCGCGGGGCGCCCGGTTCAGTTCGCCGGAACACCCCCGGAAATGGGGCATGGCCATGGCCAGCCCCTGCTCACGCGCCCACGACGCGAATGCCTGGACATAGGCGCTGCCGGACGAACCTTCCAGTCCATGGAACACCACCAGCAGCGGCGCGCCGTCGGGGGCCGGGTGGTCGGCGTGGTCCACGTCCACGAAGTCTCCATCGGGCGTGGTCCATCGCGCACGGCGGAAGCGCGGAGGCGGGCCATGGTGAGAGCGCGCGGCCAGGGCAGCCCAGAGCGTCTGGGCGTTGCCACCCGGCAGCCACCATGGCGCGCGGTACAGCCATTGCATGGACATCAGTGGAGTACGGGTCGGTGCGGCGCGATGTCGGGCAGCTCGGCGCGCGATCCGGGGCTGGCATGGTGCGCCACCATGCGCCAGCCCTTGGCGGTCTTGATGTACACATTGGTGGCCAGCACCCAGGCCACGCGCGGGCCGTCATCGGACATCACCGACACCCGCTCCACCACACTGTGCACACTGCTGTGGCTGCCGTCGATGCGGTGCATCTTCTCCGGCACGGCCATCACGGCACCGTTGGCGAACATGGCCTCGAACGTGGTGCGGATGGCCTCGTGGCCGATGAGGCGCGGGCCGCCCGGGTGCACGCACACCACATCGTCCTCGTCGGCCCAGCAGGCCATCAGGCGCTCGATGTCGGCGTGCTGCAAGGCATCGTAGAAGGCGGCCTCGGTGTCGTCCGGTGTGCCCGGGGGCAGTTTCGGTTTCGGCATGGCCGGTATTGTGCCGCCGATGTCCATGCCGACGGATGCCGGGGCCTCGGAGCTGGCGTCCTGCCCTGGGTCAGGCCTTGGGTTCGGCCTTGTCCGAGGACCGCTCGGCGCGGATGCGGTTGTTCATGACCACATTCAGCTCCTGCTGCAGCACCCGGTTCATCTGCGCGAAGGTGCGCAGCTTGCGGGTGGTCTCGCGCAGGCGGTCGGACATGCGTTTGGTGATGGCCAGGAGCAGCCGGGCGCCCACGCCCGGCTCGTCGCGCAGCAGCCGCATGAGCGCCGTACGGGTCAGGATGCCCACCGTGATGTCGGTGTTGGCGGTGCAGGTGGCCGAACGGGGCGAGCCATCGATCACGCCCATTTCGCCCAGCAGGCTGCCCGGGCCGATGATGGTCACCACCATGCTGTCGCCGGCGCCCGGCAGCTCGTTCTCGACCGCGATGTCGCCCGAGAGCAGCAGCAGCATGTAGTCGTTGTAGCGGGCCTCGCCTTCCTGGATGACGATGGTGCCGGCCTTGAAGCGCTTGGGCTTCATGTAGGCCACCACCCGGGCCGCGTCGGCCAGGCTCAGGTCGGCCAGGGCCGAAGGCGTCACCAGCAGGTGCGCCGCAGCTTCTTCTGCGGGCAGATGGGAGACGTCGAATTCGGAGGTCATGCGCGGTCGGGTGTGATGAGCCTCACATGGTAGGGCTCACCGCACCGCGTGTGCAGCAGGCACCAGCAAAAAGACCGGCCAGAGCCGGTCTTTTTTCTCACTTGCCGCCAGGGCCGTGGATCACTTCTTCTGGCGGTATTTGCGCAAGGCTGCGATCTGGGCCGCCATGACGGCCAGCTCGGACGTGGCCTTGGCCAGATCGATGTCGCTCTTGGCGTTCTTGAGGGCTTCCTCGGCCTGGGCCCGGGCTTCGCTGGCCTTGGCTTCGTCCAGATCGTGGCCGCGGATGGCGGTGTCGGACAGCACGGTGATGCAGTCCGGCTGCACTTCCAGAATGCCACCGGCCACGAAGACGAACTCTTCGCCGCCATCGGCCTTCTCGATGCGCACGGCACCGGGCTTGATGCGGGTGATCAGCGGGATGTGGCCGGGCAGGATGCCCAGCTCACCGGCTTCACCCGGCAGGGCCACGAACTTGGCCTCGCCCGAGAAGATGGACTCTTCGGCGCTGACCACATCGACGTGGATGGTGCTCATAGGGACTCCTGTGAAAGATGGATGGGACCTCGGGTTCGGACCCGCTCAACGCGGGCCCGGCGCCGGATCTCAGGCCATCTTCTTGGCCTTCTCGAAGGCCTCGTCGATGGTGCCGACCATGTAGAAGGCCTGCTCGGGCAGGTGATCGCACTCACCGGCGGTGATCATCTTGAAGCCACGGATGGTTTCCGACAGCGGCACGTACTTGCCGGGCGAACCGGTGAACACCTCGGCCACGTGGAACGGCTGCGACAGGAAACGCTGGATCTTCCGGGCGCGGGCCACGGCCAGCTTGTCTTCCGGCGCCAGTTCGTCCATGCCCAGAATGGCAATGATGTCGCGCAGTTCCTTGTAGCGCTGCAGGGTGCCCTGCACCGAACGGGCCACTTCGTAGTGCTCCTGACCCACCACCAGCGGATCGAGCTGGCGGCTGGTGGAGTCCAGCGGATCCACGGCGGGGTAGATGCCCAGAGCGGCGATGTCACGCGACAGCACCACGGTGGAGTCCAGGTGGGCGAAGGTGGTGGCAGGCGACGGGTCGGTCAGGTCGTCGGCCGGCACGTACACGGCCTGGATGGAGGTGATGGAGCCCACCTTGGTGGAGGTGATGCGCTCCTGCAGGCGGCCCATCTCTTCGGCCAGCGTCGGCTGGTAGCCCACGGCGGAAGGCATGCGGCCCAGCAGGGCGGACACTTCGGTACCGGCCAGGGTGTAGCGGTAGATGTTGTCCACGAAGAACAGCACGTCACGGCCTTCGTCGCGGAACGACTCGGCGATGGTCAGACCGGTCAGGGCCACGCGCAGACGGTTGCCCGGCGGCTCGTTCATCTGGCCGTACACCATGGCCACTTTCGACTCGGGCAGGTTCTCCAGGTTCACGACGCCGGAGTCGGCCATCTCGTGATAGAAGTCGTTGCCCTCACGGGTACGCTCGCCCACACCGGCAAACACCGACAGACCCGAGTGGGCCTTGGCGATGTTGTTGATGAGTTCCATCATGTTCACGGTCTTGCCCACGCCGGCGCCACCGAACAGACCCACCTTGCCGCCCTTGGCGAACGGGCACACCAGGTCGATCACCTTGATGCCGGTCTCCAGCAGTTCCTGCGAGGGGCTCAGCTCGTCGTAGGCCGGGGCCTTGCGGTGGATGGAAGCGGTCAGCTCCTGGCTCACCGGACCACGCTCGTCGATGGGCGTGCCCAGCACGTCCATGATGCGGCCCAGGGTGGCCTTGCCCACCGGCACGGTGATGGGGGCGTTGGTGTTGGTCACGACCATGCCGCGGCGCAGGCCGTCGGACGAGCCCAGGGCGATGGTACGCACCACGCCGTCACCGAGCTGCTGCTGGACTTCCAGCGTCAGGGCCGAGCCCTCCATTTTCAGGGCGTCGTAGACGCGCGGCATCTGGTCGCGGGGGAATTCCACGTCCACGACGGCGCCGATGCACTGGACGATCTTGCCTTGTACTTGAGACATGATGGGTACCTTCTGTTTTCTCTGGATTCGGTAGGACGTCGGCGGTATCAGACAGCGGCTGCGCCGGCGACGATTTCCGACAGCTCTTTGGTGATGCCGGCCTGGCGGGTCTTGTTGTAGACCAGCTTGAGTTCGCTGATGACGTTGCCGGCGTTGTCGGTGGCGGCCTTCATGGCCACCATGCGGGCCGACTGCTCGGACGCCATGTTCTCGGCCACGGCCTGGTAGACCTGGGCTTCCACGTAGCGCAGCAGCAGGTCGTCGATGACGGCCTGGGCATCGGGTTCGTAGACGTAATCCCAGTCGCGGCCGGTGTTGCCTTCCTGCAGGTCGCTGGCCTTCAGGGGCAGCAGCTGTTCCACGACGGCTTCCTGCTTCATCGTGTTGATGAAGCGGGTGTAGCAGACGAAGACCGAGTTGATGCGACCTTCGGTGTAGGCGTCGAGCAGCACCTTGACGGGGCCGATCAGCTTGTCGAGGTGCGGGGTGTCGCCCAGCGAGGTCACGCTGGACACCACCTTGGCACCGACCCGGTTCATGAAGCCCAGGCCCTTGTTGCCGATGGCCACCACCTGGGCGTCCTGGCCCTTGGCCTGCAGGGCCTTGAGCTCGTTGGTCACCGCACGCAGCACGTTGGTGTTGAGACCACCGCACAGACCCTTGTCGGTCGTGACGACGACAAAACCAGCGGTCGTGGCGTCGTTGGTCTGCATGAACGGGTGCACGTACTCCGGGTTGGCCTTGCTCAGGTTGCCGGCGATCTGCCGCACCTTCTCGGCGTAAGGCCGGGCCGCACGCATGCGGTCCTGCGCCTTGCGCATCTTGGAAGCGGCGACCATTTCCATGGCTTTGGTGATCTTCTTGGTGTTCTCCACCGATTTGATCTTGCCGCGGATTTCCTTGCCTGCTGCCATTGCTGCTCCTTTATCGGGTCAATGGACGGCTCAGTACGTGCCGGTCTTCTTGAACTCGGCGATGGCAGCGGACAGCTGGGCTTCGGCTTCCTTGTCCTTGTCCAGCGCCTTGCCGCCTTCCATCTTCTGCAGCAGGGCAGCGTGCTTGTCCTTCAGGAAAGCATGCAGACCGGCTTCGAACGACAGCACCTTCTTGACTTCGACGTCGTCCAGGTAGCCCTTGTTCACGGCGAACAGCGAAGCGGCCATCAGGGAGATGGACAGCGGGCTGTACTGGGCCTGCTTCAGCAGCTCGGTCACGCGGGCACCGCGGTCGAGCTGCTTGCGGGTGGCCTCGTCCAGATCGGAGGCGAACTGCGCGAAGGCAGCCAGTTCACGGTACTGGGCCAGGTCGGTACGGATGCCGCCGGACTGCTTCTTGATCAGATCGGTCTGGGCTGCACCACCGACGCGCGACACCGAGATACCGGCGTTGATGGCGGGACGGATACCGGCGTTGAACAGGTTGGTTTCCAGGAAGATCTGGCCGTCGGTGATCGAGATCACGTTGGTCGGCACGAAGGCGGACACGTCACCGGCCTGGGTCTCGATGATGGGCAGTGCGGTCAGCGAGCCGGTCTTGCCCTTGACTTCACCCTTGGTGAAGGCTTCGACGTAGTCGGCGTTCACGCGGGCGGCGCGCTCGAGCAGACGGCTGTGCAGGTAGAACACGTCGCCGGGGTAGGCTTCACGGCCCGGGGGACGGCGCAGCAGCAGCGACACCTGGCGGTAGGCCACGGCCTGCTTGGACAGGTCGTCGTACACGATCAGGGCGTCCTGGCCGCGGTCGCGGAAGTACTCGCCCATGGTGCAGCCGGCGTAAGCCGACAGGTACTGCATGGCGGCGGATTCGGAGGCCGAGGCGGCCACGACGATGGTGTAGTCCATGGCGCCGGCCTGCTCGAGGGCGCGCACCACGTTCTTGATCGACGACGCCTTCTGGCCGATGGCGACGTAGATGCAGGTCATGTTCTGACCCTTCTGGTTGATGATGGCGTCGATGGCCACGGCGGTCTTGCCGGTCTGGCGGTCGCCGATGATCAGCTCGCGCTGGCCACGACCGACGGGCACCATCGAGTCGATCGACTTCAGACCGGTCTGCACCGGCTGGTCCACCGATTTGCGGGCGATCACGCCGGGAGCGACCTTCTCGATCACGTCGGTCAGCTTGGCGTTGATCGGGCCCTTGCCGTCGATGGGCTGGCCCAGGGCGTTCACCACACGGCCGATCAGCTCGGGACCGACCGGCACTTCCAGGATGCGGCCGGTGCACTTGACCGTGTCGCCTTCGGAGATGTGCTCGTATTCACCCAGGATCACGGCGCCGACCGAGTCGCGCTCGAGGTTCAGGGCCAGGCCGAAGGAGGGCACGCCGTCCTTGTTGGCGGGGAATTCCAGCATTTCGCCCTGCATCACGTCCGACAGGCCGTGCACGCGCACGATGCCGTCGGTCACGGACACCACGGTGCCCTGGTTGCGCACATCGGCAGAAGCGGCCAGACCCTCGATGCGGGACTTGATCAGTTCGGAGATTTCGGCGGGATTGAGTTGCATGACTCTTTCCTTCTTTCGTTAGGGGTTTGCGCGCCTGAGGGTCGGCCTTAGGCCGTCAGGGCAACTTTCATCTGTTCCAGGCGGGCTTTGACCGAGGTGTCGAGCACCTCGTCACCCACCACGACGCGAATGCCGCCGATGAGCTCGGGCTGCAGTTCGACCTGGAGGTTGAGTTTGCGGCCGAAGCGCTTCTCCAGCACGCCGGACAGGTCGGCCAGGGCGGCCGCGTCCAGCGGGAAGGCACTGTGGACCACGGCATCAAAGGCGCCCTGCTGTGCGTTCTTCAGCGCACGGAACTGGGCGGCGATCTCGGGCAGCGCTGCCAGACGACCGTTCTCGATGACGGTGCGCAGGAAGTTCTGACCGATGCCATCGAGGGCCGACTTCATCACGCCGGTCACCAGGCCATACACCTGGTCGACGGTGGACTTGGGGTTGTCGGCGAACTGGCGCAGCTGCTCGTTGGCAGCCACGGCAGCCAGCTCGTCCAGCCAGGCGGTCGCGCCGGCTGCACCGTTGCCGGTGGCCTTGAACAGCGCTTCCGCATAGGGGCGGGCAATGGTGGCGATTTCAGCCATGGTTGTCCTTTGATTGCCGGGGGGCAGTGGATCAGAGTTCGGTCTTCAGGCGGTTCAGGAGGTCGGCATGCACGCTGGCATTGACTTCCTTGCGCAGGATCTGCTCCGCACCCTTGACGGCCAGAGCGGCCACCTGCTCGCGCAGCTGTTCGCGGGCCTTGACCACCTGGGCTTCCGCTTCCTGGCGGGCAGCGGCGACGATCTTGGCAGCCTCCTCGGTGGCGCGGGCCTTGGCTTCCTCGAGGACGGCCTGGGCGCGGCGCTCGGCGTCGGCCAGACGGGTGGCGGACTCGTTGCGCGATTTGCTCAACTCCTCTTCAACCCGCTTGTTGGCCACGGCCAGCTCGGACTTGGCCTTTTCAGAGGCGGCAAGACCTTCGGAAATCTTCGCGGCACGCTCATCCAGGGCCTTGGCGATCGGGGGCCACACGAATTTCATCGTGAACCACACCAGGATCGCAAAGACGATGGCCTGCGCAAAGAGGGTTGCATTGATGTTCATCGCAACGCCTTTCTGTGTGTTGACAAGAGTGGTGACGCTCCGGCTGCCAGGGGACCGGGAATCAGCGGCGTGCGGCCTTGGCCGTCACGCGCCCCGAGTCCGCCTGGGCAGCAGACCCGATTACAGGGTGAACGGGTTGGCGAAAGCGAACAGCAGGGCAATGGCCACGCCGATCAGGAAGGCGGCGTCGATCAGACCGGCCAGAATGAACATCTTGGTCTGCAGGTCGTTCATCAGCTCGGGCTGACGGGCCGACGATTCGAGGAATTTGCCGCCCATCAGTGCAATACCGATGGAGGCGCCGATGGCGCCCAGACCGACGATGAGACCGCAAGCCAGTGCGACAAGACCCAGAACGTTTTCCATGATGACTCCTAGTTGATGGAAGTGAGTTGAGAAAGGAAAGAAACGAGAGATACCCCAGCGCGTCCGAAAACGGTCGCGTCAGTGAGCGTCATGCGCTTGACCCAGATAGATCAGGGCCAGCATCATGAAGATGAACGCCTGCAGGACGATGACCAGAATGTGGAACAGCGTCCAGATCGTGCCGGCGATCAGGTGTCCGACGAAGAAGAGTCCACCGCCGAGCGAGAGGGTGGCGTAAGCACCCAGCAGCGCGATCAGCATGAACACCAGCTCACCCGCGAACATGTTGCCAAACAACCGCATGCCGTGCGAAACCGTCTTCGCCACGAACTCGATCATCTGCATCAGGAAGTTCACCACGCCCAGCAGCAGCGCCCACACCGGGTTCTTGCTGGTGCCGAAGGGCGCGCACACGAGCTCGTGCGCCCAGCCGCCCAGGCCTTTGATCTTGATGTTGTAGAACAGGCAGAGCAGCAGCACCGACACCGACAGACCCAGGGTGGTCGAGAGATCGGCGGTGGGCACCACGCGCAGGTAGTCGGGGTAGCCCATGGCAGGGCCGGCTTTGTGCCAGATCTGGGGCAGCAGGTCGACCGGCAGCATGTCCATGAAGTTCATCATGAAGATCCAGACGAACACGGTCAGCGCCATGGGAGCCACCAGCTTGCGGCTCTGGGCGTTGTGGATGACCGACTTGGCCTGCTGGTCGACCATCTCGACCAGCATTTCCACCGCCGCCTGGAAGCGGCCCGGCACGCCGGCCGTGGCCTTGCGCGCGGCCAGCCACAGCACGAACACGGTGAGCAGACCCAGCACGCTGCTGACCACCACCGAGTCGATGTTGATCACGGAGAAATCGACGATGGATTTCTGCTTGACGTTGGTCAGGTGGACCAGGTGGTGGCGAATGTATTCGCCCGGGGTCAGAGTACCTTCAGCAGCCATGTTCGTTTTACCGATGGTCAGAGGACGGCGGTTGCCCGGCCACCCTCAACGTTGAGCACGCGATCTGCGCGACTGGATCCAGAAACCCAGCCAGTAGACCTTGAGAACCAGCACCAGCCCGATCAGAAGGCCGGGCCAGCTGAGGTCGGGCACCACCCATCTCGCCGCCACCAGCATGGCCATGGCGAGAAGGATCTTGACGCCTTCCCAGAAGAAGAAACCCGCCAGCGCGGCCTGGGCCACACCCGACAGGGATCGGGCCAGCGCGCTGGACGTCATGCCCCAGGCCATCAGAGCCGAAGGCAGCGCCACCGCGCAGGCACCATACAAAACCGACATCGACACGGACACCGAACGGGTGACCAGGGCCGCAAGAGCCGCCAGACCCAGACCCATCAGGCACTGGGCCGCCACCAGGTGCCAGGGCGATAGCTCCGGCTGGGTGGACCGCCACTGCTGCGCCTGTTCGCGCGTCAGCGGCTTGAATTCGGGTTCCTGCACCCCATCTTCTTCATCGGTCAGCGCTGGCGGGTACGACGTGCGGTTCTGCATGTTCGTGCCCACGAGTTACAGACGGGTTACGAAGGTGTCCGGGTTGCAAAGCCATTGATTATACGTAGAAACCCGATGGGTCCGTCAAGGCTCGGCTGACGCTTGCGTACCCTGCCCCGGTAGGCATGCCGGCCCGGCTGCGGCGGGGCCTGCACATCGATAATCGGCGCCTTCGCCTGGAAGCCCCATGAACATCCCGCCCGAGCAGTCCCTCATCGAATACCCGTGTCACTTCCCCATCAAGGTGATGGGCGCGAATGTGGACGGTTTCCTGGCGGCCATGGTGCATGTGGCCACGGCCTTCGACGCCGGGTTCGACGCTGCCACCGTCGAACAGCGGCCCAGCAAGGCCGGCAACTACATGGGCCTGACCCTGTCGGTGCGCGTGACCAGCCGCGAACAGCTCGACGAGCTCTACCGCACCCTGACCAGCCACCCCATGGTCAAGGTGGTGCTCTGAGCAGGCCGGCCATGGAGCTCCGGTGGCTGGGTCGGGTGGATTACCTGCCCACCTATGAGGCCATGCAGGCCTTCACGGCGCAGCGCACGGCCGGATCGCCTGACGAGCTCTGGATCTGCGAGCACCCGCCGGTGTTCACCCAGGGCCTGGCCGGTCGGGCCGATCACCTGCTCTCGCCGGGCGGCATTCCGGTGGTGCCCACCAACCGCGGCGGGCAGGTCACCTTCCATGGCCCGGGCCAGGTGGTGGCCTATCCGCTGATCGACCTGCAGCGGACCGGTTACTTCGTCAAGGAATACGTCTACCGGGTGGAAGAGGCCGTCATCCGCACGCTGGACCACTTCGGCGTGACCGGGCACCGGGTGGCCGGCGCGCCCGGCATCTATGTGCGGCTGGACGACCCTTTCGGCCACGCGCGCCTGCCGCAGGCCCCTGGCCGCCGCGAACCCGGCAGCCCGCCACCCGAGCCGGACTTCACCGGCGTGGGCAAGATCGCCGCGCTGGGCATCAAGGTCAGCCGGCACTGCACGTACCACGGCGTGGCCCTGAATGTGGCCATGGACCTGGAGCCCTTTCTGCGCATCAACCCTTGTGGCTACGCGGGTCTGCCGACGGTGGACCTTTCTACAATCGGCGTTTCCGTTTCCTGGGACGATGCGGCCCGCGTGCTGAGCCAGAAGCTCATGGCCATGCTGGGTTCCTGAACTCCCTGCAACCCTGCGGCCACGAGCCGCCGTCTGGCCATGAGCAGCCCTTCCAACCCGTCTGCGCCGACCGTCCGCGAAGCCGAACCGGCCGCGACCTACGATCCCACCGCCAAGCAGAAGAGCCAGGCCAAGACGGCGCGCATCCCGATCAAGATCGCCCCGGCCGAGGTGCTCAAGAAGCCGGAGTGGATCCGCGTGAAGGCTGGCAGCCCCACCACCCGCTTCTACGAGATCAAGGACATCCTGCGCACCAACAAGCTGGTGACGGTGTGCGAGGAGGCCAGCTGCCCCAACATCGGCGAATGCTTCGGCAAGGGCACGGCCACCTTCATGATCATGGGCGACAAGTGCACCCGCCGCTGCCCGTTCTGCGACGTGGGCCACGGCCGCCCCGACCCGCTGGATGCCGACGAGCCGCTCAACCTGGCGAAGACCATTGCCCAGCTCAAGCTGAAGTACGTGGTGATCACCAGCGTGGACCGCGACGATCTGCGCGACGGCGGTGCCGGCCACTTCGTGGAGTGCATCCGCAAGACGCGCGAACTGTCGCCCGAGACCACCATCGAGGTGCTGGTGCCCGACTTCCGCGGCCGCGACGACCGTGCGCTCGACATCCTCAAGGCCGCGCCGCCGGACGTGATGAACCACAACCTGGAAACCGTGCCGCGCCTGTACAAGGAAGCGCGCCCCGGCTCCGACTACGCCTTCAGCCTGAACCTGCTCAAGAAGTTCAAGGCGCTCTTCCCGCAGGTGCCCACCAAGAGCGGCCTGATGGTGGGCCTGGGCGAGACCGACGAGGAAATCCTGCAGGTGATGCAGGACATGCGCGACCACCAGATCGACATGCTCACCATCGGCCAGTACCTGGCACCCAGCGGTCACCACCTGCCGGTGCGCCGCTACGTGCACCCGGACACCTTCAAGATGTTCGAGGCCAAGGCCTACGAGATGGGCTTCACCCATGCCGCCGTGGGCGCCATGGTGCGCAGCAGCTACCACGCCGACCAGCAGGCCCATGGCGTGCTGGAGTCCCTCGCCAAGTGACATGGACGGCCCCGCGCACGACCACCTGAGCGTGCGCGCCTACGGCGCCTCCCACGGCAGCCACGACCACGATCACTTCCAGATCCTGGTCGGTCTGGACGGCATGCTGGAACTCGAAGTGGCCGGGCGCGGACGGCGCATCGGGGCCGGACAGGGCTGCGTGGTGCCCCCCGGCGAGCGGCACGATTTCGAATCCCGCCACGGCGCCCGCTGCCTGGTGCTGGACAGCCGGGCGCCCGGCTGGGCCTCGGTGCAGCAGCACCCCGCCGGCGCCACCTGGGCCCTGGCCCGCTACCTGGCCGATGCCTGCCGCCAGGCTCTGCCGCAGGCGCAGCAGGTCGGCCCCGCTCTGTTGCTGGAAAGCTGGGGCGCCGCCACCGGCACGGTGCCACGCCTGCAGCGCATGCAACGTCCCATCGACTGGACCGGTCTGGCCGACTGGGCCCGCACCCGCTGGAAACATGACCGGCTGGAAGTGGCGGACCTGGCCCGGCAGGTGCATCTGAGCCCGGCGCAGTTTGCGGCCCGGTGCCGCAGCGAACAGGGCCGGAGCACGCAGCAGTGGTTGCGCCAGCTGCAGCTGGACCAGGCAGAGGCACTGCGTGCGCAGGGCCTGGGCATGGCGCAGGTGGCCCGGCTCAGCGGGTACCGCTCGCCATCGGCCCTGACGGCTGCGCTGCGACGCCGCAACACCTGACCCGCGTCGCACAACGGCTTACCCGCGTCGCGCGACGATGCGCTCGGCGATGATCGGGGCATGAACTCCGCCAACCTGCTGGCCCTGTGCGCCATCGCGCTGTGGGCCTCGCTCGCGGCACTGGGTGTGTCGCTCGCCCACGTTCCGCCATTCCTGCTGACCGGCCTGTCCCTGCTGATGGGCAGCCTGATCGCGTTGCCGCTCTCGCGCTTCGACCTGCGCCAGTGGCGGGTGCCGCCCACCACACTGGCCCTGGGCGTGTACGGGCTGTTCGTGTACCACTTCCTGCTGTTCATCGCGCTGCGCCACGCGCCGCCGGTGCAGGCCAATCTGGTGAACTACCTGTGGCCCCTGGGCATCGTGGTGATGGCGCCGCTGTTCCTGCGCGGCGTGACCCTGTCCGCCCGCCACATCGTGGCCGCGCTGGTGGGTTTTGCCGGTGCCGCGCTGGCCATCCTGGGCGGCAGCGGCCAGGGCGGGGGCACGGGTGTGGTCTGGGCCTGGGGTTATGTGCCCGCGCTGCTGGCGGCCTTCATCTGGTCGAGCTATTCGCTGCTGACGCGGCGGGTGGCGGCCTTCCCCACCGCGGCCATCGGCAGCTTTGCGGTGGTGTCGGGTCTGCTGTCCCTGCTGTGCCATGCGCTGCTGGAGCCGGCGGTGGACCTGAGCGTGCGCGACCTGCTGCTGATCGCCCTGCTGGGGCTCGGGCCGCTGGGGGGTGCCTTCTTTTTGTGGGATGCGGCCCTCAAACGGGGTGACCCACGTCAGATCGGGGTGCTGAGTTTCCTCACGCCACTGCTGTCCACCCTGGTGCTGCTGGCGGTGCGCGGCGAAAAGCCCAGCCTGAGCGTGGCCGCCGCAGCGGTGATGATCATCGGCGCGGCCATCGTGGCCACCCGGGCACCGGCCGCAGCGAAGGCCCGGCACGCCTAGTCGCGCAGCAGGGTGGCCGGGTCGTCGGCCGTCAGCACGCGCTGCGCCCAGGCTTCGAGCTTGGCCGTGTCGCTGCGCAGGATCTGCTGCTTGACCTGCAGGATCTGCGAGGGGTGCATGGAAAAGCTGCGCAGCCCCATGCCCAGCAACAGGCGGGTCATGGCCACGTCGCCCGCCATCTCGCCACACACGCTCACGCTCTTGCCCTGCGCCCGCCCCTGGGCAATGGTGCCGGCCACCAGCTGCAGCACGGCCGGATGCATGGGGTCGTAGAGGTGCGACACCGCCTCGTCGGCCCGGTCGATCGCCAGGGTGTACTGGATCAGGTCGTTGGTGCCGATGGAGAGAAAGTCGAAATGCTTCAGGAACATCGGCACCGTGAGCGCGGCCGCCGGTATCTCGATCATGGCGCCCAGCTTCACGCGGCCATGGGGCTGGCAGGCGGCGTCCAGCTGATCGCGGGCCTTCTGCACCAGCGCCAGCGTCTGGCGGATCTCGGTGGCGTGGGCCAGCATGGGGATCAACAGATTGACCGGCCCGTGTGCGGAGGCCCGCAGGATGGCGCGCAGCTGCTCCAGGAACATGGCCGGGTCGGCCAGGCTCCAGCGGATGGCACGCAGGCCCAGCGCCGGATTGAGGTGGTCGTCGCTGCGGGCGGTGTTGCGGTCCAGCGGCTTGTCGGCGCCCACGTCCACCGTGCGGATGGTTACCGGCAGGCCCTGCATGCCCTCCACCGCGGCACGGTAGGCCTGGTACTGCTCCTCTTCGTCCGGCAGGCGTCCGTTGCGGCCCATGAACAGGAATTCGCTGCGGAACAGGCCCACACCCACCGCGCCGGCCTTGAGCGCCGCCACCGCATCGGAGGGCTGCTCGATGTTGGCCAGCAGCTCGATGGTCTGCCCATCCAGCGTGACCGCCGGTGTGTGCTTGAGCCGTGACAGGCGCTCGCGCTCGATCTCGCCCTGGCGCTGCTTGAAACCGTATTCGGCCAGCACGATGGGCGAGGGGTCGACCACCACCACACCGGCATCACCGTCGATGACCACCCAGTCGTCCTGGTTGATGAGGTGGCTGGCCGAGCGGGCACCCACCACGGCGGGGATGTCCATGCTGCGGGCCACGATGGCGGTGTGGCTGGTCTTGCCACCCACATCGGTCACGAAGCCGGCGAACACGCTCTGCTTGAACTGCAGCATGTCGGCCGGGGACAGGTCGTGCGCGATCAGCACCAGGGGCTCGTCGCCCCCGCCCTGGCGCGCACCACCCGGCTGACCGGGCAGGTCCATGGGCGACTCACCGCCGCGCATCACCCGCAGCATGCGCTCGACCACCTGCTCCAGGTCGGCCTTGCGTTCACGCAGGTAGGGGTCCTCCATCTCGTCGAACTGGCGGGCGATCAGCTCCAGCTGCGTGGTCAGGGCCCACTCGGCGTTGTAGCGGCGCTCGGTGATCCAGTGCTTCACGCCGCTGGTGAGCTGCTCGTCCTGCAGCAGCATCAGGTGCACGTCGAGCAGTGCCGTGAGTTCGGGGTGGGCGTCGGCCGGACCGAGATCGTGCAGGCCCTGCTGGACGCGGGCGATGTCTTCCGACACCACATCGCGCGCACGCCGCAGGCGCTGGATCTCGGCCTCGATCTGGTCGGGCTGCACGAAGTAGTGCGCCACGTCCACCCGGCTGGAGGCGACGATGACCGCCCGCCCGATGGCCACGCCCCGGGACACCGCCAGGCCGTGCACGCTGAAGGTCATTCGCCCTCGCCGAACTTGTCGTTGATGAGGGCCACGATGGCGTCCATGGCGGCCTGCTCGTCGGCGCCGCTGGTCTCGATGTCGACCGTGGTGCCGATGCCGGCGGCCAGCATCATGACGCCCATGATGCTCTTGGCGTTCACGCGGCGGTCGCCGCGCGACATGAACACGTCGCAGGCAAAGCTGCCGGCCAGCTTGGTGAGCTTGGCCGAGGCCCGGGCGTGCAGGCCGAGCTTATTGCTGATGGTCGCGGTGGTCTTGATCATGGGTGGAGCGGCGGGCCTGGTTCTGGGGAGCGGTCACGGCCACCTGGATGACGCCCTGGGTGGCGCCCACCAGAGCCCGGGTAACCAGCGCGTCGAGCGACTCGTGGCGGTACGACACGGTGCGCAGCAGCATGGGCAGGTTCACGCCGGTGATGAGCTTGGTGCTCACGCCGTCCACCAGCTTCTGCGCCACGTTGCAGGGGGTGGCGCCGAACACGTCGGTCAGCACCAGGGTCTGCTTCAGGCCGGTCTGGCGCACCAGCATGCGGGCCTGGGCCAGCGACTCTTCGGGTGGCACATTGGGCTGGACGTCCAGGGCGGCCACCGCGTCGGTGGCATCGGGAAACACATGCAGCACGCATTGCCGCAAGGCCGATGCGAGCGGCGCGTGGGCCACGATGAGGATGCCGTTCATGTCGCGCAGTTTAGCGGCCCTGCCGGCGCCAGGCCCGCCAGAAACGGGCATAGGCCAGCACGCAGGCCAGCGCGAACACCAGGATGGCGGCGCGGAAACGGTCGGGCTCGGACCAGCCGGTCAGGCTGAAGGCGTCGATGAGCAGGCCGATGGCCCACTGCACCAGAAAGACCCCCAGGAAGATGGCCAGGTTGAAAGCCGACAGCCCCCGGCCCGCGGCCTGCGGCGGCAGCGCCATGCCGATGGCGGGCTGCGACAGCGTGACCACGGTGCTGGTGGTGCAGAACAGCGCCCACATCACCCAGCCGGCCTGCCCGCCCATGAGCACGATGGCGAGCAGCAGCGCCAGGCTCAGCGGCTGCCCCCAGGCGATCAGGTCTTCGGGCCGGATCTGCCGCCGCGCCAGGTGCGGCGATACCAGGCCCCAGAGCCAGAAGGTCGTGAGCATGGACAGGTTGATGCCGAACAGGCCGGCCGCCGCCTGGGCCGGGGTCTGCCCGCCGAGCTTGACCATCCACGGCCCGGCCCACAGCGTCTGCACCGCGATCATGCCGCCGTAGTTCACCAGCCCCAGCGGCAGCAGCTGCTGGAAGTAAGGGTGGCGCCACACGATGCCGTAGCCCGGCGCCACCGCGTCGGGGCCGCCGGCGTCCGAGGCCTCGGCGGGCTGGCGCCAGGCCGGCGCGGTCAGGGCCAGCACCACCATGCACAGCAGCGTGGCGGCGGCCAGCGCCCAGAACAGGCCACGCCAGCCGATGTGGGGCAGCAGCCACTGCACCGGCAGCGTGGAGGCCACCATGCCCAGCGAGCCGGTCATGAGCATCCAGGAGTTGGCGCGCAGCTGGGTGGCCGGATCGAGCCAGCGGCGAAAACCCGTCAGCGGCGCCATCAGGCAGGCGCTCACGCCCATGCCCACCAGCACGCGCGAGGCCAGCAGCCCGGCAAAGCTCTCGGCCAGCGCAAAGGCAGCACAGCCCAGCACCGCCATGACCAGGAACCCCAGCACCACCCGACGCGGTCCATGCCGGTCCAGCCAGTTGCCCATGGGCAACTGGGTCAGGGCAAAGCCGAAGAAGTAGCCGCCGGCCAGCAGACCCAGGTCGCTGGCGCTGAGATCGAACTCCGCGCTCAGCGTGGGCGACAACGTGGCCGTGACGGCCCGCATCAGGGCCGAGAAGAAGTAGGTCAGCGCGAACGCCAGGAACACCAGCACCGCCACGCGGGCGCTCAGGCGGTCATCCGGGGCGGCCGGGGTGGTCGCCGCTGCCGTCGCGGTGGCGCTCATGGCAGCTGCAGGCCTTCGAAGAAGGTGGTGCTTTCCTCGCGGCCGATGCCGGCGCCATAGATCGCTGCCTGGTACACCCGCGTGCCCTTGACCAGGTAGAGCACCCGGGCCTGGGTGGCGCTGCCGTCGTGCCGCACGCCCTGCACTTCCATGCCCTCGGTGCGTTCGGCGCCCGGGACCGTCTGGGTCCAGCCACGCGCGGCATCCGGCGCTGCCTTCAGGCTGATCAGCGAGGCCAGCCGCCACTGAACCAGTGCGGCCGACACCCGCTCCGCGCTGCCCACGTCGGCCCAGGCCAGGGCGAAGGTCACGCCACCGGCATCGCAGCTGAGCATGTTCAGCGGCGTGACCGCGCCCCCCAGCGGGGTGTCACGGCGGGCCTCGTCGGGCTTGCAGGGCATGAGCGCCTGCAGGGCAGCGCCGTCGGGACGCACGGTGCGCCAGTTGAAGGTGGGGCTGCAGGCTGACAGCAGCAGCGCCGCCAGCACCAGGGCGGGCAGCGTCGCCGGGGTGACGCGCGAAGGGCGGAAGGACATGGGGATGGTCGATCGGAGAGGCGGGCGGCCCGGCACTCGCGCACAATGACCGCATGAATGCTCTGGATGGTATCCGCATACTCGATTGCTCCCGCGTGCTCGCGGGCCCCTGGTGCACCCAGACGCTGGCCGACCTGGGGGCCGACGTCATCAAGGTCGAGCGCCCGCCCGGCGAACGCCATCCCGGTGGCGACGACACCCGGGGCTGGGGACCGCCCTTCCTGCGCGGTGCGGACGGACAGGACACGGCAGAGGCCGCCTACTACCTGGGCGCCAACCGCAACAAGCGCTCCATCACCTGCGACATCGCCACCCCCGCCGGACAAGCCCTGATCCGCGACCTGGCCCGCTATGCCCACGTGTTCGTGGAGAACTACAAGGTCGGCGACATGGCCCGCTACGGGCTGGACTTCGAGAGCCTGCGTGCCATCAACCCCCGGCTGGTGTACTGCTCCATCACCGGCTTCGGCCAGACCGGGCCCTATGCCGATCGTGCGGGTTACGACTACGCGGTGCAGGGCATGGGCGGGCTGATGAGCGTCACCGGCGAACGCGACGACCTGCCCGGTGGCGGCCCGCAGAAGGTGGGCGTGGCGGTGGCCGACCTGTTCACCGGCCTGTATGCGACGGTGGCCATCCAGGCCGCGCTGCGCCATGCCGAACGCACCGGCGAAGGCCAGCACATCGACATGGCCCTGCTCGACACCCAGGTCGCCATGCTGGCCAACCTGGGCGCCAACTACCTGGTGCGTGGCCGCGAGGAAGGCAAGGTGCCCGGGCGCGCGGGCAATGCCCACGCCAACATCGTCCCCTACCAGGTGTTCGAGGTGGCGCCCGACGAACAGGGCCGGCCGCAGCACATCATCCTGGCGGTGGGCAACGACGGGCAGTTCGCTAAGTTCTGCGACGTGGCGGGGCGGCCCGACATCGCGGCCGACGAGCGCTATGCCCGCAACCAGAACCGGGTGCGCCACCGCGAGGTGCTGGTGCCCCTGCTGGAATCCATCATGAAGACACGGCGCAAACACGACTGGCTGTCCGCGCTGGAAGCGGCCAAGGTGCCCTGCGGCCCGATCAACAACCTGGCCGAGGTGTTTGCCGACCCGCACGTGCTGCACCGGGGCATGGTGCACGAGTGGCAGCACCCGCTGAGTGCCACACCGGTGGCCCTGGTGGCCAGCCCCCTCAAGCTCAGTGCCACACCGGTGCGCACCGACCTGCCGCCGCCCCTGCTGGGTCAGCACACCGAGGCGGTGCTGGCCGACTGGCTGGGCATGAGCGCACAGGACGTGGCCGCGCTGCGCGAGAAAGGCGCCATCTGAATGGCAGGCCAGCACCTGCCCGTCCCCCGCTCGCTGCGCGGCGCCGCACAGGCCGCGGCCCAGCGCGGTGAGCCGCTGGTGGTCATGACCAGCCTGGCCGGCTGCGTGTACTGCGAGGTGGTGCGCAACAGCCACCTGGGACCCATGCTGAAGCGGGGCGAGGTGGTGGCGGTGGAGATCGATGTGCGGGACCGGCAATCGGTGCTGCAGGGATTTGCCGGCGAGACCAGCACACCGGCCAACATGGCCACCGCGTGGAAGGCGCGTTTCACGCCCACGGTGCTGTTCTTCGGGCCGGACGGGCGTGAACTGGCCGAGCGCCTGGTGGGCGTGGCGGTGCCCGACTTCTACGGCGAGTACCTGGACGCCCGCCTGGCCGAGGCCCGACGCCGGCTGCGCTGAGGTGATCGCTCAGCGCAGGGCGCCGAACACCTTGGACAGCACCGCGCTGCCACTGCCCACCGGGTCCTGCCGGATCTTGCGCTCCTCCTCGCCGATGATGGTGTAGAGGCCGTCGAGCGACTTGCCGGTGACGTAGCGCTGGATGTTGGCGTCTTCCTTCTTCACCAGCCCCATGCCGGCGGCCTTGCCCGCCACATCGTTGTAGCGCTGGGCCAGACCCACCTTCTCGGTGGCCCGGGTCACCACCGGCAGGAACTTGTCGCCCAGGGGTACGCGGGTGCGGTCGGCAAAGAACCGGGTGACCGAATCGTCACCGCCGGTGAGGATGTTCTTGGCATCGGTCACCGTCATGGACTTGACCGCGCCCACCAGCAGGTCACGCCCCATCGGCACCGCGGCCTCGGCGGCGCGGTTCATGCTGGTCACCAGTTCGTCCACCTTGGGGCCCTGGCCGGTGAACTTCATGAGCTTGGCCGCGTCCTCCAGATAGCCCGGCAAGGGAATCCGAACTTTCGGATTGCCCAGGAATCCATCCGGTCGGCCCAGCAGCGCCACGGCCGCCGTAGCGCCCTTCTCCAGCGCCACCTTGATGCCCTGCGCGGCGTCCTGGTTGCTGATGTCGGAGAGCGACAGTGCCCAGGCCTGCTGCTGGACTGCCCACAACAGGAGGCCGACGGAAGCGTGCTGGGTAAACTGACGGCGCTGCATGGGTTCCTCCTGACAGTGACGAATCGACGACCAGCGGTCAATGTAGCCCCCGGAGCATCCCATGACAACCTCGCGTCTTCCCGCCGAACACCCCCTCTCGCTGCCGCTCGCATCCCGCCGCCGTTTCCTGGGTGGCACCGGTGCGGTCGGCCTGGCCGGTGCCGCCGGCCTGCTGGGTCTGACCGGCTGCAGCAGTGGCGATCCGGCCCCGCCGTCGACCTTCGTGCTGCTCGATGGCAGCCAGATGCGCACCGCCGACATGGTGGGCAAGGTCACGCTGGTGAATTTCTGGGCCACCACCTGCGTGTCCTGCGTCAAGGAGATGCCCGAGCTGGTGGCCACTTACAACAAGTACCAGGCGCGCGGCTACGACACCGTGGCCGTGGCCATGAGCTACGACCCGCCGGCCTGGGTGCAGAACTTTGCCCAGTCGCGCCAGCTGCCGTTCAAGGTGGCACTGGACAACACCGGCGAGATCGCCCAGGCCTGGGGCGACGTGAAGCTGACCCCGACCACCTACCTGGTCGACAAGAAGGGCCAGATCGTCAAACGTTACGTGGGCGAGCCCTCGTTCGAGGCCCTGCACCAGCTGATCGAGAAGCTGCTGGCCGCGTGAGGTCGGCCAGCCGGGCCCGTCAGTCCTTGCGGTAGTTGTCGTGGCAGGCCTTGCAGCTCTGGCCCACCGCGCCGAAGGCGGTCTTGATGGCATCGAGGTTGCCGGTCTTGGCGGCGGCATTGAGCTTGGCAGCCTCGGCCTGGAACTTGTCGGCGCCCGCCTTGAACTGGGCCTGCTCGGTCCAGATGGCCGGCAGCGCACGGGTATCGCCCTTGTCGGTGCCGGGGCCGAAGGCGTCCCACGGCAGCTTGGACATCGTCTCCACCAGCGCCGCGTTGTCGGCCGCCACCTTGGCGTCAAAGGGCACGCGGCCGTTGGCCATGGCACCGATGCGGCTGAAGTGCGCTGCCATCACGGTGAAGGCGCCCTTGCGGTACTTGACCGCGTCTTCGGGCTTCTGGAACTGGGCCATGGCGGGCGCGGCCGATGCGAGGGCAACAGCAGCCAGTGCAATGCTGAGGGCTTTCTTCATGGAAACTCCTGTGGGGAAGCGGGCGCCACCGTGGTCGACCGCTGTGGCAGATTAAACACCCTGCACATGACCGCTGGCCGCAGGGCCGCTTGTCCTTCGGTTTTCTTCGGGCTTTACAGGAGCTGAGCATGCATCGAGTTCGTGTCTGGGACCTGCCGACCCGGCTGTTCCACTGGTCCCTGGCGCTGGCGGTGCTGGGCCTGCTGGTCACCGGTCAGATCGGGGGCAACGCCATGAACTGGCATCTGCGCTTCGGTCAGGCCGTGCTGGCGCTGCTGCTGTGGCGCCTGATCTGGGGCCTGGTCGGCGGACACTGGTCCCGGTTTGTGCGCTTTGTGTACGGACCGTCGTCGCTGCTGGCCTATCTGCAGGGCCGGTCGCCAGCGCTGCACCGCGTGGGCCACAGCCCGCTCGGTGCCCTGTCGGTCTGGGCCATGCTGCTGGTGCTGGCCACCCAGGTCGGCAGCGGTCTGATGACCGATGACGAGATCGCCTTCTTCGGCCCGCTGGTGCCTCTGGTGGGTGGCGAGTGGGTGTCGACCGCCACCCGCTGGCACAAGTCGGTGGGGCAATGGCTGGTGTTGGGACTGGTGGTGCTGCACATCGGTGCGCTGGTGGCCTACCGCCTGCGGGGTCATCCGCCGCTGGTGACGCCCATGGTCACCGGCGACAAGCTGCTGCCCGAGCCCGCACCGGCCAGCCGGGACGATGCCCTCAGCCGTGTGCTGGCCCTGGTGCTGCTGGTGGCGTCGGCCGCCGTGGTGGTCTGGGTGTTCGGGCTGTCCGGCAGCGGGGCTGGCGTATATTGACCGTCCGTCCCGCCCCTGCGAGCCCCTGCTTTCGATGACCGACCCGTCCGTTCCCCTGATCGACATCCGCCTGGCCGAGGGCGCTGCCGACATCGCGGCCATCCGCGAGCTGTTTGCCGACTACCAGACCGACATCGGCATCGATCTGTGTTTTCAGGGGTTTGCGGATGAACTGGCCGCCCTGCCCGGCGACTATGCGCCACCCGCAGGCGCGCTGCTGCTGGCCACGGTGGACGGCCAGCCGGCGGGCTGCTGTGCCCTTCGCCCCCTGCTCAACACCGACCACCTCGACGCGTGCGAGATGAAGCGCCTCTTCGTGCGCCGCGCCTTCCGAGGCTTCGGTCTGGGCCGGCTGCTGGTCGAGCGCATCATGACCCTGGGTCAGCTGGCGGGCTACACCACCATCCTGCTCGACACCCTGAGCGACATGGAAGCCGCACGGGCGCTCTACCAGGAAGCGGGGTTCGTGGAGGTGGCACCCTACTACCACAACCCCATCCCGGGCGCCCATTACCTCAAGGCCGATCTCTGACGTGACAAAGGCCACCCGGGTCAGCCCGGATGGCCTTTTTAGTGGGGCCGCGGCTCTGCTTACAGGGACTTGGCCTGGGCCAGCAGCGTGGCGGCGTCGCTCACCTCGAACTTGCCCGGCGCTTCGATGTTCAGGCTCTTGACCACACCGTCCTTGACCAGCATGGAGTAGCGGTTGCTGCGCAGGCCCATGCCGCGGGCGGTCAGGTCCAGCGTCAGGCCGGTGCCCTTGCTGAACTCGGCGCTGCCGTCACCCAGCATGCGCACCTTGGCGCCGGTCTTCTGATCGCGGGCCCAGGCGCCCATGACGAAGGCGTCGTTCACGCTCACGCACCAGATCTCGTCCACACCGGCGGCCTTGAAGGCGTCGAAGTGCTCCACATAACCCGGCACATGCTTGGCCGAGCAGGTGGGCGTGAAGGCGCCGGGCAGCGCAAACAGGGCAATGGTCTTGCCGGCGGCGGCCTTGTGCACATCGACCGGGTTCGGGCCGATGCTGCAGCCGTTGCCTTCGACTTCGATGTACTCCATCAGGGTGGCGGCGGGCAGCTGGTCACCAACTTGGATCATGCGGGTTCTCCTCGGGGTTATGGACGGGTGCAGCGACCGATTCGCGACCCATAAAAAAAGCGACCGGATTGTCGGTCGCTTTTCGATCGAACGCTGCGGGCAGCGATCAACAGGCTTACACCAGGGCAGCCTTTTGAACCAGGCGGGTGGCCACCCAGTTCTTGGTCTTGGACAGCGGACGGCTCTCGGTGATCTCGATCACGTCACCCATCTTGTACTCGCCCTTTTCGTCATGGGCGTGGTACTTGCTGGACTTGGCCACGATCTTGTCGTAGAGCTCGTGCTTCACGCGACGCTCGACCAGGACCGTCACGGTCTTGGCGCGCTTGTCGCTCACCACCTTGCCGATCAAGGTGCGCTTCAGGGCGGGTTTGGCTTCCGTCATGGATTCGCTCCTTTATTTGGCAGCCGCACGCTGTTTCTCGGCCAGGATGGTCTTGGCACGAGCAATGGCGCGACGGGTGTCGCCCAGCGTGGCGGTGTTGTTGAGTTGTTGGGTGGCCTTCTGCATGCGCAGGCCGAAATGGGCCTTCTGCAGGCTCTTCACTTCGGCTTCGAGGCCGGCCACATCCTTCTGGCGCAGTTCAGCAGCTTTCATCTCATGTTCTCCTGAATCACTGACCCAGCATGCGCGTCACGAAGGTGGTGCGCAGCGGAAGTTTGGCAGCGGCCAGCTGGAACGCCTCACGGGCCAGCTGCTCGGGCACACCGACGATCTCGTACAGCACCTTGCCGGGCTGGATCTCGGCCACGTAGTACTCCACCGAGCCCTTGCCGTTGCCCATACGGACTTCGGCAGGCTTGTTGGAGATCGGCTTGTCCGGGAACACGCGGATCCAGATGCGGCCGCCACGCTTGACGTGACGGGAAATCGCACGGCGTGCGGCTTCGATCTGGCGGGCCGTCAGACGGCCGCGGTCGGTGGACTTCAGACCGAAATCGCCGAAGGCCACGGTCGCGCCACTGGTGGCGACGCCGGTGTTGCGGCCTTTCTGCTCTTTGCGGTACTTGCGACGGGCAGGTTGCAACATGTTTATTCTCCTTTGCCGTCCGCAGCTGCAGATGCGGGTGCGTCTTTACGAACGCGCTTAACGGCGGGTTTGCTGTCGGCACCCGTGGCTTCGGCAGGCTTGTCGCTGCCATCGGCCGGGGCGGCATTGGCGCCAGGACGGCGCACGGCGGCGCGGGCGGCCGGGCCGGCAGGACGCTCGGCACGGTCACGGCGCGGGCCACGCGGGCGACGCTCTTCCTCGGGGCGAGGGGTCTCCACGGCCGGCAGATCGTTGCGGCCCAGGGTGTCACCCTTGTAGACCCACACCTTCACGCCGATCACACCGTAGGTGGTCTTGGCTTCGGAGGTGCCGTAGTCGATGTCGGCGCGCAGGGTGTGAAGCGGCACGCGACCTTCGCGGTACCACTCGCAGCGGGCGATCTCGATGCCGTTCAGGCGACCGGACGACATGATCTTGATGCCCTGGGCGCCCAGGCGCATGGCGTTCTGCATCGCGCGCTTCATGGCGCGGCGGAACATGATGCGCTTCTCGAGCTGCTGGGTGATGGAGTCGGCGATCAGCTTGGCATCGATCTCGGGCTTGCGCACTTCCTCGATGTTGACGGCCACCGGCACGCCCAGTTTGGCGGCCAGGTCTTTCTTCAGCTTCTCGATGTCCTCGCCCTTCTTGCCGATGACCACGCCCGGACGTGCCGAGTAGATGGTGATGCGGGCGTTCTTGGCGGGGCGCTCGATGACCACGCGCGACACAGCGGCGTTCTTCAGCTTGGCCTTGAGGTACTCGCGAACCTTGATGTCTTCGGCCAGCATGCCGGCGAAGTCACGGTTGCTGGCGTACCAACGGCTGGCCCAGTTGCGCGAAACGGCCAGGCGGAAGCCGGTCGGGTTGATTTTTTGTCCCATGTTCCAGTGCCTCTCAGTTGCCGACCGTCACGTAGATGTGACACGTGGGTTTGCTGATGCGGTTGCCGCGGCCTTTGGCGCGGGCCGAGAAACGCTTGAGCGTGGTGCCTTGCTCGACGTAGATGGTCTTGACCTTCAGCTCGTCGATGTCGGCGCCGTCGTTGTGTTCAGCGTTGGCGATGGCGGACTCCAGGGCCTTCTTCACGATGCCGGCCGCTTTCTTCTGCGTGAACATCAGGATGTTGAGGGCCTGGTCGACCTTCTTGCCGCGAATCAGGTCAGCCACGAGACGGCCCTTGTCCACCGACAGGCGCACGCCGCGGACGACACAGCGGGTTTCAGTAGTCATGGTTGATCCTTACTTCTTGGCTTTCTTGTCGGCCGGGTGACCTTTGAAGGTCCGCGTCAGCGAGAACTCGCCGAGCTTGTGGCCGACCATCTGGTCGGTGATGTAGACCGGCACGTGCTGCTTGCCGTTGTGCACGGCAATGGTCAGACCGATGAACTCGGGCAGGATCATGGAGCGGCGCGACCAGGTCTTCACCGGCTTCTTGTCCTTGGTGGCCACGGCTTTTTCAACCTTGGCCAGCAGATGGTGGTCGACAAACGGACCTTTTTTGAGCGAACGAGTCATGTTGTCAACCCCTTACTTCTTGCGACGCGAGACGATCATCGACTGCGTGCGGCGGTTGTTGCGGGTGCGGTAACCCTTGGTCAGGTTGCCCCACGGATCCACCGGAGCGCGGCCTTCGCCGGTCTTGCCCTCGCCACCACCGTGCGGGTGGTCGATCGGGTTCATCGCGGTACCACGGACGGTCGGGCGGATGCCCATGTGGCGCTTCACACCGGCCTTGCCGATCTGGCGCAGGCTGTGCTCGGTGTTCGACACCTCGCCGATGGTGGCGCGGCAGTCCACGTGGATCTTGCGCACTTCGCCGGAACGCATCCGGACCTGGGCGTAGATGCCTTCGCGGGCCAGCAGCACAGCCGAAGCGCCGGCGGAACGGGCGATCTGGGCGCCCTTGCCGACCTGCAGCTCGATGCAGTGGATGGTCGAACCCACCGGGATGTTGCGGATCGGCAGGGTGTTGCCCACGCGGATCGGCGACTCCGAGCCCGACAGCAGGGTGGCGCCCACCTCAACGCCACGCGGGGCGATGATGTAGCGGCGCTCGCCGTCGGCGTAGCACAGCAGCGCGATGTGCGCGGTGCGGTTGGGGTCGTACTCGATGCGCTCGACCTTCGCAGGGATGTTGTCCTTGTTGCGACGGAAGTCGACCACACGGTAGTGGTGCTTGTGACCACCGCCCTTGTGACGGGTGGTGATGTGGCCGTTGTTGTTGCGGCCGGCCTTCTGGAACTGGGGTTCCAGCAGGGGGGCGTAACCTTCACCCTTGTGCAGGTGGTCACGCGTGACCTTCACCATGCCGCGACGGCCTGGCGAAGTCGGTTTCATCTTGATGACAGCCATGATTACGCAGCCTCCCCGCCAAAGTTCAGTTCCTGACCGGGCTGCAGCGTCACGTAGGCCTTGCGAACGTGATCGCGGCGACCCACGGTCTTGCCGAAGCGCTTGGTCTTGCCCTTCTGGTTGACGACGGACACACCCTTGACCTGGACCTTGAACATCAGCTCAACGGCGGCCTTGATCTCGGGCTTGGTGGCGTCGCGCAGCACCTTGAACAGCACGGCGTTGGTTTTCTCGGCGACCTGGGTGGCTTTCTCGGACACGATGGGTGCCACGAGGACCTGCATCAGGCGGCCTTCGTCGAATTGTGCGGTGCTCATGCGAACATCTCCTTGAGCTGGTCGATCGCCGCCTTGGTGACGATCACCTTCTTGTAGTGCACCAGCGACAGCGGATCGGCGTAACGCGGCTCGACCACCAGCACGTTGGGCAGGTTGCGCGAAGCCAGGTACAGGTTCTCGTCCACCTCGTCGGCGATCACCAGGACCGACTTGAGGTTCATGGCCTTGAACTTGTCGGCCAGCTGCTTGGTCTTGGGCGAATCGACCTTGATCGACTCGACCACGGCCAGACGGCCTTCACGGACCAGCTGCGAGAAGATGGAGGCCATGCCGGCGCGGTACATCTTCTTGTTGAGCTTCTGGGTGAAGTTCTCGTCAGGGCTGTTCGGGAAGATGCGACCGCCTCCGCGCCACAGCGGGGAAGACGTCATACCGGCGCGAGCGCGGCCGGTGCCCTTCTGCTTGAACGGCTTCTTGGTCGAGTGCTTGACCATCTGACGGTCTTTTTGTGCACGCGTACCTTGACGGGCGTTCGCCTGGTAGGCCACCACGAGCTGGTGGATCAGGGCTTCGTTGTAGTCACGACCAAACACGGTCTCGGGCACATCCACGTTGGATGCAGCCTGGCCCTGGTCGTTCAGGAGTTCGACTTGCATCAGTTCGCTCCTTTGGCCGCGCTGGCCTTGATGGCGGGACGGACGGTCACGAAACCGCCGTTGGCACCCGGCACGGCGCCACGGATCATCAGCAGGCCACGGGCCTCGTCCACGCGGACGATGTCCAGGTTCTGGATGGTCTTGGTCACGTCGCCCATGTGGCCGGTCATCTTCTTGCCCGGGAACACACGGCCCGGATCCTGGGCCATGGAGATGGAGCCCGGCACGTTGTGCGAACGGCTGTTGCCGTGCGAGGCGCGCTGCGAGCTGAAGTTGTGGCGCTTGATGGTGCCGGCGTAGCCTTTACCGATCGAGGTGCCCTGCACGTCGACCTTCTGGCCGGCGGCAAAGATGGAAGCAGGAGCCACGACGGCGCCCGGCTGGTATTGACCAGCCACGTCGGCGGCAACGCGGAATTCCTTGATGATTTCACCGGCTTCGACACCGGCCTTGGCCAGGTGACCGGCTTCGGGCTTGGTCACGCGGGAGGCGCGGCGCTTGCCGAAGGTGACCTGCAGAGCGACGTAGCCGTCGTTCGCGTCGGTTTTGACTTGCGTCACACGGTTGTTGGACACGTCGACCACCGTGACAGGCACTGCGTCCCCGTCATCGGTGAACAGGCGCATCATGCCCACCTTGCGACCCAACAACCCGAGGGAGTTGCTAAGACTCATTGTTTTCTCCGTTCCCGACTTCAATTGGCCGGGGCTGATGTGCAGTGCCGTTGCCGGCGGCTGCGTTGATGAAACGGTGACTTCGGCCGTGACCGGCGCCATCCGCTCGAGCAAACCCATTCCAGCAAAAGCTGGAAAGCCCGCCAGTATATCCGGCGGGCCTTGTTCATGCAAGCGCCAGCGCCTCAAGGGCGCCGACGCTGCGGCATCACTGCAGCTTGATCTCGACGTCCACGCCGGCCGGGAGGTCCAGCTTCATGAGCGCGTCCACCGTCTTGTCGGTCGGATCGACGATGTCCATCAGACGCTGGTGGGTGCGGATCTCGAGCTGGTCGCGGCTGGTCTTGTTGACGTGCGGCGAACGCAGGATGTCGAAGCGCTTCATGCGGGTCGGCAGGGGCACGGGGCCCTTGACGATGGCGCCGGTGCGCTTGGCGGTGTCGACGATCTCGGCGGCCGAGGTGTCGATCAGCTTGTAATCAAACGCCTTGAGGCGGATGCGGATCTTTTGCTTGGTGGACATGGGAGTTCCTTGAATGATCCGGATTACTCGATGATCTTGGCCACGACGCCGGCGCCGACGGTGCGGCCGCCTTCGCGGATGGCAAAGCGCAGGCCTTCTTCCATGGCGATCGGGGCGATCAGCTTGACGGTGATCGACACGTTGTCGCCG